>JAMCQI010000041.1 GCA_023381515.1 Chloroflexota bacterium | reverse complement strand
TGGTGCCACTGGCACCACCGCCTCCCACGATAATAAACACCCCCTCTTTTCGACGGGGAGAGGGGGCGTTGGGTGATGCGGATGCCATCACGTCTGAGAGGCGCCGGGCGGATTTGGACCGCCGATCAGGGTTTTGCAGACCCTTGCCTTGCCACTTGGCCACGGCGCCGCGCCTGAAGAGTATATCTAATTTAGAGAGGCTGTCAAATCGATTTGGCAGTCGTCCCCGGTTCCCACTTCTGAGCGCAGGCGTGCGTGTGTGCAACCACCCTCTCGCTCGGACTAATCTCAGGCGCCTGCTAGGCCAGGCACTCGGCGAGCGCGCTCTGCCCCTCCGGCGATTCTACAAACTCCCTAAAGCGCAGTTGAGCACACGTGCAGGTACGGAGCCGGCTGCGCGCAAAGAAAATCTCCCGCTCCACGGACAGACCCTCTACGCCCACGGTCTTGATACGTCCCATCTCGAGGCCGCGCCGTACGGCCACCCGAGAAACAATCGAGACCCCGTGTCCGGCCTCGACTGCCGCCTCTACCGCTTCTGCGCTTCCCAATTCCATGGGAACCCTCAGTTGGTCCGACGAGATGCCGCAACCGGCCAAAGTACTGAGGACGAGCTGGCGCGTGGCCGCGCCCCCCTCCCGCAAAATCCAATCTTGTGTAGCCAATTCCCCGGGCGAGATGGAGCGGCAAGCCGCCCACGGGTGGCCGGCCGCCACGATGAGCACGAGTTCATCCGTAAAGAATGGCCAGCACTCGAGTTCCTTCTTCTTGGAACAAATGCCGACAACGCCGATGTGGATCTCCTGGCCAACAAGCTTCGCCTCCACCGTTTCGCGGTCCATCACCTCCACGCTTACATGGACGGCAGGAAAACGCTGGTGGAAGGCACCGACAAGATGTGGCAAAATGTACTTGCCCGGGCTCGTGCTGCATCCTATCACCAGTTGCCCTTTGACTAGACCTTGCTGCTCACACATCGTCTCTTCGATCCGCGAGGACAGGTTCACCATCTCACGCGCCATCGGCAAGAGATCGCGCCCCGCTTCCGTCAAGGTAATCCGCCGTCCGGTGCGCTGAAAGAGTTGGACATTCAGATGTTGCTCGAGCGACTGGATCTGAAAGCTGATGGCCGGCTGGCTCAGGTGCAACTTGCGCCCCGCAGCGGAAAAATTCTCTTGCTCGGCCGCTGCCAAAAAGACCTGCAACTCGTGGACCTCAATCATGGAACACCCCGAAAACAAAAAAGCCTCTCCCGCTTTCCTCACCACGGGGAGGCAATCTTAACCTCGCGCATTTCCAATTCAAATCTATCCCGCTTGAATAAAAAAGTCAAATAGTCTGATGGGAGGCCCATTCCAACATTTTGCCTCACGGACTCTCGCCTTGCGCGATCGCACGAAATCCAGTAGAATTAGTATTGACCCATTCGCCTGCGTGCGATGGACCCGCTGAGGTCATGAATGCCTTTCCCGGACGGTCAGGGATAGGCATTTTTTCTTTCGTCTGAGGTGAAAGGAGGACTATGCACTATCCATGGTGGTACGTCCCATTCCTTACCGCTCCCCTGCTGATCGCCGCCATTTCCACATTTCACATCTTTATCTCCATGTACGCCGTAGGAGGCGGCCTTTTTCTTGCGGTCGAGACGCGCTATGCTTATCGCACAGGGAATAAGGATTACCTCGCCTACCTCCACGATCACGCTTGGTTCTTTATCCTGCTCACCGTCGTCCTCGGGGCGATCACGGGCGTCGGCATCTGGTGGACGATCGGGCTCGCTTCTCCCCTCGCGACCGAGACGTTGATCCATGCCTTTGTCTTTGGCTGGGCGATGGAATATGTCTTTTTCGTCCTCGAGATTGCCTCCGCCTTTATCTTTTATTATTATTGGGACAGGCTCAAGCCGCAGACGCATCAAACGATCGGTTGGATTTATGCCGTCTCCGCCTGGATCAGTCTCGTCCTCATTACGGGCATCACCGCCTTTATGCTGAATCCGGGCGAGTGGGTCCAGAACCCGGATTTCTGGGTTGGCTTTTTCAACCCGGAAACCGTGCCGCAAATCGTTGCCCGGACAGGCGGCGCCTTTTTGCTCGCATCCCTTTATGTCTATCTCCACGCGGCCTTTCGCGTCAAGAATTCCGCGCTGCGCAATCTGATTGCCGCCCGCTCGGCTTCCCCCGCCCTCTTGGGTTCCGCCTTTGTCACCGTCGGGGGGATTCTGTGGTATGTGGCGCTCCCCGAATCGGCCAAGGCCGCCCTGGTTGCCGCCAGCGCCCTGAACATTTTGATGCTTTTGATCTTTGCGGTGACCGCCGTGATCTTTGTAATGCTCTACCTGGGGCCTTATCGCAATCCCGGTTGGCTATCGCCGGGTTTTGCCATTCTCTTGTTTGTCTGCGGTCTCGCCGCAATTGGGACCGGCGAGTTTATCCGAGAGGCCGTCCGCAAGCCCTACATCGTCTACAATGTGGTGCTCGGAAACCAGATCCTTCCCCAAGAGATATCAACCTCACGCCAAACGGGTTACCTACAAAGTGGGACCTGGACACGCACTTTCATTGCCGGTGAATATCCGCAACTGTTGACGAACGGCCAGATCGACACGAACAAGATTCTCACGCTTCCCAAGAGCGATCAGGCGCGCATCGGCCAGGTCATTTTCCAGTACCACTGCAACGACTGCCACGCCGTCTCCGGCTATTCGGGAGTCGACCAACTGATTCGCGGTTGGTCTCCGGACATGATCCGGATGGTCGTCGATCATCCCGAGCGGGCCCAGTTCTTCATGCCTCCTTTCGCGGGAACGCCTGCCGAAGCTCAAGCGCTCACCGAATACTTGCTCACGATCGCCCCCGGCCATCCAACCGGGATGAACTACGGGAACGCCCAATAGGAGGAAACCATGGATCCGAATCTGACCGGTCCCACGACGGCACTGGGCCTGCCAGCGGCCTTTTGGTTTATCGAGTTCTTCAAGGTGCTCGGGTTTGCGCTTCATATGGTGCCCATGAACCTCTGGTATGCGGGCGTCGTGCTCGCGGCCATCCTCGGCGTTTGGGGCGGCCCGCACGGCAAGCTTTTCTCCCGGCGACTCATGAAACAGATGCCATTCATCGTCGCCTTTGGCGTCAATCTGGGCATCGTCCCGCTCCTCTTTACCCAGGTCGGCTACTATCAAGCGTTCTACCCTTCGACCATCCTGATGGCGTGGCCGTGGTTTAGTGTGATCGGGATGCTCGTGGTTGCCTACTATGGCGTCTATCTCTACGCCTTTCAATTACGGAACGATCACCTCACGCGCTTGGGGCTTGCCGCCGGCTGGGTGAGCGCTCTTTTGTTCACGGCCATCGGCTTGATCTTCGCAAACAACTTTTCCCTGATGACGAATCTGGCTGCCTGGCCCGCCCTGTGGAAAGCGACGAGTATTGCCGGTGCCCCACTTGGCATCGCGCTCAACGTTTTCGACCCCACCCTGCTGCCGCGCTGGCTCATGATGTTCGGCCTCGCCCTGACAACAGTCGCCGCCTACATGGCCGTCGATGCAGCCTTTTTTGCCGGGGCGGAAACCGACGACTATAAACACTGGGCCTCTTCCAGCGCGCTCAAGCTGTGCACGCTTGGCATCGTCTGGTTCGCGGTGACGGGAACGTGGTACATTTTCGGAGCCATCGCCGACCTTGTCCGTGCACAACTCCTCGCTTCTCCTCTCGTGGTGCTAACCGTCCTCACGGCAATTGCCCCGGGGCTCGTCTGGGCCTTGATCCTGTTCCAGCGGCGGAGAATCACGCGCGGATTGGCCTTGGCCACAGGTGCCGCGCAGTTTGTCGTGATCGCTCTCAACGCCTCCAGCCGCCAAATCGTCCAGAACCTCGAACTGGCGCGTTATCTCGACGTCACGGCCCAACCCGTCAATCTCCAATTGAGTCCGCTCGTCGCTTTTCTCGTGCTCTTCGTCGCGGGTCTGGGCGTTGTCGCGTGGATGGTGGTCCAAGTCGCGCAAGCCGGCCGGTTGCCTGGACCGACCCGAATCGAAACCGGTCGCGCCGGTGCTATGGACTCGCGCTGACTTGACATGTATGTCAACCCGTACAAATGTACTGGTTGACAAAGTCCCGGGTATGTAGTAAGGTAGAGTTGTAAGACCTCAGACGCCGAAAAGAATCGAGATCACATTTCGTTGGTGATACGAGTCGACGCGGCGTCGTGCTGTCTCTGGCTCCTTGAGGCCACCGGAAGCCAGTGCCACGATTTCAGAGGGGCGGCTTTCCCCACAGGTCACGACAGGCCTACCTGATGTCGATGATTGACGCCGGCTGCAACCGGTCCGTCCATCAAACCCTAGCATCAAATCCCCCGACCGCGATTGCCATGTCTCGAGAGTGCCAATTTTCCGGCGGCGCTAGAGTCATCTAGCACCAGCCTGATTGTGTTTCTATTTTGACACGCCCTCGTGTGAGGGGCTCCGCTGTGAAGCCCCACCGCCACCAAGGCTTGTATTTCCAATTCCAAAAGGAGGTGCAACTGGAAGACCAAAGAAGGAGCGGGCATTCTTCCATCGCCCACTAGCGCAGGCGCGGATCGCTTTGGCACATGTTCTCTCTGCACATTATTCCGCGGCGCTGCAGCTAGCCAGCCCGCTGCGCCATTGGATGTCAGAAAAACCACCAGGAGGTAAGGGATGCCACAGTTCCAATGGCTCAATGACGAGCGACTTGTTCAAGATAGGGTATTTCAGGAAATGCCAAAGCGAGTGCGACATTTGTTCGATCAGGTTTCCGCGTGCGATGGCGCGCTGCCGCTGTTGCGCATGTTGGAAGCAAATCCAAATACCTTCAAGACACTGGAAGACCTCGCCTATTCTGTCCAGCAACCTCCGCCCGCCATTGAAACCAATCTCTATACTATGGTGAATCTCGGTTTGGTGCAATGGATGAATGTGGCCGGTCTCATCTTCTTCGGGCTGACATCCAGCCCGGAGCAGAGACAGCTCGTACACGATCTATGCGCATGGCAGGACCGCTGGTATGATCGACTGGCACACATCGAGCAGGTGATCAATGGGACAGCATGGCCGCGGCCAGAGCCCCAAGATGCGCATCCCGCGGTGCAGAGCATCACCGATTTTGACTGATAGCCGTCGAGGAGACGCAACCATAGTGACAAAAAGCCACTCGTGAAAACAGGGTGGCTTTTTCTGTTGCGACACTGGAGCGCAAAGAGCAAGTCGCTCCGCTCTCAAGGCACCGGCGGTGGAGGTGTTCCCCGTCCCGGGGGGATGCTGTCTCCTTCCGGCAAATTGTGCAGGTATGGGCAAGGCACAAACGTGACGTCCTCCCAGACGTATCCCTCCGCTTGGAAGGTCGGAATATCCACAATCCAACGCTTTTTCCCCGCCTCCAGCGCGTAAATGTGTGGGCTGCTCTCGCACTTGAGCAGAATGGACAGAGGGCTCCCTTTCTCAAAGGCATTCAGGAAGCCAGCTTCCACGGGATGAACATTCTCCCAGCGAAACCCATAGTGCTGGAAAGCATCCAGGCTGCTAATCCAATGAAAAGCGCCATCGCGGTACACATACACGTCCGGGCTGGATTCTTCCTTGACGAGCAGCCCATTGGCGATGACGAGGGAAGCGCTGTTGGGGATGGACCTTGCGAGCGCCGTGCCCTGCGTGTTGAGAGGGATATTGATCAACACGACGACCAGCAGCACGCCAATGGCGAGCCGGGCCATCAAAGCGGCGGCGTGAGAAGGTGTAGAGGCCGCGACGTCCGGCACCGCTCCGAGGAATGGTTCGGATGAAGCCAGCTCGGGGGGAAGCGAAGGGGTTGGCTCGGTTGCCAATTCGGCTGCCGGCGCCGGGCCCGGCGCCGGAGCCGCTTCGACAGGAGGCACGATTGGGGGAGGCGGAGCCGGCCGCGGCGCTGGCGCGGGCGTGGCCCTTTCCAGTTCCGCCCTGGTTTCGAGTCGCTTGGCCACTTCGTCGGTCAGGAAATCGAGCAGAGCATCCAAGCGTGAGCGCACATTGTCGTCCATCGCTTACCTCACCGTGAAAAAGCCCAGGATCTCGCCGAGGCTGGCGAAGATGTTCGTATAAAAGTTGCCGCCGAGCTGGCGGAACAGTTCGAATTTCATGCTCGGGGCGCCGATGAACGGGCGGAGCGTCCAGGCGACCTGACTGCCGACAAAGGCGTAGACGACAATCCACAACCGCACGACCATCAAGCGCGCGTTCGCTCCGGCGGTCCCGCTCGCGGAAACCGTGCGCATGCCCTGCACGAGGAACAACACGCCGATGATGCCCGCGACCGTAAACACGCCGACGTTGAGCAGTTTGAAAAATTGATAGTTGCTGCTCGTAAGCAGAAAGAAAAGGACGATCGGGGCAAAGCTCAGCAGGACGACCGCGGTGACCGTGATTGCGGTCAGCATGAGGGCGACATTCTGGCTCAGACTCTGATTTGAGCCAAAGATCAAGTTGAAAAAGTAGAGGGTGGGAGCACAGATGATGAGGGTGGCGAGAAAGAGGAGTGGAAGCTTAAAGCCGGAGCTCAGGGCTTGCCAGAGACTGTGGGTCGAGCCGAGCACGGCTCCGTACAGTGCGAGGAAGACAACGCTCGAAATGAACATCGCGCGCATCTTGGCCTGCAGCTCTTGCCCCTGACGGATCTCGTTGAAAAACGCTTGCCGATTGCGCAGGATGGACTCGACGATCGTCAGACTGGACATTGCCAACGGCCTCCTTTGCGTACAGGTTTATGTTCCCTCATGCTCCCGGACGTCTCGCGCCCCTCTACCACCGCAACGACGGCCACATGACCGTCACGAGAGACAGTCCCCAGAAAAGAATCCAAAGCGCAATCGCATAACGCCGCCTTGGAAACCGCAGCAGCGGCACCAGGATCGCAACGGCGGCAATCACGATCAGAGTCGGGGCCGAGAGCCTCTCCCGCCATGCATCCGCCGTTCCATCCGGCGCAAAGATCAGCCAGCGGAGGACGAGCGTAAAGACGACGGGCAGGGCGGCCGCGGCGACTCCCTCCAGGGTGCCCCACCCGGAATGCGTCTCGCGCAACTCGGCCGCCGCTTGCTCGACGCCGAATGCAGCCGCCGCATCTGCCAACGCCTTTTGTTCATCCAGACCGCGCGCCCGGGCGGCCGCCACGGCTTCCTCCAGATGACCGCGGATTTCCTCGAGCACCTCGTGCTCTTGTTCCGCTTCGAGCCCCAGGCGCGGCTGAATCTCCCCCAGAACATCGTCGATGGTCACCGATGTCATCCTCATCCGGCGAGCCCGAGCAGCTGCTCCATGCTCAGGCTAAAGGCCTGCCACTGCTTGAGTTCTTGGGCGAGCCTCTGCTTGCCTTCTGCGGTCGGCGAATAGACCTTGCGGCGCCGCCCGCCGCGTTTACCTTCCCACTCGCTTTTCAACAGCCCTTCATGCTCCATCTGATGGAGGCGCGGGTAAACGAGCCCTTCCTTGAACTGAAAGGACCCTTGGCTGCGGGTCTCTAGCGCCCGCGCGATTTGGTATCCGTGCATCGGTTCGCCGCGATCGACCAGCAATTTGAGAATGGCGAGAGTGGTCGTGCCTTTGCGCATCTGGTCCAACTTTTCCATTTCTTGACTCGCTCCAGTTTCGCGAAGGAAGATGGCTCTCCCTAACCAACCCATCCATAACTTGCTTACATATTACCCAGGAACTCTGCTCTTGTCAAATTTGGCCGCAGGCGGCAAGACCGTTCTCACAGCCCTCCGCGTCATCTTGACAACCGTGCCCTAACCTGTTAATATCACCAAAACGGTTAGGCGGAGTCTTGGATGCAGAACAGCCAACTCGATCGATCCCCCTCGGAAGCAGAGAAACACAGTTTGATCGGCAATGCGCTATGCCTGGATTTCGTAAACACCCTTAATGGGCATGGCGGCACTCCGCTGCACGAATACCTGCACGGCTACCGCGACCTCGCCATCTGGTGCCGTAAAGCGGGCGTCCTCGGCGACCCCGAGACGGAGAGGTTGATTCGTATCGCGGACCGCCATCCCGACGAGGCACGCGCGGTCTTGCACCGCGCGATCGCATTCAGGGAGACGCTTTATCGAGTCTTCTCCGCAATCGCAAACGCGAATACTCCAAGAGGCAGCGATCTCGCGGCCCTTGATGCTGCCCGCTCAGAAGCCCTGGCGCATTCCCACATTGAACGGACCACCGGCGGCTTTTCTATCAATTGGGATAACAAGAGCGCCTTGGAGAGGATGCTATGGCCTATTGCCATCTCCGCCGGCGACTTGCTCACCTCTCAGACTCTCACACACGTCCACGAGTGCAGCGGCACTCGTTGCGACTGGCTCTTTCTCGATACAAGCCGCAATCACATGCGCCGGTGGTGCTCCATGAGCGAGTGCGGCAACCGAGCCAAAGCGCGCCGCTTTCTGCAACGCAAACGCACACTTGCGGCGTGAGATAATCATCCCGCGCCGCTTTTTCCCGGACTCTCACCCTTGCCCCATCCGCAACCACTATTGTCCTGCATCTCACTCACAACCGATTTAAGCAATCTTACAGGTTAACTCTAATTTGATGGCCAGGAGGTGGCTCTATGCATCAAAATATGCATCAAGATATGCATCAAGAATGGGTTCGGATCAACGTCGTCGCCTTGTTCGTGCTCCTGATCGCGCTTGTCGGTTGCGCGACTCCCACGGCACTGCTTGCGGCACCTGATGCCCAATGCACCGGCGCAAATCGACCGGAGGCACCCTGCAACGTCATTCAGGGCACGGCTCGCAACAGCGCTCTGACAAACGTCGTCGGAGCGACGATCAGCGGCGGGGGAGGGCCTGACATCGCGAACCATGTCAACGCCGATTATGGCGCTATCGGCGGTGGTCTTTCGAACAAGGCAGGCGAACAAGCGGCAGTAGCAGGCGGCGCCTACAACACGGCTAACGCGTACCGGTCTGTTGTGGGGGGAGGCTCAAGCAATGGCGCGAGCTCGGCTTATACAACCGTCGCCGGGGGCACGAACAATTCGGCGAGCTACATCGGCGCGACCATTGGCGGTGGAGCGGACAACAGCTCCAGCGCGCGGTACACTACCGTGGCAGGGGGGTCCGGCAACGTGGCCTCCTTTACCCTCGCAACAGTCGGCGGTGGTGGGTACGACATCGCGAGCAGTCTCGGAGCAACGGTCGCAGGAGGTTCCTACAACAAGGCAGCCGGCAGCTATGCCACGATCGCGGGCGGATCGGGCAACCGTGCGAGCAGCCTTGACACCTCCATCGGCGGAGGAGCAGGGAACCATGCAAGCGGCGAGAACTCGACGATCGCAGGAGGGCTGGAGAATCGAGCCACGGGCAAATACAGCACGGTCGGGGGCGGTCTCGAGAATCAGGCCGGCACCAAGAACGACGATCAAGTGCAATATGCTACCGGGGCCGGGGGCTCTAACAACACGGCCAGCGGTTTCTACTCCACCGTGCCCGGTGGTTCTGCCAATACGGCGGCGGCGACCTACAGCTTCGCCGCCGGCAGGCGTGCGAACATCAGACCAGGAGACGATGGTGCTTTCCTCTTTGCCGATTCCAGCAATCTGGATTTCAACTCTGCTGCTGCCAACGAATTTGCCGTGCGCGCGACCGGAGGAGTGCGCTTCGTCACGTCGATCGATCCTTCGGGCAATCCGATTGCGGGAGTGCGGCTTGCGCCCGGGAGCGGCTCATGGGAGACGCAGAGCGACCGCAACGCCAAGGCGAGTATTGCTCCAGTGGATGGACGCCAAGTCTTGGCGCAACTGATGACCGTCCCAGTCAGCACGTGGGTCTACAAGACAGAGGCGCCCTCGGTCCGACACATCGGCCCGATGGCGCAGGATTTTGCCGCGTTCGGCGTTGGCGCGCACGACGGATACATCAGCTTGGTGGATGAGAACGGCGTGGCGCTCGCGGCGATTCAGGGATTGGATCAAACGGTGCGAGACGAACTCGATACCCGAGATGCGCAGATTGCCGCGCTCGAAGCGGAGAATGCGGCGCAAAAGTCTCAGCTTGCCGATTTGCAGGCCCGTGTGGCAGCGCTAGAACAGAAATCGAACGACAGCAGTGCCCCGACCCAATCGAGTATGCCTCTTAGCAGTGTCCTGCTCGCAGGCCTGCTGCTGCTCAGCCTCGTGATCGTCGGTCGACACCCTTTTTCTATCTAGTGAAGCAATCCTCCGCCTCACTATAGGTGCCCGCTTGCCAAAGGGGTATCTTTCGGCTATCTCTCGACGATGGCCGTGGAACCGGACAGACGCCGTCAGTGGATCGGCCGTGAACTGGTGAGGCGATAGATGGCGAACGCTGAGGCGGTACTCTGCGCGGGAGGCGCAGAGTACCGCTCACAGTTTTCTCCTTGGCAGAGCATTCGGACAGAGCGGCGCCACACGTTACGGCGTCGCGGTTGGCGCGGCCGCGCCGCCCGGGACACGGATCGTGACCCAGACGGTATCGCCAAAGAAGGTTCCATTCGGCCCCCTCAAGCGCCAGAAACCGGTATACGTGCCCGCAGTCGCCGGCGCCGTCGCCAGTACGGAAAGGTCTATAGTCGCGCCTGGAACCGTCGTAGGCACAGCCACTGTGCGCGTCGTCGTCATCGCGCTGCCCCGCTCGAAAACGAGTTCATAGCCGCTACCCCATGTGCACGTGCCTGTGTTTCGTATCCGCCAGGTCTTGGTAAAGGCCTGGCCGGCGTTCACCGCTGTTTTGTCAGGAATGGTCACATCCGTCACAAACAACGCGTGGTCCGTGCATGCGACAATCGGCGCCGTCGTCGGAGCGGCCGCCGTGGCGGCCGGGTTAACAGCCGTCGGAGACGGGCTAGTTGCTGTCACACTGGGCGCGCCACTGGGCACCGTGGGAGCGCCTGCAGGCAGAGTAGGCGCGCCGACGGGCGACGTAGCCTGTGTGGTCGCAGCCGGCGTGATGACTTGAGCTGTTGACGTACTTTGCGGAGCCGATGTCGACGTCTTCGCCGGACCAGGCGTGGGCGGACCGGAAGAACAGGCTGTACTTAACAGCAGGGCGATGATTCCAACCGCCGTGCCAAAGACAAGGCGTTTCATCTTACTCCTCCTTTTCACGTCTATCTAGTACAACTTGACCCGGCGATTTTTGTTTCCCGCTTCTCGTCTGACCGCGTCACATCAAGCGAGGCGACGATAGCCCGCCTGCCGGTCAAAGCGGACGTGGATACCTTGCGCGGGCAGTTCGAGCTCGTACCTGTCGAGCCCAATATCCAGCGGAGTGGGCGGCGGTGAAACATCCGGCCCCACACCGCACACATGACGGATGATGAGGTCATTGCACAGACCCGTCCATCCGAGATCGATCGCGCCCAGGCCTTCGCCCGTCAACGGATCAAAATACTCGCGATTCGACGGCCGGTCACCTTGGGTCAGGAGGTCCAAAGTGCGCTTGAGCAGCTGCGCGGCCAAATCAGTATACCCGTACCGGACGAGTCCATCGACGACGAACCAATTCTGGTTAATCCACACGGGGCCGCGCCAATAGTCCCGCGGTGAAAAGGTCGGCTCGTCGAGCGCCACGGTCGGAATCGGATAGCGAGACCAAAACTCGTTCGGGTCGACGAGGTGGGCGACGAGTGACTTGGCCTGGGCAGCATCCGCGACTCTGAAATGGAGCGTGATAAAGGCCGCGGGGGTGCGCACACGCACCGGAATTTCCTTTTCGCCGAGCAGGTCAAAGAATGTCTTTGCCTCAGCATCCCACATCTTGGATCGTATCGCTTCCGCGACCCTTTCCGCCTCCGCACGATAATGCTCCGCCCGCGCCCGGTCCCCCAATTCGTCCGCCATATTCGCGAGGGCTCTCTTTTGACCGCAGTAAAAGCAATTCACGTCCACCGGCTCGACGTCCATGCCCCAATCCCACCGCGGTGAAGTATCCCATCCTTCCCAGCGATGCACAAGCGTGACGAGTCCATCTCGGTCCCGGTCCCGCTCGCGCCGCAGCCAATCGTCATAGCGTACCAGGGCTGGAAACAAATCGGATAAGAGCGCTCGGTCACGCGTGACTCGATAGACTTGCCAGACGGCCGAAGCAAAGATGGGTAACTGCGTGACGCTGCTCGACTGGCCATCCCCATCCGGCCAATTTCCCCACGCGGTGCCCGGTTCCAGGTACGTCTCGAGCGGAATCATACCGTTCGGGTACTGCTGCAACGCGGCCGTCCGCAGGTCATCGTGCGCGAGGCGGGGGTCGGGCTGCCACCGATTGATGAGCGCATGAAAGGCCGTGTCCCAAAACCAGAGATGAGGATAGATGTGCTTGGAAGGGACCTGGAACGGCCAGGGGAAACGGCGATTGCCGAGATAGACAATGTTCATGCGCTGTACGCACCAGCTGTAGAGCCACAACTGTTCCAGTTTCGGATCGGAACAGTGGAAGAGGGGTATTTCGTTCCGCAGGTAACGGTCCCAGGACTCGGACTCGGCGCGGAACGCAGCGGCCGGATCGGACAACTCGCGCATCGCTCGCTCCGCCGCAGAAGCGGCGACCGGATCGCAAGTGATGGCGAGCGCCAGTTCCGACGACTGGCCTGCAGCGAGGGATAGGTCAAAACGCCAGCCGAGGACGATTTGATCGTGGAGGAACTGCCCCCTCGTCGGATCCTCGCCGGTCCCGCCGTTTCCGGAAACCAGATCACGTTCGATGAGGTTGGGATAGGGGCGAAAGCACGCACGATCGGGGATGCGGCTCGCGGCGATCGCGATCTGGGTTCGGGCGCTCACCGACAGATCGATCAGCGCCGTCGCCGCGGCCTGCCGCGCGCACGCCTTGCGCCCTTCGAACTCGCCGAGCAAGACGAGGCTGACCGTCGAGGCGGCCGCATTAACGTTGCGGACGGTGATCCGGTCGAGCAAAACGTCGTCGTGAATTGTTTTCGTTTCGGCCAGCGTCACTCCGAGGACGGCATACTCGGCTCGAATGCCATCCGGCTGCCAGGCCCACTCTCGCACGGTTGGCTCGGCCGCTGCGCCATTCGCCATCACCACCGCGCGCAGCGCGCTGCGCGACAGATCGCTTTCCATCCACTTGAGTGAGCCCAATCCGAAACCGGGGCTGGTGCTGCGCAACAGATTGCCGACGAGCGTGTACTTGTCCGGAAAGACCAGACGCGCGTCCATGGGCTATTCGACCAACTCGCCGTTCGCGCGATAGAGGTAAATCCGGTTGGGTGCCGGTTGGAGCCAAACGCGGCCCGAGAGCTTGGGCGGCTCGTCAGTAAAGAGGCGGACGGAGATTTCCTTGTCTCCGACTTGGACGACGGTGATGGTCTCCGAGCCGAGAGGTTGCACTACATAGATCTGGCCCGGGAAAGCCGCCGGTATCTCCGTAGCGCTCAGTTGGATATTTTCAGGACGAATGCCGAAGAAGAGCTCCTCTCCTTCGCGCAGCTTTTTGGAGAGGCTCGCCCAATTGGGCAGATGGCTCAAGGTGATCGCCGCGCCATCCAGCGTGACCTGGTTGTGAGCCAGGTCCAGACGGCAGGGCAAGAGATTCATGGGCGGGTTGCCGAGGAATCCCGCAACAAACACGGTCCGGGGATGGTGATACACATCGAGCGGCGCTCCCTCCTGGATCACCTTGCCGCGATCCATGATCGCCATCCGGTCGGCCAAGGCCATCGCTTCGGCCTGATCGTGGGTCACGTAGACCGTCGTGACGCCTATCTCGTGTTGCAGCGCTTTCAAAAAGCCGCGCGCCTCCACGCGCAGCTTGGCGTCGAGGTTGGAGAGGGGCTCGTCAAAAAGGAACACCTGGGCATGGTGGACGACGGCGCGGGCGACCGCGGCGCGCTGCTGCTGGCCGCCGGACAGCTGCGCCGGCCGCCGGTCCAGCAGATTCTCGATATCCAGGTTTTTGGCCACCTGCGACACCCGCTCGCGCATCTCGCCCTTGCCGATCCCGCGCACTTTGAGCGGATAGCCGATGTTGTTGAGCAGCGTCATGTGAGGATATAGAGCATAGTCCTGAAAGACCATCGCGACGTCGCGGTCACGCGGAGGGAAATCCGTCACATCCCGATCGCCGATGCAGATACTCCCGCTCGTCGGTGCCTCCAGGCCGGCGATCATCCGCAGCGTCGTCGTCTTGCCGCAGCCCGACGGACCGAGCAATGCAAAGAACTCGCGGTCGGCGATGGTCAAGCTGACACTGTCGACTGCCGTGACGCTCCCGAATCGTTTGGTCATCTTGTCGAGTTCGACACGAGCCATGGTTATCTCTTGATCCCTCCAAAGAACCGGAACCCGTAGCGCCAATTGACGACCAAGTAGAGCACAAGGACCGGAATGGTGTAGAGGAACGAATAGGCCGAGACCAGGGTCACGTCCGGCGTCCCGGCTTCATTGTAAAACGAATAGATGGCGATCGAGGCCGGCATACGGCTGGGGCTACGGAGCAGGACGAAAGGAATGAGAAAGGCGCCCCAGGCCTGGACAAAGGCCCAAATCGCAATGACCATCATGCCGGGGCGCAGGAGCGGCAGGGCAATATCCGTAAAGATGCGGCGCGGAGTGGCCCCCGCGACCAAGGCGGATTCCTCATAGGACCGGGGAATACCCTCGACAAAATCATGCATGATGAAGATCGCGGCGGGAACAAAGCCTCCGATAAAGACCAGAATCACGCCGAGATAAGTGTCGATCAAGCCCATGTAGTAGACGATCAGGTAAATCGGCACCATTGCGGCGGTGCCCGTCACGACCGACGAAAAGAGAATCAGGACATACGTGAACGCATTGCTCCCGCGCACCCGCGCCCGGGAGATCGCATAGGCGGCGAGCGTTGCGACGAATACGGTGCCCACCATCGTTCCGGCCGCGATGATCATGTTGTTTTGGACGAGCGCTTGCGTTGCGAAGGTATTCCGAAACACGGCGCGAAAGTTGTCCAGGGTCGGCGAACTCGGGATTTGCACGGATAGCGTCGCCGCCGGGTTAAAGGGGGTGAGAACCAGCCAAAGCAGAGGCAAGCCGAAAAAGGCGCACACGAGAATCACGAACAGATAGAAGAGCAATTGAGAAACGAGCTTGCGCAATCTTCTCACGGTCTTCCTTTCACCCCGAGCCGCGGCCGCGGTCCGTGCTCTTGTCGCTAGGCATAGACCGCCTGCCGGCGAACGGAGACGAGATAAACGAGCGCGAGCACAAGATTGATAATCATGACGACGACGGCAATCGCCGCTCCTTGGCCGAAGTTAAAGAACTCAAAGGCGATGCGGTAAGTAAAGATCGAAACAATTTCCGTCTTGTACGCCGGTCCACCATTCGTGATCAGGAAAGGGGTAAAGACGTTGAATGTCCATAGGGTGATGAGAATCATATCCGTCAAGAGATGCCCGCGCAGGAGCGGCAGAATAATGTCGCGCAGTTTCTGCCATGCGGACGCGCCCACGACCTCCGCGGTCTCGAGATAGGACGGGGGAATGGTGGCAAGCGCCGAGGAAAAGAGGAGCATTGAGAAAGCGGTGCCGCGCCAGATATTAAAGATGATGATGGATAAGAGCGCGTGCTGCAACTGCCAGTCCGGATGACCCAGTCCCAGGTGGCTGAGAATTACGTTGAGCGTCCCCGAGCTCCGGTCCACGAAAGCAATCCAGGAGAAAGCGACGACCACTTCGGGCGTGATCCAGGCCAAAATCGCCAACGTGAAGACAGTCTCGCGCAGCCAGCCCTTGCGCCCATTAAAAGCCCAGGCCAAGGCCAATCCGAGCCCCGTCTGCCCAATCGTCGCCGAGCCAAAGACGAACTCGATCGTGATGAGGAGCGAACTGCCAAACTGGCCCGGGTTCATCCACAAATTGAAATTAAAGAGATTCTGATAGTTGCTCAGCCCGACAAACTGTTGATTGCTCGCCGCCACCCCGAGCAGCGCCGCGTCCGTAAAGCTGAGATAGAAAATCCACAGGAACGGAAGGATAAGGAAAACGGCGACCAAGATAAGCGCGGGCAGGAGAAAAAGAAATCCACTCGCGCTGGAGAGAACCGCTGGTTTTTCTTCCATCGTCAACTGATACCGGTTGGACGAGACTCTAGTCGCCGCTTGACGAGCCTGGCGACTAGAGTCTCTTTGTCTTTCCTTTGGCTTACTAGGGCGTTGGCGTCGCCCCGCCGGATGAAGATGTTGCACCTGGTGAGGGTTGCGCACTTGGCGAGGCTGACCCACCCGGCGACGTGGTCGGGGCGGCCTTTACCGGTGGCGCGGCTTCGACGTTAGCAGCGCCTACAATGCTGGTTACGCTGGACTGGTAGGTGCTCGCCGCTTGCTGCGGGCTCGTACCGGAAACGACTTGCTCGG
Source organism: Chloroflexota bacterium (assembly GCA_023381515.1). Next base: position 176,898 of record JAMCQI010000041.1, on the reverse strand, counting down.
TCATTTGCTGAATGGCGACAGAAACCTTGTTATAGTTTGGATCCGCCGGGCGAATCGTCGTAATCGGCAGCAATGCTTTGGCGTATGCCGTCAGCACGGGGTCATTGGCGACCGCCACGTCGTCCCGCGAAGTGATCATCGGTTGGATCTGTTCAAACGCATCCAGCGCGCTCTTGCTGAACATGAACGACAGCAGCTCCCACGCTTCTTTGGGATGCTTGGTGTTTGGATTGAGTGTATAGCCGGTTCCGCCGGACGCGGTCACAAAGTCCTGTCCGTTGATGCCCATACCGGGCTTCTCCGCTGGCATCTTGGCCCAGCTGACAAGCTGATCGCGGTTGGCCAGCTTGGTATCCCCGGCGGCCAGGACGGAGCGCCACAGATAGTCGCTTTCGACGAGCATCGCGATCTTGCCGTCGCGAAAGTCGATGAACGATTGGTTGCGGCCGTTCGGGAGCAATTGCAAGCGGGCATCGCCGTATTTATCGTCGATGTAGATCGTCTTGTAAAAGTTGAGAGCGTCGAGGATCGGCTGGCCGCTCGTGATGTACTTGCCAGTATTAAAGTCATAGACATTCGCGCCCGCGCCAAGGACGGTCATGTACCAGCCTTGCAGCGTCGTCGCTTCGCCCATCGCGGTGCCGGCGTCAAGTTGGATGCAAGTCTCGCCGGGTATCGCCGTGGTAATCGTCTTGCAGGCGCTCAGGATATCAGCCCAGCTGGTCGGCTGCCAGTTGGTGGGCAGACCCGCTTTCTTAAAGACATCTGTGCGAAACCAAATCGCCCGCGCATCCGTGCCGAGCGGGATGCCATAGCGTTGATTCTTATAGCTGAGAATGGCCTGGATACGAGGCGAGATATGGGACCAGCCATCCCAACTGTCGACGGCCGAGCCGGCGATTTGGTTGAGGGGCTTGAGGAGACCGCCCGCGACGAACGATGGGACCCAAAAGCCGTCAAAGGCCATCACGTCGGAGCCCTGGCCCACCTTCAGATCAAGCGCATATTGCTGCTGCAGTTGCTCGTCGCTCCCACCGAATTGGACGAGGTTGACGTGCACGGGCGTTCCCTGGGATGACATTTGTTTCTCAAAGTTGGGGATGACATAACTGGTGATCCACTGCACCGTCTGTGCATTCACGCCGTTGGCGACACAGCGGCAGACGATATTCAGCGTCACCGCACCCGCAGGGGCAGCCGAGGTGGCTGAGGTTGTGGCTGCGGTTGTGGCCGCGGTCGTGGCGGCAGTGGTCGCGGCGCTCGTCGCCGCAGTGGTTGCGGCCGAGGTCGGGGCGGTTGTCACCGCAGTTGTTGGAGCGCTCGTCGGCGCGGCAGAGGTGGCCGCGGGTGTCGCGGTCGGAGCGCAGGCGGCCGCCACCAAGCCCAACAGGACCAGCACACCCGGGACTAGTCTTTTCATTTTCTCCTTCTTTCTCGATGCCTACAGTCAATTGAAGCGTAGAGACAGAGTGGTGCTAGCTCCCGCATCACCTCCCTTCGATCCATGGGCGACCTGCCATCAAGCATGAAAAAAGAATGCCCAATCGAAAAGCTGGCAAAATGCTGCCATTTGTACAAACGCTTCCGCCAGCCTGATTGTGTCTATTTCTTCAGAACAGCAGTTGGGCGCCCAGCGGGGGAACTCCACAAGCCGCCGGCGCAAATGAAAGGGTTAGCATGGTTTCGAACGGAGTTGGCCCTACCTGGTGATTGAACGTGCGAGGAATCTCGAACTCAGCTCTTCTTTTCGAGGTACACCGGATTGGTCATCGCCTTCATATCTTGCTCTGCCGTGCGCAACTCGACGCGGACAAAGAGGCTGTTTGCGACGGAGAGCTCGATGGTATCGGTTTGGTCCGCCCCGGCGACGATATATTCGTAGAGAAGTTTCTGCTGATCGCGAATCTGCACTTTACATTCTTTGCCCCCTCGGCAATGGATGCGCACCGGCAAGCGATCATCCGCAGGACGCATGATCGCATCGCCGCCCATGGCCGAAAACTCTGGACCTGCACGCAACTCTAGAAAAGGCCCGTCCGGCGCGTCCGAAAGACTCACGTGCCCCTGGCGAATCGCATCCAAGATTGCAGAGGCGCTCGGCGTCTCTGGCACATAGACCCACACCGTAGGCGTTCCCGGGGCTCGCGGCGGATTCTCCTCCAACTCGCGTTGGCGGTGCCAGTCGCTTCCCCCCGTCGCCGGGATGCGTCTCCCACCGGCCAACCGGTCCACCCAAAAGTCGACCGCCATCTGGTTGAGAGCCGTCCACGGTCCGTTCCACACTTCGATGCACCGGTAATCCTCCACCGCTTCATACTCCCACGGAGGACCGAACGGCTTGGGGTGATTGCAGCAGGTCGTCGCGCCCCGTTCGTTGGCATAGCGCAGCGCCTCCGCCATATCCTCCGGACCTTGGACGCGAAAGTCCACCCAGTCCCCAATTCCCCAGACATTAAAGTGGCCCTTGAAGGTGGTCACCTCCACACCGCGTATGAGGACAAGCCCCGGGTCCGTCATGGTCGCCAATTCGCGTTGGCTGCTGATCGTGTTGTGATCGGTGATTGCCAGAAAGTCGAGGCCGCGCTCGCGCGCGATGCGAATGACATCCGCCGGGCTGAAATCCCCATCGCTGTGCCAGGAGTGGCAGTGCATTTCCCCGCGCAGCCAGGGAGCAAACTGCAAGCGGGGCGGCGAGGATGGCAACTCTCCAACCGGAACGAGAGCCGCTCCGGGCTGCGGCGAGCCGGGACCAGTGCCGATGTCGACGCTCACCTCAAAAGTGCAGCCGCCAGGAGCGATTTTGTACAAACCGAGGAGAACGTGCCATTTGCCCGGCATCAACGGCCCGGCAAGGTAACCCGGGGTCGCTTCTTCGCGCGCGATAAAGAACGAGTCGCGCTCGCTCCCGGTCCACCCGCGAAAGCCCGCAGAGAGAAAATCAATACCGCGCGCGTCAAAGACTCCGAGATCGAGCGTGTTGCCGCCGGTCAGGAGCGGGTTCGAGCCGATGCGGTCACTGTAATCGAGATGCACCTCGACGCTCGTAGCGCTTTCCGGCATGTCGAACGGGAGATAGACGTAGGTCTTTTCTTGTTCCGGGTGAAAGGTACCTTTGAGGGTAACGGTTTGAGTTGGCATTTTTCTCGCGATCTTCAGACTGAAAATCAAAGTGGAGTAGATTGTACAAGCAGCACAAACCGGTGTCAATGGCCGGTGGAACCGTTCCTTTTGTAGGACAAACACCTACACGGAAATCAGACAGGCGCTGATTTCCCACCGTGGGCCGAGATGGGATAATAGCGGAGTAGTTCGGATCTTCACAAATGCTGGACATCGATGCCCGAGTTGAAACGCCCGGGCATTCTTTGTGGGCAACCGAGTGCCGGTCAGAGCAAAGACCCTGCACCTACGGCGATCCCCTCCCGCTCGCTGGAGCCCCTCTGAACGCTCCAACCTCTCTCTGCAGACCCTACTGCCTTGCTCATCCAGCGGCACCATTGCGAACGCTGCCGAAAGAAGCAGCGGTAAATCCGACTTTCGATGCCACCGAGAGGTGAGTGAAAATGACCCGTTTCCGCATTCTGCTCCTGGTCGCTGCACTGGCCGTCGTTTCCTTGGCAGTAACTCCTATCCTGGCGAATGACTACATACCCTCTGCGCCGCGCAGCCTCAGCCTGGCTCTTGAAGCGCGCAGCGCCCAACTTTATCTCCCACTCCTCTCTAACAGCATTGGCTCCTCCCGCCCAATCGCTACGCCCGGAGCCACTCACACGCCTCCAGCCGGCGATCCTGTCCTCGTAGGCGCCGGCGACATGAGAAACTGCAACACCGGACTGCAGGAGACTGCAGCGCTTATCAAGACCATCCCCGGCACGGTCATCATGCTCGGAGATTCCACGGCCACCGGCGCGCCTTCTCAATATCCTTGTTACGACGCCGCGTGGGGACAGTTCAAGAACCGAACCATCCCCGTCATCGGTAATCACGAGTACCTGACGAGCGGGGCCTCGGGCTACTTTGCCTACTTTGGCGCCGCGGCCCACGGGCCCGGTGCCTACTTTAGCACTGACGTCGGCAGTTGGCACATTATCATCCTCAACAGCAATTGCTCTCAGGTCGGCGGCTGCCAGGCGGGTTCCGCACAGGAAAAGTGGCTCAGAGCCGACCTGACCGCACATCAAGGCCAGTGCACGCTCGCCCTGTGGCACCATCCCCGCTTCAATTCTGGGAAACAGGGGGACACGATCGCCGTCACTCCTTTCTGGCAAGACCTGTATAACGCCGGGGTTCATCTCGTGCTGAACGGACACGAGCACAACTATGAGCGGTTCGCGCGTCAGAATCCGAATGGCGTCGCCGATCCCAAAGGAATCCGCGAGTTCATCGTCGGAACGGGCGGCGCGGGCGGCGGGAGTTGGGTGGCCGCCCAGCCGAACAGCGAGGTACACGCAGTGAGCGTGTTCGGAGCGATCAAGCTCACACTCCATGCCTCGAGCTACGACTGGCAGTTCATCCCGGTCCCGGGGATGTCCTTTACCGACTCGGGCAGCGAGTCGTGTCACTAGGCGCACCTGATACGGAAGGCAGCACCTCCGTTCTCGGAGAGAAAAGCGATGATGAAAAGATCGTTCGTCTTGATTGGAATCGCGGTCATGGCTGCCGCTCTCCTGGGCATGACACCCACGTTCGCGAACAAGCTCCGACTAGTTCCTTCGACCCACTTTGGCCTGGCGCTGGCGGCCAAGCACATCAAGCTCTATCTGCCGGTGGTCGTTCAAGCCGGCAAGAGCAACTCTCCTGCCTCCACTGCCACGCCGACCCGCACGCCCGCTCCCGGCTCCGATCCCGTCATCCTGCTCACGGGAGATTCCCGCAGCGGCTGCGATGCAGGTGGGACGGCCGTGGCCAAGCTCCTCGATACACTGCCGACTTCCTGGCCCGTCCTCTTTAACGGGGATGCGACGAACTCTGGCGCGTACAGCGAATTCACGAACTGTTACAACACGACCTACGGACGTCACAAGGCCCAGATCAAGCCGGTTCCCGGGAATCACGAGTACGACACCGCAGGTGGTTCGGGCTATTTCCGATACTATGGCTCGCAAGCCGGCGTTTCTGGAAAAGGGTATTACTCGTTCGACGTCGGGGCGTGGCACATTGTGGCGCTGAACACCGAGATATCGCACACGGCGGGCTCGGCGGAAGAGCTCTGGCTGAAATCCGATCTGGCGGCGCATGTGAACAAGTGCACGCTGGCCTACTGGCACGAGCCTCGATTTTCATCCGGCGAGCATGGAAACAATCTCGACATGGGCGCTCTCTGGACCGACCTCTACAATGGCAATGCCGAGGTCGTGATGAACGGGCATGATCACGATTACGAGCGGTTTGCACCTCAGAACCCATCAGGGGTCGCGGATAGCGTCCGCGGCATTCGAGAATTCGTCGTGGGGTCGGGCGGCGTGGCCGAACGCGCTTTTGGGTCGATAAAGGCGAACAGCGAGGTACGGAACAATAACACCTGGGGGGTGTTGGAAATGACGCTGCACGCCTCGAGCTACGATTGGAAGTTCCTGCCGGTGGCAGGGGGCACATTTACCGATTCCGGCTCCGGCACCTGCCACTAGGGCGCCAATGGGCTCTGGCCGGTGTAACTGTCGTCGGATTGCAGCGTCCTGAGTTCCGAACAGGGGATTCATCTCAAAAGTGTCAAGAACGCGTAGCGGCCGGTGGCATTCTCGGCATCGAATCGCGCTGTGCGAACCCGGAGGAGAGCGTGAAGCGTTTCATCGGCGCATTGCTGGTTTTGCTTTTGGGATCCGTTCTTTTCATCGGGGTCACTCGAATTTCCGGTGTCCTCGCACCTAGGGAATTCTCGGTCTCGGCAGCCGCGCCTACTCCCGCGGAGGGTCATGACCTGGAACACGAAGTAGGTGAAGGGGGTGGAACGCTCACGAGCGCCATCCTCACGGACCCCGTGCAGATCGATCCGCAAGCTCTGCCAAATCCAGGAATGGACACCCTGCTCCCTTACCTCTTCGACACGCTCGTCGTGTGGGATGCCAATGCACGGATAGCACCCTCCCTGGCGCGCAGTTGGCAGATCTCTCCGGATGGCCGCTCGATCACGATGGAACTCAAGCCGGACGTCTACTTTCAGGATGGCAATCTCTTGAACGCTCAAGCCGTCCAGGCGACCTTTCAACGCTTTCGGGCGGTGGGAACCCACTCGCCCCTCTACAAAAGCATTCTCCAGATCCGCCAGATCGCCGTAATCGACGACCGGACGGTCCGGTTCGACATAGACGGCTCTGCCGCCGACTGGCTCAAGGTCCTGGCTTCACCGTACGCCGGCATCATCAGCCCCGAGTCGGCGGCCCTGATGGAACAAGCCCACACGAACCTAGTCGTCGGATCCGGTCCCTTCATGGTCGGCGTGTGGGACCCCGGGCAATCGATCACCCTTCAGCGCTATGTGGGCTATCATTGGGGTCCGTCGATCAATCAAAATCGCGATGCGGTCCTGATCCAGAACGTGGTCTTTCAAGTCATCCCGGATCCCGCAGCCCAGGTCAAGGCGCTGAAACAAGGTCGCTTGGCCGCGATCTATGTCGCTCAGCCCGAGCAGTGGCTCGAGCTACAGGCGGACCCCGCCTTGCAGGTCATTGCCGCGCCCAATCTCAAGGCGCAAGACGCATCGTACCCGTCTCTCTACATCCGTTCCCAAGGTCTGGCTCTCGCCCCAGGCATCCAGCAAACCAAGATCGCAGCGACCGGTCAGATGCTCCTCAATGACACCACTATCGCCGGCCAGTAATTCGCCCTTCATCCTCATCCTACACACGAGGCTTACATGCATCTAAAGAGACTCGGCACGGTTATCGCCGTGGCCGCGCTGTCCTTTACTTTTCTCGGCTGGCTCACTCCCACGTTAGCCAAGGAGAGTCCTTCCACCTTATCACAGCAGACCGTCTTGATACCGCCGCATCCGCATTCCCTCTATCTGCCCCTCATCACCAACGCCGGCCCCGGAGCCAATCCGCCCGTCGCGACGCCAACGCGCCCTCCAATCCCGCTCCCCAACTATCAGCCGACGGCGCCCATTCGAGCCGCGTTCTTTTATCCCTGGTTCCCGGAAGCGTGGATGCAGCTAGGGATCTATCCGTACACAAACTACCATCCCTCCCTTGGATTCTACAGTTCGTCCGACGACACGATCATCGACCAACAGATCGCAATGGCCGCGCAAACGCATCTCGACGCGTTCATCTCGTCGTGGTGGGGGATCGGCCACCACACCGACACGGCGTTCCAGCACATCCTTGCTCGCAGCGAACGGGCTGGTTCGCCAAACCCGAATCTTCGCTGGGCTATCTACTATGAGATGGAATCGATGACTGATCCGCCTTCCACGCAGATCGTCTCCGAGCTCCAATACCTCGCGGGCAAGATTTTCAATCAGCCTGCCTATCTGAGGGTGAACGGCAAGCCCGTCGTCTTCGTCTACTCAGACTCTGCCGACAACTGCAACATGGCCGACCGCTGGGTGGGAGCCAAGAAGGCTTTTGGCGGAAATATCTACCTGGTGCTCAAAGTCTTTCCCGGTTTCGCCTCCTGCACAAGCCAGCCGGATTCTTGGCACCAGTACGATCCCGCGGTCGATTACGATCAGCAGGGAACCATATCCGCGGTCGCGTCGCCCGGCTTTTGGCTCAGGGGCAATCCGGTCCGTCTCGCGCGCGATCCCGTTCGCTTTGAGACCGATGTAAAAAAGGTTGTGAGCTCGGGCGCCATTTGGCAACTCATCACCACCTGGAATGAATGGGGCGAAGGGACCGCCGTCGAACCGGCGACCGAATGGGGCAACACCTATCTCGACATCCTCACGCGCAATTTCCCCAGCCGATAGACTCTGCATTCCCCTAATAGGCGATCCCCGGACACCTTTCCATTGGCTGTCCGGGGATCAAGCTTTCTGCTCAGCCCTCTCGACGATGTCGTCCAACTCATCAAGCCAACGCGCCGCACCTGCTGCCGCCCACTCCTAATGCGACAGGATGCACAGCTTAGTGTCGGCCGCCGCTGCCACCGGATCCAGAATCTAGAGTGCTGACCGGGGCAGGCGCCTGCTGCTGTTGTTGCTGTTGCTGTTGTTGCTGCTGCTGAGCCGCTGTAGGCTGCGGTGAGGGTTGTTGCTGCTGCTGCTGCTGCTGTTGCTGCTGCTGTTGCTGCTGTTGCTGTTGTTGCTGCTGCTGTTGTTGCTGCTGCTCTTGCTGCTGAGCCGCTGTAGGTTGCCGTGACGGCTGTCCCTGTTGCTGCTGCTGTTGTTGTTGTTGCTGCTGCTGCTCTTGCTGCTGCTGTTGCTGTTGAACGGCGGTAGGTTGTGGTTGAGGCGTTTGGGAAGGTTTGGCTTCAGTGGCCCCCGGAGTGCTTGTCTTCTGGCGGTCACGATCTTGATCACGGTCCTGTTGTCGTTCCTGCACCGGACTCCCTTGAGGCGTCGACGTTGCCGGCAACTCGGGTGCTGAAGAATGTCCCAATTCGCGAACGCGGGCCCGAAATAGGAGAGGATCTCTTGATCCCAAATCGGCGAACGCCAGCTGGCTTTTCACCATCTCCCGGGCACGCGCCAACTCGGGCGTCGATTCTCGGGAGGCGGGAGCCATCCACTCTAACTGCTGGTTGAGAGTTGCACGGACGCGCAGCAATTCATGGGCCATCCCGGCATCGTCCATACCGGCAGCACTTTGCAGGGCGATCTCGATCTGCAATTGTTGCCGCGCCATGACGGCATCCATTTGCGAATCACCCCGGGCGACGAGTACCATCGCCTCGCGCACTCGCCGGCTGGAAAAATCGAGCGCCAGGTTGGCACGGGTCTCATGATCCCCGGCCGCGTCCAGTTGCGCGTCTTCACTGGCGAGCTTCAGGCCATAGAGCGGCTCATTGGGCAGCGCGTCTTGAGCGGCATACAATGCCGTTCCGGACCCGCCCAGAACAAGAGAAATGACGAGAAACAGAGTAGCTAGGCTAGTCATCCTCGAACGCTCCTTTCTTTGGAATGGGTTGATGCACCCTATAAGACGCCAAAAGGAGCGCGGAGCTACGGGTTGCCGCAATGCCTCTGCTTCTGAAAGGAAATGTGCTCGACCCCGTGCGGCCGCGTAGGAATCCCGGACGGGGTCTGCCCTGAGCCGGTTCAATTTCTCAAGCACGCGTGGGTCCGCCGGATCATCAAACGAATTCATTGAATTCCTTTTTGGGTTCCGCTTGGGGTTCCGCTTGGGATTCCGTTTCGGATTCCGCTCTGGATTCCGCTTCGGATTCCGCGTCGGATTCCGCTTTGCGGAGGAGCGCGCGCCGCAATGCCGCCAGCCCGCGATGTTGCAGAGACTTGACGGCTCCGACCGGCTTGCTCAGCGCCGCTGCGATTTGCTCATTCTCCAGCCCCTCCAGGTATTTGAGCGTGATCACTTGGCGCTGGTCGGGTGTGAGTTTGGCCAAAGCGGCCCGCACCTCGAGTTGTTCCATTTGTTCGAGGAGCGACCGAGAAGGATCCCCCTTTTCATCCGTGCATTGAGCTTCCTCGAGCTCGAGCGCCGCGGGTGGCCGGCGGCGCCATTGGTCGGTGATCCAGTTGTGCGCCACTCGATATAAATAAGCGTGCAGCGAGTCCTGTGGCCCTTTACCTGCACGGAGTGCATGCAGAAAACGGCTAAAGACCTCCGCTACGCATTCCTCCGCAAGATCGGCACCGCCCAGAAGGCGGACCGCATAGCGGTAGAGAGCCGGGCTGTAAACGTCATAAATCTCGCCCAAGGCGCGAGCCTCCAAGTCCCGGGCACGCACGATCAAGTCCTCTTCGCTTGTCACAGTCGTCCCCTTTACGCTATGACGCTCAAAACACGTTCTAGATACGGGTCGGTTCAGGCCAGCCTGCCTCTATGAACGCGAGTCGCAATCGGCCTATCCTCTTTGGTTGATTTGAGTATAGCGCAAAGATGTGGAGAAAGCATGGAGTATGGACCAGGGGGACGCAGAAAGAAATTCGAGCAGCTAAGCCAGACGCCAGCGCGCCAACTGCTCCAGGACGGGAGATTCGATCCGAGCAAGCCACGGCCCACTCACGATGGCCAGTGCTCCCCAGATTGCGCCGACCACGGCACCACCCAGTACATCACTCGGATAGTGAACTCCGACGAAGATACGCGCCACGCCGATCGCGGCCGCGAGAGCCAGCCAGAGCCAGCGACTCGTCCCCAGCACCGGCCAAAGGCCTACGACAACGGCAAATACAAAGGTGGCGTGGTCTGAAGGGAAGGACGTGTCCGACGCGTGCGCAACTAGCTCTGTCACAGAATGCACCATAAAAGGACGCGGGCGGAAAAATACAAGGCCGATCAAATGGGCCGCCAGGAGTGCGCCAACCGTGGCGACCGTGGCGTTGACCAGATGGCGTTGGCGCAAACGCCGCAGTTGTGCCGGAGCTGGCCAAAACCACAAGGCGATGAAAGGGAGGACAAACAGCACGAACGCGTAGGCGGCAAGGAATATCCCGAGCTTGTCGAGCCAGACTGCTTTCCCCGCCTGGTGGTTGATGGCCAGGAAGAGATTCCAATCGAGGTTTGCGAGCGCAGTACTCACGTTGATTTCTTCTCCCAGTGGAATATGAACCGTCAACGTCATCCGGCCCCGCTCTGTTTCGAGCGGCACGTCAATGGCCGACTCCCATTGTACCATTGTTTGACCTGCAAGTGTTATGTTCAAACGTCATCATCTTGACTTGCTTCGAGTCACGCTGTAAAATAAGATTAACGGTGCATCGAGGGTCTGGACGGGCTCGTTCCTTAATGGGAGTGAGCCTTTTTGTTTTGGTGGATAGATTCATCGGCCGCAGCGGATCGAATTCGCTGCGAGCGAGTGAGGAGCGCGTGTCTTGATGCGCGTTGTGACTGCGAGCCGAACCCGGTTGCCGCTATGGACAGCAAGAACATGGCTGTCCGAGAGGCTGACTGTAGGGCTTGGTGCCAAGATGGGTGTCTTGGTCGTGATTGGGACGCTGTCAATCATAGGCCTCTTTGCCTATCTCGGTACCGCGGCGCTGAACGAGAGTACACAGCGCGTGCTCCAAGCTCGTGTCGTCCTCGCGCAAACGACGGCGAGTCACATAGACTATGTCCTTGCCGACATAGAGCAAGTCCTCTCCGACACGGCTGCGCAGAACACCTGGGGCGACCCGGAGCAAGTCGCAGGAGCGATGGACCGCGCCTACCACCGCCTGAGCTTCTACAGTGATCGGATCTTTTTCGTCGACAAGGCAGGCACTGTAATCGACGCGCGCCCTCCGACCACATCTCCCCTCTCTCTTCAGCAATTCTCCTCGGTCATGTCCGTTCTGGAGGGCCGGACGTTTGCCGTTTCGCGCTTTACGCGCTCCCTCGGAACTGCCGGCTTCTCCACCGTGGCCGCCGCGCCCGTCGCCAATGCGGACGGCGAGCAGGTCGGGGCGCTGGTCGTCACCATAGCCCTGACCGGTCCAAGTATCCGCACGTTTACGAATCCGATTGGCCTGCGCGACACCGGCTATATGGACCTGGTAGACTTGGGTGGCGTGATTCTGACCAGCACTCGGCCCGAAAGGATCGGCCAACCCAGCGACCACGGCGACAGCCTCGCCGAGCTCATCCGCGACCATCGCCAAGCTGTGTCCGCCTGCCACGATTGTCATACGCCGACCTCTACCCCTCAGCCGCGCGCAGAGGTTCTCGCCTTTGCCCCCCTCGAACGCGCCCAATGGGGCGTAACGATTCGAGAGGGCGAGGATGAAGCCTTCGGCGCTATTCGCCAGCTGCAGGTGCGCATCTTTGTCCTAATGCTCGTCATGCTCGCCGGCGCTCTCGTTCTCGTCTATTTGACGACGCGGAGCGTGATTGTCCCCGTCCAGGCATTGACCGCCGCCACAAATCGGATTGCCGCCGGAGACTGGACGACCCCTATTCCGGCGCGCGGGGGCGATGAGATTGGAGCCCTCGCTCTTTCCTTCGAGACGATGCGAGGGCGGTTGAAGAATTCGTTGAGCGAGATCCAGGCCTGGAATCGCGAGCTCGATGCCCGCGTCGAGGCCAGCACGGCGGCGTACCGCGCGGCGACGGAGCAGAAAGAGCAGCTCAAGAGCGAGCTGTTGCACCGCGTGATTGCGGCGCAGGAAGACGAGCGCAAACGAATCTCGCGCGAGCTGCACGACGAGACATGCCAGCTGTTGACAGGCCTGTCTTTCCTCTTGGAGGATGCCGCTCAAGCGACGAGTCTATGCGAAATCCAACCTTTGCTCAAGCGCACACTGACACTCACCAAAGATACGCTCAACGGCGTCCACCGGATCATTTTCGATTTGCGCCCGACGATGCTCGACCGACTGGGATTGATTCCGGCGCTGCGCTGGTATGCTGGATCGCGTATCGGGAGTGCGGGCATCCAGTTTGTCTTTCGAGAAATCGGAATCTCACGCCGCCTGTCACCCCCTTGTGAGACCGCCATCTTTCGGGTCGTGCAGGAAGCCATCAACAATATCGCCCTCCATTCGCATGCCCGGCACGCCGGTTTCGTCTTCGATTTCAGAGACCATCAAGTGCGCATCGAGGTTACGGATGACGGCGTTGGGTTTGATCCGGCCAGTTTGGCCGGCACCCGGGAGGCCAAGCGCGGCCTCGGCCTGATGGGCATGGAAGAGCGTGTGACCGCTATTGGAGGCGAGTTTCACTTGCACTCGTTGCCGGGGAGAGGCACCGCCATCCATCTGATCGTTCCCATCGACGAACCCGCCCCTCCGAGCAAGCAGGAGGAGTCGGAGCATGGATAGAATTCGAGTGCTCTTGGTGGATGACCACACGATCGTCCGCGAGGGCCTGCGCGCGCTCCTCGCGCGGCGCAAGGATATTGAGGTGATCGGCGAAGCGGGCGACGGTAAAGAAGCGCTGGCGCAAGTCGCGGCCCTCCATCCCGATGTCGTCCTCATGGATATCGAGATGCCGGGAACCGACGGAATAACGGCGACGGAGAAAATCCGCCAGTCCTTTCCTGAAACGCGCGTCCTCATCCTGACGCAGTACGAAAACAGAGAGTACATCCTGCCCGTCCTGCGCGCGGGCGCAGCCGGTTATCTCGTCAAGCTCACTTGCGCGATGGAACTGATCGACGCCATCCGCGCCGTCCATTCGAAAGGCGCTTTCTTGCCGCCGGATGTGAGCCACGAACTGGTGCAGGGCCTCGCCGAATCAGCCCAAGATAAGAAAACATCGCCGACCTTTACCGAGCGCGAGAAACAAGTTATCCAGCTCGTTGCCAATGGCGCCACCAGCCGGGCTATCGCCGATCGTCTCCACATCAGCGTCCGGACCGTGGACACGCATCGCGCGCATATCATGGAAAAAGCAGGGGCGCACAGTACTGCCGATTTGGTCATGTATGCACTCCGTGAGGGACTGGTGAATCTCTAAGTCAAGCGGACATAAGAGGAGGAGCAGGAACTGACACCTGCTCCTCCTCTTATGTGCCCCTCGCGCTATCCAACATCGGTAAAGTCTGCAGCGAAAAGTGCGAGTTTTGCGGATTGCAAATGGAGACAAGTGGATTTTAACTGGAAGGAGAGACGGAAGAGGAGCGGCGTATGATTTCGCCGGAGCTGGTGCGTCGGTATCCGTTCTTTTCAGGTCTGGACGACGCCCAACAAAGAGCCATTGCAGCCATCGCCAAAGAGGTCATGCTAGAGCGCGGGACCAAGCTGTTCGAAGAGGGCCAACCTGCCGATACATTTTACCTTCTCTTGTCAGGCAGCGTAGATTTGAGTTTCAGAGTCGAAAACGATCTTCGTGCTGAGATTCCCATCGGCGAGATTAACCCGGGCGAGCCTTTTGCTATCTCGGCATTGATCGAACCGCATGTGCTCATGCACACGGCCCGCACGGCCAGCCGCAGCACTGTCCTCAAGATAGATGCAGAAGAGCTTGGCGCGCTTTGTGCCACGGACAGCCGGATGGGATACGCCCTGATGTTCCAGGTGGCCAAGGCCGCGATGCAGCGGCTGCATTTCACCTGTATCCAACTGGCCGCCGCCTGGACCTAGCAGGGGGGGCCGAACTGCTCTGAGACCAGAAACTAATCGGATGCGAGGTTTCCAGAGCCCATCGCGGAATAACCCATCTCGCGGGCCGTGAGATCCATGGAGAGGGTGAGGATGCGTTCCACGGGCAGCAGTCGCTCGTCCGCCACCCCGCGCAGGTCAATGGTTTTCAAATATCGCTTGCAGCCTTCGCAGAGTAAGAGCCTGTACACGCCATCCTCAGAGACGAGGTACTTTTGTTCCTCGGTTTCATCGCTTGCACAAAAAGGGCAGCCGGAGCGCCGGGATATCCATTCGGCATCACAGCGTGAACACAAGAGCGTACGCGCTCCATTCGTCCTCGCCAACGCCGCGAAATCCGGCTCCCCGCCGCAAATGGGACAACGGGGACGATACCAAGCCAACTGTTCGATGAACGGCATGAACCCGATGGCATACTGTCGAAGGAAAGGACGGAGGGCCTGATTGTTGACAAAGGCGAGGAGAGTGCTCTCCAATTCGTCCTCCTCGCCTCCAGATGCCCGAGCCTCTGCTGGAACGGAGGTCTGCTGAACCCCGGGCTTCTCTCCCTCCCCGAGCCGCCGGCAAATGGCATCTGTTCGACTTGCCAGATCGGGGTAGTATCGGCTCACGATGGTGCAGATTTCGCGCCGGAGCTGGATGAAAGCCGCGCTGTCCATCTGCAACTCTTCCAACGCGATCAACGGCAGACCTGCTTCAAGACGCTCGATCGGGATCGAATTCCTCGCCGCTGCTTCGCTCGCGCGAACATCCACCTTCGATTGGATCGAGATCAGATCGACATAGAACGATGCCCAGCCTGCCAGCTCCGGCTTGCTCGCAATCCTCTTTTTCAATTCCTCGACAATCGAACCATATCCCGGCATAATGGCAGGCAATTCTCTATTCCCCGGTTGGACTCACTGCGTGGCTTGGCGCGAAGAGCGGGAGAAATCGCGCGGCGAGGCCATATGCTACGACTCCACCGGCGACGATCCCCAGAGTAATGGCTAATTCCATCCAATGCGGCACATACCACGCACCCGCCGGCCGCGCCCAGCCGATCAAGCTCACGTCAAAACGATTCAAGATGAGCCCGCCAACCACAAACAGCGCTGCGGCGAGCAGTCTCTGGCCGTCCTGGCGCACGGCCGGAAGCGAGAAAAGGACAATAGGCAAGATCACGCCGCCAATCATTTCCACCCAGAAGAGAACGCTCATTCCTCCCTGAAACGCACTCGGCCACTTGCCGGAGATTGTGAGGTCGTAGATTTTGACCAGGAGATAGGCGCCGAGCGCGAACGGAATTGCGCGGGCCAGCTTACCGATCACTTGGACTTCCAGGCTGCGCTTGAGAACGCGTGCGCTGAGCGACGACTCGACGATGACCATCGCCAGACCGACGGCGACGGCGGTCAGGAAGAAGTAGAGCGGCAAGAACGGGGAGAACCATAAGGGCTGCACCTTGCCCGGCATGGCGAGAAAGAGCGACCCCAGAGAGGATTGGTGCAGCGTCGAGAGCACGGTGCCAAGGATCACGAATACGATCGTTAGCCGGTGGACGATGGTGAGCGGAACGCGCCAACGCAACCGCTCAAAGACAAGAGGGCTGAACTCGAGGGCCAGCACGGCAGTATAGAGCATGACGCACCAACCCACTTCAAAGAGCACTGAATCGGGGTTCCAGAAAATGAGAAGGTGCCAGATGCGCTCGGGTCGACCCAGGTCCACGAGCAACGCGACGATCACCATCAAGTAGCCGAGGAACCCGGTGAGAATCGCGGGACGCAGGATCGGGCGAAATTCTTCCAGGCCAAAGATATAGACCGCAGAGGCCGTGGTAAAGGCTCCCGCCGCGAGCGCGACGCCGCACAGCAAATCGAAACTGATCCACAATCCCCAGGGGTACGCATCGCCCAGGTTGCTGATCGCGCCGATCCCCGCCGTGTAGCGAACCAGCGCGACGGCGAACGCGAGCGCCATCAACGCCAGCAGCACCAGCACTCCCAGGCTCGGTCGGTAACGCCTGATACCTGCCATGCTAGGCCTCCCCTTTTGAATCACTCTTTTCTCGCGCGCGCTCCTCGCCGCGCTTGCGGAATCGGAATAGCAGCGCCAAGCCGGTCAGGGTCGCCCCCCAGGCCGCCGCAAATGGCACCGTGTAATGCATCACCTGCTCGCTCAGCGTCGGTGCGGGCGTGGAACTGACCTGCGGCAGGCCCAACTGCTCAAAAGGGATGCTGGAGAGATACAGGACCGACGTTCCGCCCGCCTCTTCCTTCCCATAAACGCGACTCGTGTATCGTTCAGGATATTGACGAATCCGCGCTTCGCCATGCGCAAGCAGCTGCTCCCGTTCCCCAAAAGCGATGACGCGCGAGGGGCAAGCCTTGGCGCAAGCCGGCAGCAAGCCGTTGCTCACTCGGTCGATGCAAAAGTTGCATTTGTGGATAACCGGCTGGCCCAGTACCCCCTTACTCCAATCGAACGTGGGAATGCCAAAGGGGCAAGCGGCCATACAGTAGCGGCAGCCTATGCATTTCGATTCGTCGTAGATGACGGGGCCTTCGGCGGTCTTGTGAAGCGCACCGACAGGACAGACGGAGGCGCACGCCGGATGCTCGCAGTGCATACATGCGCGCTTGAGGAAATAAAATCCGACTTTGTCTCCCGCCTGAATCTCACGAAATTCGATGAGGTTCCAGGTTTGTGCGGAGAGGGCTGGCGGATTCTGATAAGAGCCTCGATTGTGCGTCTTTTCCGCAGGCAAGTCATTCCACTGCTTGCACGCAATCTGGCACGCGCGGCAGCCCGTACAACGGGTCTCGTCAATCAGCATGGCGTATTTCGACATAAGGGTAGCCTTTCGGTAACTATGCTTTCCTCACATCCACCAGGAACGCCTTGTACTCTGGAATCATGGTGTTACCGTCGCCTACGTGCGGGGTCAAGTCGTTGACAACGTTCCCGACCGCGATCCCCTGCCAGCCCCAATGCCACGGGATGCGTACGATATGGATCGCCTTGCCGTCAACCAGCAACGGCTTGATGCGGGCACTGACCATGGCTACGACCTGAATGGCGCCGCGTGCCGACGCAAGCGTCACTTGATCGCCATTGCGAATGCCTCGTGCGGCAGCCAGGTCCGGGCCGAGGAGCACGAACAAATCGGGCTGAATTTCTGCGAGCCATGGCAGCGTCCGAGACATCGCCCCGGCTTGCCAATGCTCGCCCAGCCGAAAGGTCGTGCAAATAACGGGAAACTGTTCAAACGTGCCCACCTTGTCCCCGATCGGCTTGTCTTTATCCGTGTTCCAGATTTTGACGACCGGGTTCGTCTGGACCTTGGAAAGAAGATTGGACACGGGAGATTCGAGCGGCTCGTAGTGTTCCGGCAGGGGGCCCTCGGCCAGACCGGTGGGAGCGAACAGCCATCCCTTGCCGTCTGGTTTCATGATGAACGCGTCCACGCCGGATTGAGTTGCCAGTCCCACTCCCCCGGGGTCCGCTTTCGTCCCCGGCGCTTTCGTCGCGACGAAATCAGGTATGTCATAACCGGCCCACTTGTTCGCTTGCGCATCCCACCAGAGCAACTTTTTCTCTTCAGACCACGGTGTGCCATCCGGTCGGGCCGATGCACGGTTGTAGAGAATGTGACGGTTGGCAGGCCAGGTAAACCCCCAGTACGGGTACAAGCCCAAATTGCCCGGATCCTTCTGGCCTCGCCGCTGCGCCGCCGGACGCCATATGCCTCGCCCATCGTCCGCCGGTGCAAAATAGCCGGCGTAAACCCAATTGCCGCATACAATTGCATCATAATTCGCGGCCGATGCAATCGTGGCAAACCCGGAGAGCAACTGCCCTTTCTCCAGGAGGACTTTGCCGCCGGCATCCTTGACGTCCTCTAGGGCGTATCCGTTGATTTCGCGGGCGACAAGTTCTACATCGGGTTCGGGGCCATCGCCATAAGCCCACGCCAGGTTGAGAATCGGTCGGTCTTTGGGATCGGTCGACCCTTGGTAGAGCGATTTGAGCGCCTTGGCCAGACGGTCGAGGATCCAAATATCACTTCGAGCCTCGCCCGGTCCGTTGGCGACTTGATAGCGCCATTGGATACGACGGCCACTCGTCACAATTGTCCCGCTCTTTTCCATAGCGTCGAGCGCAGGGAGCAAGAACACTTCCGTGTTAATGTTCTTCGAGTCCGCACCGGGTGCTTTCCAGAAGCTGGCAGTTTCCGTTTCGAACAAGTCCATCACGACAAGCCAGTCTAGCTTGTTGAGCGCCTGGCGCTCCATCCGTGCGTTCGGGCCAGAGACCGCCGGGTTCTGCCCCATGCAGAACATCCCCTTGAGTCTTCCAGCACCCATCGCCTGAAAGAGCGGGATCCAGGAATAGTTCCCACTTGACTTGGGGAGATAATCGTACGCATAGCTATTGTCTTTGCTGGCTGCGTCGCCATACCACGCCTTGAGCAGATTGACGATAAAGCGCGGACCATTCAACCAATAGCTGGTCGTGTCGAATTTGGTAGCATAAGCCTGGAGATTGGCATGCTTGTCCGTGGGCGCGCCAAGATAGCCAGGCAGGTCGCCGAAGAGGAGCGCCATATCGGTCGAGCCTTGCACGTTCGACTCGCCGCGGAGCGCGTTGACCCCGCCGCCTGGAACTCCGATATTCCCAAGCAAGAGCTGCAGCATCGCCATCGAGCGGACATTTTGCGTGCCGACCGTGTGTTGGGTCTGTCCCATGGCGTAAAGGATCGTGCCGGACCGATTTGGCGCGCCGGTACCGGCAAACAACCGCGCGATCTCGACGAATTTGTCGCTGGGCGTGCCACAAATACGTTCGACTATTTCCGGCGTGTACCGGGAATAATGCTGCTTGAGAATCGAAAAAACGGTGTTGGGTTCCTCAAGCGAGGCCGCTTGCTTGGGGATGCTCACCTCTTTGCTTGTCTCGGTACCCGCTGCGTCTTTGGTTTTGACCTGAACCTTTTCGGTCTGGTACTGCCAGGTCGCCGTGGCGTAACTTTGCGTCTCCGGATTAAAGCCGGAAAAGAGCCCATCAAGGGCGGCAGGCCCCTTGAAATCAGGATGGACGAGCGTCAAAGCGTTCGTGTACGCTTTGACGTACTCGGCGTTGTATAACTGGTTCTGCAGCACATAGTTGATGATTCCGCCGAGGAACACAATATCCGTCCCGGGACGGATCGGAGCGTAAACATCGGCGACGGCCGCGCTCCGTGTAAACGCGGGATCCACGACGATCAGCTTGGCGCCGCGTTCGCGCGTATCGTTAATCCAGGTGAAGGAAGCAGGATGATTACTCGCGGGATTCGCACCGATGATGAAGATGACGTCGCTGTTCTTGAGGTCGATCCAGTCGTTCGTCATCGCACCGCGTCCGAAGGTGGGGCCGAGACCGGCCACCGTTGCAGAGTGTCAGATGCGGGCCTGGTGTTCCAGGTAGACGACGCCCAGCGAACGCATCAACTTGGCGACGAGATAACAGTCCTCGTTGTTGTTCGCCGCGCCGCCCAGCCACGCGATCCCCTCCGTCCGATTCACCGTCACATCCTTGTCGCCGACTTTCACGGTGCGGACAAAACTCGCCTCGCGGGCTTTTTGGACGCGCTGGACAATTTGGGGGATCGCCCAGTCCCACGATTTCTCTTCCCACTGCGTCGCGCCCGGTGCGCGATACCTCACCTTCTTGAGGCGCAGTTCGCTGTTCGACAATTGGCGCACCGAGATGGACTTGGGGTCGAGCGCACCCCGGTTGATCGGATTCTCAGGGTCGCCTTCGACGTTGACGATGTGTCCGTTCTCGTCGGTGGCCACGATGAGACCGCAGCCGCAGGAGCAATACGGGCAAATCGTCGTTCCTTCGCCGATTTTTTTGTGCAAGGGGATGGCGCCGCTCTCGGCGAGCGCCGTGCCGGCGGGCAGCAGCAGACTGCCCGTGACAATGGCGGAAGCCTGCAGGAATTGCCTACGGCTGACTCGGGGCATAGTCCCTCCATGATAAGGATCAGGTCCGAACCGCCGGCGCGGGGATCGTACGAGGCGAGGCCGTATCCGCGCCGTTGCGGTCATACTTTCAATGTGGAAGGGGGGTGAGCAATGTCAGTTTAGCACATGCCCCAGTCGCTGCCTATCCGCAAAACCCTTGATTGTGTTTGCAGGAATTACTGAGCGCCGTTTGTTTGAGCTCCGGGTCCTCCCGGGCCGCGGCGGAGATCTTGAGAGCTGGAGGGGTTGTTGAAAGCAAGCGCGCGTACCCCCGGTGCCGAGCCAGGGATACGCGCGGACAAGGAGGCAGGCCTGGGAGCCTGCCTCCTTGTCTTCATTTCAAAACACGATTGGGGCCAAGCAGCTGTATGCCCTTTAGCAATTGGGCGTCACTGCTCGACTGCACTTGCGCGGGCGTCATCGTGCGCGCCGCGTCCGGAGTGACGATGTTCACCGTCGACGGCAGTGAGATGATCACGTTGGGCGTGATGCCTTTGTGCCATATGCTGTGCCCGTTCGGCGTCAGCCATTCAAGAGTCGCGAGCAAGAGGGCCGAGCCGTCTGACAGCGGGAACTGATTGAGCACCGTGCCCGTACCGAACGTCGTCTCGCCGATCACGGTGGCGCGGTGCGCGTCTTGGAGCGCGCCCACGACAATCTCTGCCGCGCTCGCAGTGCCGCCGTTGACAAGCACGACCATCGGAATGTTGGTCGCCACGCCTCCCGGCTGAACGGCAATAGGGGTGATCTGGCCCTGTGCATTCTTCTCCAAGAGCACGTTGCCGCTCTTCAAGAATTGACTCGCCACAGCCACAGCCTGATCCAACTCACCGCCCGGATCGTCTCGCAGATCGAGGACGATCGCCGTCATCCCTTGCTGTTGGATATCCTCCAGCGCGGTCTTGAGTTCCGCGGCGACGCCCTGGCTGAATCCCGCGATGCGCACATCTGCGATGTTCGTGCCGGGGAGGCGCACCCAGGTGACGTTGTTGACCGTGATTTGCGCGCGCACGATCGTCACGTTACGCGTTGCACCCGTATTCGGATCGCCAATCGTCAAGGTGACGGAGGTGCCCGCCGGCCCCAGGATTTTCCCCACCACTTGTTCGAGGGGCAGCCCATCTGCACTCTGCCCGTCCACCTTCAAAATGATGTCGCCAGGGCGCAGGCCAGCCTTCTGGGCAGGAGACCCGTCAATCGGCGCGACGATGACGATGTGGCCGTTCTTCGCTTCCACTTGCGCGCCGATGCCGTCAAAGTGTCCCTGAATATAGTTGTTTTCCTGTTTCAGCAGACTAGGCGACAAAAAGGTGCTGTGCCCGGTATCGCCGAGCGCATTCACCATACCGCCGATCGCGCCGTAAGTCAGTGCGGTAGATTGAATGGCAGCACGATCCACATAGTGCTGCTGGATCAGCTCCCACGCTTGCTGGATCAACTGCATGTTCGGGGCACCATTCGGCGGCGCGTTCGTCACTTGCGCCTGCGCGACGAGCACCGTCCGGTCGAGCACGACTCCGGCGCCGAGACCGAAAACCAACACGACGAACAGCAAGATTGGGAATATAAAGGAACGTAGCCTTCGATGCATGATTCTCCTCGTTCAGGGGCAAATGGGAGCGGGCCCGGCGGATCGTCAACTCACAAGGAGCAAGAAGAGATAGACGACAAAGGTCGCCAGAGCCAAAGCGGCAAGAAGCGTAAAGCCCAAGAGCACATCGTCGCGCACTTCCATGCCGGCTTCGCTCTCCCGAGACCGCCGGTAGCCCCACGCTACAAGACCGATCAAGCCTCCGACCATTCCGCCCACTAAGAGCGGCGCCGCCCGAA
The DNA here is from genome assembly GCA_023381515.1 of Chloroflexota bacterium. The sequence goes on along the minus strand of JAMCQI010000041.1, from coordinate 154,935 downwards.
CGACCATAGACTCCTTGAGGCGTTAAACATCGCCTGGGATCAGGATAACACATTCTGGGCGGCGCCGTCTTTACCGGAGACTAACCCCAACTTTAAGCGAATCTAAAGAGGTGAGACATCGTCACGCGGCATGGGCTTTTCCCTCAGGCGTGGTCCGTTCACGGGCGGGCTCGTACCCGCGAAAAACACGCTCGTAGGCCACGAGGTATATTCCTTGCAGCACGGCCGCGACGTAAAAGGGCAAAGCGAACTGGCCGGCGTCCAACATGTAGCCCGCGATCGTGGGTCCGACCGACTGGGGCACTTGAAACGAGACGGCGTTGAGGCTCGTCGCCAAGCCCCGGCGCTCGTCGCGCACAAGTCCAATTGTAAGCGCCTGCCGCGCCCCGGCCGAGCCGCGATTGAATGCCGAGCGCAGCAAGTAAACCAACGAGGCCAGACCATAGGTCGGCATCAAGGGCATGAGGACGAGCAGAATTAACGCCAGAAACCGGGCCCACACGACGGATTGTACGATGCCGATGTGCTCGGTCAATCTGCCGGTGAGGAGGGATGAGAACGCGGTGATAACAAACGTCGCCGCCAGAACGGGGGCGATAGCCGCGGGTCCAACGTGAAAGCGCAGCGAAAACCAGTATGAGATGAGCGGACCGGTCAAACCAATGGCGATGCCATTAAAGCCGTTTATCGCCACGAGTTTCCCCAGGATACGGTTCTCCTGACCACGGATCTGTGCGGCCTCCCGCCGCTCGGGTTCGGTGAGTGCCTGGGTCGGCCCGTGATACTGTTCGTGCGCCCGACCGAGCAGCACCAAGTTGGCGACGGCCGCCAGCGCAGGAAGAAAAAAGAGTGGACGATAACTGAGCGGGCCAGGGAGCCAGCCATTCCAGTACGCGGGCAGCATCGCGAGAAGCGCACCCAAGCCCATGCCCAAAAAGCCACCCGCGGTATTCAGGCTGTAGACGCGCCCCCGCCGGGCGGGCAGAACCTCTTCCGCCAACCATGCCTGCTCCGCAGGCGAGTACGGTCCCGCGGCGCCGTTCGCGCCGCGACCAAAGCCCGCGAGTACGATGGCGCCTCCAAGCAACCAGGGCTGGGCCGTGAAGAGGGCGACGAAACTGCACAAGAGTGACACGACCTCATAGGTCAAAAGAAACGGTTTCCGCCTCAGTTGATCGCTCGTGCGTCCAACCAGCAAGCTGAGCGCCGCGCCAAACAAGCCCGCGCCGGTCAAGACCGCGCCGATTGCGATACCGCTCCAATGAAGCGCATTCAGGTACAGCGCAAGGTCCACGACCAGCGCACCCTGACCGACGCTGCGCAGTACGCGCGCCATCATCAAACGGCGGGTGGTGGGGTGAAGGTCACTCCAGACAGTATCTTGTATCCCTTTCATTCTCCCACCTCCTGCGTCCTCAGAACCTGCCTCAGCGAGTAAACAAATGCAGGGACCGCAATCCCGAGCATGAACAGGCCGATGAGGACATAACCCGTGTCCACCGGGAGATAGCGGTCCAGCCCGAGCAGTGTAGCGCAGCCGGCGAACGCAAAGAGGATTCCGCCGAAAAAGAGCGTTCTTCCGCCCGTCTGAGAGCCAATTCGCTCGATCTGCGTCTCGGTGAGGGCATGCGACCAGCGCAGCGACGCCCCGATCAAGCCACCTACCGCGACGAGCGTGATCCCCGTGCCCACCCCGAACACAAGCCCCGGCAGAAATCCGAACCATGCGCTGGGCATGGCGGGCGCCGCAATGGTGTTGACAAACAGAGAAAACCCACCAAATCCGAAACCGGCAATAAAGCCATGAACAACCGCCCACCGCGCCGGCATCGCTTTCGGCTCGACCGGGCGAGAGGCCGCCGCCAAATCCTGATCGATCGCCTTTCCTCTACTTTCCTTCTCCTGATGGCGGCCGACCAAATGGAGATGAGGATAGCGGTTCCGGCGCAGGACAAGCGCACCGGCGCCCCACATGACGATTCCGACAAGGATGTAGACAACCCCATTGATCAGCGGTGAGAGCAAGAACGGGGCGAGCGCCAGATAAGCCAGTTCAGAGATGAGCATGCGCTGCACCGTGAACGCGAGCGAAAAGAAAAGGCTGGATTGCACTCCTGCCCTGCCGCTTGCGCCGCCGATCGCATAACTGAATGTGATGGGCCAGGTATGCTCATCCGGCAGAATGCCGTGTAATAGTCCGAAAAAGAAAGAGTAGGTTACTGCCGCCATTGGAGTCATGTATGGTTCATCCTCAAAGCAAGCGGCGCTCATCGGAGCGCCGCCTGTGATCAAACTCTAGCGGTCATATTATAGCACACATGGGTGGATTTTGTCCCTACCGATGGCTTCGCCTCCGTGAGCCACCGTGAACGCGGCACCGGCTCAGGGCTATTGTCCCGCGTTAATCTGCGCGACGAGCTGGTTGTACGACAGCACACCTTCGAACTTTTGACCGTTGATGAAAAAGGTCGGCGTGGCCTGCACCCCGCGCTGCTGACCTTGCTGCAGCTGCTGCTGGACCAACGCCGCATACTTGCCGCCGTCAAAGCATGTGCCGAAGGTTTGCGGGTTGAGGCCCAACTGCGCGGCGAAGGCCTTCAAGTTGGCATTCGAAAACGCTCCCGAGTTTTCCCCGCCTTGGTGCGCAAAAAGGTCGTTCGCGTACGCCCAGAACTTGCCCTGATCGGCCGCGCATTCGGCAGCCTCTGCCGCCGACACAGATTCAGGGCCAATAATCGGAAAGTTGTGATAGATTATTTTGGCTTTGCCCGTCTGGATGTACTGGGGCGCGAGCTGCTGCAACACGGCATCAGCCTGACGACAGTAGGGTCACTGAAAATCGGAGTAGATTTCAATCGTGACCGGCGCATTCGATTGGCCGCAAACGGGCGTGCCGCAGGCATTCAAAGCGGTCGGCGTCGACGGTGGAGGAGTCGCCGCGAGGCTCGCTCCAACCAACACGCCCACGAGGACCACTGCCGCGACCGCGCCGACGACCAGCCAGCGAGTGCTGAGCGGTCTTCGTTTGCTTCGTTTGTTCGGCATGATTCTTATCCTGTCAATGATTTCTAACGGGCAGACATCGGTTCATATCACTGCTTTTCCCGGGGCCGCCCGCGGCTCAGGTCATTGCTCCTGTGGGGATTAACTTTGTCGGGCTTGCCCCACTCCGGTTTCCCTCTCGACGCCGAACCACCAGTAACTCTTTGTTACGTCTACATCCATGAAAAGCCGGAGAAACGTGTGAGTTACGACGACGGCCGTGAAGAGGCTGACCAAAACGCCAATTGCCAGGGTGAGCGCAAACCCGGCGACGATGCTTGCGCCGAAACTCGCCCCAAACCACAACAAGATGGCGCTGGTGATCAGCGTCGATATGTTTGCGTCGCGGATCGAGGGCCACGCGCGGCGGAACCCCTGCTCGACGGCCAGCGCGAGGGACCGTCCGGAGCGCAACTCCTCTTTCATGCGCTCGAAAATGAGGATATTCGCGTCCACCGCCATGCCGACTGAGAGAATGAATCCGGCAATGCCCGGGAGTGTCAACGTCACGTACGGGAAAACACCCGGAATTCCAAACTTGAAGATCGCGAGCACGATCAAGGCATAGATCACGAGCGCGAGATCGGCGAGCAGTCCCGGCAGACGGTAGTACAACAGCATGAACGATACGACGATGAGCAGACCGATCGCACCTGCCGTGATGCTCCTGCTCACCGACTGACGTCCCAGGGTCGGACCAATCGCATCCGACTGGACGACTTGAAGCGGAACCGGCAGCGCGCCGTACTTGAGTTGGATCACCAACTGCTGCGCGGATTGCACCGTGAAATTGCCTTGGATGACGCCTTGACCGTTCGTGATCGGAGTCTGGATAACCGGCGAAGAAATCACCCGTTTGTCCAACACGATGGCGAGATACTGGCCCACATGCGTACTGGTATAGTCGGAGAAAATCTTGGCGCCTTCGGACGTCAGGGTGAACTGAATGTAGGGCTGATTCGTGGTCGATTGGAACGCGAGACTGGCGCTCGCCAAGTCTTTACCGGTCATCACCGTACGATAAACCGGTGGGGGTGTAGGGGCGGGTGTCGGAGCCGGCGTTGCACCAGTACTCGGCGTGGGCGTCGTGCTCGGCGTCGGAGTGGTGGTAGCCGTGGGCGTCGCCCCTGCCGGTGTGGGAGTGGCCGTACCCTGCCCCGGAACAACCACCGTCGACGCACCCGTTGTCTGCACGGTTTCCCCTTCGGTCAATGGCGTGTTGCCCGCGTCGACAAACTCCAGGAGCCCGGTCCCGCCAAACGTTTTGATCGCCTGGTCCGGATTCGAAATACCGGGCAGCTGCACCAGGATGCGGTTGTTGCCGAGGAGTTGGACGACCGGTTCAGTCACGCCCAACGCGTTAATCCGGTTCTCGATGATTCCCTCAGCTGCTTGCATCGCATCACTGGATACCGTTTGGCCCGCCGGCACAACCGCCTGCAGCACGACCTGGAGACCTCCCTGCAGATCGAGTCCTTCGTGCACCGTGAGCGGCTTTATAATTGGGCCGATTTGGATCCCGGGGTTGTCAGGGAGGTCGATCCAACCTACGATCAACGCCAGGAATATGATACCGGCGAGCACAATATAGTTGCGTTCACGCATGGGTAATATAACCGCTTTTTTCTCGTCTCAGAACGTTAACCTCCCAGTCTAAAGAACCCTCCGCCTCCGCCGCCACCCACTCTCGGACTCGTCGTCTGGGTCTGATTCAGGACCACCAGGTCGCCCTGCTTCAGTCCTTGGGTGACTTGCACATTTTGGTAATTCGAGAGGCCCGTTTGAATCGGGACAGCGATCTCCTGCCCTTTGTACAGCACGGTGACAGTCTCTCGATTCCCAACGGTGCGAACGGCGCGCGTCGGAACAAAGAGAACGTTATTTGCCCGGGCGACGTCGATATTGAGGCTCGCCGTCATCCCCGGTTTGATCTCCCCGGTCGTGTTGTCGACCCGGAATGTCACCGGATAGTTCACGACCCCTTGCGTGATCGTGCCTGACGGCCCGACCTGCGTGACCGTAGCCGTGTAGGTCTTGTTGGGCAGCGCATCGAGCGTCATCTGTGCCGTCTGCCCGGCTTGCACTTTGACCACATCGATCTCGGAGACCGTCGCGTTCACCTCCAGCGTCGAAAGGTTCACGACCTCCACGGCGGCTCCCGACCCCGCCATATCTCCTACGCTGTAATTGACCGCCGCGACGTAGCCGTTGAACGGCGCCACGATGGTGGCTTCGTCGAGATTCTGTTGCGCCTGCTCGACCGCGATCTGCGCCTGGTTAAGTTGGGCTTGCGCCTGCTTCAAAGCGTCGTTGTTGATCGTCGCGGCGGTCTCCTTGTAGGTGGCGAGCGCCGAGTTATAGTTGTTCGTCGCCTGCTGCAGGTTGAGCGACTGCGACAGCATCCCGATGTTCGGGGCCGACGCGACTTTGTCGTACGCGGCTTGCGCTTGCTGCAGCGCGGCCTGAGCGTTGTCGAGCGCGGCCTTGGCGACGACCAGTTGATCCTCGTTGGTCGCGGCTTTCGCTTTCGTAGCGTCGTAATTCGCCTGCGCGCTCGCCTCGCTTGCCTGCGCCGATTGGAGAGCCAGCTTCAGGTTAGTCGTGTTCAACTGCATTAGCACCTGGCCCTTTTTCACCGGATCGCCCACCTGAACGTTCACCTTGGCGATCTGTCCGGTGGTTTGGAACGCGACGTTTGCGTCTTCCGGGGCGGAAACGTTGCCTGCCGCACTCACGGTCGCCACAATGTTTCCACGTTGGACGGCGACGGTCTGAATATTCGCCGTGCTCGCCGCGCTCGCGGTCAGATGCGGGTAGACAAACAATGCAATTGCAGCGATGACGAGAACGATAATTCCAATCCTAATCCAATTCCGTTTCACGAACTCCTCCGCCGACTTCCAAAATGGCTGCGTGTGTCGACGGCGCGATGGTCGCCGGCCTCGTTCTTCTCCGCGCTTTCCCCTTGCGCGTGAATCGTCGGTAGTGCGCCGAGGTAGCGCTTGGACAGCTTCAAGTACACCGCATCTTGATCGATTCGGTCAATCAGCCAAACGGGAATCATGACTTGTTTCTTTCCCCACAGGTGACCTTCCCGCAGCACCAGGTGGGTGATGCACCCGTCGACCGAGTCCACCAGCAGTTCGTCCACATGCCCCACCGGGCCATCGACCGCCAATACGCGCAGACCGCGCTCCCAGACAATTTCCCCCGGCGGGACCCGCAGGTAGTCCACGGCCACCACCGTCGTGGGCGTAAAATAAGGCGGCTCTATCGAGTACCCGCCAGGCCAATACGCCGGAGGCATACTCACCCGGACATATTCCCGTTCCACACAATCCTCCATCTGTGAGAGTTCCCGGCAAGTGCAGCGCAGGTGGACCGTCTTTGAGTCAGAGTCCCCCACCTGCTCCCAGACGACGAGCCGTTGAACATGCGGCGATGCTTTTTGCCTCACCACGAGGTGCCTCACCTGCCTGGTCCCTGGATCTAACACGATCTCTTCACATCGCCCGCAAGGACCATCAGCACATTCGACTCGGGCACCCGGCCGAATCTCCATCGCCTGCCCCCTTCGAGCGGCATTCCGCTATTGGCGCTGCCCGGTAAACCTCAAGAGAAGCAGGAACAAGTTGACAAAGTCAAGGTACAGCGCCAAAGCGCCGAGGATGGCCGCTTTCTGCCCTGCTCCGGTCGTCGCGTCTATCGTGGCGCTCATCCGTTTGATCTTTTGCGTATCGTAGGCCGTCAATCCGACGAAAATCAGAATCCCGGCTACCCCTGTGATCCAGTAGATGATCGAGTTGGCCAGAAAGATATTGACGACCGATGCTAGGATGACCCCGACCAATCCCATCAGCAAAAGGTTGCCGATGCTCGTCAGATCACGTTGGGTGACATAGCCATAGACGCTCATCACGCCGAACGTACCCGCGGTAATGAAAAACGTCGTGGCGATGGAAGTCGCGGTGAACGCCAGAAAGATCATGGAGAATGTGACTCCATTCAACACCGCGTAGCCGACGAAGACCAGCGTCGCCAATTCCGGTGACATTCGCTGCACCAATGCCGCGAGCGCGATCACCAACACCAGCTCGCCGATAAGCAGACCGAAAAACACGATCGTATTGCCGAGAATCGCATCCGCCAGCACAGGCGACGACGCCACAGTCATTGCCACGACGGCCGTGGCCAACAATCCCAAAAACATCCAAGCATACACTCGAGCGACAAGGCTGTTCCATTCGGCCCCCACTCGAGACCAAGAAAAAGTGTCGTAACTCATATTCACCTCTCCGCGGGCGAACTCCACCCGACCCGGGGTGGAGTTCGCATGACTGACCTCACTCAGCCCTAATGGGCGTGAGTCCGCGTCCCCATGAGCTGATAGGCCGCTGCCAGAAGCACGATGAGCCCGAGAACAATGGTCGTGTACAGTGCGCTGGGCAAGGCGCTAAAGCGAAGGACAAAGGGCGAGACGATCGCCAGGATCCCCAGGATGCCGGCAACCCAGTATTCCCACGGAGTCGCGTCGTGGAGCAAGCCTTTGATCGCGGAGACGACGACAATCGCCGCACCGAGAATAACGCTCGTCCACGTCGCTACGAGATTGCCGTTGAAGACAAGTACAAAGGGTGCAACGATGAGCAGCACCCCCAATATTCCAGTGATCCAGTACATGCGATTCATAGCAGTACCTCCTTTCTAGGAGCAAGTATAAGTCCTGCAAGGTCCTTTTGTCTTTACGAGAGCCTTAATCCTGACTAAAGAGAAACTTTTGGACTGGAAAAAGGGGGATTTCCATTCCCTGTAAACAGCTGTGTCGGGAGTCGACTCCCGACACAGCTACTGGCATCCCGGACAGCTATCCTTTTTGTTGCTGCAGCTTCCTACACGGCTCACCGTCAAGTTCGTTCTGATTCAGAGTGGGCGGCAGCAACTCTTCGACTCGCCGCCCCGCAAGTCGGACACTCGAATTGAGCAACCACCCGAAAATACGAGTTACTACGATAGAGACATGGAATCGGCAGCGGCTTGGGCGGATCCGCCGGAACCTCGCGCACCACCACACCCCTCACTGTGCGCGTCGGTGAGCCGAACGACTCTGACGACATCGTAGAGCTCGCAGATTTCCACTCGCCCTTGCTCAGGTCTCCTCGCTTGGAGTTTCCTCCAACTCCATTCGGCGTCGCGACTCTGGCAGCAATCCCTCCGGACGCAGCAACATCATCAGCACCAGCCCCGCCCCGTAGAAGAGAAACCGGTAATCTGAAACCTCCCGCAGCAGTTCAGGCAGACCCACCAGGGCAATCGCGCCCACGATGACGCCGGGGATGTTCCCCATCCCACCGATGATAATGAGTGAAAGAACATTGACCGAGACAATGAAATCGAAACTTTGGGGAAAAACGGAGCCGAGTTGGCTTCCAAAGATAGCGCCGCTCAGTCCGCCGAACGACGCACCCATCGCAAACGCCATCAATTTCGTCGTGACCAGATTGATGCCCATCGCTTGCGCGACATCTTCGTCCTCGCGGACCGCCATCCAAGCCCGGCCAAGGCGGGAATGCTTCACCCGGGTGGCGACGAACGCGACTAGGACACACCCGGCGAGGATGACGTAATAGAACTGCTCGGGATGGATCAACTGGACCGGCACGATGGACAGCGGCCCTGCCCCTTGGGAGATCCAGGGAACGACGGGTTTGGCAATATCCAGTATGCCTTGCGCGCCGCCGACATACGCCTTTAAAAAGTCCGAAAGCGCCAGCAGTCGAATGATCTCGCCAAACCCCAAGGTCACGATGGCCAAATAATCGCCGCGCATCTTGAGCACCGGAATGCCGAGGAGCACCCCGGCAAGCATGGCCGCGGTCACTGCGACCGGTACCGCCAGCCACCAAGTCGGCAAATAGGCCGGGTGACCGAAATCCGGCGTCGTGAGCACGCCGACGGTGTACGCGCCGATTGCAAAAAAGGCGACATAGCCCAGATCCAGCAATCCGGCAAACCCTACGACGATGTTCAACCCCAAACCCATTAAAACGTATATCCCGACGTCGTCCAGCACCTGACTAAGATACAAGCCCGCCAGGTACGGCAGCGCCACGAGGACCAAAAGAACAAAGAGTCCGGGGAGCCGCTTGAGCGCCGGGCGAGACATCGCCGGGTAGTGTCTGGCCCCACCCCGCACGCGCGCTTGCACCGACGGTCCCCAATAATCGATCGCCGCCAACGCGGCAAAGAGGATAACGGCGCCGGGAACGGACAAGCCGTTTTGAGCGTAGAAAAAGTTGAGCAGCGGCACGAGTGAGTTAAAGTTGGAAAGGGTCGTCACGATCAGGTCTTGCAACAAGCCGAGGCCGAAAATCCATAGAGCCGCAATCAGGATGGCGCGCCGAAGCCTGCTGGGAAGTAAGAATACCAGCGCGGCGACCGCGCCCATCGCCAACCCGACGATCAACAGAACAAGACTGCCCGAGACCAAACCGAGGTTGAAAGTCAATTCGTCGTAGAGCTTGGGGACAGCGTTGACGAAGACGTTGCCCAGATCGATGTGCGTTCCAACGGCGATAAGCAGCACGGCGGCCGCGCTTGCCAGGAACCCGGCGCCGGCGCCCGCCAGGACGCTAGAGAGGGCGCTGCCTCCCCCACCGCGCCCAGCCGCGACCAACCCGCTGCCAAACAAGGCTAATAGGATCATCAGATGGCCGAGCGCGATCACCCCGGCGATAATGAACCGATCGTTGAACGCGACGACCATCCCTTGCAGAGCAATCGAGACGGCTATAAATCCACCCAGCAGCCCCAGACGGACAGTGGTCGTCCGCCACCTGGGTAGATCAGCTCTTGAAATCCTTGCGACGCGCGCGGGGACGTGGGCGGGGATGGTCTCTTCAAGCGTGGTTGTCGACATAGACCTTCGTCCTCACGCCTTTTTCTCGCCGACGTGCTCGCCCAAAATGCCGGACGGCCGGAAAATGAGCACAAAGACGAGGAGCGTGAACGCAATGGCGTCTTTGAGCTGATAGGGCGCAGGAATGCCCAGGCCGTCGAGGAAGAGACTGGGCCCCACGGCTTCGATGATGCCGAGGAACAGGCCGCCGAGCATGGCCCCCGGGATATTTCCAATCCCTCCCAGCACCGCCGCGGTGAACGCCTTGATGCCGGGGATGAATCCCATGAGGTAATAGACTTCGGGAAACATGAGAACATAGAGAACGCCGGCCGCGCCCGCGAGAGCGCCGCCGATGGCAAAAGTGATCGTTATGATGCGGTCGACGTCAATGCCCATCAACGCGGCAGTTTCCTTGTCTTCCGAGACTGCCCGCATGGCCTTGCCTATCTGTGAACGCTGGACAAAGAGGTTGAGGCTGACCATCATCAGCGCCGCCGCGACGATGATCAACAGCTGGACATACTGGATCCGATAACCGCCAAAGTCCAGGTAGGGGGTCAAGGCGGTGACTGTCGGATACACCTTGATGTCGACGCCAAACAGTCCGCGAAAATAGTACTGGAGAAAAAAAGACGCGCCGATCGCTGTGATCAGTGGAACGAGGCGTGGGGCGTTCCGCAAAGGTCTGTACGCCACCCGCTCGACGATCACTGCGACCAAGGTGGAGACGGCCATCGCCAGTGCAAAGATCGCCACGAGACTCAGGACGGGATTGGCGTTCAGGAATCCGGACTCGGCGAGGTAGATGGCGAGAAAGTAAGCGGTAAAAGGACCGCTCATAAACACTTCACTGTGTGCGAAATTAATCAGACGGAGAATCCCATAAACCATCGTGTATCCAAGCGCAAAGAGGGAATAAACGCTGCCCATCGCGATTCCAGACACAAAAAGGTCAAACCATTGCTGGCCCGTATAAGTGTGCCGGACGAAAATCTCCAGAATTGAACCGACGATAACCATCAGGCCGATCGCGCCGCCAATGACAAACATGGCAATATCCGTGGCCGTGATCCGCTTTAATGACCGCGCAAGCATACCAAGACGCTCCCTTCAAAGACAGTGTGGTGAGCCGGACCAAAGCGCGGCCCGGCTCAACAAAGATCCAGTTCGTCAGTTATTTCGGAGCTTGATAGTTGGGTCCTCCGGGCGCCCATGCCGGCTGAGAGGGGGTCTGGCCCTTGCTATAGAGCGCAGACGTCTCCTGATAGACCGCGATATGCGGGTCGGCACAGTCGCCGTACTGGTTGCAGGTCAAAGTACCGGTCAGCCCCTGGAAATTCTTCGTGGCATACAGCGCATCGCGCAGCGCCTGCCGGCCGATGTGCAGCGTCCCATCCGGCTCCTTGACCGCCACTTTTTCGATAGCGGCGAGAATCATGTTCATGGCGTCATAGGCCTGGGCATGGAACGTGGAAAGCGGCTCTTTGACGTTGTATTTCTTTTCGTACTTGGCGAGGAAGGCGGGATAGGCGCTGGTGTAAGCCGAATAGTTCGGGCTCGACCAGAACATCCCGACCGAGTTCGGACCAGCGGCTTTGAGAAAGGCCGGCGCGAACGTGCCGTCGGCGCTCATCAGGACGGTATTCTCCAGGCCGGGTACACTGCGGGCCTGCGCGACGATGGCGCCGCCTTCCGGGATAAAGATCGGAAAGTAGATGATCTGGGGATGGGTGGCCGCGATTTTGGTCAACACCGGCCTCATATCTCGATCGCCGACGTTGATGGCTTCCTGGTCGGTGATCGTGCCGCCCATCTGCTTGAAGGTATTCGCAAAGACTTGCTGCAGGCCCTCTGCGTACGGGCTCCCGTCGTGTATAGTCGCGGCGCGGGTGAGTTTCAGCTGCGTATAGACGAACTGCGCGGCGACCTTGCCCTGCACGCTGTCATTGTGGGCCGTGCGGAGAAAAGCCGGATCGTGTTTCGCCGGATCCGTCAACACCACTGCCGTCGCCGACGGTGAGATCATCGTCAAGCCGGCAGCAGAAATGATGGGGATGGCGGGTACCGCGGCGCTCGAACAACTGGTCCCGATCACGGCGACCACCGTCTTGTCCGCGGCGATGCGGGTGGCGGCATTCTGGCCCCCGTCGGCGCTGCAACCCTCGTCCTGGCCGTCGAACTGGATCGTGTGGCCCAGGACTTTGCCGCCGTGATCGTCCACGGCGATCTGAGCCCCGTACTTGCTGTCCGTCCCCAAGACGGCATTGTCGCCCGAGGTGACGAGCATATAGGCAATGTGGACCGGATCGTTGGGAGCGATCGTGATGCACCCAATCTTATCCGTGCAAGTGAAAGCCGCGCTGGACGCGGCGGTCGGTGCCCCCGCCGCAGTAGGTCCCGAGGCCGCCGTGGTTGGTGCGGTCGCGGCCGTCGAGCCCGAGGTCGCCGCGGGCGTGGCGGTTGGAGCACATGCCGTCACGATCAACGTCAGCGCGGCAACGGCTCCAAGCGCGAGGAAGGTTTTGGCCTTCATGTATTCTTCTCCATCTTCAGAGCATTTGGCTCTTTTCCGTTTACCCGCGTGACGATCCAAAGATCGAGTCCAGCCCGATGGGTTGGACGATTCGTTTCGGCTCGCCAGGCCAGGAATCCTCTGCGGGCGGTCAACCAATCCTCGGCAGTGCAGGGCGACCATCACCCCCTTGTACTACAAGCAAGCCGTAGCTGTGGCTACTCGTACCGCAGCGCGTCGATGGGATTCAGCGTCGCTGCACGGTTCGCAGGGTAAATTCCGAAAAACAATCCTACGCCGACTGAAAAGAGCACCGCCAACACCACCGAACTGGGCGCGACCACCGTGGTCAAGGTGGAACTGCCTACCTGGATGCCGGAGATCACATGCGCGATCACCATGCCGAACAGAATGCCAATGACGCCCCCAGAGACGCTGAGGATCGTCGCTTCCGTCAGGAACTGGCCGAGGATGTCGCGCTGATGCGCCCCCACCGCTTTGCGAATGCCTATTTCATGCGTGCGCTCTGTCACCGAGACGAGCATGATATTCATGATCCCAATCCCGCCGACGATGAGCGAAATCGCGGCCACGCCGCCCAGGAAAATCGTGAGAATGCCCGTCACCTGGGACGCGGCATTCAAGATATCCTGCTGGCTCTGGATCGTGAAATCGCTCTGTCCTTGAACCTGAATGTGATGCCGCTGGTCGAGGACATCGGTGATCTCAGACGTAACTAGGTTTTGCTGAGAGGCGCTTGTCATCTGGACCGTGATATTCGAGACCAGGTCTGCGCCGCGAAAGTTCCCGCCCCGCGCCAGCCGGGTGTTCGCCGCCGTGATGGGCACAAAGATTTGTGTATCCTGGTTGAGAAACCCGGTGCCCCCCTGGGACTGCATCACGCCGATCACGCGGAAGGGCTGGTTTTTGATACGGATGATTTGTCCCACCGGCTCGGCGCCGTTGAACAATTCCTGAGCGATTTGGCTTCCGAGCACGGCGACCGGTTCTTCGGCTGTAACCTGGGCGTCGGAGATGAAACTGCCGTCGGCGACCGCTCCGTTCATCACGTCGAGATAGTTTGAGGTCACTCCCAGAATCCGCGCGTCGGCGTTGTTCCCCAGGTACACAACCTGTCCGAAGGTATCAGTCTCAGGACTGACGCCCGCAACGCCCTGCAGATTGTTCATCGCCTGAGCATCCTGCAGCGTCAGTGTCGCCGCCGACCCCGCCGCACTTGCGACACCTCCTTGCTGGACGGCTCCAGGGCGAATAAAGAGCAAGTTGGTGCCGATCGCATTGATTTGCGCCGTGATCGCCGCTTGAGCGCCTTCGCCGATTGAAAGCATCGCAATCACCGACATCACGCCGATGATGATGCCCAACATCGTCAATCCTGAACGCAATTTGTTCGCGCTCAAACTGCCGAGCGCGATGCGCATATTTTCAAATATATTCATGGTACACCACTCGAGATGTTGTAAGTAGAACTCGCATGGAGGATTTCGCGCATGCGAACGAGAGCGCGATGCTGCAACATGCGGACCGCTTTTGGCGATTGCTCCATGATGTCTGCGACCGCTTGGGTGCTATAACCCTCCTGGAACTTGAGCACGACCACCTCTCGTTCGTCGTCGCTCAGACGCGCGAGGGCCTGCCGGAGCTCTTCCTCCGTCCATTGCTGCGGGCTCGCCTGGCCCAGGCTGTATCGCGGTGTCCAAAGTTTACAGAATCCCCTTGCCTCACGAACTGAGCATAACAGTGTCCGGTCCATTGCGGGCTGTCCCTGCTTCCTAAAAAGACTCCGAATCGCCATGGCGCTGGTCTCTGCCTAGGCAGGATGTTCGCGGCCAGCCGCCATCGGAATGGGGACAGCCAGTGGCGTTCCCGGCCTCGCTTCCAAGGAAGCGCCCTGCTCCTGGATAATGGGTGTCATTGCCTCGGCCAGCGGGGTCTGTCGCCAGTTACTTCGCGGCACAGCGTTGACGTCCCGCCAAGTCAGTAGGCCAATCACGACCCCATTCCGCTCGACCAGAAAAGCGCGCGCCGCAACGTTGGGCAACTCCATCTCCACCAGTTCTTGAAGGGTCATCTCCGCGGGCACTCGGACAAAACCTCTCCCCGAGACTTGGCCTAGCGCATGCCCCGTCAACATATCGGCCAGATCTTTCTGGTGCACTTCTTGCTGTTGCAACTGTTGCGCCGCGAGTCTTTGCAGGAACCAACCGAGGAGCGCGATCCACAAACCGCCAAGGTCTCCGTGCACTGCTTGCCAGAGACCGAAACCAATAAATATAAAGCCTGTCACCCGCCCCAGGGTAGCCGCGATCCCCGTGGCACGGTTCTGATTCCCAGTGAGCCACCAAACGGCAGCACGCAAGATGCGCCCGCCGTCGAGCGGAAAGCCAGGGATCAAGTTAAAGACGGCGAGCGACCCGTTGATGAGCGCCAGGTATTGTGCCAGGACGAATACCGGAGCCACCCTGCCGGCCCCCACAGCCAGCGCCGCAAACGCCACAGCCAGCGCGAAACTTACGATGGGGCCAGCGATGGCAACAAGAAACTCAGCGACCGGGCTGGGCGGTTCCATCCCGATCTCGGCGATCCCTCCAAAGAGAAAGAGGGTGATTCGGTGTACCGGGATCCTAAACCGCATCGCCACGATCGAATGTCCCAGTTCGTGGAGCAGCACACTGGCAAAAAACAAAACTGCCGCGCTCGCGCCCATAACCCAATAGGCAGCGGCCGGCAGTGCAATCTCGTATGGCAAGTAGGCAGTCGCGAGCGCCCACGTCAGTAGAGCGAAAACCAGAAACCAAGTGTAGTCAAGACGGATCGAGACTCCCCAAATCCGTCCTAATGGAATGGCCCGCCTGTCCATGTTATGTCCCTTTCGCCTTAGATATCCTCGCACTAATTCTATACCTAGGCGGGCCCTCTTGTCCTTATGCCAGACCGATGGGAATCTAAAGCCTATCTTATCGGCGTGACACGGATATCTATTTCCCCGCAGAACCCGGCGCCGACGCAGTCGGCGCAGTGATGACCCAGCCCACACTCGCTCCGGCAATTGGGTGAGTCAGTTCTCCTGCCTGCACCTGAATACCCGTGAGATTGAGAATGTAGCCCCCACTTGCATCCACGTTGTAATACCCGCTATCTCCCGCAATCTTGCCGTCGCTCGCCGTGAGCATCACCGGCTTGTTGAACTGGGCGATTAGCGCCTTGGTCTTCGCATCCCGCACGTTAAACGCGAACGCGAGGACGGGCGTTTGTCCCTGAGGAGCCTGCGCCTGGAACGTCGCCGGGTCTCCGGACAGCACATCGAATTCTACCGGCGCGGTGAACGCATCGGGAGGCACAAAAATTGTGTACGGGCCTGACTTGATCGTCATCGCGGTGCCGGGGGTAATAGCCTGGGTCGCGAGGGTCTTGGAGTAACCATGCGTCGTCCAATCTGTTGCACTCGTCGCAGGCGGGGGCGTCACGCTCGTCGCCGGCGGCATGACGACAACTGACCACAACCCCAACTGTCCATTGCCATTCGTCTCTCCCGGCTTCGCGTCGCCGGCATAAACGTACAGCGGCATATCGTTGTAGGTAACTTGGTCGGCGCCATTACCGCCTGCAATCAGCCCGATGTTGCCTACGATTCCTTTGCCGGCCGTCGGGGTGACGCCCGTGGGCACCGTCAACGGGAGCCAGTTCTTGACGCAATCGCCGGTGCAGTTGCTAGTGTCCGGCTTATCTTTACCGTAGACATAAAGCGTCATCCCTCGGGCGTTGGTGAGGAGAGTCCCCAATTTCGGATTCTGCGAGACCTGAAGCACCATTACCTCCGTCGGCGTAGGCGTCGGCGCGCTGGTCGGCGCCGGCGTGGGCACCGCAGTGGGTGCTGTGGTCGGTCCTCCGGTGGGCGCGGTCGTCGGCGCCCTTGTCGGGGCAACCGTCGGCGCCGGCGTTCCCCCGCAGGCGGCAAGCGCCACGGTGGCAGCAAGGAAAATCGGAAGGGCAACGGCGAATCGCTCTAGTGTTTTCAGCATTTTTTTCTTCGTTTCTCACTTGACGACGATGGGAGATGCGCCGGTCAGGTGTTCGATTTCATCTCGGTGTTTAACGAATCGCAAGGTTACAGGGTTCTTCTACCGCAAAAAGAGACTGTACGTCAGCACCGTGAACACGAACGCGGTAAAGAGCGTGTATTTCCAATTTCGCTCCACCACGGCAAAAAAGATCATCGAAGCCAGAACCCGCACGTACGGCGTCAGCATCAAAGTCGCAATTCCCAGATTGACCCAGAGACGCGGCCGGAACGCGCCGAGAGCGACCTGCCGCAAATCCTCCAACACAAATTCAAAAAAGTTCATTCCCGTGATCGAGTATTCGAGCGTGAAGGCGCCGGTAGCCAACCATCGCCACGCGATCCCCAAAAGGATGAAAGCGACACTCAGCAGGACGCCAACCTGCAGAATATATCCGATCAGGATTTCCATGTCGGACTCGCCCGACTGGACACGTCGAATCGCGCGCACCTCTGCTTCATCCTTTGCCACTTGGACCCGCTCCGTCACCATCACCCAGCACCTCCGATCCCGCGCAGAATCATCTCCACTCCCAGAATGAGCAGTACGACAAGAAAGAATACCCGCACGCGCGCATTCGTGAGATGCACCAGCAGCCTGGTGCCGAGGAAGGCACCCCCGACCACGCCGACGATCACCGGGGCGGTCAACCCCGGGTTGACATATCCGGCGGCAAGATAAACGCTCGTGCCCGCCAACGTCGTGACGCCGATGATCAAATTGCTCGTGGTCGTCGACACCTTCGGAGGCAGCCCCATGACGAGATCGTGGATCAGCACTTTCAAAGCGCCGGCGCCAATGCCCAATAGTCCTGCAATCACTCCGGCTCCGAACATCATCGGCCCGCCAAAATACGCGCGGGCGCCGCGATAGTCAAGCGTTTCGTCGGCCGCTTGGTCGTAGTAGCTCCCTTCCAACTCCAACCAGTGCGAAAGCTTGTCCTGGTGAGCAACCGGCCGCCATTGTTCGTTCCGCTGCCGGAACAGGGCGTACCAGGTCAATAGGAGCACAAGGCCGAACACGATAAAGAGCGGTTGGCGCGGGGCGATCAAGGTGATCGCCGCTCCCACGAGCGCGCCGACAATCGTGAACATCTCCAGGAACATGCCCACTTTGAGATTCGTGATGCGGTCCTTGACATACGCCGAGGCGGAGCCTGAAGAGGTGGCAATCGCCGAGACGATGCTGATAGCGATCGCCTGCTTGATGTCAACGCCGATCAATGTGAGCGCGGGAATCAGAACAACCCCGCCGCCCATTCCTCCCATGGCACCAACAAAACCGGCAACAATGGAGACAAGGAGTACTGTGAAGAAAGACATTCAGAAGAGCCTCCTTTCTATCCTTTGAATTTCGTCTAGCGAGCTACAAAAGCAAAAAGAATGAGAGCCGCAAAGGCGCCGGCGGCAAACGCGGCCAGCACCAAGCCGCCCAGAAGCAAACCGTCAGGCGATTGCGTCGCCACCGTTGTGGCGCTTGCGCGCACCCGGACGAATCCCCAGACCACTAGAGCGAGCACCAAAAGAATGAGCGCGCCGAGCAGCAGCATAGCCACTTGAACACTTGACATGTGGACTTCCTTCAACCGACGGGATGCTCCTGAAGCTTGTAGCCGATGCCCCGCACCGAGACAATGCGCTGAGGATGGCGGAGGTCATCCCCCAATTTCTCGCGCAGCCATCGAATGTGCACATAGACGGTTTGAGCGTCGCCTTCGTATTCCGCGCCCCAAACACGGCTAATCAAATCCTCGACCGAGAGGACGTGCCCCGCTTCTATCGCCAGCGTGTGCAAGAGGTCGAACTCGCGCCGCGTCAGCTCCAGCTCTCGGCCGGCGAGTGTCACGGTGTGTCCAGCCGGATTGATGGTGAGATCGCCCACAACCAAGGGTGTTGTTTCTCTCGGGGGAGGGGCCGGCGGATGCGCACGGCGCAGCACAGCCTTGACGTGTGCCAGGAGCACGTCGATATCAAACGGCTTTGTAATATAGTCGTCCGCGCCTAATTCCAGTCCCAGTACTTGATCGAGCTCGCGCCGCCGTGAGGTTAGAAAGATCACCGACAGCGACAGCTCTTGGCGGAAATGGCGCAGCGCTTCAAGACCATCCATGCCCGGCAGACCGATATCGAGGAGTACCAGGTCCGGACGATCCACGCGCGCGGCTGCCAGCGCGTCCTCGGCATTCGCGGCGGCGCTCACGCGATAACCCGCTTGCTCCAGGTTGAATGCCAGACTGCGCCGCAGCAGCGTATCGTCCTCGATCAGTAAAAGATGAGCCATCCGCAGGGCCCCCTCATCTTTGATTGACGAAAAACTCGGCCAGGTTGTTCGCCGTGCAGGCATGGTTCAGGCAGCCCAGCCCCCACGCGTCCTCGATGGTCCGTACAAGCGAATAGTGATTGTGCGGCAGAGCCGATTTAAATCCTGCGGCTACTTGATTGGAAATGACGAGAAGCGGCACACGGCCCCCACCGCCGAGGTTCGACGTTCCCTCGTCCCAAACGATAAAGAGTACTCCTCCCTGCTTCCACGCGCGACTCGCGAGAATCCCGGGGACGAAGCTCTTTAGAAAGCGATCGCCCTCGGGGGCACCACAACTGTGCATATCATTGCAGGTATTCGGAACAATGAACTCGAAATTGGCTGCATTCGGATCGAAATTGGTCAGGTCGGTAATATTCGCACAGCGGGACGGAGAGCCGCTGATCTGGGTGAAGCTCATCGCCGGATCGTGCCTGCGAGCATAGCCGCCCGACGCGGTCGCTCCTGTGAAGCAGCCGCCGGGCAGATTCTGTTCGTAGACTCGCCAGGTCCTACCGCTCGCCTCAATCTGGTCCAGAAGGTTGGGTCCGCTCACCTCGTGCACTCCATCATCCGTCACCCCCTGAGTTGAGCCGCTCAAGAGCGCCAAATAGTTTGGCTGGGACGGATGGGTCACCGCGTCATAATTCGTCGCCAAACCGTATTGTGCGATCAGACTGTTAATGTAGGGCAACTGGGGGTTGCCGACGACGCTTCCATATTCCTTGTTCTCCATGACAATCACATAGATCGAATTGAAGGAAGGTAGCGCCGCGCGCTTGGGGGCAGGCGTCGTCGTGGAAACCTGCTGATCTGAGGGCAAGACCACGGCGGGAACTTGCTGAACCTCTTGCACCGTGGGCGGTGCAGCAGAGCATCCAGCCAGAGTAACCAGCGCAAGGGCCCCCAGCACTGCATAATAACACGTCCCGACGATTTTTAAAAACAGTGGCCTCACAGTGCCTGGACCTCCTGGGTTATAGGGTTGACGTATGCTATCGTGAAAAGAATTGCCAGACCGCAGTCAACTTTCGTGATGTCGACGAGTTCGGCTACGCGGTGAACGCCGCAATATCGAGGCGGAACAGAATGCGCGGGAGCGCGAGGCGGCGCCTTCTTTGGCGCCGCCTCCGACACGCCGTAGGAAGGAGCAAACCTACCCGTGTCGCAGCAAATAGATTAGCACAATGAGGCGCCTGTCGTCTTTACCGGAAGTGAAGGAGAAGCTAAAGGGAATCTTAAGATAAATCGGCGCGGTTGGGCGGAGATCCGGAAACGCGGAGAGGCGGGTCTTCCCCGCGTTGGGTGCCACTTCTGATGCCGCGTCTCCTCATACCGGGAGCCAAATCTGAAAGCGGCTGCCTTGGCCCGGCACACTCTCGACCTCCAAACGCCCTCCGTGAGCCGTGACCAGGTCCCGCGCAATCGTGAGTCCGAGCCCCATCCCCTCGGCAAAGGGCCCCCCTGAACGACCACGGTAGAAAGGATTGAAAATCAATGCCTGCTCGGCAGGTGGTATTCCTATGCCAGTATCACTCACGCAGATACAGACTCGATTGCCTTCCCCCCGTGCCGCAACCGTGATCGTGCCGTCGGCTTGGGTGTACTTGATCGCATTGCTGAGCAGGTTACCCAGTACTTGGGCCAGGCGATCTGCGTCCGCCTGGACAACCGGCAGATCCCCGGGGAGTTCGACGTTCCAATGCAAACCCTTGGCCTGCGCCGCTTCCCGCCACGGGGCGAGCACGCGCCCCAGCCAGTCGTCGAGCGCGAGTGGCTGGACCTTTAGCTTGACGCCGCCCAAAACCTGATCATGCAAGCGGGCGAGGTCGTCCAGCAGTCGCCGGAGGTGACGTACTTCATCCTCCATCCCCGCGAGGAGTTCCTGGCGGAGGTCGGCCTCCTCAACTGCACCGCGGCGCAGCGCTTGGATACCCGAGTTCAGGGCCCCCAGAGGTGTCCCCAATTCGTGAACCAGGTTGGAGAGCAGCAGACGGCGCGTCTCTTCCAGCGTTCGCAGGCGTTCGGTGAGCGTGTTAAACGCGTGCAAGAGCACGCGCACCTCTGTCGTTCCTTGCTCGGGCAGCGGCGTCAGCTCGTGACCCAACGACAGACCGTACACCGACTGGGTTAATTGCTGTAGTGGACGCTCCACATTCAGCGCAAGAATCAGTCCCACCGCCGCACCGAGGATGAGCGCCAGGACCGCGATGGCGCCGACAAATACTCGCAGGCGGAGAAAGCGCTCAAAGACGCTCGCCAACTGATAGGTGACGCGGACGACGCCGATCACTTGATGGTTGGCTCCGAGAACAGGAACAAAGGCGTCCGCGGTTTGCGAATCCAGGTGCTGACTGTAATCGGTGTGAACGCTCGTCTGCCCCGCGAGGTCCTCGTTCAGGCCAGGTTCTGCGAGACGCTTCCCTACGCGGGCGGCATCGGCGGGATCGCTCGAAGCGAGCAAGCGCCCCTGAGCATCGAGGAGCATGATGCGCGCGGGCACGTCACGCTGGACGCGTTGGACAAATGCCTGAGCGTTCGGGGCACTGGCCCAAATATCGGGATGATCGCTCGCAAGCTCGGCGACCAGAATCGCTTCCGCTTGCGTTTCGGATCCGACAGCGGGGAGCAAGACCTGAGTCTCCAGAACATAGATAAGGGCGATCCCCATCAAAGGAACGACCAGAAGCAGCGGCAGCGCGTGGCTGAGGATAAAGCGACTGCGTAGAGTATTCAGCATCAATCCTCCCGCTCCAGGTCGTCCTTTCGCCGGGGAGAGCCATGTTCCGAGCGGGGTGGTTCTTTCTTCGCCGGAGGCGCTTGTCCTTTTGGAACAGTCTGTGGCAGCTGGAGCTTGTAGCCCACTCCGCGCACCGAGACAATACGGCGGGGATGCTCTGGATCCTCTTCCAACTTTTCGCGCAAGCCGCGAATCGCAACATAGACCACCTGCGGCTCCCCTTGATACTCCGGGCCCCAGACGCGGGCGAGCAGCTGCTCAACCGACAGCACTTTGCCCACTTCTGACGCCATCGCGTGTAAGAGGTCGAACTCGCGTCGCGGCAGTTCGAGCGGTTGGCCGCGCAACATGACGGTGTGGGCCTCGAGGTCGATGGCGAGGTCCCCGACGACAAGTGGGGCGGAGCTCGCGGGCGGAGGAGCGGGCTGCACCCGCCGCAGAACCGCTTTGATGCGGGCGAGGAGGACATCGAGGTCGAACGGCTTGGTGACGTAATCATCCGCGCCCAGTTCTAGTCCCAGCACCTGATCCATCTCGCGGTGGCGCGCGGTCAGAAAGATGATGGGGATGTTGTAGGATGCGCGATATTGTTTTAGGGCTTCCAGCCCATCCATGCCCGGCAGCCCGATATCGAGAAGCACGAGGTCGGGTAAATCAAGGCGCGCCAACGCCAGGGCATCTTCAGCCGTCCCCGCGCTGCTGACGCGGTAACCGGCTTGCTCCAAATTGAACGCCAGACTGCGGCGCATGAGCACATTGTCGTCTACCAACAGAATGTGAGCCGATGGCATTCGGTATCTCCAAACGCGTCGATATCCGGTGTCCACCCTCGGCGACCGGGAATATCGGCACCGTATTTGGCATCCGGGATGCCATTATAGGCTCTTTCCACCTCTGTATCAAGCACAATACCGCGGCTGGGTGGCCGTCAAGATTTTGCAGCCGACTTGGACCCGGCGGTTGGAAACCGCCGCAACCCAAAGCAAAGTCGCCCTCCGGCGGCTGGATGTCAACCGACGTGGGTCGGTTTCGCTACGGGTTGCAGCGAATTCATTCTTCCGTCCGCAAAATGCTGACGGGCACCCACCACGGCTCGTCTCAGGGTGGCTGCCCACCCCACAGAGATTCTGCACTCGTGGGCCACGTTCGCCAGCCTCAGACGACCGCTTGCCGCGAGAAAACGAACGACACCGCATGCCACTAGAAGGCCCCGCTTGTTTTCTTTTGCGCCAAACGTTCGCATAAGGCTACGAGGATGAGCAGGAAGGCATCTAACTATGCGAGTAGGCAATTTCCGGTTTCCAGGCTTCCCATACCTTGCCGACGAGCTTCGGCCCCGGCGTGAGCGCCACCTGCCCCGGCTGCCACCCAGAGGGCGTCACTTCGCCCGTCGTGCGAACATGCTGGAAGGCCTTGACTTGGCGAATCAACTCGGAAACGTTTCGCCCCACTGAGGGCGTTAGCACTTCCATGGCTTGAATGACGCCATCCGGGTCGATGATAAAACGGCCGCGGATGTCCACACCCGCCTCTTCGTCGTACACTCCGTAGACGGATCCGATGCGCCCGCCCCCATCCGACAGCATGGGAAACGGGACTCCTCCTGGGACCATCTTTTTTAATTCTTCTTCCTGCCAAATCTGGTGGACAAAACGACTGTCCGTGCTGACCGACAACACCTGCACGCCCAATCCCTTCAGTTCCTCGTATTTGGCGGCAACTGCCGACAATTCGGTCGGTCAGACAAAGGTAAAGTCGCCCGGATAAAAGCAGAGCACAACCCATCCTCCTTTGTAATCGGAGAGCTTGACATTCTTGAACCCGCCGTCTACAAAGGCACTCGCTTCAAAATCAGGAGCAGGCTTGCCCACGCGCGCCATCATCTTGGTTTCCTCCTTGGTTTCAGTCGGGGCCGATGCGTTTGGCTGATTCATTGGCGCCCCCAGCGGTCCTTTTGCCGGTTGGATACACGAATCCTTCGGTTCAGGCATCCTTCTCCTTTCGCCTCTGCCGAGGTTTTTTCTTCCTAACCAGTCACTGCACTCTTCTCCGGTTTTGCTGTGTAGAAATCCTGAATGGGAAGTGGCATGGTCCACCTCCGCGTCTATTTTTGGAATTTGGGACGCGGTTGGGTGTCCACAAACTCGCCGACGTCGAGCGCCTGCTCAACGGTGAGGTCCGGATTGCCGCGCGGCATGTTCAGGTGCGCAAAGCTGGCCAGGGTCGCAGGAGTCGCCATCCCCGCGCCGTCGTTGTAAGAATGGTCACCCCAGAGCGGCGGCGCGATGGAGGTGCCCTGCCCATTCGTGCCGTGGCACGGGCTGCACTTGGTTTGAAAAACCTGCTGGCCGGCCGCGGCATCGGGTTTGTGCGTGCTGGAAAGGGCCGGAACACCCAGCCAGGGAACCTTGGCATAGATCGGAATACCCTTGGAGATCCACTGCAAGTACGTGACGATCGAGGTCATTTCCTTGCTGTCATACGGCAAAGCCTTGCCGTTTTCACTTCTCGTCATTCAGTCGTTGGCCCGGGCGACCAAGTCGACCGCAAACTTTTGTCGGGTGCGGTACTTGGGATAGGTCGCCCCCACCCCGACGAGCGAGAGACCGCCATTCTTGCCCGCCTGCGTGAGCCCGGCATTGAAATGACAATTCGTGCAGTTGACCTGGTTGCCAACGTAGGTGGGCAACATCTTTTGCGTGTCCGTTAGAATTTTTTGACCGAGCAGCACCGCGTCCCGGATGTCTTGAGGAGCATCCTCGGGCTTGGGCGGGCTGTAGGGAGGGGGTGCTCCGCTTGATAGCGTCGGTTGCGCTGGTGCCGCGGTCGGCGGGGCCGTCCCGCTTGGCAGCGCCGCTTGAGCCGGTGCAGTGGTTGGCAGGACCGCCTGGGTAGCCGGAGTACTGAAGTTGAGAAATCCGGTCAAGTAGAGGGACACCAGCCAGGCCACGAACAGAAAAACGACGGCCGCGATGACGATGATAAAGGAGTTTGTACGACGCATGGAGTATCCTCCTGAGGTAGAAATGGGGAAACAAAAACCAGCCGCCACGTTTCCGACGGCTGGCAAGCTGCGCCATGGGCTTTTCCAGATCGCGCGTTTCCCGGCGAGAATAGTCTTGAAAAGCTAGTCTCCTCCATTAACGCACGAAGCGAAGCTTATGTCCATAGGGTCTTTCCCTACCTTGTGCGCGAAATTCTCCCCCTCCCGGAACCTTTTCGCACGCACGGTATCGCGCGAGGCAACACCCTACCACCCGCGCTCTATATCAGCGTGAATGTGCCTTGCAGCTCGGTCTGGATCCGGCGGTGCTGGGCCAGATAGCTCCGCATTGCCTCCACCGCGTGCTCGGTTCGCTCTTCGCGCTTGTGCCCATACTTGCGCGGCACTCCCTGCTCCGTGACGAACACGGCGCCGTACGTCTCCTTCGGGCTCACCTCACTCTCGCCGACATAGAGCTTTTGAATTCGATGCCCCGGCGGATTTTCGATGCGGATATAGGCGCGCAGGCCGAGGCAGCGCTTGATGTAGCCGCCCATCTGCTCATAGGGATTGCGCGCAAACGTCCGCTCCAGATTCTCTTCCAACATCGCCCAGATCTCCTCACCGCGCAGCTGGACCGTAGAGACGGGTGGATTCATCGGAATGACGTTATAGAGCTCGTTGAGCATGATGGGACCGGGCGGGATCGGAGCGCCATAGCGCCATCCATTGGAGAATGCGAGTTGCGCCCCGGTACTCGCCTGCAGTGCCTGGAGGAGAAAATTGTCCATCGTCGCTTCGAGCGTCATATGGCGATGCAGTCCCGTCGCGGTCTCGCCAACCACTTCAGATAGCATCCCGCGATTTAAAGCAAGAGCCTGCTCAACGAGATCCGCCACGGTCGAGTCGGGAGCAATGCTTGCACTCACCTCAATCAGCTGATGGCGATAGTCCTTAATGTGCCCGTCCTCGATCTCGAGATCCAGGCGACCGAGGAACGCGCCCTGGCTGCCCGATTGGATCACAAGCGTGTTCCCCTGCTTCACCGCTCGATACAAGCGGTTGTGCGTGTGGCTGCTGAGACACACATCTACGCCCGGAACCTCTGAGACGAGCTGCATATCCTGGGGAAACCCCAGGTGGGAAAGGAGAACGACCAGGTCCACTTGCTCCTGCTCGCGCAGCTGCGTGATCGCGCCCGGCAATTCGTCCTTTCCCAGGGTGAAATAAACCCCCTCACTGAACCGGGGCGGCATCGTCTTGTCGACGATATTTGAAGCGATGCCGATGATCCCGACCCGCAGCCCCTCGATTTCCTTGATCAAGTACGGTGAAAAGACGAGCTTTTTCGTCTGCCGATCGTACACGTTGATCGCGAGCAGCGGATACGAGAGCTCGGCCACTCGCTCCTGAAGCGTCTGCGGGCTATAGGCGAAATCCCAGTGGGCCGTCATGGCATCCAAGCCCAGCGCATTCAAAATCGGGACCAGAGCTCGCCCTTGCGTTTCCACGGCAGGAAAAGTGCCGTGGAGTGTATCACCTCCATCACAAAACAGAACAGGTCCCGTCGCCTGCGCGCGGATCTGCTTGACGAGAGTCGCGATGCGCGCATATCCGCCTGCAGGCCGGTACGCCGCGCCGCCTGCCTCCCAGAAGATTTCCGGGTGCAGGTCGAAATAGGCGTGGGAATCATTCATCTGCAAAAGGGTTAAGGAGCGCGATTGGGTCATGATCACCCCTCGATTGATTTGGCGTCACCGGCGACGGGTGACATGAAAAAAGATCCGTTTACTGTACTAACGAGTTCCGACCTGTCCCGTAATGGAGCGCTCGGCTTGTCTACCTTTCGGTTTCAAGGAAAGGTGGAGAAGGTTCAGCCGTGACGGTGTTCCAAGAAAGATCGCGGCCGAGCCGAGTGCCCTTCCGCTTGAAGGGTCCGCCCACATCTGTGCCTTCTGTGATATGCGGTGGCGAGAGCCGTTAGAACTAGTGTGTCTGTGGCGTTCTTTTCAGAGACAGTAACCGGTTTTGTGAGTGAGGTTTGAACGCAATGGCTGACGGAAGCGAACCCCGGCAAATCCACTCGGACAAGAGACACTCTTGGAGTAGTCGGTACGGCTTTTGGCGCGCCCGAAATCTGCAAGATCCCAAGGCTCTGGAAGCGGCTGCCGAAGAGCATGACCGCGACCGCATTGAGCAAGCCGAACGGCATAACAGTGGCGACGGCCGATCTCAGTACCTTGCCCCTTTTATTTATGGAGCTCTTGACGGAATCACCACCACCTTTGCCGTCGTCGGCGGGGTTGTCGGCGCGGAGCTCTCTTCTTCCATCATTTTGATCATGGGACTCGCCAATCTTCTGGGCGACGGATTCTCGATGGCAAGCGGGGCCTACCTCTCTGCACGAACAGAGCGCGAGGTCTATGTACACGACCGGCGGAACGAGGTGGAACAGATTGTGCGCGCGCCGCACAAGGAAAAGGGGGACCTCTACCGGATTTACCGGCACGATTTCCCCGAACAAGAAGCCAAGAGCCTGACCGAGATTGTCAGTGAGGATCCCGGACGTTGGGTGAGCACGATGACTGCAGAAAAGCACCTGCTCCTCCCTCAAAAGCGAAAACCGCCACTTGAAGGGCTTGCAACCTTCGCGGGGTTTGTGACTGCAGGGACGGTCCCACTCTTGGTTTACCTGGTCGACATGGCGGTTCATTCAAGTCTGTCCGCGACAACGTCCTTCCTCATAGCCACCGTCCTCTCCGGGTTAGCGCTCCTTGCGGCAGGGGCGGCCAAAGTGTTTGTGACTGAACGCAGCCCCGTTCGGAGCAGCCTCGAGATGCTGCTGGTGGGGTCCCTAGCTGCGGCGGTAGCCTTCGGCGTAGGCGCTCTGATAAAAAATCTCGTTGGCATGCCCACCTAACCGTTTCTGGGACGAGGTCACCCGATCGGTGCTTGTCCCACATCGAAGGAGACGAATACGATGAGCAAGATGCAAGCCATTGTCACCGCTCCGGAAGCGCCGGGGCATTTGATAGTGAGCCAAGTGGACGTACCGACGCCGTCGTCTTCCCAAGCGCTCGTTCGAGTTCTTGCCACATCCCTCAACCGCGGCGAAGTCCGCCGCGCCCTCGCCGCACACGAGCAATATGTCCCAGGATGGGACGTCGCGGGAATCGTCGACCAACCGGCAGCCAACGGCTCCGGGCCGCAGGCGGGCACCCGCGTCGTGGGGCTCGTCAATTCCGGCGCATGGGCAGAATTCGCCGCCGTCCCGACAGATGCTCTCGCCAAGCTTCCCGACCGGGTCTCTTTCAGCCAGGCGGCGACATTACCCGTTGCCGGACTGACCGCACTGGCTGCCGTTCGGCGCGGCGGCAGTTTGCTTCAACGCCGAGTGCTAGTGACGGGCGCTTCCGGTGGTGTCGGTGTCTTTGCCGTCGAATTGGCGCGACTTGCCGGTGGGACGGTCGTCGGGCTGACCCATCATACCCAATATGAAGCTGTCGTGCGGCAGGCCGGAGCTAGCGAGGTGGTCGTCGGGGACGATGCTTCTGGAGCCAAGCCCTTCGGTCCGTATCATCTCGTCGTCGATGGCGTGGGCGGCTCCGTGCTCGCGAGCGCAGCGATGCTCCTCGCTCCCAACGGGCGGTTAGTCACCTACGCGGCCCCCGCCGGACCGGAGATCACCTTCGACAGTCGCGTGCTGAGCCAGGCCCCTGAAGTGGCTCTTACCGGCTTGCTCGTGTTCAGAGAATTCAAAGCGGAGGCGGCCTCACAGGGACTGGAAGACTTGGCTATTCTCGTCGCCCAGGAGCGGCTTCATCCACGCATTGAGGTCGAGGCGCCTTGGGAGCGAATCGGCGAAATAGCTCGGCGACTGATTGATCGACAATTCCCGGGCAAAGCCGTGCTTCTCGTCGGCCAAAAGGGGCACTAGACATTCACGGCTTGGCCCAAACCCCGCACCCGACCGACGAGAGCCCTATTCGTCAATCTCTGCTCCGCCGTCGACTTTAAATTGACACCCTCTCCGCTCTGCATTAGAATGAGAAAGGAGAAGATCCAGGTCCCTTTCAAAATTCGAAGCAGGAAGGGTTTTCATGCCCGTCTCGCGACGGACTCTTCGCCGGTTTGACTTGTTCCGTAGCCTAGACGATACAGCCATCGCAGACCTCTTGCGGCATGTCCGGCAGGTCCAGTACCCGGCCGGCGCGCTGATTTTCAAGGAGGAAGAGCCGGCCAATTGCCTCTATCTGGTCCGGTCCGGCACCGTCGAAATTGTCAAAGCTACGCCGCAGGGCAATGTGCTCCTCAACAAGATGCAGCCTCCCGACATCTTTGGCGAGATGGCTCTCCTCGACGATGAACCCCGTTCAGCCGCTGCCCGTGCGGCCACCCGGGTAACCCTCCTCGAACTCCCCAAAACGGTCTTCCTGTCGCTCGTGGAGCGCTATCCCCACGTCCTTCAGAACGCCTCACGCGTGAGCGACAGTCGCCTGCGACAGCGCGACCAAGCCCTGATGGCTGAACTCTTGGCACACAACCGCCAACTCCTCAAGCTCTATGAAACCTCACTCGATATCAGCCGTCATCTCGAACTCTCCAAGGCGCTGGCGGCCATTGTAGAGCGGGCCGCTGCGCTTCTGGACAGCCCCGCAGGCCAGCTGCACCTCTATGATGGCGAAAAGAAGCTGCTCGTCCCGCAGCTCACCCTCCCCCCTCCTATCGCGGGCAGGGGAAACGTCAGTCCGGGGGTCGGTGCCATAGGCAAGGCGTTTGCGAGTGGCGAACCCGTAATGCGCAGCCGGGCCTCGCTACGATCGAATTCCTCGCTCGCGCTCGCAGCGCCCGTTTGCCTGGACTCTCAGCCGGTTGGCGCCCTGTCCGTCTATCGCCCCGCGGATCAAGCGCCCTTTACGCCGGACGATGCTCAGCTCTTGCTCCTCTTTGCGAATCAAGCCGCCGTTGCAATAGAGAATGCTCGCCTCTATGGGCTTGCGATCGACAAGGGGCGGATGGATGGGGAACTAGAGGCCGCCCGGCAGGTGCAAGCGAGTCTTATCCCCGCGCATGCGCCTCGCATCGCGGGCTTTCGCCTTTCCGGGTTCTGGCGGCCCGCGCGAGAGGTCTCTGGCGATTTCTACGATTTCTTTTCGCTCGCGGGCGGGCGCTGGGGTATAGTGATCGCAGATGTCTCCGACAAAGGGATGCCGGCAGCGCTCTTTATGGCGGAAACCCGGAGCGTCCTGCGAGCGTGCGCAGAAGCCGAGCCGGATCCGCGGACCGCCCTGGAACGCGCGAATCGTCTGCTTTGCTCGGATTCGATGGGCGGGATGTTCGTCACCCTTCTCTTTGCGGTCTTGGAACCGCGCGCACGGCGCCTCACCTACGTAAACGCTGGTCACAACCCACCACTTGGTTGGCATCACCGGACCGGCCAACTGGAGGAACTCTCCCCACACTCTATCGCGCTCGGAATCGACCCGGACGCTCATTATGTTGCCAATTCTCTCTCGCTTGAAGAAGGCGACCTGATTGTCCTCAACACCGACGGAGTGACCGACGCGATGAATGAACAGGGTGAATTCTTTGGCCAGGAACGTCTTGTCCACGTGGTCCAGACGAGCGCTCCCCGCGGTGATGTCCGCGCGGTTGTCCAGACGCTCGCCCACGCCGTGGACGAATTCATAGGCCAGGAGCCCTTGCTGGACGACTTGACCGTCGTCGCGCTTGCCGCCGCGAGACAAGGCTAGCAGCTGGCGGCCACGGCCCGAAAACGCACAACACAAACCCCGGTCCGGCCGCTTCTCGAACCGCAAATGCCGGTAACACGGAGGCCACCATGATGTCCGACGGGCAGGAACAGACGATTGCCAACGGCTCGCAGGCTACTGCTAATCGGCCTCCCCGAGGATCAGAGGGACGGCTGCGCCGCGTGATCGAGCTCGGCTTGCGTATGAACGAGCAGCGCGACCCGGACACCCTCCTCAATTTCATCGTCGACGAGGCCGTTGAGCTCAGTGGCGCCGAGCGCGTGGTGCTGCTGCTCCTCGATCAAAAGGGCCAGACGACCTCCACGATCACTCGCGGTCAACCGCTGGAAGGTGAATCCGAGCGGCTCTCCAAGCTCCTCGCTGCGATCTCTCGATCCTCGCATGGCGCCTTGGCGGTGGAGACCACGTCGACGCCCGCACCCCTCCCGGTCTCTCTCCTCGCAGCGCCGTTGATGGCCGCCGGCAAGCCGATCGGCATCTTGTACACAGAAAACAAGGTCGCGTCGAGCCGATTCGACGAGACCGATCTCGATCTCCTCTCCCTCTTTGCCAATGAGGCGGCGCTCTCTCTCGAGAATGCGCGGCTGCATCAAGGCTTGGAACACCGTCTGAGCGATCGCGAAATGGAGCTAAGAACCTCGATCCGGGAATTAGAGCAGAGCGCAAATGAGCTGGCAATCATCAACAGTGTGCAGCAAGGACTGGCCTCAAGACTAGACGTTCAGGCCATCTATGATCTGGTTGGCGACAAGGTGCGCGATATTTTTGGCGCGCAGGCCGTCGTCATCTCAAGCTATGATCCCTTGACCGACCTGACGCATGTTCGGTATTTGACCGAAAAAGGGTTGCGTTATTATCCCGAACCCGCCAAACCCAGTGCGATCGGTCGTGAGCTCTTGCTCACCGCACGGCCTCTGCTCATTCGTAATAGAGCAGAGTTCGAGCAGCACGGCCGTACCATTGTACCGGGCACGGAAATCAGTCAATCGGCCGTCTTTGTACCGCTCGTCGTCGGCAACGAGGTAAAAGGCGTGATCTCACTGCAAAACCTCGACCGTGAGAACGCGTTCGATGAATCTGACGTGCAGCTGCTCAAAACACTCGCCTCCTCGATGAGCGTTGCACTCGAAAACACGCAGCTCTTTGCCGAGATCCAGCGGCGGGCGGGGGAAACTGCCGCGCTGACCGAGATCGGCCGCGAGATTTCCGCTACCCTCGACCTCCAAACGGTGCTCGAGCGGATTGCCTCGAGTGCAGAACAAGTGCTGCACGCCGAAACCGTCGTCTTGCGTCTGCTGCAGCCCGATGGCACGCTGCCAAGCGCCGTGGCAGTGGGCCGGCACTCTGCCACCCTCAAAGCCGAGGTTCTCCGCCTGGGAGAAGGAATCACGGGGCACGTCGCGCAGACAGGCCTGCCCGAAGTAGTGAACGACCCTCTGGCAGACCCGCGCATGATTCATATTCCGGGTACGGAGAAGGATGAGAACAAAGCGCTCGCCTTCGCGCCACTGCTGCTTCGCGATCAGGTGATCGGGGTGATGGTGCTGCATCGCGACAAGCCGGTCGCCGGCCCCTTCACCCAGGCCGACCTGGCGTATGCAGTGGGATTGGCACGACAGGCAGCCATCGCCATTCAGAATGCCCGCCTGTTTGAGCAGGCCCAGGAAGCCCAACAAAGGCTCGCCGATATCGTCGACTTTTTGCCCGATCCCACATTCGTCATCAGCCGCGCGGGAGAGGTCATCGCTTGGAACCGTGCGATCGAAGAATTGACCGGGGTTCAAGCCACAGCCATGCTCGGGCGGGGCAATTATGAATACACGATTCCCTTTTACGGGGAGAAAAGGCCGATCTTGATCGATCTGGTCCTCCAACCTCAAGAGGAGTTGGAAGCGAAATACGCGCAGCTCAAGAGAGAGGGCGGTGTCCTGATCGGCGAGACCTATGTGCCGCAGCTCAAGGGGGGCGGACGGTATCTGTTTGCTGCCGCCTCGGTACTCCGCGATGCGAAAGGCAACGCCGTCGGAGCCATTGAGACGATCCGCGACATTACGGAACGCAAGCACACGGAAGAGGAGCTGGAAAGGGCCAAAGCCGAGGCCGACTCTGCCAACCAGGCCAAGAGCGCATTCCTGGCGATGATGAGCCATGAGATTCGGACGCCGATGAACGCCATCATAGGTATGAGCAGCCTACTGATGGACACACCGCTCAACCAAGACCAGCGCGAGTACGCCGAGATTATCCGCAGCAGCGGCGACGCGCTCCTCATGATCATCAACGACATCCTCGACTTTTCAAAAATCGAGGCCAGCAAGCTGGAACTCGAGAACCAGCCTTTTGAGCTGCGCAGTTGCATCGAAGGCGCCCTCGACCTGGTCGCCCCCCGCGCTGCTGAAAAGCGTCTCGATCTCGCGTATCTCGCCGATGAAAATGTGCCGTCGGCAATCGTCGGCGATTCCACTCGCCTCCGCCAGATTCTGCTCAACCTGCTCACGAACGCGGTCAAGTTTACAGAGCGAGGCGAAGTCGTGCTTGAAGTAAAGTCAGAAGGGGGAAGGCAGAAGGATGAAGAGGCACGAGCCTCTACCTTCATCTCTCATCCTTCCGCCATCCGCCTTCACTTTAGCGTTCGCGATACCGGCATCGGGATTCCACCAGAACGAGCCCACCGCCTCTTCCAGTCTTTCAGCCAGATCGATACCTCGATCACCCGCAAATACGGGGGGACCGGCCTCGGGCTGGCCATCAGCAAACGTCTCGTGGAGATGATGGGCGGATCCGTCTGGGTGGAGAGCGAAGGGATTCCCGGCCGCGGCAGCACGTTCCACTTTACAATCCTCGCCACCGTAGCCCCCGATTTCGACGCCGGAGGGCGCGTGCTCGGCGAACAGCCACAGCTAAGCGGCAGGCGCCTGCTGATTGTAGACGACAACGATACGAATCGATTTATCCTGATCCGCCAAGCCGCCAGCTGGGGCATGCTCACACGCGACACCTCTTCTCCACGCGAGGCGCTCGATTGGATTTGTCGGGGCGACCCGTTTGACGTCGCGATCCTGGACTTTATGATGCCCGAACTGAACGGGTTGGAACTCGCCGCGCGCATACGAGAGCATCGCAGCAGCCGCGCGCTGCCGCTCATTCTCACCTCCTCGCTCGGCCGGCGCGACCCGGTGCCAGAGCCGCTCGGTATCGCCGCCTTTCTACTCAAACCGCTCAAGCCATCGCTCCTGTACGATGCGCTCGCCGGCATCCTGGCGCCGGAACAAGCCCGCCCTGCCGTGCCCGCGGCGTCCACCCAACCTCGGGTCGATTCCCATGTGGGGGCCGACCATCCGCTTCGCATCCTCGTTGCCGAGGATAATGCGGTGAACCAAAAGCTCGTGCTCCGCCTCCTGTCTCAAATGGGTTACCGGGCAGACATCGCCGCAAACGGCGTTGAGGCCATCCAGGCTCTTGAGCGACAGACGTATGACGTGGTCTTGATGGATGTGCAGATGCCGGAAATGGATGGACTGGAAGCTACGCACCGAATTTGTGCACGCTGGCCGCGTGGTCTCCGCCCCCGCATCGTCGCCATGACGGCGAATGCTATGCAGGGCGACCGCGAGGCCTGCCTTGCCGCCGGCATGGACGACTATATCGGCAAGCCGATTCGCGTCAATGAGTTAATGGAAACGCTGACCAAGAGCGCACGCCGGGCGGTTTAAGAGGTGAAGCTATGGTAGAATCAGGCGTCATCGACGAGGTTGTTCTCGACGACCTTCTGGCTTCGGTCGGAGGAGATACCTCTTTTCTAGTCGAGTTGATCAATACCTATCTTTCCGAGACACCTACCCTGCTTGCGCAGTTGCACACGGCACTCGCCGCCCAAAACACGGACGAATTCCGCCGGGCCGCCCATTCATTGAAATCGAGCAGCGCCGGACTCGGCGCACACACTCTTTGCGCGACAGCCAAGGAACTCGAGATGATGGGCAAGACCGGGGTGCTCGAGGGCGCCGACGAGAAACTGACCCTGGCCGAGGATGAATACGCCCGGGTCCAGGATGAGCTGGAAAAGGTCAAAGCGACAAAGGGGGGCTAAGATGGCCGTCGAGCCGGGTCGTCTTTTGGTCGTGGACGACAACAAAATGAATCGCCTGCTCCTCGCGCGGCATCTCGAGCAGCAGGGACACAAGGTAACCTTTGCCGAGAACGGTCGCCAGGCGCTGGAAACTCTGCGCTCGCAGTCGTTTGAATTGGTGCTCCTCGATATCGAAATGCCGGTCATGAACGGATATCAGGTGCTGACGGAATTGATGCAGGACCCGAAGCTGCATGACATTCCCGTGATCATGATCTCGGGTGTTGACGAACTCGAAAGTGTAATCCAGTGTATCGAACTCGGCGCCGAGGATTACCTCCACAAACCGATC
This sequence comes from Chloroflexota bacterium, assembly GCA_023381515.1. The sequence goes on along the minus strand of JAMCQI010000041.1, from coordinate 120,182 downwards.
AACCCCGTTCTGCTCAAGGCGCGCCTCAACGCGAGCCTGGAGAAAAAGCGGTTGCGGGACCGACAGCGGGAGCTCATCCAGAAATTCGCGACGGAAGAGGTGGCGGAGGAACTGCTGACGACGGGCTTTACGCTCGGCGGCAAGTTCGTGGAAGCATCGGTCATGTTCTGCGACATCCGTTCTTTCACGACGATCGCCGAGTCGCAGTCGCCGGCGGAGACGATCGAGCTCTTGAACGACTATTACACCTTGATGATGGATGCCATCGGCGGCGAGGGGGGAATCGTCAACCAGATGGTCGGCGACGGCCTCATGGCGATCTTTGGTGCCCCGCTGCGCCATACGGATCACTGCGAGCGCGCGGTCCGGGCCGCACGGCAGATGATCGAGTTGGTCCAGCAATATAATCGCGAACGTGTGGCCATCGATCGGGCGCCGATTCGGATCGGCATCGGCATCGCCTCGGGGCAGGTGATTGCAGGTTTCACCGGTACCCAGCGGCGCGCCACTTATACGTGCGTGGGGGGAACGGTAAACCTCGCCGCACGCCTCGAGTCACATACCAAGATCGTCGGCAAGCCGATCCTTGTGGATGAGTGCACACGGGATGGAGCCGGCGATCGAATACCCTTTGAAGACGAAGGCACCTTCGAGATCAAGGGCAAGGCTGTCCCCGTCCACATCTTTTCCCTCAAAACCGATCTCTAAGTCTCCGGGCGATTGACCCCGCTGGAGACCGCGGGGCAGGCATCACGGCACCTTCGGCAAGGCAAAGTCGGCACCGCTGGCACCCCGCCAAGAACGCGCCCCGCACAAGGCGCGGGATCTACGAGGGTCTAGGGACCCCGCCCAGCACACGGGGTCTAGGGACCCGCGGTGTCTGCGACCTCCTCGCAGTGACGACAGGCCCTGTCAACAGAGTTTGCCACAGCCCTGCCCACAACCGTGGGGGGGCTTGACGGGAACTCTAGAGTAGCCTAAAATTCCTTCTGTTGGAAATGCGGTTGCTTTGAAGCTCGATCTCGACCGGTGTATGGACGCCCTTGACAAGCAGAGCAAGTGACGTAACCGACCGTGCTCTTGGCGGTCGGTCGTAACCGACCGTGTTCCGTACGGTCGGTTTGTGTTTCCAGCACCACACGGCCGCCTGCTTGAAACCTTCCCCCGAACCGTCGCAAGGAGGTGAGAATCATCGTCTGATTTCCTCAGAGAACAACTGCTACCTAGACCACCTATCCTGTGACTTGCGCCTATTCACCAGCACTCGTCACCTGTCACGTCTCAAAGAGAGGATTCCAATGAAACACCTTCGCTCCTCATTGCGCGTGCTCTTGTTCCTTGTTGGGCTCTGCCTGCTCCTAGTGGCGGCGCCCGGCCAAATCGGCGGGGCCGTTTCCGCTTCTGGCTCCAACCTTCAGTTCTCGCCGCTCGTTATTCTGGCCCCCGGCGACAGCCATCTGCCCACTTCAGGACCTTACGCCTGTGTGGACCCGACAGGGCTTCCGCTCTCCACCGCGTTCCACTGCTACACACCTGCGAACATCTACGCGGCGTATGGGGTGGACGCCTTGCACGCCGAGGGCACCACCGGCAAGGGCCAGACGATCGTCATCGTGGACTCGTACGGCAGCCCAACCGTTCAGCAGGACCTGGACAAGTTTAGCGATGCGTTCGGTCTACCCCGGACGACAGTAAAAATCATTCACCCCAACGGCGCCCCTCCCTTCAACAACAGCGTCAAGGGCTCCCCCGTCGGCTGGGCCGTCGAGACCAGCCTGGACGTGCAGTGGGCCCACGCTATTGCCCCTGACGCACAGATCGTTCTTGTCGCGGCCAACCCTGCAGAGACCGAAGGCGTGCAAGGCTTTCCGAGCATCTTTAGGGGCGAGCAAATGGCGATTGCAGCCTATCCCGGTGCCGTCATGAGCCAGAGCTTTGCCGTCACGGAGCAGTCGTTCCATGGCGCCGCCTCTGTCCAAGTCTCCCTGATGGATTCCGTTTATCAAAGTGCCGAGAAAGCGCACGTAACCGTGTTGGGATCAAGCGGCGACTCGGGCACGGCGAACACCGACAAACAAGGACGCGTCTACCCATACCCGACCGTCAACTGGCCCTCTTCGGACCCGCTCGTCACCTCCGCGGGCGGCACATGGCTGCAGTATGGCTGGACGTGGAATCCCTCCTCGCCCACTGACACGAGCTTTTTGACCACACCTGGATCGAGAACCGAAGCGGTCTGGAATGAGCCGTTTATTCAAGCCGCAACCGGCGGTGGTCGCAGCGTGCTCTTCAAGACCCCCGATTTCCAGTCGGGCATTTCGCAGAGTGTGCTCAAAGGCGCACGCGGGCTGCCTGACTTGTCCTGGAACGCCGCGGTCGACGGCGGCGTCCTCGTCTATACCAGCTTCCCGGGCTTGCGCGTCGGGTGGCATATTGTCGGCGGCACGAGCGCCGCGTCCCCGCAGCTCGCCGGGCTGATCGCGCTCACGAACCAGTTGGCGGACGCGAGCAACAAGTCACATGTCGGTTATCTGAATCCTTACCTGTACCAGCTTCCAAGCGCGGATTTCACCGACATTGTTCCTCAGACGTTTGGCTCGGTGACCCTGGCTGATAACAGCAATTACGGATCCGGAATCGCCGGCATGCCGGTCCTGACGGGCTACGACCTCGCCACCGGTTTCGGGAGTCCGAAAGCATACCAATTCGTTCATGATCTGGCCGCCGCTCTGCCTTGAGCGAACGCCACCTTCCCTAGTTGACGAGTAGCAAAAAGGCGGAGCCGTTGGGCTCCGCCTTTCCTATCCTTGCGCGTCTCTGTTTCCAAAGAGCATTGCATTCGCCCTACGCCGGCGGCAAGCCGTGGTCGAAGTTGTAATAGATGGTTTGATAGCCCTGGCGAAAGTCGACGACGTCCTCGACCACATCCTCCGGTGCTTGGTTCTCCACTAACACCCGCGCGATGAAATCGGCAATCACTTGCATCTCTTTTTCGCGCATGCCCAACCGGGTGACCTCGATCGTTCCCAGGCGCATACCGCCCGGTCGATCCCAGTCCGCCGGCGTATCGCTCGGGATCAGATTCTTGTTCGTCACCAGATTTGCGCGAGCCAGCAAATGGGCCGCGTCGAGCCCGCCACCAAAGGACCGCACATCCGCGATCACCTGCTGGGTGCGCGTGTACCCTTTGCTCGCGCCGAGAACGGGTAGGCCGCGTTGGGCAAGCGCGGCCCCGAGCGCCTGCGCATTCCGAACGATCTGGGCCATATAAACCGAGCCGAACTCTAGCATTTCAGCCGCCGAGACCGCAAGCGCCGCAACGCGATTCACTTGATGGGTCGCGGCGAGCACAGGGAAAATCGCGTGCGTAATCGGCACGGTGAGTTCCGGATCATCCCAGACGATGATGCCGCTCTGCGGGCCGCTAAAGGTTTTGCCGGCCGATCCGGTCATGACCGCTGCGCCTTCGCGCAAAGGATCTTGGAATTGGCCGCCGGCGATGAGTCCCAGTTGATGAGCACCGTCAAAAAAGACCTTGCCGCCCCACTCGGCGACTACCTCGCTCATCTCGCGGAGCGGGAAGGGAAAGAGCGTCATCGAAGCGCCCAGCGCGACCACTTTCGGGCGGACGAGCGGCGCCATTTTCCGAAAGAGGTCCAAGTCGACGGTGAGCTCGACCGGGTCCATCGGCATGTCGACGATCTTGAGACCGCGCACCCCGGCGGGCCCATCCGCGCGATTGCTTGAATGCCCGCCAAATGGTTGGGCGATGCTCATGATGACGTCGCCGGGCTCGGCGAGCGCGGTGTAGACGGCGAGATTGCCGATCATACTCGCCACCAGCCGGTGATCCGCGTAACGAGCCCGGAATACTTGCTTCAAGAGCTCGACGCACAGCGCTTCAATTTCGTCGATGTACTTTGTTCCGGCAAACCACCGGTTCACCGCGCCAATGTGGCCCTCCGCCGCGCGCGTCCCAACTTCAGCCGCGAGGAGAGCGCGGACGGTCGGACTGGTCGGGGCTTCGGGAGCCAGCAAATTGATGCACTGCCGGCCGCGCCAATCCTCGTTTCGCCGAACGGCCGCGACCACGGCCTCTTGCATTTCTTTCGCGGAATGGCACGCGTCAAGCACCGCACGCGCCTGTGCGAGAATCTTGGGATCATGGACTTGCAGAGGGGGAGTGCTGCCCATAGCTCAAAGCTCCGTTTCCGCCTAGATAATTTCTCCAATCTCTCGTTTCCCATTATTACACGATTCCACTCCTTCGTCCACTATTGACGATCATACGCTTGCATGATACTCTACATGCACCTTCCGTGGCTCGTCGCACTGACAGGAGAAACCGGCATGAAGAACCTTTTGATTGGTGTTCACGTCGCGAAACCGAATCCGCGGAAATTGATCGATGGGATTGTGGCGGCCGAGCAGGCCGGCATCCAGTGCGCCTGGCTCACCACCGGCGCCACGGCCCCCGATCCGCTCGCCGTCTTCGCCGCCGCGGCGTCCAAGACCGAGCACATCTTGTTCGGGACATCGATCCTTCCGACATTTCCCCGCCATCCCTTGGCCGCGGTTCAGGGGGCAATCGTCGTGGATAGCGTGGCGCCAGGACGGTTGCGGCTCGGCGTCGGACCAAGCCACCGGCCGACGATCGAGGGAACCTGGGGCATTCCGTTCGACCGGCCGCTCGAACACCTACGCGAGTATCTCATCGTGCTTCGGGCGGCGCTGTATGAAGGTAAGGTGGATTTCGACGGCAAACGCATGCGGGCACACGCGCTGCTACCCGGTCCGACCGGGGTCAAGCTCATGGCTTCGGCGCTCCGGCCAAAGAGTTTCGAACTGTGCGGCGAGCTTGCCGACGGCGCGATCTCTTGGGTATGCCCACTGCCCTATCTGCGTGATGTCGCCGTGCCTGCGCTCAAGCAGAGCGCCGCTCTCGCTCACCGCGAGCCCCCTCCGCTCATCGCGCACGTCCCCGTGGCCGTATCCGAGGACGTACAGGCGGTCCGCCAGTGGGCTCGCCGGCAACTCGGGCACTATCCCCGTCTCCCCTTTTATGCGCGCATGTTCCGGGACGCCGGCTTTCCGGAGGCGCATGAGGGCGAGCTCTCCGACCGGATGATCGATGCCCTCGTCGTCCACGGCAATTCCGAGCAAGTCAAGCAGCGCCTGCGCCAGCTCCCATCATTCGGGGCGGCCGAACTGCTCGCGATGCCTATGCTCCCACTGGGTGACGACCAGGCTCTGGACCGTACGCTCACAGTCCTCGGCGAGCTCGCGGCGGAATAACGACAATATCAATCGAACTTGGCCCACCGATTCGTCGATGTTCACCTCTCTCTAGAGTTATCGACCATCAGGTGCTCTGTGTTCTCGTTGTGCAATGACTCCGGGAGGAGTAAATGGAACTAGCAACTCTCAAGTCTCCCTCCGCCTTCCTCAAGTTCTATCTGGGCGATCTACCTCTCGACCCGACCTTGCGGGAGTATGAAAAGTGGTGGGAAGCCGAGGGCAAGGCGATTTCGGCAACGGTGGACCGGGGCGGCACGCCCTGGCTCAAAATGTTCGATCCGATGGGCAGACGGATTGACGAAATCCTCTATCCGACCGCATACTGGAAAATGCTCAACAAGGGTTACGAGACGGGAAGTGTCTGGCGAGTCTTTGAGAGCGAATCGCTCATCCCTGCGTACCTGCTCGGCTATGTCACTTCGTTTTACGATCCGGGTCTCTATTGTCCCTATACCGTTTCCCTCTCCACCGCGGTGCCCCTGTCCAAGTATGCCGATGAGCAGTCCAAGGCCCGCTTTCTTCCTCGCCTGCTTCGGAAGGACGAGAGTGTTTGGCAAGGAGCGACCTGGATGACCGAGGTCAAGGGTGGGTCGGATCTGGGGGCCGCGGTCGAGACTAGTGCACGCGAGAAGCAAGGCCGCTGGATACTCACCGGCGACAAGTATTTCGCCAGCAACGCTGGTGCGGAATTAGCCGTCGTGGCGGCCCGCCGGGAAGGCGCACCCAGTCACGTGCGCGGCCTTTCCCTTTTTCTATTGCCCCGGCACCGTGATGATGGCAATCTGAATTATCTGATCCGCCGCTTGAAAGACAAGACCGGCACGCGTTCAGTGCCGACCGGTGAAGTGGAATTACGGGAGAGCGAGGCCTATCTCCTGGGGCAGCCGGAACAGGGGGTCTATCTCATTCTTGAGGTGCTCAACATTTCCCGTGTCGCGAACAGTGTGGCGAGTGTGGCGTTGATGCAGCGCGCAATGGCCGAAGCGCTGATCTTCGCCGAAGGGCGCGTTGCGTTTGGCAAGCCCATTTTGGAACATCCGCTCCTTCGCCAGCAGTTCGAAGAAAAAAAGGCTTTGCTGGCCAGCGCGTTTGCTCTCGCCTGGGAAGCCGCTCGATTGCTGGAGGAGGTATGGCGCGAAAGACCTTCCTATTCGGCGCGCTATCACCTTTTCCGGCTCGTCGCCCATCTGGCCAAATATTGGACGGCGGAAGTTGCGGTTCAAACCGCGAAATGGGCGATGGAGGTTTACGGGGGAATGGGGGTACTGGCCGAGTTCGGGATCGAGCGCTGGCTGCGGGAAGCAATGGTCTTGCCGATCTGGGAAGGCACACCGCATCGCCAGATCCTCGACGGCTTGGAGGCGATGGAGCGCAAACGGGCCCACGAGCTGCTGTTTGAGCACCTCGCGCCGCTCGCCGCTCCACAAGCGTTGGAAGAAATCGCAACGCAGGTGGAGGCCCATTTGGCTCTGCCGACTGCGGAACGCGAGGCACGCGCCGAACCGGTCTTTCGCAACTTGGCGATTTTTACCGCGGAGACACTGCAAAACCGAGGGGTTTAGCCGCAGACGGGCGACGACGCGGCGTGCAGAGGCACGGCCTGCTGACATGCCTTTGCTGATCAAAACAGACAGCAGGAACACGCCAAGAAATGGAGGCAATGATGCAAGGTCTAATCGTCCATCAAATCCTGGATCGAACTATTGAAGCGTTTCCAGACCAGATCGTGGTTTCGGGAAACACTCGCCTCACCTACAGTCAATTCTACGACCGGGTTCTGCGCCTGGCATGGAGCCTGCACCAGCAAGGAGTCGCGAAAGGCACGGTTGCCGGTGTTCTGGATGTGAACACGCACCGCTACTTGGAACTGCATTATGCGCTGTCCATGCTGGGCGCGGTCATACACACCATCAATTTTCGGCTCCCGGCGGCAGACATGGTCTACACCGTGGTTCACGCGGGGGACGAGTGGCTTTTCGTTTCGGATGTATTCCTTCCGTCGGTCAAGCCGCTCGCGGCCAAGTTCCCCAATTGGGTGCTCCTGAGCGACGATCCGGACGTTTCGCTCCCTGAGGCCAAACGCGTCCTTCGTTACGAGGACTTGATCGCTTCCGGTCGCCCCGAGCGGCTTGCTCAGGCGGACCAAGTGGGCGAGATGGATCCCTTCTCCATCTTCAACACGACAGGTACCACCGGCAAACCCAAGGGCATTCAATACCGCCAGCGCGAGATCACTCTCGGTGCTCTCCAGCTTTTCCATCACCTTGCCCTCTACACCACCGGCGCCAAGGTGGACAGTAGTGACGTGTTTATGCCCTTGATTCCCTTTTTCCACATCCACGGGTGGGGGACGACTCTGTTCGTTCCGTATCTAGGTGCAAAGCTGGTTCTGCCTGGAAAAGCAAACCCCGTCGAACAAGTGGAAATGATCCGGAAGGAGGGAGTGACTTGGATGAACATGGTGCCGACCCAGCTTCATGGGCTGCTTCAGACGCCAGGTTTTGAAAAGCTTAAAGTACTCACCGGCGGCAGCCCGCTGCCGACCGGTCTGGCGCAACGGGCGGCAGAAGCAAGAGTCCGCTTTAGTCTGATTTATGGAGGTTCGGATCAGTTGGGCACCGCGATATCGGTGGTGCCGGAAGGGATGGATTCCGAAAGCGAAGAGGCGCGCGACGTTCTGCGGAGCCGGATGCGCCCGTTGCCGATGGTGGATCTCTCCATCCGAAACAAGGAAGGCAGCGAGGTTCCCCATGATGGCAACACGGTAGGCGAGGTATGGGTTCGCAGTCCGTGGCTCCCGGGGGGCTATTACAAGGATCCGGAGAAGAGCCGCGAGAGTTACGTCGGGGGTTGGTTCCGTTCGGGCGACCTCGGTATGCTGCACCCGGATGGCCTGCTCAGCGTGGTGGATCGCGAGCGCGATGCGGTCAAGAGCGGCGGCGAGTGGATTATTACCAGCGCCATCGAAGCGCTCTTGTCGGAGCACCCAGCGGTGGGACTGGCGGCGGTGATCGCCCGGGTCGACGAAAAGTGGAGCGAACGACCGTTGGCGGTTGTCAAATGCGCCCGGCCGGTGACTGAGGATGAACTCCGCCGATTCCTCGAGGAGAAAGCGAATCAGGGCAAGATCGCGCGTTTTTGGATCCCAGATGCGTTTGTGTTCGTGGACGACATGCCGCTTACCAGTGCCGGCAAGATCAACAAAGTCGCACTCAGGCAAAAGTTCGGAGCCGAAGTGCACTCCTAGACCCCACAATACGGGCGGAATGGGATGATTCGCGGTCCCACTCCGCCCATGGCAAGGCTATCGCACGGCTGTCACTCGTTATGGCGCCGCACCCTTCTAAAACACAACATCTTGCGGCCCATTGTCTGATATCGTCGGAGGCAGAGCGAAGGTAGGTTCGAAGGGCGCCCACATAATGCTCAATTTTAAACGACCGAACTTGTCACCTACTTGACATCGCCGCCGCTCTGTGTTATATGTTGTTGCGGGAGCGCTCCCAGAGGAATCGATTGATGCCGATCCACGCCGAGCATTCCCGCTTTTTTGACTTGCCGCTGGGAGCGCTCTCAAACCGGAGGTCAACCGCGGTGAATCTCGAACATGTCGCCAAGCTCGCCGGCGTCTCCCGCTCAACTGTCTCGCGCGTCATCAACAACGACCCTGCCGTCAGCGAAGAAACCCGCGCTCGCGTCGAGCGTTTAGTCCAAGAACTGAATTTCTACCCTAACATCGCCGCCCGCGGCCTCGCCGCTGGCCGCACCCGCGTCCTCGGCCTCGTCATACCGATGGCCGTCTCATCTCTCTTTTCCGATCCCTACTTTCCCCTCTTGGTCCAGGGCGTCTCTTCCGCCTGCACAGCCCGCGACCACTCGGTCATGCTCTGGCTCGCCGAGCCAGAGTACGAGCGCCGCACGCTCCGTCAAATCCTCCATAATGGGCTCGTCGACGGCGTCCTCGTCGCCTCTCAGCGCCTGGACGATCCGGTCGTCGACGCTCTCGTCCATAACAGCCTTCCCTTTGTTCTCATTGGCCGTCATCCTTCCAACGAAAATGTTACTTGCGTCGACGTCGATAACGTCAAGAGCGCACGCGCCATAGTTGCGCACCTGCTCGGCCTCGGCCGCCGGCGCATCGCGACGATTGCCGGGCCGACCGACATGATCGCCGGCCTGGACCGCCTGGAAGGCTACCGTCTGGCCCTCGACGACCAGAGGCTCGCCGTCGATGCGGACCTGATCGCGCAAGGCGACTTTACCGAGACCGGCGGCAATACCGCGATGAAGCAGCTTCTCCCCCATTCCCCCGACGCCGTCTTTTGCGCGAGCGACGCGATGGCGGTCGGCGCTTTGCGCGCGCTCGCCGAAGCGGGGCGGCGTGTTCCTGAAGAGGTCGCCGTTGCGGGCTTTGACGATATGACTTTTGCCGCGCGGACTCAACCGCCTCTCACAACCGTTCATCAGCCTATTACGCCCGCCGGCGCGCTCGCCGCGGAAACGCTCATCGGCATGGTGGAAGGCAAATCATCCGCTCCCCGGCACATCCTCCTGCCAACCGAGTTGGTGATTCGAGCGTCGTCCGGAGGCGCCGGCGAAAAGAGATTACCTGTCTAGCACGTTTTCATTAGATTCCCCCCGCCGCCCGCGGGGGTCTGCGCGATGTGGCTCCGCGGCCAAAGGCAAGTTGACAGTGCCCATCTAAACCCATCCAGGAAAGGTCACCCATCTCCAATGCGCTATGGCCACTTTGACGACGAACGACGCGAGTACGTGATCACTCAACCCGACACTCCTTTGCCGTGGATCAACTACCTGGGCACGCAAGACTATTGCGCTCTCATCTCGAATACGGCGGGCGGCTATTCTTTCTATCGCGATGCCCGCCTGCGTCGCCTCACGCGCTATCGTTATAACAACGTTCCCTCCGACTCGGGCGGACGATATATCTACCTCCGTGACAATTCGACCGGCGAGTTCTGGTCTCCCACCTGGCAGCCGGTACGGAAGGACCTCCTCGACTATTCCTGTCGCCACGGCCTGGGTTACTCGATCATCGGCTCGACCTATCGCGACCTTCGCGCGGAAATCACCTACCTGGTCCCTCTTGACGAAAGTCTGGAGATCTGGCGCCTCAGCCTCCACAATCGACGCCGCGCCCCCGCTCGCCTTTCTCTCTTCTCATCCGTCGAGTTCTGTTTGTGGGATGCGCAGGATGATGGAAGCAACTTTCAGCGCAACCTCAACACGGGCGAAGTCGAGGTCGAAGGCAGTGTGATTTTCCACAAGACCGAGTACCGCGAGCGCCGCAACCACTTTGCCTTTTTTGCCTGCTCGGAAGCGCTCGCCGGATTCGATACCCAGCGCGACGAATTCCTCGGCCCTTACCGCGGTTGGGAGGCTCCGCTCGCCGTCGAACGTGGCGAATCGTGCAACTCGCTCGCGCACGGTTGGTCTCCCATGGGCTCTCACCACGTTCGCCTTGAACTAGAGCCGGACGAGATGCGCGAGATCATCTTCCTCCTCGGCTATCACGAGAATCCGCCCGACCGGAAATTCGATCCCCCGGCCTCGCAGACGATCGACAAGAGCACGGTCAAGCCCCTCATGACACGCTATCTCGACTCCGCTCAGGTCGATGCCTCCCTCGCCGCGCTGCGTGCCTACTGGGGCGAGCGCCTGAACGTGCTTCAGGTCGCGACGCCCGATGCGCACACGAATCGCATGGTCAATATCTGGAACGCCTATCAGTGCATGGTCACTTTCAACCTCGCGCGTTCCGCTTCCTTTTTCGAGTCCGGCATCGGCCGCGGGATCGGTTTCCGCGATTCGAATCAAGACCTGCTCGGCGCGGTGCATATGGTCCCCGCGCGCGCCCGCGCCCGTTTGCTCGACCTCGCCGCGACTCAGCTCCCGAGCGGTGGCGCCTACCACCAGTATCAGCCGTTGACCAAGCGCGGGAACGACCAGATCGGCAGCCAGTTCAACGACGACCCCCTTTGGCTGATTCTCAGCACCGCCGCGTATCTCAAAGAGACCGGCGATTTCAGCATCCTGGACGAACTTGTTCCGTTTGACAATGGGCCGGGGAGCGAACAGCCACTCTACGCCCATTTGCAGCGCAGTCTCCAATACACCCTCGACCGTTTGGGTCCGCACCAGCTGCCGCTCATCGGCCGCGCAGATTGGAACGACTGCTTGAACTTGAACTGCTTTTCCGACACGCCCGGCGAATCCTTCCAGACTACGACGAACAAGGATGGCAAGGTGGCCGAGTCCATTGTCATCGGCGCTCTCTTTGTCCTCGCCGCCAAAGAAATGGCCGCGCTCGCCGCACAGCGGAAGCTGCCCGAATCCTCGCATTATGAGCAAGCCGCGGCGCGCATGGAGGCCAGGCTGCTCGAACACGGCTGGGATGGAGAGTGGTTCCTGCGAGCCTATGACGATGGGGGCCGCAAGGTCGGCTCGCACGAATGCGCCGAGGGCAAGATCTTTATCGAGCCGCAAGGGTTGGCCGTGCTCGCCGGGATCGGCCTTGGCGACGGCCGTGCCGAGCGCGCCCTCGCCTCGGTCGACCGCGACCTCGCGACCCCGCACGGCCTTGTCATGCAGCAGCCCGCCTTTTCTCGCTATTACGTACACCTCGGTGAGATCTCTTCCTATCCGCCGGGCTACAAGGAGAACGCGGGCATCTTTTGCCATACGAATCCATGGATCATGATTGCCCAGACACGCGTCGGCAACGGCGACCGGGCACACGACTACTATTTGCGCATCAATCCATCCGCACGCGAAGCTATGAGCGAGGTGCATCGCTGTGAGCCGTACGTCTATGCCCAGATGATCGCCGGGCGCGACGCCGCGACGCACGGCGAAGCCAAAAATTCGTGGCTCACCGGTACCGCCGCATGGAGCTATGCCGCGATCACCCAATGGATTCTCGGCATCCGTCCCACCTATGCCGGGCTGGAGATCGCTCCCTGCATTCCTCGCGCATGGGACGGCTTTCGCGTCACCCGCGTCTTTCGCAATGCCACCTACGCGATCCAAGTTGCCAATCCGGACCACGTCTGCCGCGGCGTTCGCTCTTTGCAGGTCGACGGCAGAACACTGCCAGGAGCGCTCGTTCCGATTTTCGCAGACGGCCAGACTCACAACGTCCAAGTGATCATGGGTGGTCCGGAATAGAGAAACAAGAAAGGCCGAGAGGAGCAATTCCTCCCGGCCTTTTTCTTCCCAATGGACGCCCCGCCTCAGGCGGAGCCGCGCACCGCGCGCTCGTAAACGGCGAGCGTCTCGCGCGCGGTACGCTCCCACGTAAACGGCGAAGGTCACTGATAAACGAGTTTTTCCCTCGCAGTTCTTCGCAGCCAACCATGCTCCATTAGGGAAAACAAGTACAGAATGGAGACGCGCCGGCCAGCCTGTATTTGGCTCCGCTTTCTGAGAGTTGATCCGAGTTGCCTCAGCGCGTCAATCTTGGCTTTGAGAAATGCTCTGCCCCGTCTCTTGACCAATGTGAAATAGAGCAGGCCGGCCAAGTTGTAAAACAAGTGGGAGGGTAACAGGAGAAGAAGCATCAAGGTGGGCATATCTTTCAGAAAGAAGATCTCCACATTTCTCTGTGTTTGGTAGACATAAAATTCGCTGTATTTGCCCACAGTCCTCGAGCCTCTGTGTCGCACGATGGCAGACGGCACGTAAAGGCACTTGAAGCCCGCGAGTTGAGCTCTGAACGAAAGATCCACATCTTCATAGACCGCGAACAAGTCCTGATCGAAGACCCCGATCTCCTTCAATACGGCACGCCGATAGCCGGCTGCTGACCCGCTTGCTCCGAAAACAAACCTGGCCTCTCTATAACCCGAGTCAGGCTGGTAATGTCCCCTGCGAAAAGCTGTGCCGGTAAAGGCCAGACCGTCGCCGGCGCTGTCCATCACACCCTTGCTATCATAGAAGATAACGCGAGAAGCAAAGAAACCAGCATCCGGGTGTTCTTCTGCGGCACGCACCAACTCTCCAAGCCATTGACCATCCGGAACCGCGTCGTTATTCAACAACAGGATAAGCTCGCCGCACGCGGTCTTGATGCCACGGTTGTTTGCCTCGCAAAATCCGGCGTTCCGCTCCAGAGGGATCAACCGCACCTTTTGAAAATAGCGCCGGATGTGTTCGGCTGAGCCGTCATCCGAGCCATTGTCCACGACAATGATCTCAAAATCTTTCCACGTCTGGGCATCCAGCCCGCGCAGGCATTCCTCCAAAAGTTGCCGGCGATTATAGCTAACGATGACAACGCTCACCTGAGGGGTCTCAGCCATAGGCTAGTTGGGAGTCAAGTCCTCTCGGAGTCTGCGTGCCGCTTGGGTAATTAGCGTTCGAGAGGGGTGCAGTAAAAAGGCCCCCGCATTCGACAACATGTAGCCACCAAACGCGCTTGCTTTGGCCGAAGGTCTGTGGGCTTCTTCTGCCCGGCGAGGACACCGACAGTATTCGAGGAGCGGCTTGATCGCCTGTGGCCACTGTAGAGATTCACGGATTCTCTCACTCCCCTGTCGGCAATGTGCGCGGAGCGCAAGATCACACGCCAGCCGCTCCACGGCAGACTGCACCGCCGCCTCATCGAGTGGCGGAACGCAAATTCCTGCCCCTTGCTGCTCGACGCGCTGCGCCAGAGAATCTCCTCGCGTGCAAATCACTGGAAGCCCGGTCCAGAAATAATCGACTAAGCGGGTGCGGAAGGCAAATTCTGTCTCTAGGTTATCCCGATAGAGGACAACACCAGCATCGCCGTCCAGGAGATAATCCGCTCGCTCGGCATATGGAATCCACTCGAGACAAAACAGGACTTGTCTTCCGTATAGCCCCAACCGCTTGCTTTCGGCGATGGCCTCAGCCAAGCTTTGACCGCGCGGCGAGCCCACGGGGGGCGAATTTCCCACCAAGAAGACAAGCTTGACCTCGGGATGCGCCTGGGCAACACGTGCGATCGCGCGGATGAGTGTCAGCGGATCCAACCACTCCCAGATACCGCCGAACCACACCAGAACGAAATCGTTGTCCGTAATAGTTGGGAAGAGCCGGCGCAGCTTTTGGCCTTCCTTTCGGGGCGATTCCGGAGGTACTCCGAGAGGCACCACGTCCAGAATGTTCCTCAACTGGGCATTCTCTCGATATGCCGGTAAAGAGACCCGACCACAGGCGTAAAGCTCGCCCAACCAGAAATGACGCTGCTCTTCTGAGGCGCAGAGGAAAAAATCACCCCTCCTCAAGAGCAAGTGCAAACGGTGGCGAATATAGGAGAGATGACTGGCGGCGATTGGGAGGTCCGGGTGTGCTCGATAGTACTCTAGAGTTTCGAAGGGAATCGGACAGTACAGGTCAAAAACCTGTGGTACGTCCAAGAAGGCAATCGCGGCAGCACCATATCCGCCGAATCCCTGTGAAATGATAACATCGGCTCTACGAGAGCGTTCGGAGAAAACGTCAAGGGGCAAGACATCTGCGTGAGCATGGCGCACCTCACTCCCGTTGGGGGCAAGAAGGCTTACATTATGCTCGCGCCCTAAATAGGTGGCAAATTCCCAATACCTCATTCCAGGGCCGGCTAGATTCTCCCCTATCGGGTCATGCGTAACAAGCAATATGTTTTGCATCCAGGCACTTGCCATCGCCCCGTTCTGACGTTAGGGGTTGATGATCACTGGCGTCTCGCTGTACCAAGTGGTCGTTTTGTAGCCATCGTTTACATCGGCGCTGATGTAGTAACTCCCGCTGGGGACTCCGCGCAAATCCCAAGAGAACAGCTGGGTACCTGGCGGCAGGTCAATTGGGCTAAGATCTCTCTGCAAAATGGGCAGAAATAATCGATAGCGGCCAAGCGAAGTGGAGGGGGGCGCACCTTGATAGCCGATTGCGCGCGTCCGGCCGTTGGGATTCCTTTGTGGAGAATAGTAAAAGGTAACGCTGCCGGCCCCATTGAGCAGATACTGGACAGAAAAGGTGGAATTGAGGGAAGCATAACTGTCTGCATTGAGCTTGATGTAATCGACGTCGAACTGAGTCGAAGGAGGAATCTCGTGGGGATCAAATCGCAGTATGTTGGGGAATCCCGAACGCCAGGAAAGATTCCCAGGCGCGACATCATCTTGAACATTTCCCCACATGTCGACGGTAAACGTATTCCATCCAGTATAGAGGGCCATATCATTTCCCGCGCCCATGTGGCCCCAGTCTCCTTGAGCCCAGTAGAAACGCGAGACCCAACCGTTGCCGAAATCAAAAGGAGCATCAATCTTGACCTTAACCGTCCAGTAACGGTAGTAGCTGGTATCTACCGCCTTGCCGCCCATGTCCAGGTACAGTATAGGGTCTCCCCATACTCCCGCAGATCCGCAGTCCGGTACTGGACTACTTACGCCTGTCAGGATTCCGTTCGTAAAGAGGGGAGGGCCTGTGAGGCCCGACGACGAAGGAACATCAGCCGAATCACTCATGTCCCAGGCATTGCCCACTACCTTGGCCGAGAACTCATCACCGCTCGTAAAGCTTGGGGCCACAAATGTGAAATCAGGCCGAGCATTGATCAGCCAGGGCCCCGCTGAATTCGTGCTCCTGACAGTTCCACCTCCATCTGTCACGCTGACCTGAACGTATTCGGAACCCGGAGGAAATGAAGCCGGGACATTGTAGCTTCCGCTCCCATTCGATCCCGCGGAGATACTATCGGGCAAAACAACGCCGTTGTTGTACTTGTCGTAGTTTGAGAACATATACATCGGGTCCCAAGTCTTGGCATCGCTCGAAAAGGATAGCTGGGCCGTCGCGCCGGATGTCCACGCGCCACTCCACGCGACCGTGTGATTGGTCGGCCTGGGTGTCAGGCGGACCCAGTCCATTTTCACATCAGTTATCGGAGCACCTGAGTTGCGAAGCCCTGTGTATAGACGCAATCCGGTGATGGAACCGACCCAGTTGAGGCTGCCGGCCTGGAGCCCGATCTTCGTTAGATCGATTGTGTAGACATTCCAACCTGGAAACACTCTAAAAAATCGCGAGGTGCCTGCGTCCGATGGAGATCCCATGATCGCGGAAGAATCTGTGTCCGTCCACGCCAATTTTCCGCCCGGAGTCTTGGTCCAGTCAAAGCTAGGCCCCAGATACATCCGGAAAGTGAGTTGAGTATATTCGCTCGCGTCGATTGGATGAACATTCCCGTCTTTGCCAACGTGGAGCGTACCGTGATAGCCAGGGTCTAGCAACCAGAGCCACGGATCATTCGTAAAGCTCGTATTATAACTCGCCGACCAAATTCCATTTGAGAAAGATGAGTTGAGGTACAGAGGTTGACCATACTTATCGCAGGTCGGAGACATAAAGAGATGGATCTCTGACTCTTGATTCATGTCCCAAGCGTTGTGCCATTCATGGCTAGCGTAATCCAGGTCTTCTCCCATAGCGACACGACCGCCGGGTTGTGTGACATAAATCCCACTCGCTGCATGGACAGGCGGTACTGAACCACTGGGGATAAGAATTGCCACCGCCAACGAGACAAAAACCCACAAAATCCTCTTCTCCATGCTCACTGCATTCACCTTGTTCGACATTTCCCGATTCATCGGGCTCCCTCAGCAAAGGTCTAGTTCCAATATTCACGAGAGTGCACCCGCGTAAATGGTACATTCGAGCTTGCCTCATAAACCGCCTCTATCAGCTACCAGCCTGCAGGCAATCCCTTAGGTATCTCAATCGCCGCAAAATCCTTGGTCTTGCGACTTCCCACCGTATGGACCCATTTCGCCATCCGGTCGAGACCATCCCGTAGAGGAACCGACGGTGGAAGATCGAAAAACCGGCGGACCTTGTCGTGCGAGGAGAAAGCGTGCTTTACTTCATTTCGAGCGGGAAGATTGGTGACCTGGGGCGAAACCTGCATCACCTCAGAAATCGTGCGAATGAGTTCGTTAATCGTGTAAGGTTGATCTCCGCCGATGTTAAAGACTTGGCCGAAGGCTTTGGGATTGAAAACCGATTGTGCAATCACTGGGGCCACATCGTCGATATAGGAAAAGGCCCTCGTTTGCTCGCCATCTCCGAAAACGGTCAGGGGCCTGCCCAGCAGGATTTCATTCATGAAGATGCCAATCACGTTTCGATATTTGTCACCGATGTTCTGGTGCTCTCCATACACATTATGGGGCCGGAAAATGACAAAATCGAGTCCGAATTGCCGATGGGCCGACTCCAAGTCCAATTCGACGGCGTATTTAGAAATGCCGTACGGGTCCTCCGGGTGGGGAGTTAAGTCTTCCGTCATTGGGACCTGGTTCGCACCATAGACCGCGATAGACGAAGTAAAGATGAAGCACTTGACCGGAAAAAGGACGCTCAAATTGATCAGATTGACAGAGCCCCGCAGATTGGTCTCGTAATTATAGCGTCGGATAAAGTGGCTCAATCCCTCCGCCGCGTAAGCGGCGAGGTGAAACACAAAATCAAATTCCTCTTTTTCGAACAGGCCCTTCAGAAGCTCATAGTCCGTGACCGAACCCTGCACCCACTTGGCACCTACCGGCACGTTTCCGACGAAACCGCCGCTCAGATCATCCAGTGCCACTACCTGCAGGCCCAATTGGACCAAGTGCTTGGCGACATGAGACCCGATAAAACCCGCCGCCCCGGTTACGAGTGCTTTCATCCTTTTCACCTCTCTCCTTACTCTTAGCTGTTGCCAGCACATCTGTCCGTGATCAGCATCTTTACAAAGATGGGGGCTGGCCAACAGGCTGCCATCTATTCACGTATGCGGCGTTTGGCAAACTGATAGCCAGCTTCGGCCAGTTGGCTGAAACCTCCGTGACGAAAATGAGCAAGGGCAGACTGCGCGAGCAGTTTGGGCCCCTTCTTCCGGACAGATGTCCAGCGTTGCCAAAAGTCCTTGACTCCTAGCTCCTGGGCTACGACGGACACCAGGTCCGGCCCCGGAGACGGGTGCATTTCAGGAGCCTGCAAAAAAGAGACGAGGGGTTGCACGGCTCTGTCCCAGGTAAGATTCTCGCGTACAAGCCGCTGGGCGTTATTACCACGTCCGTGCGCGAGATCCGGATGATCGATAATTTCACCGATGGCCTGCTCGAGAGCCTGCCGATCGTTTGGATCCAGCACCCATCCAGCTTCGTAGCGGGCGATCAGCGGGGACAGATCGGCGTAATCGTTGTAAATCACCGGCAAGCCACACCACATGTACTCGACTGTCCGAGTGGTGAAAGCCAGTTCCCGCTCATAATTATACGCCATGAGATCGATTGCTGCAGTAGCCCGTTGGTAATTCCCTATTAATTCGTCGTGTGGGCGGGAGCCCTCGAAATGTACTCGGGGGTCGACCCTCAGTCTTCTTTCAATTTCCTGAAACGTCGGAGAAACCTGGAGAGGGATGATCGGATGTTTCCCCCCAAAAAGCCGCAATTCTCCTTTCGAACGGCGAGAAATGACCTCCGACACGACGGTAAGCGCGAGGGTAGGGTCCTGCCAGGGAAGGTACACGCCCCCATAGACGAAGGTAATCTCGTCGGCGGGCAAATGTTCTGGCAGATCGGGAGAGAGACAGACCGGGACCACGTCGATTTTTGCCTTGATCACGTCTATTCCGCTCGCCAAGAGCCAGGCAAGAAAATAGGCTTTTTGCTTTTCTCCGGCGCAAATGAAATAGTCCGCTTTGCGCAAAGCCTCAATCTTGAGGAGCGCATTCGACGTGGGCTCTCCAAACTCCTGAAATGCCCGCTCGAGAATGTGTGGCCCGTGGAAATCGATGACCGTAGGCACATCGAGTCGTTTTCGAATCTGGACGGAGGGCCAATGACAAAAGACAACGGCATCGGGCCGTAGTGCTTGGATCTTTTTCTCCAGGTTGAATCGATCCCAGAGCATCAGCCCATACTCTTCCAGAGCCGAATCGTCCGAGTGCCAAGCGACGGCAGGCATTCCGAAAGTAACTTGAAACCCGTGAGCGCGCAAGCCTTGCCCCAAGCCCCACGCGCGCAGGCCGGCTCCACTGGTTGGATAGCCGGGCAACGGCAAGACATCTCCCGAAACCATCAAAACCTTGTTGATCAATGCTCTTCCGTCCTTGGATGCCTAATCCGACAGCCGCCGTTGAATGAACTTTAGGCCTGCACGGGTAAGCGTTCGCAGACCTCCGTTTTGATATTTGAAGCGGGCTCGTTCGACTAGAGAGCGAGCCCGAGATTCCACGGTCCCCCGCTCGACGGCACGTTGCCCCCGGTGGTTGGGGTGTCGGATGAAGCGGTCCATGGGGTCAATCGTTCGGTCCCATGTGAGTTTTTCGCGCACGAGGCGTTGGGCATTCCGGCTCCGCTCCGCGAGTTGTTCGGGATGCTCAAAGATCTCATCCAAGATCCCGGTTATCGCCGCACGATTCTCAGGGTCCACAATCCATCCCGCATTGTATTCACGGATAAAATCGCTGAGTTCGGCGTAATCGTGATAGACAATGGGCAGCCCACACCACAAATACTCCACGGTGCGAGTAGTAAAAGCCAATTCACGCTCTGGGTTCCGGCTCATTACATCAATAGCGACATGGGATCGCACGTACTGGGCAATCAATTCATCATGAGAAACCATTCCCGGCACCAGGACGTGCGGAGACGTCTTGAGTTTTTCCACAAGGGAGCCAAAGATCCCCGGATCAACCGGGTAAACAGGATGTTTGCCACCGTAGAAATACAGCTTGCCTTCCTTCCGGCGATTCAATATCTCGACGAGCGCCAACAGCGCGTTCGATGGGTCTTGCCAGGGCAAGAACACACCCCCATATACAAACTTGAGCTCACCGCTCGGGGCATGCTCAGGCAAGTCGGGCGAGAGAGAAACGGGGATGAACGCGGCTCGCTCACGACGCTCTAATTCGGTCCAGCCGGCACGTTCCAGCCACGATTGGAAATAGCCCAGTTGCTTTTCACCCGCGCATGTGAAAAAATCTGCTTTGCGCAATGCGTTGATCTTGCGCCGTGCATTGTCATTCGTTTCCCCGAACTTTTGATACTCTCGTTCCAGGTAATGAGGCCCGTGCTGATCGAGGATCAAAGGCATGTCCAGCAACTCGGTCGGGAGAAGGTCCATCACAGGCCAATTGCAGACGACCACCACATCCGGTTCGGCTCGAACCACGACAGAAGCCAAAGTTTGAGGTTCCCATGCCAACTCGACCGTCTCAGGGGGAGCTATTTCCTCACGCCCCACAAGAGCTGCTCTAGGCATCGCAAACAACACTTCATGCCCTCGGCTTTTCAGCCCCTGCCCAAGCCCCCAAGCCCTGAGCCCCGACCCAACGGTCGGCATCCCCGAGTAAGGAAGAATATCCGAGCTGATGATGAGCACCCTTCTGGGAACATCTTCAAAGAGCGATTGCACGCCGAGCCCCTCGGCGATCGGGTATTGAATCCGTAAATCCGCGTCAGGCCAGGCACGGAAAGGCCAGCGGAACAACTGAGCGATCTCTTTGTCGGAGCGCCGCCGCTTCTGCTGAATGAACCGTCTCTTCTCTATGACTTGAGGCAGATGCTCTACCACATCGTGGATGGCGACAAAAGTCGCCATGTCTCGTTTCCCGATCGAAGGAGGCGAACTCGATTGCTGTTGAGCCTTAATATAGTACTCATCTAGGTTGAGTTGCCCGTGCTGAATGGCCCGCTGCACCATCCCATCCATGGTCGCCAATAAAGTTGCCGACAACACACGCTCCAGGTTCCCATCTTCATAATTCTTGAACATCGAATACAGGGCGTTGCGCTTGTACAAAACCCACTTGCGATGGTCCGAGTAACTATCCATGGTTCCATGATGCCGATGGTAGGCAACAGCCTCGGGAGCAAAGACGACTCTGTACCCTAGCACCCACAGACGCCATCCAAAATCCAAATCTTCATAGTAGATAAAGAAATCGTCGTCGAATCCGCCTACCTCGAGGAACACTTGACGGTCGACCATCATGGCGCCGCCGCAGGCAAAGAGCGTCGAGTGGACTTGCGTAAACCGGTCGGGGCTATACGGTTTCCGCCAGGCGACTTGGTAAGCATGGGCGGCAAAGTCCGCGGCGGACCCTGCATAATCGAACTCGGTGCCGTTCCAGTTCAGGATTTTAGCTCCCGCACAGACGGCATCGGTTTCACTCTGGATTGCCTCCAACAATCCCCGCACGATCCGAGGATCCACCCACATATCATTGTTCAGGAGAACAACATACTTGCCGCTCGCCTCACGGACGCCGAGGTTATTCCCTGAGCCGAAACCAACATTCTCCCGGCTATAAACAATACGGACCTGTGGGTAGTGAGTCCGCATGTACTCTACAGAGTCATCGGTCGAGGCGTTATCTACCAGCATCAGTTCAAGCCGATCCGCTGGATAATCAACCGCGGTAAGCGACGAAAAGCAACCCTTTAGATGCTCAACACCGTTGTAATTGAGCACCAGCACCGTAACGATGGGCAAATCCGAAAGCGAGATCGCCGTCTTGCTCACTAGAGTTCCTCTGTCCTCAACCTGTAAATATCGACCACATCACCTCTTGCGCTCTTGATATCGGTCAACATCCGCACTGAGAGATGAAGAGCATGCTAACATTAGGCAGCACCTATTCGCGCAAGGTTGCGCTTACCCTCAAATGCGACGGCCATGAATGCAGGTAAGATAAAGATAAGAGCATAGTCCATGGCCAACCTGATCTGGAAAGGGAACCAAATGAGCGTATGGGCCACAAATGCAGCGACCGCAATGTGCCAGAACGGGTGAGAGATGTTATGGCCGCGCAGACGCCAGGCCACGCCTGTTACGAGCAGCGCAGATAGACTCAGTCTTACCAACTCCGATGCACCAGAACCAATCATCTGAGCGAGGCTATTCAGCACCCGAAAAGGGTCACTGTCGGGCCAGGTGATCTGCCCGCTTGTTGAAAAGGCGAAGAGAAGAGAGTTGTTCCTCAGGAATTCGCCCCGGCCCACGATCGCAAATGGCACAAGAACGACTACGGCCCCCAGCGCCATTCCTATACTTATTCTCGCGACAGCCGCCCGGGAAAATCTCGGACCCCAGAAAAACCAGAGGAGAAAAGCCCCCGCCATGAAAACATAGTTCGGACGAAACAGAATGGTGATTAGAAGGGAAATTCCTGCTAACAACCAGTGCCCCCGGACCAAACAGAAATAGGCGAGCGCCATGAACAGATAAGGATAGTAAAGTTCGTCCAATCTCCACTCGAGTGTGTGAGTAAAACCGAATACACCCAGGAGGAATAAGAGCGACAAGGAAAAGAAAGAGTTGTTCCTCAACAGTACATCACCAAACAACAAAATGGAAAAGAAGGTAACCCAAAACAAAAAAGTGAGCCAAGAAATTCCGCCGAACAATGCTACGAAAGGCGATGCAAACAGAATGCTGGCCGGTCCCGTAGTGGCGGCGACCCCCAATTCGCCGATGTGGTTCCAGGCATTCTCTCCTCGCAAGAATGCTTGAGTAGTCAGCAATACCGCTTTATCGCGCGTCGAGCCCTGGAAGGCAGGGGTGGTGGAGATAATTTGTGTATAGGCAAACAGATGTGCTACCAAGACCCCCGCGAAGATCAAATACACAAGTGCCCGCGGAGCCCCGAAATACACGAGCAATAAAGCAAGTAACAGACCAAGAAAGATCAGGCCCGAGAGATCATAAGGCGAAGCGAGGAGTTGGTAGAGCAACGCGAACATTAACACCGCCGCCACGCCTGTGAGCTGGGCAGGCGCTTTCAGATAGGCGGCGGAAAGCGCTCGGTCTTCTCGCAAACTTGGGCCAAGGGTGAGAATGCTGGACACCAATTTCCTAGGAACCGACTCCACCGCGGGATCCTGAAGTATGCTTCCATTCGCCTCGGAGGGTGATCAACCCAAAGCGCTCTTGTACGCCCCCCTCCTGATTCCGCACCTCGAAATAATAGGCCCGATCGTGATAGTCATAGAACTCGGTATCACCCTGATTGTGCGCCGAGATAGAGACCCGATATGCTCCCTCTAACAGGGGAAGATACGGGACGGTAAACGTCACTGTTCCATGTCCTTGTACCGTAGGCAGAACGACGCCCGCAAACGACGTGTTTGGACCCGAGACGTGAATTCCATCGTCACGGTGCAGTGCCATTCCGAAGACAGGCGACGAAATCGCTTCATGGGCGCAATAATCGAACTCGAGAACCAGCGTATCGCCGGTCTTGAATACACTTTGCGGCTCTCCTTTAGCATTCATCAGACGGACTTGCTCAACCTCGACCCGGCGAGTGCCAAATCGCCACCCTGAGTCCGCCGATCGCTCATTCTCCATGTACTGTTGCACGACAGCCATAGGAGAACCGGTACCCATAACGCGGCCGCGCGAAAGCCAGATGGCTCGTGTACAGAGCGACTTGACGGTTTCCAGACTATGGGAGACGAGGAGGATCGTGGCGCCTGCCGCACGAAAACTCTCGATCCGTTCGGCTGATTTCTTCTGAAAGCGAGAATCTCCAACGGAGAGAACTTCATCCACGAGGAGGACATCGGGGTCTACGTCTGTGGCAACGGCAAAACCCAGGCGCGCAACCATGCCGCTCGAATAAGTCCGGAGGGGAGCATCGATGAAATCGGCCAGCTCGGCAAAATCCACAATTCTGGGAAACTTGGCCTCCATCTCAGCACGTGAAAAGCCCAAAATGGTGCCATTAAGAAACACATTCTCGCGACCCGTCAACTCGGGATGGAACCCGGCACCGAATTCGAGAAGGGGCGCGACGCGCCCGCGAATCCAGACATGGCCACTCGAAGGCCTGAGCACGCGGGCAATGACCTTCAGGAGAGTACTCTTGCCGGCTCCGTTGCGCCCAATGATGCCGACGATCTCGCCACGCTTGATTTCGAGATCGACGCCTTCAAGGGCCAAGAAATCGTGGTATTGAACCCTCCGCTGCAGGAAGCGGATGGTGTGTTCCTTCAACGAGGAATATCGCTCATGAGGCACTCGATAGCGAACCGATACTCCTTCGAGGCGGACGACCGTTTCCGAGGATCTGTCCGCAGTTACCCTCGGACTACTAGATGCGGTAAGCAAACTCGTCTGCCTTTCGCGTAAAGAACCACCAACCGAGGAGAAACGCCCCCACAGCCAGAAGGAAGGCGCGGATAAGCACGAACGGCTCTGGGAGTTGCCCCTGATAGATTGGAGCACGGAAACTCTCTACAAAGTAGTACATGGGATTGAGGTGAACAAGGAGCAGATACTTGGAGGGTACCGTAGCAAGCGGATAAAAGATGGGGGTCAAGTACATAAAGATCGTGAGCCCCACACGGTAGATATCTGCAATATCCATAAAAAACACGGCGAGAGCTGAACCAAACAATCCTACCCCGAGAGTGAACATAGTCGCCAGGAGAATTGGAACAGGCAGAAAGACGAGTGCCCATGAGAAAGGGGCCCCCGTCGCAAGCATGATGAGGCCCAATGGAATGAACGCGAGCAAGAGATTGACCAGACCAACTACAACTGCGGATAGGACAAAAATCGATTTCGGGAGGTAGATCTTGTTAATGAGACCTCCTCCCCAGACGAGGCTATCAATCGCCTGCAGAGTGCTCTGGGAAAAGTAAATCCACAACAGAAGGCCGGAAAGCACATAGACGGCATAGTGCTTCTGAGTAGAACCAAATGCCGTCGAAAAGACCACCGTCATCACCAACATCGTGAGCAAGGGGTTGAGCATCGTCCAGAGGAACCCGAGTGCAGAGCGCTTGTAGCGCACCGTCAGATCTCGCCGGACGAGACTCACCAATAGGTCGCGATAACGGAAAAGCTCGGCGGCGTCGTCGATAATCGCCATCCGGGCGCGGCGGGAGTCATAGATGAGGTCTTGCGATGAACTCATTGGTGTCATTGGGACAACTTTCCATTTGGCGGATACATCCTGGCAGAGAACTGGCGCTATTCTATCCGTTTCAACTGGATTAGGCAAATATTGAAATGACCCCATTCGATCGGGATCACGAACACCGCTGGCTAGTCAGCTCTTGGGTCGCCCTGGCAGGCCGACCATGGTGTTTGGGTGGTCTCCAGCGGCGGGCGGCACATGGTACGTGAACAGTTATTGCACTGTTCAGGAATGATGGTGATTCCTGCCGCCATGGCCGGAGTCCGTGCGACCCCAATCCCGCCGACCCGACCTTCCGACCGCCAAGGCCACGAACAAACTGTCATACCGCTTACCCAAGTTGTTAATGGTGCTAACCAGATAGACGCCGGCCTGCAAGGTCGATGATTTGCACATCAGGCACGGGCTACCCCGCACCAACCTGGACAGTCGCACTCGGAAGGTGGCAAGGAGTCGCTCGATGGACGCCGTATCAATCACGCCGTCCCCCTGCGGGATACGCAACACGCGATTCACCTGCGCTTCTATCTCATGCACGGTCCGGCGGCACGGTGCGACGCCGTGGCCGCGGGCACACTTTGCGTGCTTCCATGGCCATCACTAGCCGCCGGATGGCTTTGTGGACCTTGACGCGAATTTCACGTGCTTGCACCTGGCCCAAGTCGCGTCGTGGTTGGATGTCGGCCTGTTGCATCCGTTTACAGTGCGGCCCACCACGGGTGAGCCACACCTTGACTGTCCGCTCATCGAGTGGGAAGGCAGCTACAGTCCCCGACCGCGATCGACAAGCGACAGAAGACAGTGCTCTTCGTTTCGCTAAAGGTCTTGCGGCAGACATGGCAGGCATGACGATGCTCTTTGGCGGAGTGGATGCGGATATTGCCTTTGCCAAGCTGCCCTCTTGCGGGGCAGTCCTCATTGGAGCCAGACACTGTCCGTGGGTGCATTAGCTGTGGCCCGTCCGAAATGGGTATTCAGAGAGGGTCTTCCGGTGGATCGACGTTTCTTCGACTCACCTCCACAATTGAAGGGGGTGCTACCCAAATATCAGGTCTCGATGCACATCCCCGAAACGATTTGACAGGAGGGCCAAGTGCGAGTATTCTCAATACATGGCGTCCACCTGACACCTTGGACAAAGTGAAAGAGTCACTCAATGCAAGAGAACGAGCAGCTTAGCGAGCGCGAGCGCGAAATTCTGCGGCTTGTTGCGACAGGGGCAAGCAACAAAGAAATCGCGCAGCGGCTCGTCATAAGCACGAACACCGTGAAGGTGCACCTGCGGAATATTTTTGCCAAGACTGGCGTCGCCTCGCGGACCGAAGCAACGCTATATGCTATCCGAGAGGGATTGGCTCAGGTTCCTGGCCTGCCAACCGCGGGGGAAAAAGCAACTCTGCCAGGGCTAGAAGTCTTTCCTGAGAAGACTGGCCTGAAGGGGAGAAGACTAGCACGTTATCTATTCCTTTCTGTTCCCTTCTTGGCGCTCCTCATCTTTCTCGGTAATTGGGCTCTGTCTGCCCGCAAAGAACCGAACGAAGCTTCCGCAAGCCCGGTATCACCTGCTACATCGAACCGCTGGCAATTTCGCGCTCCGTTGCCTACAGCACGTAGCAGCTTCGCTGCAGCAGTAAGCGACAACCAAATATACGTAATCAGCGGAGCAACAAAGGGAGGAGTGACATCAGTTGTTGAACGCTATGATCCGACTAGCAACACATGGATGACACTTGCTCCCAAGCCAACGCCGGTAACAGATATCAGCGCCGCGGTAGTGGGCGGCCAGATCTATGTGCCGGGCGGTCGTTTGGCCTCGGAAGGGGTTACAGATAGGCTCGAAGTCTTCGACCCTCAGCAAAATCGATGGGAGCAGCGAGCATCGTTGCCAAGCCCACTTTGCGCTTATGCTACCGTGGCATTTGAGGGCAAGATCTATGTTTTCGGTGGATGGGACGGCCATAATTACGTAGCCTCTGTGTACGAGTATGATCCGGGGCTAGATGCGTGGCGCTCCGGTACTCCTATGTCAATCGGGCGCGCCTATGCGAGCGCCTCGTCGGTGGCAAGTCGCATTTACGTGGTTGGGGGATTCGATGGCAAAGAAGCGCTTCCCGTAAATGAAGTGTACACACCCGAGCGCGAGGGAACTAGCAACTCTCCCTGGAACACAAGTGCCCCAATGCCGGAGGCGCGCTATGCAATGGGCGCAGCGAGCATTGGTGGTGCAGTGTACATAATCGGCGGAACTGGTGGAAAAGGTACATTGCTACCTCCTTTGGAGTATGTACCTAACCAAGACCAATGGCAGAGCTTCAAGGGACAGATCCCTGACAACTGGTCCCATCTACGTGTGGTCTCTATCGATCCCATGCTGTACGCGCTTGGAGGCGATATTCATAATGCTCCAAGCTCTCAGAATGTCGCCTATCAGGCGATTTATACAATTTTGGTACCCGCGATTCGATGACTTGGGCACAACTTAAGCCTAATGGGTTATTGCCTCTCGAGCGCAATAGGCGTATGCTGTGCGAGGTAGATTGTTATGATTCAGCGCTTGGTTTTATCCAATGACACACATGATCATGGAAGGAGCAGCAAACATGTTTAGGAACCGTGGCATCTTCATCCTGCTAATCGCGGTAATCGCGCTATTGGCACTTCAGCTTGGGTCTGTATCGGCTTCTGTATCCCCAATGGCTGGTCCAGGTAATCTTGCCTCTGGGCTCGGACCCGGCCTTGCCGCACCGACTCCGACCCGCGCTCCTGCAAAGCCAGGTGTCAGCCCCAGAGGCATTTTGGCCCCTCCAGGAAACTGGATCACCGATTTTACCCTCTTTAACCAGAGCAGCTCGGTCGCGAACGTTACGTTAACTCGCTTTGTACAATTCACTAGTGGGGCTAGCGCCGACGCCGGGACTGCAGTCAGTCTCCCTGACAGTGGTTGTGGCGCCAACAAAATCTGTGCGAAGGGTTCAGCCTACTACAATCCTGCCACTGACTCCACATTCCCAACGAACTTCGGAGGCTCCATAGTGGTCAGCTCCGATCAGCAGTTGGCTGGAACCGTCACCGCGGCAAACACGTCAACTGGAACTGCCTATGCGTCGGATGCGTACAGTGCCGTAACTAATCCTTCGACGTCGGTTATTCTGCCAATTATCATGTCTCACCTCGGGGTGTGGAATACAGCGATCTATGTGCAGAATGCTGGCAGCGCCAACACAAATGTAACTGTTCATTACGTCGGCAGTGGCGCCCCTGCAGACACCACGATTACTAACCTTCCCCCAAACATGACAGCAGTCGTGGATCAGGCATCCCTAAGCACCACCGGATTCAACGGGTCCGCCGTAGTCTCCGGCGCCCAGAACCTTGCCGTTATCGTTGAAGAATACAAGACGACGGGCGGTGTTTTGGTTGCCTACAACGGTCTAGCTTCGTCTGACGCGGGCCAAACTGTATACATGCCGGGCTACATAGCTACGGGAGTCTGGGCAACGGATTTCACCGTCGTGAATACAACGGGGTCACTTGCCAACGTGACCGTGAAGTTCAGCGGATTCAGCGGCCAGCTTAATGGATCTATTCCCGCCAACGGGTCCGCCTACATCAACCCACGTGCTGGTGTTATCCCGAGCGGCTGGTCAGGCACTTCTCCCACGAGTGGCTACTACGGTGCCGCCACCGTGACCTCGAGCCAGAATGTCGTGGTTGTGTACAATATCTCGAACTCGTTTGGCGGACCGGGCAACTCGGCAATCGGCTACACGGGCTTCTCTTCCTCCAAGGCCGCTCTGACCAAGGTTGTGCCTTTGATTGAAAACATGTACTCGACCGGTTGGGTCACGACCTTCTCTGTTCAGAGCGTCGATGGAACTCCAGCCAATCTGACTCTCACTTACTCGCCTGCCAAGGGGTCGTGCAATGGATCGTGCACCAAGACTTACAATATGACCTCCACAGACGCGGGTGCACATACCTTCAACCAGGCGTCGGATGGGCATATCAGCGCAGGCTTTCTAGGCGGTGTCACAATCACCTCGAACAAAAACATCGTCGTGATAGCGGACCAGAACAACGCAACTGCTTCTCAATATCAAGGCGGCGATGCGGCTGCGGGCTTCGCTGGGTTCTAGCCGGGTACCCAGATCCATGTACAAAGTACGGATAGAAAGCGCCACTGGGCTGCCAGTGGCGCTTGTCTTATTGAAATACCAGCGGATCGACCGAGTTATGAAGTTAAATTTTGGAGACTTGGGCAACGAGCCACAGACAAGCCTCCAACGCCATTTCCATGAACCTTTGGACCAAGCTTGCGATAATTGCCGCCGCGCCGAGATTCGAGCCCAACATGACGGAGAGCCCTAGCTCTCGAACACCGAGGCCTAACGGTGAGAACGAAAGGAAGCCGGCCGCCCAAGCTGCGCTGTTTATCGCGGTAGCAGATAGAGGAGATGGCGGTTGTGTTCCTGGAATTGCATAAAGTAAGAAAAGAATAGCGGTACCATAGCTTAGCCAGACCAAACAGTAGATGAAAAGCATGCCCAACATGCTCGTTCCTCGCGCAGGCCTCAGCTTGAGGCCCAGGGACGCCGTCAAGCTAAGAGCAAATTGAGGCCTAACTATCATTAGCAGGCTGAGCCCGCTCGCAATCGCGCTCAACAGGAGAGGAGCCGCATTATCCCAAAAAAGGGCTATACCCCATCCAGACCAAATAGCACAACTGGATAGCAGAAAAAACAACTCGAGAAAAGCGCTCTGTGCAAATGTAGGGATTGGTATGCCGCATTCCTGACAGATGTACGCCCGACCTGGGAGATGCCATAGAGAACCTGGTAAATAGCGAAGGATACTGACGCGATAGTAGATGATCAAACCCGATCGTATTTTTATCTGGACACCCATCGCCCTCAGGG
This sequence comes from Chloroflexota bacterium, assembly GCA_023381515.1. Next base: position 90,020 of record JAMCQI010000041.1, on the reverse strand, counting down.
CCCAAGTCCACCCGAGGCCCATCAGCAAGAGCATCGTAAGAACCGAAAGTAGAGACCCGATTAGAAAGCCTGGCCGCATTCGCGTCAACTCCGGAGCTATCTGGCTCCAGTTCGCCATCAATTGCAGGGCCACGAGGCTAACGGCGACGATCATGAGCAGAGCACCCACGCTCATCGCAATGATTCTCAACTTGCGGTGGATGGGGAGATTCACCCTCATCCGTCAGTCTTTAGCAACAGCCAGTTGAAATTTGGAATGAGTTTACCGACGAGTGGCCAGCCCCAATTCGGAAGGAGGCGGGCCAGATACCTGAATTGCCCTACTTCCCCTTCCATTCCATAGCGTTCAGGAAAGGATAATAACCGAGGAGTGAGATCCCGAATCACAAAAGCCCTAAATGCTTGCCGCAGCTCATTTGCAGAGCGAGGATGCTCGTAGTATTCTGGACCCCGACGGCTAGTGCGGACCAGCCATGTCGCCCAATCCCTAGGAAACCAGCTAAGAAAAGGCAGATGATAATGGTCCTCAATGATCGCCCATCGGTTCGGTCCACTGAAAAAACATATTCCACCCCTCTTTAAAACGCGCAGAATTTCTTGCACGAGCAAGTCGAGACTGGGGGTGTGTTCATAGACCTGGGCACAAATCACGATATCAAACATAGCGGCTGGGAAGGGTGCTGCTCCAACATCTCCTACCGCATACTCAGCATGGCCACCATGCTTGCGGATCCTTGGGCTCAAGGCCTCTCCATCTATATCAATCCCCACAACCCGCGCCCCGGCCAGACCGACGGCATCACTGATTACGCCGGTCGAACATCCCAGATCGAGACAATTGAGCCCTTCCAGACTCTCTCGCCCTAACTGCTCTTGGATGCTGGTCAGGATCTTTTTTGCTTTGCGTTGGCGGCTTGACCTGTCGACAACCAGGGGAAATAGGCGAGAATAGTCTCGCTGATACTTCATCACGTCTTCTGCTCTGCTAAACGGAGGAATGTCGAACACTTGAGCGCGGATTCCGCCAAATTGAACGCCTGCAATGCTTTTCCCCAGTCAGCGTAAAATTCGGCCCGGGGGATGCTCAGGGCTTCCCGCATTACCTGCGCCAGCGCGGTCGGATTAGAAGAAGGGACGACTTTGCCCACGCCATATTGCCGAACCAACAATCCCAGATCGCCCACGTCGCTCGCAATCATGGGCAAGCGCATCTGCAACGCATCACTGAATACGAGCGGAATACTCTCAATGCGCGAGGGGATTATGAGCCAATCACACGCTCTCATGTAACTGACCAACATATCCGGATCCGCATACGTTCCCAAATGGATAGACTTCTCATAGCCTACAATCTTCTTCCGAAGGTACTTCTCTAGAGACCCGCCCCCGAACAGGTACAGATCGGCCTGTTCCCCGTTTTCTAACAATAGCCTCATCGCTTCGATCAGAAGGTCGGGACCTTTGTTTGTCTCGTACCGTCCGACAAAAAGAAACCTCGTTCCCTTTGTAGTCAAGCTTGCTTCTCGGGATTCCGCTCTCACCGGCAATCGTCGGACCGAGGGCACGAATTCACATGTCCCCTGCGCAAGTTCCTCTACTCCTTGGGCCAGTTTCACTCCATCTGCGAAGCGGAAGCTTGCCTTTTGCAGTACGTGCCTGACTATTCGATCCCCAAATGGGTACTTGCTCCGTGCCCAAAGATCCGAACCCAGAACCCACACGCCGTAGGGTATTCCATATCGCCTCCAAGTGGACCAGGCGAACAGACCGCTTGGAATCGCCCACATGGCCAGAAGAGCATCCAGATTTTGACCGCGGGCGTACAGGCCGACCTGCAGGAGACCGCTTGCGACCAAACTCCCGAGGCGGACTGCCGTCAGCGGGTTCCCCATCGACGCACTCGCTAGGTCCTTCTCTCCTCCAATCCATGGAATGTAATGCACGTCGAGATCTAACGATTTTTCCCCCCCGTATTTGCTTGGGGTCATGACGTGAACTTCATGCCCCAACCCAACCAGTTCCTTTGCCAAGTCCCGGACGAAAACGCCGGCATTAACGGTATCCGAGGGACTCGTAGGGTAAGAGGAGGTCACTATACCGATTCGCACGGCGGCTTTTCCAACAGAAAACATGTCAAGCGGGCCCACGACTTGGGCGCGAGGCAGGACATCATATATTCCAAAGGATAGGATATTGTTATAATGGACCGAACCAGAAGGGCCAGCGCTTGTTCAGTCTGGAGCCTGAGCGCCACTGAGGACACATCTGTAGAGGCAAGCCCTGGTCTCGCTTTCGCCAAAAGCCCGCGTGCCCAATGGAACAGGCGGATGTGTGGCAGGAATTCACAGGAGGCTTGTCCAACTAGCTCTAGGCCACTTTGACCAAACAGCTGCAACCACCGATCTCTGGCATTCCCAAAAACATGTGGAGAGGGGTCGCGCGGAACAGTAGTTTCGCAGGCGATGAGATGCCCCCCACGCCTGAGAACGCGCGAGATACCTTGGATGGACTCCAACTGCTGAGCATAAGGGACGTGCTGGAGAACTGTGACAGAAATGGCCAGATCAAAAACATCGCTCTCGAAGGCAAGGCGCGGTAACTGACACGAAATGAAATGGGCGGCAGGCCATCGCTGAGCAGCATACTGCAAAGCGTGGCTCCCGATATCGAAGCCATAGCACTTCGTTCCCGAAGAGAGAAGAAGTCCTACCCAGCGCCCGGTCCCGCAGCCCAGATCCACAGCACGCGTTTCCCCCTGCAAGTGGCATTGACAAAGGAGCTTGACCAATGCACGACGCTGGAAATGGGCATAGTAAGCGTTGAACCAAGGCGGCATTCCCCTATACAAATCGTGTGAAAGCGCTACGTCACCTGTCGCTTTATGTAGCTCAAGCGCTCGATCATGGTCGCGCCAGAACTGGGTCAGATCGGACTCCGCGCTCGCAATCTCTTCCGCCTCCGGGCCCACATCCGCTGACACCTGACTGCTCCCCAAGTCCATTCTTCCTTCTCTCGACCCAGAATCAAACGCCCGTGGAGCATTCATCACAACTCGCGGGCTTTGCAGAGCAAATACTGCACGTGCCAAGTCAGAAATTCACCGAGCACGGGCAGCCCTGAGACATCGATCGGTAACCAACGGGTAGACCGCTCCAGGATTTGAAAAGGATAGGCTCGCAAGATTCTCTCAACCTTGGAAATTGTGAGGGGATAAAGACCCCACTCTCCGAAGGCTCGGGCGAACGATGCCGGGGCTTCTGGGTAATGCTCCTGCAGCCAACTTCGCCCTCGGTAAAGATGCTTCCACCGATGCATGGTCAGAGCAACCCGCTCACCAAGTAGGTGAAAAGGGCTGAACTGGTGTCCTCCAATAGGGGTGTAAAACGGCGGGAAGCTGAGATAGGCTATTCCATCGTCTCGTAGCAGCCGATGAAGTTCTCCCACCAACATACTTGGCAATGCAACGTGCTCAATCAAACTGGCACAAATGACAATATCAAAGCTCACGGACTCGATCGGCACACACAGAGCATCCGCGGAGATATGATCAATGCCCGTGAAGCTCTGCGGCCAAGATCGATCAACACTCACGACGCGAGCGCCATGCTGCTGCAAGGCAACACTATACCCTCCTAATCCCGCCCCCAAATCGAGCACGCGTTGCCCCGCGACTTCCACGCCACGGCTCCTAAGAAATCGGATCAAGAGTTCGCCTTGGAAACACTGAAAGGCTCGATACCCCTTTGGAGAATCGAGCCTCTTCCTTGCTAGTTGAAGCAATGTCCAGTAGTCTCCTGGGCTCAAGACAAAAGAGGTTCGTCTGTTCAAGAATGATAACCCAAAGCTGAACGCACTCCCTCTATCACATATTCCGCATCATCCGTACCCATTTTCGCCGTTAAGGGAAGCGATAGTGTACGATCGGATATCCACTCCGCATTAGGAAAGTCCCCGCGTTGATAGCCATACTTCTGACGATAGTATTTGTGCAAATGGACAGCGGTGTAGTGCACTCCTGTTCCCACCTTCACCTCCTTCAAGCGGTCCATCAACTCATCTCGAGAGAGGCCGGCCTCCGACGACTCAACACAAATCGTATACAAGTGTCGAGCATGCCTAGTACGCTCTTCTGGCTCGGCAGGAAGCACGAGCCCGCGAAGGCTGCTCAGCCCTGCGTTGTAAGTCTCCCAAAGAAGCTCGCGGTGCTGCAGATTCTGTTCCAGACGCTTGATCTGATTGATCCCCAGTGCTGCTTGCAAGTCCGTCATGTTGTACTTGTATCCCGGATACAGCGTCTCATAGTGTCTGAACCCCGAACTTGAGTAGCGAGCCCATGCATCCGCGCTGATGCCGTGTGATCTCAGAACGCGTGCGCGCGCGGCCCATTCCTCCCGGCCCGTCACCAGCATCCCTCCCTCGCTGGTCGTCAGACTCTTTGTCGGATAGAAGCTGAATGCTCCACAATCACCGATAGTGCCCGCTCGCTTTTCTCTGAATTCGGCCTCAAGTGCGTGGGCTGCATCCTCGATTACATACAGATGGTTAGTTTGCGCGAGCGCCAGAATTCCATCCATATCGCAGGGACGCCCTGCCAAGTGGACGGGTACAATTGCCTTTGTTCGCGGGCCGATTCGTTTTGCAATTTCCTCCGACGAAATATTCCCCGTCTTCCGATCAACGTCAGCGAAGACCGGGCGTGCCCCTCGGTGCTCGATCACGTTAACGGTAGCGGGAAAGGTCAGCGGAGTCGTAATCACTTCATCACCCGGCTCAACCCCGCTGATCTCGAGTGCCAAAGATAGGGCAGCCGTGCAGGAATTGACAGCAACGGCGAAGGGTATCTTTAGCAGGGAAAGGAACGCCTCTTCAAAACGAGCGACTTTGGGCCCGGTGCCAATCCATCCTGATCTCAGGGTATCCACAACTTCCTGGATATCCTCTTCCAAGAGCAACGGGCTGCCGAATACAAGAAAATCCTCGCGATCCAAGTGCATGCCTCTTCTCCTTGCTTGTTAGGGAGTCAATCGGCCTACCACGGTCTTTGCCAGTTCACTCAAGCGTACCGGCGAGACATCCTTGCCTGATCGGATGGTGATTGCCACCACCACATTTTGGCGGAGAGCAAGGACTCTGTATTCTGTGGTATTGAGCTCATATCCTTCAGAGGTTAGGGACTTGCTCACAAATCCCCGTGCGCCATCGCCGACTGGCTCTAGACTCAGAGGCCGACCTGAATCCTGAGCAACGATTGCATCATATTTCTGTGCTGCTTTTGCCGGATCCAGATAGACCTCTAGTCGGGTCGAAAAGCCTTCAACAAATCCCGATGTATGCTCAATAATCTGAGTCGGATAGGTTACTACGAGTCCCCACATCTCCGGGCTTCCGATGGGTTGCCGGACAGAATAGCTTGTTTCCTGGAACAAGTCTTGAACATCACTTGGAGCCAGGGCCGCTTTGGCAAGATCATAGTTGAGGCCGACCTTGGCCGCGTCCGTCTCACTGAGGGTGGGGACTGAAACGGGCGTTGGAATAGACGCCGGGTAGGGAGCTGGCACTTCACAAGCGGCAAGAAGCAAGATCAATCCTAGCATCACGATGGGCTGACATAACTTGCCCCGTAGTTGTTTAGCCGGGTTCAAAGGTTCCCAAGCAACTCCGAGAGCGACTGGGTTATCCCTCATGTTATTGACTCACCTCAAAAACCCACACTCGGTCTTCATGATAGACCGGATGGAAAGCAGGAACTGAGAGCAATTGCTCTGGTTCTAAGACGTACGGACCTCCATAATTGACACGCCCGTTTTGCTGGCCAATATAGATGTGAGTAACCCGGTGCTCCCGCAGGATTGCGAGAACCTCGGGGTCAGCAATTCCCCTGGTTTCTATTTCATGTACCAGGTTGTTGATCCATTCACGATAATCCGGTCGAGGCCCCATTTCCGACTCATAATTGAGCGGTGGCACGGTCGTGCTTCGTCCCGCCAAGAGAGGCAGCCACCAGCCTGCATCTGACCCAACGACATCCGTTCCACCGTACGCGAAGAACGAATTGACGAGAAAGACGGCGTCAGAGGGAGTGTTCTTCTTGATCCATTCTGCAGCACGCAGATCGGGATCTGTCACGAGAGCGGATTTGGCTACCTGCAGGTCGGTTAACCGCTGGCGACTGCCCCAGAGTCCAGCCAGGGTAACTATTAGGAGCAGGACCGTTTTTCCCCATGGAACCTTGGCCCAGGGAAGCTTATCGACCCAATCGCCAGCAGCACTACCGACCAAAACGCTCGCGGGAATGTATGCAGCGATGAGAACTGCGAAATTGCTCAGGACGCCTTCTCCAGGAAGGTGAAGCCATTGAGGATTTGCTGCCACGAGAATCAGCAACCACCAAAGACCTACTATCTGCGCGTTGATTTTCCGACGCCACAACGCCCATGCAATGCTCAGCAGCAAGAGCACCCACAGCCAAAGTGGAAGAAAGTTGAGTATGTCTCCAATCCCATTATACTCTCTTATCCATTCGGGATTAGCATCTGCTGACGTGGTCAATTGCTGACCATAGATTTGGGGCAGCTTCCCCGAGAAAGTGTGGATGAACCACGGGAGAAAAAGCAACCAGGCTGCCGCTGTCATGCAAACCGAAACAGAAATAAGGTACCTTCCCCTCTTCCAAACAAGCAACAGAAAGGCCGCAGGAACAAAAAGAGATGCGAATATCAAAACGCGATAGTGAGTAAGAGCCAATCCTCCAAGGGCCACGGACGCCAAAAGAGTCAGTCTCCAGTTCGGGGTGACGGATTCCAAAGCCAGCCAAATCAAAGTCACGGCCACTGGCAAGACTACCTGACCGGTGAGCTGCGTATAACGTCCCCAATTCGCGTATGACATTGGCATGGATGCCAGCAAGCCTGCGATCAACACAGCAAACACACCGGCCCATTTGCTACCGCTGACACGCAGTGTAAGAGGATACAAGGTGAGAGCAGCTAGTCCATTCAGAACCTGCCCAATCCAGAGGACAGCCTGAGGCATATCAAAGAGTGTGATCCAGTGAAATGCCGCCGCCACGCTGTGAAAGCCAAAGTGATAGGTAAACGTTTGGAGATCAGCATAGGGTTTCCAGGAGTCAAAGAGGCCACCATTGTCCACAATCAATTGAGCAATCATTGTATGCTGAAACGAATCTCCCCACAAGGGCATGTCCACCGATCGGATAATCCAGAAGCGCACGAATAACACCAGGCCTGCCACGATGACGAGAGCTATGTCGGGCAAGTCAGGATGTGGCTGGCGCCACTTCCAAGTGGCTGAAAGAATGGTCGGACGCCAACTCCGATTCCTCCAGAGAATCAGCGCCAGTCCAATGGCGCCCGGTAGCCATGCAAACAAGGGGCCGGGATGCAGCGAAACCAGGTCCGACCAGAGCAGAAGCAAAGGATAGAGAGCAATGCTGAGTCCGCTCGACAGGCCGACTTTCTCTGGCAACGAAAAGGCTCCGGCTGCGGGCCACACCAGCATTAACAGAGACCAGCCTGGAATGACAAGCAGGAAAATACTTGCTCCGAGTATCTTAAGCCAGTTAATCCCAAGAGCCGACCAGCCCAGGATCATGTCAGCCGGCGCGTAAACCAGACGGAAGCCCGCCTGTGCATCGACGGGCTGGCCATTTTGATACATCGCCCCTTCCAGATATGTACCTCCCGGAGCCCTTCCCACTCTGACTTCGCCCGCACTTTGCAGTGCGAGAACCAGATAGTATGTCTTGCCCAAGGAATCATTCAAGGGCGAGAAAGAGAATCGATAATAGTCCGGGGCAATGATATCTCCCGAAGAGAGTTCTGCAGATGCCAAGTCGGCGGCCGAGCGGGGATCAGAGCGCAAATGCATCTGAATCTCCCCAGACACGAAAGCCTCCGGAGCCAGGAAAACCTCAACTCCGTTCAGGCCTGCATTGCTTGCCCTAAACGTCTGCCCAATGGTCCTTCCAGCCGAGAGGACAGCAAAATCAGAAAAAACAGGCTGCTCTGGTACGATGTAAGATGAGCAGCCTGGCAGGCCGAGCAGCAGAACTACAAGCAATAGCGGTATCGCTTTATGAAGCATCACCGATGAATACTTTGAGATTCCGAGTCAATCAGGTCTCGGGAGGACTCGTTCGATATTTCGAGTTTCCGCAGTCGATAGAGCGCCTCTTCTAGAATCTTGCGATTAAAGCCCACGAGGTCTGCGACGAGACCAATCAACCATATCTGAAAGCCCATGATTAGCAGAACGGCAGCAAAGATCAGCGACTGAATATGCCCTGTGCCGTTTCCTTCAATAATATAAAAATACAAGAAACGTATGGCTGGCACCAGCCCTGCGAGGACCATCAAGCCCCCAATGGTGAGAAACACACGCAATGGCTTGTACATCGCATAGGCGCGCAGAATGGTGAGCCCCGATTGAGCAATGTAATCCGGGATGCTGCGCACAAGCCGCGACTCTCGTAGGCGGGGTCGTGTACGGACAGGAACGTAAGCAATGCAAAGATTGCGTGCCCCCGCTTGAATCAACGTCTCTACAGTATATGAATAATCACTCAGAACGGTCAGCCGTAGGGCTGCATCTCTGCTGAACGCGCGGAATCCGCTGGTCGCATCCGGTACCCTCAAATCTGAGGCTACCTGGACAGCCCAGCTGCCAAATCGCTGCAGGAGCCGCTTGGTGAAGGAAAAGTGCTCGAGATTCCTCACGCCACGATCGCCGATCACTATCTCAGCACGACCTTCCAGAATTGGTGCAATCAAGGAGGACATATCGCGGGCATCGTACTGATTATCCGCATCCGTATTCACTATGAGATCTGCACCCGCGCGCAGGGCCGTCTCAAGCCCAACGGCAAAAGCGCCCGCCAGTCCCAGGTGTTGAGGCAGTCGGCGAACGTGATGTACTCCCAGTTGGCGCGCCACTTTGGCCGTCTGATCCTCACTGCCGTCATCAATTACGAGCAGTTCCATCTGGTCGATGCCGGGCAGCTCACGCGGTAGGTCGCGCAGCGTGACAGGCAGAGTCTCCGCCTCATTGTAGCATGGGATCTGAATAATCAGTTTCATGGGTGAGCCAAGCCGCGAAGCAGATGTGCCACTCCCCTATGGGACAGTCCAGAAACAAGCTTCGACTTTCATTCGAACGGCTGGAGGGTACAGCTCAATTTGGGCAGCGCCTCATGCTTCTAGCTATTCAAGCCTACCATCTTGGCATCCGAGACGACTTGCGTCAGAAAGATTTTCCGATCGAGGGTCGCATAGACTGTCAACCCTTGCCCGGTGGCAGTCGCCCTAATCAGAAGCAACATCTTTTCGCAATTCGGCACCGGTTCGCCGGCCCAGTTCCCAGTCATGGCACTGAAAAATCGATGACCCGCTTGAGTTTGTTGGTCTGTCCATCGACTTGCCCGGAGCTTTGTGACCAGGATACCACCGCATGGACCGCAGGGTGAACGCGCTGAATGCCCTCCGCAAAACGCTTCACCTCGAAGACTTGGCTATTGGCTGCCCGCTCCAGCCAGGGATCCAAGTCGGCCGCCCGATGCTCGCGCAACATCTGTGCAAGTCCCTGCGTTAGCCCATGGAGCACTCGGACGTCGAGGCAGATCTGGCTCAGTTGCAGGAGCGCGGTTCGCTCGCTACCCGCCAACTCTTCGCGCCCACGCTAGATCATCCACGCGTAGCCGCGAGCGGAAAGGGGTGTACCCAACAGGGTGGGCGGTCGGCGAGGGCTCGCGCAATACCTCGTCCCTGGAAGTGGGCCGTAAGGCGCTCTCAGGTCCGTTGCAGAGTCTCTCAGAGATTTTGGAGCAAATGGAAGCGACCAGTCATCTACACGGCCGCGGGGGCACCCCGCTCGACCCCATCGGCGTGGACATCCACCCGGTCGCGGCAAATGATTTCTATGCCGGGATGAGCTTCCAGCCAGTGAGCCATTGAATCCGCCGAACGATCCGCCAAGAGCTCGATGGGTTGATGGCGCTCAGGATCGATCAGGAGGGTTCCAATCGTGTGTCCTTGGCGCCACGCCCAATCGTCCACTCCGAGCACGCGCGGCGTCGGCACCGATGATTCGGGCTGGCGCTGCAGAATCCGAAACGGCGTGTTCGGACGGACGGTCGTGCCGAAGCGACGCGCCAGCGGAGCGCCCGCCTGTCCGCCGTTGACGAGGCCGAGGGAGGCGAGCAAGGACCCGACGTGACGCGTCCGCAGGGTGTATGGCGCCATCGCGGAGGCGAGTCCTTCGGTGACGATGCGCCGATGCCATTCGGCGTTGTCGCAGAAAAAACGGCAGACGCGTAGTCGAAACTTCACGGGTACACCACTACCGAGCACGTCGGAAATCCTGCGCCAATAGTAGCGATGAATTCGTCTAGAGCGTGGTTGGCGGAGGGGATGGGCGGCGCTGGGTTGAGTGATCGCCATGACTGCCACAATCGACGGCTCATCGGACGCTACTTCCTTCAGTCGGATAGCCGGGATGGCGTCCAATAACAGGTTCGTCAGCACTCACAGGTCTTCTCTCCAGCAATAGAACTTCAAACCTCGTATTCTATCACCCTTCCCTAAATCGATCCGGATTGATCAAGAGTGGCGCACACCCCGTTCTCGCTTTACAAAAACAATGATCGGCCGGCTGTGATCCAAGAAACGTCTCATCTGCGCTTGGATATAATCGAATTGCGCATTACGGTCCGGGCTGGCTCGCCCGTCCGGTTCGTTGTAGTTAACGTGCGGTGAAAAGCCTTGTTTGTCCAACAGACGTCCGACAGTGTGGGGCCTCACCCGGTGGGCGGGTTTCGATGGTCGCTGATTTGGAGAAGGCCCCAACGTTTCCATTAGCGGCGATTTTGAGGCTCCCCCGACTTTTGGTTCTGCAAGAGCCTGGCCATCTGGGACCGCCGGCTTTTTCAGTGCCGCTGCCGTTCGAGAGCGACATTGAACCCGCTTTGATGTTCATCGAGCGTGCTCATCAGTAGATTGATCTGGACGTGCACGGTTTCGTCGCAGAATTTTGATTCGAGCGACACGCCCGACACAGACAACAATGGCTCGGGCGTTGTTCCATACTTCACCTGTGCGCACTGAAGAAGAGTCTCCCCATTATACGCCCGATTCAGCGAACCAGAGTCACCATGGTTCAGCCTAGTGGGAATACTACCGGGGGCCAGGGCATGTGCGTTACAGTTCGCTATCTCGAGAATTGTAGGTTCCTTTTGCAGTCCCCTTTGAGGAGAATGGCTTCGGTGCCGAACGTGAACCTGGAAAACGAGAAGGCGTGCAGATTCTTCACGGAAGCGAAGAAGCGCAGATCCGAGTTCCTCCTGTGAGCTTCGATATCGCGACCAAGCGATCATCGGACTCCTTCAACGACTGGAGTAACGATGAACGAGTCTGCAGGTCAGATGAGCAATTGGATGTATCTGCCGTTGCATTCGCCAATTCCGGTGCGGTTGAGTAAACCGCCTCTCGCGTGGCAGAGGTCGCACTATACGGCCGCGTCGAGCCCCCAGGCAGTGACTGCACATACTGTTTCCAGTATCCAAAGTACGGCGTTTGTCCCTTGGCCGGGAAAGGACAATTGGTGGGTGCCGTAGACGGTCCGAGCCCCGACGAGAGCAGATTGCTGTTATTATACGGATAAAAAACCCCGGTATCACACTGACCATCATCAAAATCCAGACTCCACCAGTTCCAACGTTGGACTAATCGGTTGCCATCCGCGGGATATCCTAGATTGGGGTCCGTCTGGTTCAAAAAGTAGTCGAACGCCGGATACATATAGCTATCCCGGACCTGGGGAGGCGAAAACAGGACCTGTGAAGGATTCGCAGGATCAACAACCCATTCAGGAAAAAGAACGCCAAACTCGGTGGTAATGAGTGGCCTGTTTTGCTGGCCGTGACTTTTCATCCACGTTCTCAGGTCTAGAATCTGTGCTTCTACCTTGGTAAAATCCTTGTGATCCGCATATGTATACAACATTCCCTGAGTTGCCGACGATCCAGCAGGTATGTCTGCTCCCCAACTGCCGCTCTGCTCCCGCAAGACATACATGTGGATGTTCCACACGTCTACAGGCATCGGGCTGCCATACAGCGAAGAGTACGTTGCCCAAACGCTATCAAGGTACTGAAGCCGCAGAGGGGTCGCTTCCACCATGCCACCAATCGCCACTTGAGCAGTCGGATCGGCGCCTTTGATCAAGTAATATAGATCGTGGTAAGCCTGGGCATAAAGATTCGGAAGCATCTCATTTTGGCTGGAGCAATAGCCGCTACCACCCCAATCCCGCCGCTCCATCTCATTGCCGATGATCCATGTCCGCCCCGGATGACTGGTCACCAAGGCCGGGATTTGGCTCGGGCTTGGCGATACAGCATACGAGTTCAGATAGTTGGTATTGCCAACGCTGCAGAGAGTCTGTGTGCCATCCGCATTCAGTTTCCACTGTTTCACGCTGATAAAGGGCAAGTACTCCATTCCGAATGACCCGGGAGCATTCAGGCCCCCTATGCCAAAATCCAGATACCAGCCTAAACGCAAAGACGCAATATCCACAGGGTCGTAAGCAGTCGGGGAATTCCGAACAGGTGCCGTGCCAAATCGCCACAGAGGCGATAGTGCCAAATACTGATTTGCCACGAAAGGCAAGAACATAGACCTCGCAGAACTGGCGGGCGCATTTGACCTTGAAATCTCTCTCTGAGAGATTTCACCATCCGCTTTCACTGACGAGTAAGCAAGTATCGAGGAAAGAAAAATCAGAAAACCAACAAAAACGCTGCTTTCCCTTTTTAATAGGACTTGACAGCAATGTACCTTTGTGAGTTGATCTCTCAATACCACGCCTCCAAGAGTATTCAATCCATTCGCCTGCCACCTACCCAAAGCATGATGCCGCCTGTCACCACCAACAGCACGCCCCCGGCAATTCCAAAGAGGATGAGCCCTGCCACGACAGTCATCAGAAGACCGCTTGTCCCATCCGGGCTCAAGGACGAGATTGGAGAAGCGGTCGGTGTCGTGCGGGGACGAGCGAAGGGCAATGGAGATGTCGCGGGTGGCTCTAAGGTGTCCGTTGGGGTAGCGAGCGTCGGTGTTGCCTCTCCAATAGTTGCAGTGGCAGAAGGCGGAGCAGCTACCACTCGCGGAGAAGCAACTGTAGCCGTTGATGAGGCCGCTTGAGTAACGGGGATTCCGTCTACCGGTCCACTCGCTACAGCAAATGCGGCAGAGATCCATCCTCGTCGGTTAGGGTTCCCCGGGAGAGCAATCTGCCACCAGTCATTCGCTGCCGTTCGACCGGCAATTGGCGCGGACTCCCCCTTTTTCAGTTGTCCTAGAACTGCCGCGCTTGTCGAAGGTTCCGCTCGGATGCGCAGATTCTCGCTCGCGGTTGCCAATATGGCTGATGGAGTGAATGCGGCGATTGTAGCCGTCGTGGGAATCGGAGTCGCTGTCTGAGGCGCCAGTGTTGGGCCGGGGGGAATCGGTATGCTGGTGGGCGGGACGCGTGTCGCGCTCGGAATGGGCGCAGGCGTCACTGGAGGCCGTGTCGGGCTCTTGACTCTGGTAGGAACCGTCCCTTGAGCATTTGCGGTCGCCCAGACTCCCTCGCTGCTTAAGACCCATAACAGAAGGAAAAGAAGTCCCCATGCCGCAACAGGTTTAAGAAGAGAGGGCTTCACAAGAATTCCCTAGGCACCGAATTATGCAGGCTCCGCTGATTGAAGCCGACTGGAGCTTGCGCCACTGATGCTTTAAGGCAACTAGATTCCCGCGCCCGGCACCTCTATCGATTTCACATTCAGAATCGTGCGGTTGGTGGACATTATACTTGAAACGAGATATCGCGCAAATTAACAATTATCGAATCCCACTATCTCCTGCCCGAAATGGGCCCGAGAACCAGATCCAGGATGGGAAAGCTCATGGCATGGCACTGCCCGATGTCGACCCATACAGCCTTACAATTATCCCGGGGAAGCTATACTGCCCCACGACGTTTCTATGTTCATCAAGCCAGGATGGGATGGCTCCGCCCGGGTCTGTGTAAGTGTCTCCACATAGAATGAGCCAGACGCGTGGCTTGCCATCGGTGAGCCCCGTGTTATTCTGCACCACATCAGCCGGCATGACGCCAACTCGGGAGGCCGACCCCGGGTAGTAATAATTGAAAGCCTCGTAATACCAGGGCGCACTCAAAAGAATCAAGTCTTGAGCTTGCGAATATTCATCAACGTATTTCGCAACCGACCGCCAGTCTTGCCACTCGACAATGGCCAACTGCTGAATGAGCAATGGCAACGTGATGATCACCAGACCCGCCAGTAGCCGGTTGCGCCGCCCTAAACGGCTCACGGCCCAGGCGATCAAGAGTAACACGTAGGGCAGGAAGATGGCCATCTGCCGGCGGATACTGTAACCGCGCGGCCATCCCGAGATTACCAGCAGTACGAAGTAAGCTCCGCCTAGAAGCAATACTGCCCCTGAACTCATGGAGAATGATCCTGCCTGCCACCAGCGAATCATCCTCCAGCCGATGAAGGTGAACAACAAGATGACAGGGAGAAGCAGCAGAGCGGAGATATCAAACAACTGCCTGCCCGTAATCGCCAAGCCCAGCCTCGCTGCGATTTCTTGAACCGGATTGAAATACCACACCACGCCATCTACGATTGCGTTGAACGTTCCCGCCGCTCCTCTCAACCAGGGGATGTAGAGGAGAACAACACCGACCACAGAAACCAGTGCCGGCAGCCGGGAGCGCCGCAAGACGCCTAGCCTGTGTGAGATTGGCACGACTAGCACAATTTCGAGGAAGAATAAAAGGAACGTTGAATAATGGCTATAGAGAGCAAGGAGAGTCGCCGCCACCCAACCCAGCCAAGCGACCCGGCGCCCTGTAAAAACGGCCTCGCTCAAAGCCCAAACGGAGGCCAGGCCAAACGCGCTTGCCGCGGCATAGACGCGTACTTCTTGCGAGGACCACACATGGATGGGCGCAATGGCGAGCAGGATTCCACCTGCGATGCCGACCCATTCACTTGCCCAGCGCCGCCCCAGGAGATAGGTGAACCCGGCGCAAATTGCCCCGAGCAGAGCAGAAGGCAGTCGCAATATGAATTCGCTCCGTCCCACCTCGGACCAGAAATGAATGACCACATAGAACAGAGGCGGAGTAGGGTCCCAGTTCAGGGCAAGGATATGATCAAGAGGTTGGGTGGCAACGGCCAGTGTGTACGCTTCGTCCTGCCAAAAGCTCTTGCGGCCAAGCCACAAAAGCCGAACGAGCAGGGCGAGGAGAATCAAGCAAAGAAACACAGCCCCCGTTCTGCTCTTCAAGTCAATTCGAGACTGCATAAATCACTTGAATGAGTTGGTCCATGTCCAGCGACAAGTCGTACTGCAAGGAATCCGCTGAAATGGATGTGGGCTGGGGTTTGGCAGAAATGAGCCGGCTCTCGGACGGCAAAGTTAGGACGACTTTGACCGGCATGGCGTCCGTGCCGGGCTGCTTTTGAACGATGAGTGAGTACTCCTGATTTCCTTCCCTTTCTTTAACAATTGACGGCAAATCGTAATCGAAGCGCGTTTGCAGACTCTTTCCATACTCGAGCATGAAGAATTGCCCAAAGGCCGCCCGCCCCGCTTCTTCAGGCAGAGTCTCGGCTTTCCCGTCTGCCGATTTGCCGCTCCACAGGTATTGTCCGGGCACAGGGTGAGCCGTCGCGGCACGCAAGCGGCTGCCGGAAGGAACTAGCAAACGGATATAGTCGCCATAGCAGCGATTCATCATCTTCTCGTAGGTGATCGTCTGGTCGTAGGCAACAGCCGGCGTACAAATAATACCAGTCTGTGTCCCCTTGTGCGTATAGCTCAGCTCCACGGTCGCACGCCCGGTTCCATTCGGTTGCAAACTCACATGATATTCGGCGCTCTCCTGAATAAGCGGATTGACCTTCCCAAAACCGATGTTTGCATCGACAATCATCAAATAGTCCCCATCGGTGGAGCGCACAGAGCCGTCCCAATTCAATGCCCCAAGTTGCTCCGCCTCGGGACCATTCGCAAAGACCGTAAGCTGGCGTTGTTGCATTGCCTCCAAAATCCCTAGAGCGAGCCGCGTCCAGTTCGCCTTTCCGCTCGTCATCTTGCTGATGGCCGCTTGGACGGTTGCTCCCACAAATCCCTTCCGGCCGAGTATCCACGACGTCGTATCTTTCGAAGCGTCTGGTCCGCTCTGGCTTGGGTTCCACGCCTCCTGGAAGACCTGCTCAACATTTGCGGCGGTCACCGGCTCTGACATCCCTTCGACGGTCAAAGGCTCCAACCCGGGCATCAACATCTGCACCGCCTTTTGGTTGATGCCGATGACTCCATCTATCTTCTCCGGCCGAGAGATCTGGTACAACCGGACCACATCGCGGGCCGTGGTTGGAAAATCGGGCGACCAATTCCCATCCCGCACTACCCATTGCTCAGAGTTCATGTAATCCAGGAGCGGCTTGGGTGGGTCCGGGTAGTACTTAGAGAAATCATCGACCGCATAACTGTCTTGAAACGTTTGTGAGATAACGGTTCCATGGCTGATGACCACATGCCCCAGATCGCTGATGAACCCTCCGGTCGGCCGTAGTTCATCCGAGTTCTGGACAAGCACCAAGTATGTGCGGGAGCCGTCCCGGGCTAGCAAATCGGGAGCGATCTGCGCCGCCACCAGGCCCTGCTTGGCTAGAGCAACAGCCTTTTTGGCTTGGCTCACCCATCGCTCGAAGCGTGGCGAGAGCGGGCCATCAATTCGATCAAGAGTTGCAGATGCCCTGTCCAGGTGGGCTTCAGCTTTCTGCAATGCTGGACGCGCGGTCACCAGACCATCCAGCAGACCCGGCAATGCCGACATGGAAAGGGAGCCCGGGGTCACGTCCGCCAATGTTGGAAGGAGCGCTTGCAAGGATTCGTCCCCCGCGGCGGAGCATTCGACAGCAGCCTCCATTAGCGGTTCGGCCGTCGCCCAGTCCCCTCCCATGCGGGCTCCCAGCCAAAGAACAGGGCCTAGCTCGCCCTGAAGAAAGACAAGGTTCTCTCGCGAATCATGCACATCTCTCGCCAGCGCGGAAAAATCCACCCGCGAGGGATCGCCGGCCATTTGCTGCCAGCGCGAGGCACGCGTGGCGAGAGACCATGCCAGGAAGCCAATACTGCCCACCCATAAGCCGAAGACCAGCCCCAGAATGACAAACCCGAGCAAGACCAGCTTGATGGCTAGACGCCGATACGGGACCGCTTTCGCTTTTGGGGCCGAATTCAGTGTGTCCATTTTTCGAAATGAATTAGCGGGCTTTCGCCCAGGTGACCGGCTGTGAACCGGTGGCGTAGCGCCAAAAGCCTGCTAGGCTGGTCGCATTGGCAAAGCAGAAATAGAACGGTATTTGCAGGGGCCACAATCGTACTCCTGCCCTCGTGAGTACGAGGCCTAGCAGAGCGAGCAAATAAAAGACGATTTGTATCAGCATCATCCAACGGTAGAGTGAGAGATGCAATAGTCCAAGATTCGCGACGAAGACGACGACCATGAAAAAGGGAGAAAGCCAGCGGAGGACCTTGTGCGAAATGTACTGAATGGCGGCCAGGCCGCGCAGCGGGTTGAGCATGTCGGTCAATCGGCCGATCGCTTGGAATCCCCCCGCGGCAATTCGGACACGTCTTCGCCATTCTCCCTGCAAAGAGGGCGACGCTCTTTCCCACGTGATTGCGCCGGGCTCATACACGACCCGCCAGCCGCGCGCCACCAGTTGCATCGTCAGCACGAAATCCTCGATGAGCAGATCGTCGTCCATGGGCCGGTACAATTCTCGCCGGATGGCGAAGAGCTCTCCTATGGCGCCGATCGCCGTGTTGATCGAGGAATCGAGTCGCTTGAGATAGGCTTCGTAGCGCCAATACGCCGATTCTCCATGAGCTTGCACGCTGGCGTCTTTTCGGATCCGTTTTTCTCCCCCGACGCAAGCCACCTTCGGGTCCGCTAGGTTCGCCACGAGCATCCGGATGGACTGTGGCTCGAGCATCGCATCGGCGTCCGAAAACACCAGGACCTCGCCCGAGGCAAATGGCGCGGCACGGTTCATGGCCGCAATTTTCCCGCGTCGTTCCTGCTGAAAAAGCAGTTTCACATTCTGCTCTTCAAACTCGCACACGATCTCACACGTTCGGTCGGTCGAACCATCCGCAACCACAATCATCTCCACGCGGTCGCGCGGATAATCCAACCGGAGACAGTTCTCCAGCTTTTCTGCCATTACGGCTTCTTCGTTATACGCCGATATGATCAAGGTGACCGATGGAGTGATTTGTTCGCGCCGAATCGGCCTGTGAAGGAAACGCGCGAGCAAGGTAATCAGCACCGCATAGCCGACAAAGGTGTAAAAGACGACGAACGCGGAAAGCCAAAGTACAACGACCAATGTCCATGTCACCAGGCTCACAGCTCGTACTCGACTAGAACATAACGACACCAGCGCCGAACTGCCCGCAAGTGCTTAATGAGGAACTCGTCCAAGGCCCACAGGGCCCCAAACGCCCTCTCGCTCGCGACGACTCGGGAAATCATCGAAAAGAGGTAAAATTCTCGCGCACGCGCATGCTTGAAGGATTTGCCCATATGCCGCAGGTCATCATAGGTCAAGGGGTGCTCGTTGGGTGAGTGGTGCTTGCCACGGTACGGCAGGTGCTCGCGCGAAAACTCGAGCAGTGGGTTCGTGCCCAATGGTTCAAAGAAAAGCGCGCGCCCATCCGGGCGCAAGACGCGGCGCAACTCGTCGCCGATAGTGGACGAATCCACGTGATGAAGAAATCCAAAGCCAACAACCCAATCAAAGGATCCGTTCCGGAAAGCCAAGCTCTCCGCCATCATCCGGCTGAGGTGTACGGATCTCTCGAGTCGATTCGCGCTGGCGCACCGGCGGGTGATGTCAAGGCTCGAAGGGGCAATATCGAGCGCAATGACGTTAGCCCCGCGTCGCGCCATCAGAATCGTGTTGTCCCCGGGCCCGCAACCCAGTTCAAGGACGCGTTTCCCGCGCAAATCGCCTAGCCATTCAAAGGCGATCCGGCGCGCTCGCCCCAGGTCCCGTCTCCAGATCTCCTCATCGGGCGGGATCACGAGATCGAGCTTCCCCGCTTTCCACTCTTGCCGCCAGTGCTGATCAAAATGCTCGACCTCTTGACGGTGCGCTTCCGCCGAGTGAGAGCGAGAGATCTCGATTATCCTTTCCAAAGCCGGCGAGGGGAATACCGGTGCAAAAGACTGACGGAAAAGAGCGCACGCTGCCAGAGAGCGAGGCTTCCCAACACCACTAGCGGGGCAACTGTGGCAATATTCAGTACAATTCCAAAGCCCAAAGCGACGGGCTGCGCGACTCCGTACTCGCCTAGGACGACTACGGCGATAGCATGGATGACTCCGATGAGGGCAGGGGGAGAGGGCACAACGTTGCTAAAGGTGATGGCCAACATCATCACCACTGCCGCGGAGAACGGAACCGAAAGATTAAACGCAGAGAAGAGGGTCAGCATCGCGAGTAGCGAAAACAGCCAGGTGACCACGGTCCAAAACAATATGCGTAAACCCGTCCGCAGCTCAGTCATCGCGCCGAACGCTTCGAGCATGGTGCTGCAAATTCGCAGCAGGCGTCCTTGCCAAACGACCGGCAGCCACCCGAAAAGAGCGAGTAGGCGCGCAAGTACCTTTTCTAGCCACGCTCTCAAGTACCAGATGAGGATGAGGCCGATCAAGAGTGTGAGGCCCATCAATAACACGCTGCCGGACCACGCCTGCAACCACTGAGGGGCCACCGCCATCAGGGCCAACGAAACGGCAATGAGGCCGGCCGCCACTAGGTCCAGGGCTTTCTCGATCGCAATCGTCGACAGCGTAGTGGCACCCGGCCGCCCCGCTTGCTTCATCAACCCGATCCGGATCAACTCTCCCATGCGGAGCGGAATGATCACATTGACCATCTGAGCAATCATGAGTACCGAGAATAAATCCCAGAACGAACCGGGTTGCTCGGTCACTCCATAGAGCGCATTCCAGCGCGCGGCCTTGGTAAGGGCCACACCCACCACACATATCAGGGACACCAAGACCCAGGTATACCGCGCCGCCTCGAGCGTATTCAGCACCTGCTGAAGATCCAGACCGCGCACGGCCCAAACCAGAGCCAGGATACCAATGCAAGTGCCTATGCCCAGTTGGAGGACCAGCCACGAGCGCCCGGGCCGCGGTGTCGCCGAAATTGGAACAGAATCCATTATTCAGAGTCTTTCATCGGACGAGTATGCCAATCCTTCCAAGCCGACCCACCTTCTATCAAGGCCAGGATAAGGACGGCCGCCCAGCCTGCTCTCTCCCACCATGAACTGACTGTGAGCAGAATGCCGAAGGCGAACAAGAAAACCCCCGCCATAGCCGACAGATGGAAAGCTGACTGAGAAAGCACATGTCTACACGGCTTGTTTTCCTTCTCGCTCGCCCAGTAAGCTATACTTATGGTCACAAGGAGCAACGATAGGCCGAGAATCCAAAGAGTAGAAATGGACAGGCTGAGCCAATCGACCATCTGTATCAAGTCCTCTTGGGCGCGCTAGCAATGCGCGCCAAGATGGCCCCCGCTGGCCAACCAGCAGGCGATTCAAAGAATCGTCCTGAATCAGTCTGCTGAAACAGAGTGGTGATGAGTCCGAGGAGCATCCAGAACAAGACCCCCGGCTTTGCTCCAAAGGTGACTGCATCCGTCATGCCGTAGCTGATATGCCCAATCAATCCACTGGCACAGCCCATGACAAGCACTTGCAGCAGGATCCTGTCACCGGGACCCGATTCGCCCGGCCGGGCTGTCTTCCAGACCTGCCCGAGCATCCAAAAAGCCCCCATATAGAGGGCAATAAATGCGATCAATCCGGGAAGGCCGAGATCCAATCCGGCTTGCAGGAATTCATTATGTGCGTGAGAGATGTCGAAATCCGGGCTGACGCTGAAAAGCGGATAGAGCACATGAACAACGTATCGGAAGGTGTTCATGCCCATGCCCGTGAATGGGAAATCCTGAATCGCATAGATTGCCCGGGACCATACCTCGACCCGTCCCTCAAGGGTATCAAGCGATAGAGCTGTGCCCATCGACGATTCTCCGCCCACGAGCCTCACCAGTGCGACCCCGGTGGAATCCCGAGAAACTGCGAGTCCGATACTAATCATCACTACTAACGCACCGACTGCTATCCAGCGTCTGCGGGAGGGTAGCGCATAGAGCACCAATACAAACAGGGCGAGAAGGAAGCCTATGTACCCTCCTCTCGATTGGGTCAGAACTAGATAACTCAGCATTAGGAAGCTTGCCACACCTACAAAACAGAACACCGTGAGTGTCCAAAGCAAGCCGAAATTGGATTGGAGCTTTTTCGCACGGGTAAGCAGCAGTGTGTCTAGAACAAGGATGAGGGGAATCACCCACAGCAGCCCGCCTGCCAGCTCATTGCCGGAAAAACCCGGTCCAGCGCCCGGGAGACCCGTTATACGTGGAGGTAATCGGGCAATAATGGGTGATAGAAGATTCACTTTTTGGAGCCAATTGGTGCCCAAGATCCCAAGGACTGCCACCCCCAAACCCGTCAGCACGTACACCCAGAAACACACCCACCATCCTCTGGAAGTCTGGCCCTCGCGTACGAAAGCAAAAAAAACGCCAATCCCGAGGACCATCCCGGCGACTTTGGATAGGCTCACCGCCACGTCGTACGTTGCGAACAGGCTCACCAGCACCATCGAATAGAGCACGAGCAGGATCACGTTGAACGGCGTGCGCGGCAAGGCAGCCCCTCTCACTCGCCACGCGAGAATCCACAAGGCCGGGACTACAACTAACGCGACAGACCGAGTCGGAGAGGGAAAGAGAAGAAATGGCGAAGCTGCGAAGAGGAAAATCCAATGGTACCGATCGGCAACAGCAAGCGCATGCGCCAAGATTCCCCTGATTACCAAAAGGCCGTTTGTCACTTCTTTCAAGCGGTAGTAGGGACTAAAAGCTCATCTCGTGGTGGCCGGAATCTCGTTATGAGGCGGGAGAAGACCGGAGATTCTCGCGCTCGAAGAAGTAAGACACCTAGGAGATTAGCATTAGCCCGCTCCAATTGCTCTTTAAGCTGAAGCGCAGAATCTCGAGAGGTCCGACCCGCTATCGCAAGGATCAACACGCTATCCACATGTCGGGCGAGCAAAAGCCCATCCGCATTTTCCGCTGAAGCAGAGCAATTGAAAATCATAAAGTCGCATTTGGCGCGGAGACTGTCTATCAGCAAGGGTAGGCGCGGAGATACCATCCACTCATTGTTGGGCGCCGAGGTGGGACCACTCGTAATCACAGCGAGGTTTTTGATTGAGGTCGGCTGCAGATAATCTGTCAGATCAGGCTGTTCTCTTGCGGCCAGGCTGCTCCACCCTTTTGCATTGGGCAGACTGAAGAATTGATCCAGGTACGGGTTGACAACATTCGAGTCCACCAGAATGACCGAGCGGCCAGCTTGTGCGGCCACCATCCCCAGGCTTGCCGCAACGGTCGCCCTCTCTTCACTAGGTTCCATGCCTGCAATCAAAAGCGTCTTGCCCATCCGGGAATCGGCAAAAAGGTTCGCCCAAAGGGCATAGTAGGCAGAGGGGATCGACCCCCCAAGAGCACTTCGGCTCAGCGGGACTTCAAAGGTTGGCAGTCTAAGACGATCGACGATCTCCTTCGAAGAGCGAATGCCAGAGTTCATCAACTCGACAATCAATGCAAGCGCGATCATCAACACAAGACCAACCGCGGCGCCAAGCATTGCATTGGTGGCCTTGCGCGGAGCAACGGGTGCTTCCGGCACGACTGCAGACCCCGCCACCCGGACAATCGTACTGCTGGCCTCCTCCGAAACCCGGACCTCCTCTATCTTCTTCGCGATCGTCGTGTATGTCGTCCACGCCAAATCGCGCGCGTTGGTCAGCTGTTGCCGCTTCGCTGTCTGCTGCTCCAATTCCTTCTGCAGCGCAAGCACCTGAGTCTGCTCAGAAGGGTCATTAATCTGCGCTTCCACCTGCTTTTTTCTTGCGCTCAGCGTCGCGATGAGGGCATCGATCTGGGAACGCACACTTGCGCTGGACGAACTCGCATCATTGAGACTGTTTACTGCCACTTGAACTTGAAGTGGCAGCATTGGACCGTTGGAAGATGAATTGGCGGGCCCACCCGATAGAGAGGAACTGCCACTGGGGCTAACTACCCCGCTAGGGGATGAATAGGACAGGAGGGCTGCATTGGCACGGATCAGGAGAGCCGAGAGGCGGTCAGTTGTGTCATTAGCACTAGACAAGGAGTCTTTGTTCGCTAGCTCCTGAAACGACGTGGCATCTTGCAACAGGCGATTCAAGCTGCGTTGCGCCGAATATAGGTCACTTTCAGACTTTTGCCTGGCATCGATTTCCCTGCTGAGGGCATCGATCCGATTCTGCCCGATAAAGTCGCTCAAAGCGGATTCTGCTTTCTGATAGCTCCCCCATGCTTGATCTGCCTGTGTCTGAATTTGCTCCAAACTTGTCGGCGTCTCCGTATAAAGCTGGTTGACTCTTGCGGAGTAGACACGGGCCCATGTATTCGCGATCTTGGCCGCCTTCTGAGGATCCGTGCTTTGGATTTGGATTCGGATCAGGTCGCCATCGGTCGTGACCTGGACCATGCTCAAGAGGTTTGCCACCTGCTGTTCGTCGGGGGTCAGATCAGGCCCGAGCTCGGCGATCACGTCTGAAGCGACGTCGTTCCCACGGGCGATGGCAACCAGCGCTTTCTGGCGCGCACTGACGTCAAGACCCTGGGCGAGTTGGGCCTCGGAAAGCGTCGTGTAATTTGGCGAGAGAGTAATCTGGGACAATCCTTTGACAGAGGCCACATCCGCCTCCGCCTGGTAGATTCGTGGCAAGAGAGAGCTAACCGCGTAAGCGGCAGCCCCCGCCACCAGCGCGCCTGCAACGATCAGCCAGAGCCATCTCTTCGCGATTTGCACATACTGCATGAGATCAATTTCTATTTCTTGCTCCATTGACCTTTCTCCGACCGGTGAATATGCGCTCACCCTAAGCTGGTATCTCCTTGGCCTTTACGGACGAGTTGAAGGACCGATTATGTGGAAATGCACTCTCTACCGCCGCCGTTGAGCAGCGATTTCTGAGCGGCTTCCAACACTCTCACAACTTTCGCTCCGACCGTTGCCGAACTGCACAGATGGTAAGTCCTCTGCTCGCATCGAACACAGCCACTCTCGCGCTCGAGGACACAGCGAACAAAAGACCCACACTCCACGCTCAGCGGCTCCTGCCATTCGACCGGCACCACTGTCTCGGGGCCGTGCCGGTAAGACATGTGAAACTCCTGAACCGTGTCAGAATACGCTGGTACTTCGACCCCTTTGTCGTAGAGAATCACCTTGTTCTCCGCAATGTCATCGTACACCAGCATCTTCTTGCTGCCTACAATCGTAATTCGCCGTGTCTTCACGGGATCAAGCCAGGAGACCCTGAGGTTCGCCAAGATGCCTTTCGGAAAGCGCAAAGTCAGATAAGCCACTTCATGGATGCCGCGATTCCTTTGCACGAAAACCTCACCCTGTGCGCTGACCTCGATTGGATCCATTTGCAACACATGCAGCAGAATCGAAACATCGTGCGGGGCGAGATCCCACATGACGTTGATGTCCGGCTGAAATAAACCGAGGTTCACGCGGGTGCCATTAATGTAATACACTTCCCCAAGCTCGCCGCGGGAAACCAGATCTCGAACGACTCTCACCGCGGGATTGTATTGAAAAGTGTGCCCAACCATCGCCACGGAGCCCAATCTGTCCGCGGCTTCCACGATTTGCCCAGCTTCGGTGACCGTTGCTGCCAACGGCTTTTCAACAAGGACGTGCTTACCTGCTTCAAGTGCTTCCATAGACAGCGGATAATGTGTGCTGACAGGCGTGGCAATCGCAACCGCGTCCACATCGGAAGCCAGCACCTCCCGGTAATGCTGTGTAGTCCGGACCGCGGGGTAAAGCTCCTTCATATGCGCCAGGCGCTCCGGGCGATAATCTGCCACCCAAGCTAGTTCCGCCTCTGGTAATTCATTAAAGTTCCGCGCTAATTTAGGCCCCCAATAACCGCATCCAATGACGCCCACTTTGATTTTCCGCATCCGGGCCTCCGATGAAAAGCAGGTTGGTTATCCGGCCCCTCGACCAGCAAGCACGGCCAGAGGAGTTCGAAGGAGAATCTGAACATCCAGCCAGAGTGATTGTCGCTCGATATATTCCAGATCCATTCGAACCATCTCATCAAAGCTCACTCGGTTACGCCCTTTCACTTGCCATAGGCCAGTAATGCCGGGAATTGCCTCAAAACGACGCCTGTGCCAATCCTTGTACAGTTCTACTTCATAGACGAGAGGCGGCCGCGGCCCGACTAGACTCATCTCGCCACGCAGCACATTGAAAAGCTGCGGCAACTCATCCAAGCTCATCTTCCGGATAATCTTCCCCACCTTCGTAACTCGCGGATCATTTTCGAGCTTCAGACTTGCCTTTTTCTGGACGCCCAATTGATCCGGGCTAAGGTTCTGCTCGATGAGGCGGGTCACATGCCGCTTGTGCAGCGTCGTATCGGCATCCGCTCTCATGGAGCGAAACTTGAGCATCGTGAAGGAGCGCCCATCCTCCCCGATGCGCGTCTGCTTGTACAGTATTGGTCCAGGGGAATCGAATTTTACTAGAATCGCAATCAGTAAAAGGAGAGGGGACAGGAGGATCAGACCGATTGAAACAGCCAAGGTGTCAAAAGCACGCTTTAGAAACCGCCGCCAGCCGCGGATGCCTGGTTGGCCCAAGTCAATGACCGGGATTCCTCCAAAGCCGTCCAGAGTAGCGCTTGGAAACGAAAGTGCAAAAAGATCAGGTATGACATGAACATGCACGGAGCGTTGCTGCAATGCCTGGCATATCTCCACAATCCGATCATGCGCATGTAAGGGGAGTGCGACCACCGCATCCTGAACACGATATGCGTCGATGATCGCCGAGACTTGATCAAGTCTCCCCAAAACCAGGAGGCCCGCAACTTGCGCTCCTTGCTTTTCCGGATCATCATCCAAGTACCCAATCAGGTCGATGTGGGCCCACGAATATTTCCGGAGTTCCTCCACGACATTCCTGCCCACCGGCCCGGCTCCCACCACGATAACAGGGCGACGTTGGGACTCATGACCGACTCTCCAGTTCAGCCGATACGTCCAAAGCACCACGCGGACCCCAAGGAGCAAGACCACATCCATAAAGAAAAAGAGTACGAAGAGAACACGCGAGGTCTCGCGGTACGTGAGATATAATACGCCGGCCAGCGTCACTGTCGAAACACAGACCGCCAGGAAGACGTTAATCAACTCGGCCTTCAGGCTGTCATTGCGACGCCCATCATAAACCGAAAAGACCACAAAGAAACACGGCCAAATGACAGCCACAATGACGAGCACTTGGGGCAGAATGCTCTCTTGCACATTCCTGACTTCCCCCAACCATAGCGGAATCCGCAAAAGCTGCAGCGCGTCGGTGATCGGCTGGGGTAAAATGCCCAATTCCCCCCTGACCAGCCCGGCAAGCAACATCATACCCAATGTTCCGAGCCAGTCTAGGCCGAAGAAGAAGATTACTCGTTGAATGCTGAATTGTCGGAGCATGGTAGGTTGTCCTCGATCGCGGACTCAAGGGAGGTAGGTCTTTTAAGCGGCGTGCATGAGGCCTGGGCTCGACGAAAGACCGCAGAGCTCCCTTGAGAGCTGCTCGTACTGGTTGGTCACTTGGTCCCAATCGAAGTACGCTATAACGCGGCTGCGCGCTTTCTCCCCGAACTGCCGTGCACGGTCTGGATGATCTAGCATGAGCGCGATTTGCTCTCGCAAGCTGTTGGCATCACCGGTTCTGAATCGCGGCCCCGTGTCGGCCAGGGTACCGTCTATTTCGGGCAGGTCGCTCGCGATGATGCAGCAGCCATAAGCCATGGCCTGCAACAGGGCTGGAGAGGTCCCATCTACGAGTAGCGGGTGGATGTATAGGCCGCAGTTTGCAAGAAGCTCGCGGTACTCTAGTCCGTAAACGTACCCCAGGAAGCGTATTCGCGAATCCTTTGTGCTTCGCACGGCTGCCTTGTATGCAGTCGCGTAGGGAGAGTCGCCCACAATAACAAGCGGCCAATCGGTCCGGATCTGCTTGTATGCTTCCAC
The DNA here is from genome assembly GCA_023381515.1 of Chloroflexota bacterium. The sequence goes on along the minus strand of JAMCQI010000041.1, from coordinate 62,653 downwards.
AAGCACATGAGCGCCCTTGTCGGGCACCAGCGCTCCGACCTGCAAGATGTACTTGCCCGCTTCCAAACCTTGCTTTTGCAGGGCGCCATATGTGCTGGGTCTGTTGAGATCGGCTCCATAACCAACCAAAGGGGTTCCCCGCCCATAATTTTTGAGGAACAACTCTTGGACTTGAATGTTATCCGAAATGATTTCATCAGCCATCCGAGCGGCCATGGGAAAAGAAGCTTTGAAGGCCAGTCTTGCCATCCTACCCCACTTGGGGCGGCGCCAATCGGGCCCATCTACCACAAGGAGCGATTTTGCTCGGCGGCCGGTCAATCTGAAGAGCGGGAGCAAAAGAGCGTTCCCCACTCCATGAAAGTGAACTATGTCGAATTCCTCACGAGCCATGTGAAGAAGACATAAGAAACTGTGGCTCATTAGGTCGAGGTTGAGTGTGTTTAGGGAGGGCAGTACGACGCGCCTCATCCCTTTGTAATCCCTGTGGCCGTGCAGCGAGTCGTGGTGCTCACGGCAGTACACCGTCACCTGATGCCCGCGTGCCACGAGTCGGGCGCCGATCTCCTCGACAGCGGTCTCCGAACCGCCGAAGTTAGCGGGGACGCCTCGAATACCTACAACCGCAATTCGCATTGATTCAACCATAGTTGTAATGTGCTCCGCCTCGTGCCCCTATGCAACCGTAGCAAGCATCAGGGCTCTCGGTGGGATTGTGGTCAATGGGGCCCCTTCGCGCGGAGTCCATCGATCCCTTTTTGCGAGGCGAGAACGGGTGCAATCCTTTCGTAGACCTGCAGGGTCTCGCGAGCCGTACGCTCCCACGAGAAGAGACGTGACCGGGCAAGGCCGCGCTCTTGCAGTTCCTTCCTGAGAACCGCATCCTGTAAGACGCATCGCATTGCCTGTGCCAATTCAGCGGAGTCGCCCGGGTTTACCATCACCGCAGCATCTCCGGCAACCTCGGGCAAAGAAGTCACATTCGACGTTATCACAGGCGTCCCGCACGCCATTGCCTCCAAAACGGGCAGACCGAATCCCTCAAAGGACGAGGGATAGACGAACAGCTCTGCTCCCGACATTAATGCCGGTATCTCCTGATCCAGGGCAACTCCAGGCAGAAGAACATCTTCCTGTAACCCGGCCGATGCAATCTTGTCCCGGAGAACAGTTGTGCCTGGCCCGTGACGACCAACGATCACTAGTTGCTCAGCCACGACCTGGTTCCTTCTGAGAGTGATATATGCATCGATAAGGGACTCTATGTTCTTGCGAGGGTCGTCTGTTCGCCCCACGAACAGAACATAGTCGCGCTTGATGCCGAGACGCATCCGCACCGCTGCGACTGCTGCTTTGTCTGTCGCAGGTGCGAAGCTCGCGTCAGCTGCCAGAGGGATCGTAGCAATCCGGCTGGCAGCCGCAGAGCAGAGCGAGATAATGTCTCTCCGGGAGAAATCGGACAGAGTGACAACTTGAGCTGCTCGTTGCGCACTCCATCTTGTGAGTGCGCCCAGGGCCCTCTCACGAATGGTAGGGTGATTCAAGTGCAGATAGTGCAGATCATGGACTGAGAGGACCACCGGGGTGCGTACGCACCAGGGCATAATAAAGTGCAGGTGGACCACGTCAGGCGCATCCCGCGCAATGGCCCTGGGCAGCGAGAGAAAGTTGCGTATCAATCCATTAGCAGACAGTCCATAGCGGATTTTTACCCGCGGATTGCGTCTGAACTGCTGGTAGTACGGATGATCCTGCACTGCGTACAATATGTACTCATTCCGATTGTCGGCCGTCGTCAGCGCATGCACCAATCCGGTCGTATACGTCCGATTACCCGTCGCGTTTGCGCTTGTGGCAAAATGGGTATCAATTCCGATGCGCACGTGAAGCCTGTTCGAGCTCACGATCCCAAACGGGTGCCTTGAATAGGGCCCCTACCACAGCCCAGAAGAGGAGATTGGAAGGTGGGAAAGTCAGTATGGGTGAATTGGAAACCCCGGCAACGAATGTGGCGATAACCAACGCCAAACTCCCCTGTAGCAGCAGACGCAAGTCGTTGTTCTGGATCCTATTGCGCCAATACAATCCCCAGAGAATCGGGACCAAGAACAGTGCAACGTACAATACGAAAGTGGGAAGCCCGGTCTGAACCATTAGCCACTGAAACCAGTTATCGCCGCTGAAAAAGACACCATGTGATGAGAAGTAATCGTTGATCCTCGCATAGCGGTCGAGCTCAGGGTTCGAGGGCATGCCTGTGCCGTTGAGAAACAGACCGAACCCTAGTGGGTAGTCTGCTATCGCCTGGATTCCGCTGGTAGCACCTTCCAAGCGGTAAGCTAGAGACCCACCCGCGGTCGCGGAACCCTGTCGCACATCGAAGACGCCCGAGACTCGATCACGAAGGGAAGGAATGGCCAGAACAACTAGAAAGACCACAACGGCCGCGCCTGCTGTTGCTTGCCAAAAGCGCCTGTTAAAGAGTACAGCGAAGAATGATTTCGAACGCACACCACGTTGCAGCAGACTGAGGAGAGATAATGCCAACAGACAAGTCAAGAAGTTGGTGAGGTTGAAGGTAACGGACAAACCGGCCCAGAGAATCGACATGAGCAGCAGGTACGGGCGAACCCGTACCCGTCCTCGTAACCGCAAGGTCTGTAAGGCAATGATCGCAATTACTAGAAATGCGGAGAACGCGAACTGGGTGTCGAAAAACGAAAAGGCTCGAAAGCCATTTTGCAGATCTAGGAATCCTGTCTGGGGATTGTCGGCATTCAGGAAAGATCTACTAGCGAGGACCGCATCAGTCGACAGCCCGAAGATGGCCAATCTTGCGGGTCCTAGAAGGCGCTGGATGACTCCAAAGGCAGCCGCGACGGCTCCCATCCCGACGAGGAGTCTCGAGCAGCGATAGACCTGCTCCGGCCGCGCGAGGAAGTAAACTAGGGCTGCCAAGAGCATATTGCCAACTCCAAACTCTTGAATCGTTCCCACAGGACTGTAGTAGGCGCTAACCCGCATTGCTTCCAGGATCAAAGCAGCTAGGATCGTTGTGTTCGCCAGCCAAAGCCCGATCCAGGCGGCAAATGCTTGTGTCGCAGCGACTCGCCTTCCCTGTACCACCCGCATTGCGAAGCCCGCTATAATCAACCCAATCAAAGCGTACTTGGCCAAACCCCAAACGCTTTGGGGTAGACGTTCGCTTGTGACTCTGTCTATATAGCCCTGAAAATAACCAATCAGGACCAGGACTAAGAACAGCACGCCGAAGTCTCGCCCTGAGCGTAGGAGGAGGAGCCAAAGGCCGAACGCTCCGGTGGCGGCAATCATTGCCAGAACCCATGTAGGCGGAAAGACAGCAAGGGCAAGATAGGAGAATGTGGCCGCTGCAAATATGCCCCCGACAGCCACCGGCCAGTCCCCCCGAATGTGCTGAGTCGAATTCGTCGGAACCTGCTGTGTGCTCAATGTTTTCTCAACAGGTTCAACATTTCAATCGCGCGCGAATCGTTTGGATATTGCCGCAAAACTTGCTCATATTCTTGTACCCCGAACTGAAATCGTCCAAGTCGAACGAGCGTCTCCGCCAGTCCTAGTCGGCATTGCAGACAATCAGGCTGAAGACGTAAGGCAGTATCAAGATCGAATCGCGCTACCTATGGATGGCCTAGCCGCAGCTGGACCCGTCCCAGAGACTCTTTTGCCTCGTCTTGGCTCGCTGTGTCGAAGGCGAACTTCTGGGCTACGGTGTAGTAGTAGAGAGCTTTTTCGAGGTCTCTCCGCGACTCTGGCAACCAATCGGAGTAGCTATGACCCAGGTTTAGCGCGCAGGAATAAGCGTACCGATCAGGGGGCTGGGCAGTGGAGAGACAGGCCTGATACTCCGAGATCGCGGCATCGAAGAGGTTCTGTTGCCAACTGCTCCAGGCCAGAGCGTAATAACTCGCCGTGTCCCCTGGAACGGGGGGAACTGCCTCGAAAATGGAGATGACCTCTCGGAAGTCGGCGTCGCTGCGCTCGGGCTGGGTTGCTTTGAGCTTTTGGCCCCGCTGAAAGAGAAGCCATGCGAGGGAGGTAGCAGCTTGTTGCGTGTGTGTTAGTTGGAACGCGCGCCGATAGGCATCTACGGCTGCGTCATCGTCACCCATGATCGTGCAGGCGTCACCCAATAAGCGGTACGCCGCTCCCTCGCCAGACAGAATCTCTGCCAGCGACAACAGATGGTTGCTATAGTGCGGGCACCAGCGCTGATAGGTTGCCAGCGCACGGAGGCGATTTGTCGCGTGAGTAGCGTTGCCGCCGTCCGCAAGAAAGGCCTGATAGGCTTGCCCCGCTTCGCTCCAGAGATGACCAGCCGCATAAACTTCTGCGGACCAGAGCCACCGATCAGCCTGCCCTACGTGCAGGATCTGTAGCTGGCCGCCAGTCTCCAGTGCCCCACTCGCGCGATCGGCTTCTCTCGTTGGCTCATCGAGAGGCATGATTACACGCAGAGCCGCTAGATGGGTTAGGTTCAGCCTTAGGAGTCCAACAACATGGACTGCGATGACCGTAGAGAGAAGAATCAGCGATGCCCTGAGGAGCACTCCCTGTCGGTCAAAGAGTCGTGCGCTCAAGATTGCCCCATCGCACTCAGATAGAGCCGCTCCATATCTGCGGTCATGCGGCGTGCATCAAAGCATTTCGCGACATAGGCCGGGCCGGCGAGTGACCTATCCTTACCATATCGGTGCCATAAGTCGAGGACAGCTCTGGCCATCGCAGGTACATCTTCTGGAGGCACTAGACGAGCATCGGGGCAGTCGGCGAGCACTTCAGTTAATGCGTCCACATGGCAGGCAACTACACGGGATCCCATCGCCAATGCCTCTAGTGCTACCAGACCGAAGGCTTCCAGACGCGATGGGACGACCAGCATGTCCATTCCCGCCATAAGCTCTGGCACATCATCGCGGAGGCCCAAGAACTCAAGATGATCACCAATACGAAGTCTATCCGCCGCATCTAAGAGGGACTGGCGATCCGGTCCATCGCCGATGATCCGAAGAGTGAAGCGGGTAAGTCCATCGTCGGCCAGTTGCCGGGCCAGTCGAGGCAAGAGGTCTGTGCCTTTATCATAACTCTGTAAGCGTCCCACGTAGCCCAGGACCAAGTTCTGACCGGGCGTAGCGGACATGTTGAAACGCCTGCCCGCCTGGAATCGCTGAAGGTCGACGCCGAGGTGAACAACTTGAACTCGGCCCGGAGGCAGGTGGTACGTCTTGAGAACGGAGTCTCTATTTGCAGCCGAGTTCACGATGACATTCTCGCAGAACAGCCTATACTCCAGGCCCTTTGCTTTGTTTAGCCAGGGCTTGCCCTTGCGCCGATTTATCTCCGCCTCGCCATGATCGAAGGAAAGAAGATGAGCCCCACCCGACCACTTGATAAGTGGCCGTATCAGAGGCGGAACACCGTGTTCATGGACGACATCCGGCTTGAAGGAGCGCATTTGACACGCCAGTCGCCACCGCATTAGGAGGTCATAGCCACTACGGGCTGGGATTACTGATAGGGGGTAACCCATCTTGCGTATCTCGAGCTCATGTGGCCCTCCGCGCGCAAGGAAGAAGAATCGCATGTCAAATCGGTCTCGGTCTAGGTATGCGGCGAGATCGCGCAGCACGCGTTCGGGGCCGCCGGAGCGTTCCCCCCAGCGGACTTGCGCAACCCTAATCAACCTATGTCCCGTAGGCGAAGTATCCTATCGGGGGCGGTTGTTTTGGATGCAGGCGTTTGCCCCGCAGCGCGCGATGGGACTGTGCCTTCAGGCCTGCCCCCGCGCTCGCAGCATAGGGCTCACGACCACTCGTAACAGCGCCACTGCTGCCTGCTTCTCGGTCTCACCGAATAGGCGAATCTTGTACCCAAGGACCACATAGGACAGCACCATGCTGCAGGCCACGGTGGCAAGGCCCAACCATGTCGCTGCAAGCGGGTGGGCGATGAGACCCATGAGACCTACGAGGAGGCCGAGTAAGACGGGCTTTAAGTAGGCCGCGACGAAGAGTCTGCCTGGTTCTAGGCCCAGATAGCGCCGAACGACGAGGATGAAGAAGCTCCACTCAACGACGTTGGCAGCCAGCGCTGCCCACCCTGCCCCCTCGATGCCTAGTGGCCGAATGAGGAATAAGTACCCTCCGCTCACTACCCCGGCCCTAACTAGAGCGTACACAGTAAATAGGCGGATGTGTCCCGTTCCCATTGCGATATTGTTGGATAAAGTGACAGCGAGCGTTCCCAGATACGCGGCTAGAGCTAAGAGGCGGAGGACCTGAAAAGCCTGGGCAGCAGTACCTGACTTGATCCAGAGGACAAGGAAAGAATCGCCAAGGACCAATAGAGGAACAAAAATGAGAGTCGCAAGCGCCGCCGAGAAACGGCTTGCCCGGACGAAGATGTCCCGTAGTTTATTCAACTGGCCCGTGCCGTACAGCTCACTGGCCAGGGGAAAGGTGAATCCAAGCATACTCGATACTAGAGCGCTGAATGAATTTACAACCAGCAAGGGAATAGCGTAGACACCAACTGCTGCCACACCTAACCATACCCCGATCAGTGTTCGATCCAGGCCATTCGTCAACAAGCCCGATACTCGCAGAAGGACGCCCGAGCCGATGTATTCCCTAACTCGCCTCACTGTTTCCCGATCAAGCCCCCAGTGTAGGCGGTAGCCGGGCACTGAGCGTGTGGCCAGCAGCCAGTAAGAAGCTGCGGCAAGTAGCGAGATGCTGACTCGTACGAACACGTACTCTACTACACCGTAGCCGAGATTGACGACGCCGAGTCCTATTCCTACTCCGAGCAGATTTGATGCGATCGCTACCCCATTCATCATGCTATAGCGCTGCATGCCGGCAAAGACGGCCCGCCCCCACATCATGAGCACGTTTGCTAAAAAGCCCACTCCAGCAAGAAGGAAAACTTCCCTGGCTTGGCCGACCATGCCGGCCGGCACCATGAACACCCGGCGAGCGAGGAAATCGGCAGACACCACGATGACAACCATCCCCAATAGGCCGATGAGGAAATATGCTTGCAGCGTAGTGTTCAGCAGATGGTTTTGCCTCTCCGTGTCACTCCGGGCATGATCCTCTGACAAGAACTTGCATATTGGGATATCCAGCCCCATATCCATGAGGGCGAGATACCCTGTGACGACCCCAACAAGATTTTGCAACCCATACCCGGCTTCACCCAGCCCATTCAGTAGGAACGGTGTGGAGACGATGTTGACCAGCATCGGGGTGATATACCCAGCCCCGCTGGCGATCATATTGATTGACGAACGCTCCAGTCTATTCATCTGCGACCTGGTCTATCTCGTTTTCTGAGGCGGATTCGCCGAAAGGTACCGGCACCCTGCCACGGGTGTGCGTGCGCGGCAATGAGAATTGAACGCGCGAAGGCGACTCGGCGCCGGACCGTGCGGATGGCGTGGACCGGGTCGGTATCACACGTGGTGTAGGTGGCATCTGCCCGGTCTCATATGAAGTATTGGGGGAATTCGGGCCGTAGAGCCTCGACCGACTGCAACAGGGGGATAGTGTTGTCTGCGACGAGGTCGTGGCCAGCGAAGATCGAGCTTTTCGAGTGAATGCGCTGGCGGATGAAGATAGGATCGCTGAGGTTGGAGTGCTCTGCGTGCGCATACGCAGTCAGCTTGCCGGAAATGGCGCTCTCGTCCCCCAACCAAGAGTGGTGGAAACCACTAAACATGTCAGGGCAGTAAACTCCATCCCGCAGCTTGCCATGTTCCCCGTGCTTGCGGAGCCGATCCGAGTCGAACCTCCACTCCTCTCGTAGCCTCCTACCGGTCAGCATGAAAGTGCGATAGGCATAATCTGCGGGACCGCCCCAATTGCTACTAAAGAGGTTGAAGTAGAACATTGTGAAATGCAGACGAACGGTGATGATTTCATGCTTCTTCACATCGGTCAGGAGCCGCTCTGCCTGTTGAGAATCAACAATTTCATCTATATCGGAGAGTACGACAATATCATCATCTTGGATATCTGCAAGTTTGCATGCGAGGTTGCGCTGGACCATTTCATTGTACCAGCCGGGATTGCGGAAAAATCCATGCTGGCTGAATCGATGTTGCAGGTCGAGATAGGGAATCAGGCTGCGCTTGCGTTTGAACTGGTGGGTCGTGTCGACCGCGTGATAGTGCACCTTCGGATGCGTGTTTTCAAATGCGTAGCCTTTGTGGGCATACTGGAACGTCCAATTCGACTCAACGATGTGAATCTCATCGACCCACCTGCTGGATTCTGCTATATGTGCCCTGGCAACTAGGCTCTCGTTATAGAAGGGGCAGCACTCAACGATTCTCATATGAGTTGCGAATTCTCACCCAAAAGTGGCCTGTCCCTACCCGGCATTTGCAGGGGAGGTTGCGAGAGACCGAACCGGAAGCTCTCGGTGAGCAGGTTGGATGCGGGGGCGGTGCAGTCGGTGTCAATGAGCTTGCCTCACCCGTCTTGCTCGGAAGCCTCAAAGACCAGCTCCTTCGCTTGTTTTGTGGCCAGCATCCAGCTGTGTGCCGCCCTGCCCCATAGCTCCCTCGGCCTCACTGGGAGCAGACATCGAGTATGTGCAGTAGATCGCGCACGAAGCTGTCATGTTGAAAATTGGTGTATGCCCCGCTAAGAAATCCGCGCGCCGCGTCCAGGTAGCGGGATGCTTCCGGCTCGGTCACTCGGCGAAGGGCATCGTGCAGTTCTGACCACCCACTAAACCGGCGCAGGTCAATGAATGTCTCTGCCGGCACGAAGTCGGTGACGTCAGGCGCGCCAAAATAAACTGGGATGGAGCCGGCCAGGAGGCAGTCGAAGATTTTCTCGGTCACGTACCCGGGGAAAGCGCAGTTCTCAAAACACAGGGCAAATTTGTATCTGCTGAGGACCTGGCGCTTGCGCTGGTACGGGCCATCTATGGTGCCTGCGAACGCCGCACGTGCTGCGCGGGAATATTCTGGACCAAAGCCCGCAATGGGTTGGTCCCAGCCAGCTCCATAAAGGCGAAAGTCCGAGTAGCGTGAAAAATACTTGACGGCCTCGATTCGGTCAGCGTAGATGTTGCGCGCGCGCATCCATGGATCTGAGATTTTCCAAGCCTGGAACCGAAGCCGCTGGAAAACCGCGTGAGCCATGTCCTTAGCTGATCCGAGCCGTATAGGCACTGCACGTTTGTTTCTGCTGACCATAACAAGGAAGGTGCGGCCGCGCCAGGCCGAAAGTGGAAGCGGCGTTGAGGTATCCATCGGAAAGTGCATAGGGTGGAACGCAGTCCCTGTGGGAAGAAGACGCTCTTGGGTGCCACGAAATTGGATATTGTGCCGGAACCGTCCGGCATACCGAACAATGTGGTGGTAAAACACAGATGCGTATAGCGGTGACTCCATAGACATGCAAACGGCCGGCAATGCCCCTCTTCGCAGCACGGAATCTGTTTGTGGAGTGACCATATCTGAGACGCATAAAGTTGCTTGAGGCGTGCTCGAGGTCTCCAGGAAAACATCGGCCGTGACGATGTCAATTCCCCGCTTTCTAGCCTCTTCAGCTAACCGCACGGCTACCCAATGTCCACACCCGGTGTCGGCGACGGCTGGGTCAAAGCACCGATTGTTCCGGGCCAGAGGATGCGCGGAATCGTATACTATTAGCCTTTGCGCCAGCTTGTCAATCCTATCTGATCGAAAATATCGGCGAAACGCTGCTCCAGCGAGTGATCACGCCGCGTGCGGTCGTATCCTGAGGAGGCTATGGTCTCGCGCTCCTCCTCGTGCCTAAGATAGTACCCCACCTCATCAACGAGCCGATCTGGCGATTCGTACAAAGCTATCTCGCGGCCGATCTGATAATGCCGCTCCAGCCCCTCCACATAATACGAGAGCTGGAAGCCTCCGCACGCGTTGATCTCGAAATGTCGCGCTTTAACCATCTCTCGGTTCTTTGCATCCGGCCGCCCGATTGTGCGAAGCGTGTTCCGGATGGCCCGGTACGATTCCTTCAGAGGTCTAGAAGGCGTCAGGAGATAGCGCGAGTCCCACGATTCGCTATTGGTCAGGTTCAGGTTGATTTTACTCTGGTTGAACACATCCACCATCCCGTCGAGACTGAGCCGCCCAGATGCCCAACCGTAGCCCCATGCATGCACCTTGAACCCTGCCTTTGCAAGCCGCCGCAAACACCAAGCTCGATATGGATGACACTGACCAACGAAACTGACATCGTAGATTTTAGGTAGGTTCTTCCGGCGGAAAGCCTCGTGGCTACACGCAAAGGGAGAATAAATGAAGTTCGAGCAACCTGCATCGCGCCATCTCCTCACTCCGTTTACGTCGGAGGTGGTCACAAACCGGAAGTGCCCCGCCCAAAATCGGGAGTACTCAATCCGCCAAGTATCATCGAAGTAGTAACCAACTGTGGTCGTGTACTTGTTGATTTCATCAATGACTGCCGGTATAAGCTGATCCGTGAAGGGGACAAAGAAGGCTACATCTGGATGATCGCGCTGCACCATCTCGAGCAGTTCCTGGTTCATCCGCTGACGTCCTTGCGCCTGAAGCGCCGCCATGAAGTCGTAGAAAACCACCGAGTCGACGAGTTTCTCCATTGGCTTGGTAAAATAGTCATCTGCGTAGGACAGCCCCCGGGTAGGATCGCCGTAGTCGTGCTTCATCGTCACCAAGAGCACTTTCATGGCACTTGGCTCTGGCGGCCCGCTTGGTAAATGCGGATAACATCGTGCGGCACTTCAAGATTGAGGCTCAGCTGGATTCTTTGGATCATGCCCCATACATCGGGAATGGTTGGACGGTCATCTGAACCTACCAAGCTCCTCGCACCGTCTGTTGGGATAGCGTGAGCAAGTGACCGATCGAGCGAATGAGCCAAAACATGTTTGAGCTCGGGAAGGACGGGGGTTTCCAATTGCCCTCTCGCGGGTCTGCCGCCGGATCTGTGATAATCTCGCAACTCTCTGCGCTGTTGAAATGAACACCAAGGTCGGACAGAACGGATCGCTTTACCGTGTCCCTACATGGTCGAAGCATGTTCATTGATAACGCGAGGCCGGGTCTGAGCCTGGCGTTACTCGCTTGGTCTGCGTCGAACTCTCGGGAATGCGGATCTCTGTCGGTCTCGTCCGTGCTGGCAGGCTAGCGGTCGCATCTGCCGTCCCAGTCTTGCGGGCCGATAGACGCGGCCGTAATACCAACCCGCCAAGCTGCCAAGCCCAAGGTGCAAGAGTAACCGGAAGATATCCGCGAGAACGAACTGACGTGAGAAGGTTCGATTCCTCAGGCCGGCCCTGAAAGCTGCGCTGGCGCAGGTAGACTCTAGCAGCATGCGCGCGGATTCCATTTGGCCAAGGATGGCTAAGTTCACTGCACGAACGATATTGTCGGAGGCACGGTACATCTCGTAGACTAGTAAGTGCTGTGCTCTGATGTTCTGAGAGATCTCGGGCATCGCCAAGCTGTGGTCCATGGCGGCGAACAAGTCCCCGGGTTCCGTCCGCAGATGATTATACGAGGCGCTGCCCTGTGTGAGGGTGATTCGGTAATTGATGAGCGGTTCATCCAGCACGCCAATCGAACTACGGCGGAGGACGCGAAGCCAAAGGTCCAAATCTGCCGAGGTACCGAACCTCTCTTCGTCAAAACCGCCGATTTGATCCAGGACCGCTCTACGCAGCATCACGGAAGGGGTAATCAGAAAATTGCTATGTTCGAGGAGAGCATTCAAGAGCTCCGGCAGTTCGAAGCAGGATCGTCCGCGGAGCTCAGGAGGCAGATGCGTTTCACCGAGGCGAATTGCTCGCCCCTCGGCGTCGACGCGACGCGCCATCGTGAAAACAGCTCCAGCCTCCTGATAGGCCTGGAGGAAGGCGGCTTCTTTGCTGACGATACACGGGGCGTATACGTCGTCGGCGTGATACAGACAAAGAAGCTCACCTCTTCCTTGCGTCAACACCGAGTTCGCGTTCCAGTACGCACCTATAAAGCCGGGCTGGCCGACGGCCCAACCGGGTCTGGGAGGTGGAGTGCAGTAGCGAATCCCCCGGCTTGCATAACTTTCTATTATCGTCCTTGTATCGTCTGTAGAGTAGTTGTCGGAGACGACCACATCAAGGGCGGGATAGTCTTGCCGGAGGATGGAGTCCAGTGTGGCCCGCAGTGTCCTCTCCGCATTGCGCGCGGGGATACAAACACTCACCAGAGGACGCGACATTCCCGCCTAGGTTCCTTCCATGTCCACGGGCTTGGCGAAGGGCTCCATTTCGGTGATAGGACGGCCGAAAGCAATCTTGGGGTAGGCGTTGGCCATCGGGTCGATCATGATTTGCAGCAGAAAGGGTGAAGCGGGATCTTGCCAGGCTCTCTCAAGAGCACCGGATATCTCGCTTGCGTCGGAGACGGTGTGCGAGGCGATCCCATACGCTTGAGCGACCTTGCAGAAATCGGGGGCCGAGTACCCCCAATAGGTGGATTGATAGCGCTCTGAAAAATAACTCTGCTGGAACTGCCGCACCATGCCGAGGGACTGATTATTGAGGACAATCATCTTGATCGGTATGCGATGGTGCATGACTGTTTGGAGTTCATGAATATTGAACTGCATACCTCCGTCTCCGGAGATCATAACGACCGGTTGACCGCGGCGGGCCAGTGCTGTTCCTATGGCGGCGGGAAGCGCATAGCCCATGGCTCCCATGCCACCGGAGGTAAGGAAGTGTTGAGCAGCGCCAATTTCCAACGATTGGGCAGCCCACATCTGATGATTGCCAACGTCTACGACAAAAGCACTGGCTAGCGGAGAAGCCGCGGATAGTTCGTGCAGGAATCGGTTGGGATTGATGCCCTGGATGTCTTGAAGCTCGCTCGTATCGGGCCAAGTCTGTCGGAGCTTGGCGATTTCCGTGACCCACTCCGGACGATGCTGCCATTCCTCTTGCCGCGCCACGGCCAGGGCTTTTGTTAGGAAGGGAACGAGGTGCGCAAGAATTGTGTGGGAGTTGGTCAGCCGGTTGTTCATCTCACCGGCATCAATGTCCACTTGGTAAATGGCGCGGCCAGCTTGAAACGCCTCCACATCTGCGCCGGTCTGGCGAATGTCCAAGCGACTTCCAAGAACCAACAACAGGTCAGAGCGACCAATGGCGAGATTGGCCCAGCGATTCCCGTAGGAGCCGATCAAACCGACCCGCAACGGATGCTGATAGGGCAGAGCGTCGACGGCCATCAGGGAGGTGATGACAGGAATCCCCACCGCCTCCACGAATTCACGAAACAGGTGACGAGACTGAGCGGGGCGAATTCCACCGCCTGCGAGAATTAGTGGGCGCCGGGCGGTTTTCAGTGCGCGGAGGAGCGTCTCGAGCCTATCGGGATCGGACGCAGCATCTTGGTTCGGCACCACCCGAGTTATTGGCTTGTCAGGAATGTTAGCCCGCTGAACATCCATCGGCAGATCAATCAAAACGGGGCCCGGGCGGCCCGACAGAGCGATCTTGAATGCTTCTTCGAGGATGCTCGGCACCTTCTCAGGGTCTATGACGTTCCATGTCGCTTTGGTGATAGGCTTTGCCATGGAGACGATATCTGTCTCCTGAAAGCCCAGTTGCCGGACCGGGCGATTGGCCTTCTGTTCATTTCGATTTACTTGGCCAGTAATGAACACAGCTGGAACGGAATCAAAGTAACAACTTCCAATTCCCGTGAGCAGATTTGTTGCTCCTGGGCCGCTTGTCGCCAATGCAACTCCCGGCACCCCTGTGATCCGCGCCATGGCGTCCGCGGCGAATGCGGCGGCCTGTTCATGATGGGTGCTAATCAAGTTGATCTTGCCGCTCCGATAAATGGAATCGACAAGGTGGGTAATCATGCCCCCAATAACCTCGAAGGCGTACTCAACTCCTTGCACACGGAGGAACTCGGCCACGTAGTCGGAAACCTTCATGCAACCACCTCCGGGTTAGCCTGCCTTATGCCAGTAACATCCCTGATCCATTCTAGCGTCTTCTCGATCGACGTCTGAAGGGGGATTCTTGGCCGCAAGCCCAGTTCCGACATGGCCCTGTCGATTGATGGTACATATCGGTCATCGAAGCACCTCGAAACAGAGCGACCCGCAATCTGCACTTTGGGTTTTGGCTGAAAGCAAGCGGCGACCGTGTTGGCGAGTTCGCCAATCGTGATTTCCACATCTGATCCGACGTTGTAAGGCCGACAACATCCTCCTCGCAACAGAATTGTCCACAACCAGATGGCGAGGTCCGCTGCGTAAAGGTAGGACCGGAAGGGAGTACCATCACCGCGCACCTGAATCGGCCCGCCTTTTAGGGCGTCGCGAATAAAATCTCCGATCGCAAACTGTGCATCGAGCGGCTGGTACGGTCCAACGAACGCAAAGCCGCGGGCTATCTTCGTCTCGATTCCGTAAATTTCCGCGTAAAGCGCACACAACGACTCCGCCACGCGCTTGCCCTCGCCGTAGGCCGATGCAGTACAGGTCGGGTTCGGCGCTCCCAGGTAGTCTTCCGAAATGCAAGGGGTTTCAGGTGGCTGCCTGCCGTAGACCGCCCCTGAGCTCGTCAGCAGAAATTTCCCCGCGCCGCACTTCCGCGCAAAGTCGAGCGTGTGCCGCGTGCCCTGCACGATGGTATCCATCATGGCGAGCGCGTCGCCAATCGATCGATCTGACGCAACCTCGGTGGCCGCATGAACAATGTGAGAAAAATGTCCGTCTGGAAACTCGAAGGAGCGCACGTCTCCGCTATGAAACCGTATAGAAGGGTGGCTAGCCAGATGCGGTGCTTTTGCACGAAAGTGTTGGACATCACGCGTCAGAACCAAGGCGCTGGCGCCAAGGCCGAGCCGATCGTTTGCCCAGATAAAGGACTCGAGCAGCCAGCAACCAAAGAAACCAGTGCCGCCCGTGATGAAAATCCGCTGACCGCGCAGTTCCTCCCATAGACCCTCGGTGTGAGCGATGACGTGATCCAGGTCGCGTGCTAGCGGATTCTCCACGTGCCCTATTCCCACGCGTCCATTCTAATTGCCACTGAACTGATACCGCGAGCACGCAAGTCCTCGGTGAGGGTCGCGAGCATCATTGGCGGGCCGGAAAGGTAGTAGGCCGATGCGAAGGGGGCTTCTAGATGAGGCCAAACAGATCGGACCGACAAGCGCCCGACACCCTCTGTTGCCATGGCTTTGTCTTCCAACGGCTGCCGCTCTTCGCCCGCTTGCTCAACCGAGTAGGATACATGAAGGAAGGGGAGCGCTTTCCTCCGGGCTTCTACGAGATCACGATAGATGAGGAGATCCTTGCTGCGAGCTCCATAGGCAAGATACAAGTCGTGATGAAACTCGGTGGTCAGATTATCCAAGAAGGCCGTGAACGCGGTGATGCCGGTGCCTCCTGCAAATAGAACAATGTCCTGGTCATCTTCAATTACAAAATCGCCGTAGGGGAGTTTCACCCATACCGGCCGCCCCGGTTCGAGCTCGCGTTCCATGCGCGCCGTGAAGCGGCCCCGCGCAGAGTACGAAATCTCCAAGCGCTCACGCTGGCGCGGCGAACTCGCGATAGAAAAGACACGTGATTCGGGCCAGAACCCGGCCGGATCATAGTCGTCGAGCGCCAGGTGCAGAAATTGGCCGGGACGGAATAAAGGCACGCGGCGTTCGGGAACGAGTTCCACGGTGTAGACGTGATCGCCATGATTCACGAGCCGCTCAACGCGGCAGCGTATCTTTTGCGCTACCGCCAAGGAACCACCACACCTGCTAGCATTTCAGGTGCGCTCTCCGCGCATGAATCTCGCGAATACATCCTCGATATACTCTAGCTGCGAGTCCCCGATCCCAGGGTAGACGCCAATGAAGAACGTATCGTTCATCACAGTATCCGTATTCGTCAGGTCCCCAACGATCCGATGCTCAATGTTCTCAAATGCAGGATGCCGCAGGAGATTGCCGCTAAACAGGTTGCGGGTCTCGATGCGGTTTGATTCCAAAAAGCGTGTCAGTTGATTGCGTGTAAAGCCGGCTTCCTCCCGGACCGTGATCGCAAAGCCGAACCAAGACGGGTCGGAATGTTCGGTCGCGTAGGGCAAGATCAAGCGGTCCGCGTATGGGGATAGCATCCGCATCAAGCGTCGAAAGTTCTCCTTGCGCCGAGCGATAAAGCTTTCTAGCTTCTTAAACTGAGCGCACCCAACGGCCGCCTGCATATCTGTCAGTTTCAGATTGTAGCCGATGTGGCTGTACACATATTTGTGATCGTAACCGTGAGGAAGCGTCCCAAATTGCTGGCTGAATCGCTTGCCACAGGTATTGCTCTCCCCTCCGGCACAATAGCAGTCGCGTCCCCAATCTCGGACAGATCGGACAATGCGAGCCAACTCTTCGTCGTTGGTGATGACACACCCGCCTTCGCCCATCGTGATGTGGTGAGCGGGATAGAACGATATGGTCGCCAAGTGACCAAACGTCCCCGTTAGCCGTTCTCGATATCGAGACCCCAGAGCGTCGCAGTTGTCCTCGATGAGCCAGAGATCGTATTGTTTAACGAGATCCATGACGGCGTCGAGATTAAATGGAACGCCCAAGGTGTGGGCCATCATGATGGCGCGGGTTTTCGGAGTGACAGCTTCGGCCACGCGCTCCGAGATGGCCGTGTAGTCGCCGAGATTCACATCGACAAAGACCGGGACGAGTTGATTCTGCACAATCGGTGATACAGTGCTGGGAAAGCCGGCGGCGACCGTAATCACTTCATCCCCGGGTTTCAAGCGGCGATTGCCCAGTTTGGCAGAGGTCAACGCAGTCAGACCAACTAGGTTGGCAGAGGAACCCGAGTTCACGAGGATTGCATCCGAGAGCCCGAAGTAATCTGCGAAATCTGCTTCAAACCTCTCGGCATAACGATTGGCGGTTAAATAAAAGTCAAGGCTTGCATCGACAAGATCGCATAGTTCGTCGGCATCGAACACCCGCCCGCCATAATGAACTATATCCCTGGCTGGGTCGAAGGATTTCCTCGTGAAGGTCTCTTGATAGTATTGTCGGACTAGCTCAAGGATTTGTTTCCTAAGATTCGACGTGGGGTTCAAAGAACTCCTGATACCACCGAATCGTCCGGCGGAGCCCCGCCTCTAGCGTGAAAAGAGGCGCCCAGCCCAGGACCTCTCGCGCCTTGGCCGCGCACAGGTACTGGTGCCGGATCTCATTGCTTGCTTCATTGCGAACGTCAGGAATCAGATCCGAGTTCATCAAACTCAGAATGCACTCGGTCAATTTCAGCACGGTGATCTGAAGCTCATTCGAGAAATTGAATGCTTCTCCCCGGAGCTCGAGATGCGCGGCGAGTTGCTCGGCGACCAGCATGTAGGCAGCGGCTCCGTCTTCCACGTAGAAATAGTCTCGAACAAACCGCCCGTCGGATCGGATCACAGGACGGTGTTCCCGGAGAATGGAGCGGATGGTCCCCGGCACGATCCGATTCCAGTTCAGATCGCCACCTCCGTAGAAATTCCCGCAACGCGTGATGGCGACAGGCAATCCGTAGGAGGTGGCATAAGTATGGGCTATCAGATCCGCACATGACTTGCTCACGTCGTATGGGTGCTGACCTTGAAGCGGAGTATTCTCGCTGTAGGGCAATTGCTCTTGATCGCCGTACGCTTTATCTGAGGAGGCCACTACAATCTGCTTAACTTTCGGGCTGCGCCGGCAGGCCTCCAACAGAGCCCACGTGCCTCCGACATTCGTCTCGAACGTGGAGATGGGATTGCGATTTGCGATCCCGACAATTGTCTGCGCCGCCAGGTGGATGACCGTGTCTATCTCATACTCACCCAGCGCCCGTTCCAATACAGCTTGATCACGCACGTCCCCGCGTACAACCTTGACCCGCTCGATCACTTTGGATCGGATGAAGTCGCTCTGCGGTACCCAGTCGCGGACCAGGCAAACAACGTCCGCATCGGCTTCGACTAGCCGTCTGACCAGCCAGCTACCCACCAAGCCCGTGGCTCCGGTGACAAAGACGGGGCGGTCGCGCCAAAAGGTCAGACTCAATCCCACACCTTCCAAGGAGCTTTCTCGCTAGCCCACATGTCATTCAGCAACTTGTACTCCCGGTATGTGTCCATGGCGAAGAAGAAGCCGGGGTGGCGGTAGGCCATTAGCTGACCTTCGCTGGCCAGTCGCTCTAGCGGTTCGCGCTCGAGAATAGACATGTCCCCGCTCAAGTAGTTGAACACTGCTCGGTTGAAAACGAAGAACCCCGCGCTGGTCCAGCCATCCAACTGCGGTTTTTCCAAGAAACCGGAGACCTGACTTGCCGCGTCCACATTGAGAACGCCAAAACGGGAAATGGGGCGGACTGCTGTCACGGTGGCCAACCGACCGTGCGCCCTGTGAAAGGCCACCAAGCTACGGACGTCGAGATTGGCTACCCCATCCCCGTAGGTGACCATAAAGGTGTCATCATCGATGTATCGCTGTATCCTCTTGACTCGGCCACCAGTCATGGTGTCTTGCCCTGTGTCTGCCAGGGTGACGAGATAATCCTGTTCTCCGTGCGCGCCGTGATAGGCGACATGGTTTCGCTGACCGAGGCAGATGGTAAAGTCATTGGTCATCGCCTCGTAGCTCAAAAAGTATTCCTTGATCATTTCGCCACGATAGCCCAGGCAGATTACAAATTCCTTAAAGCCGTGATAAGCATACAGCTTCATGATGTGCCAGAGGATCGGATGCCCGCCCACGTCCACCAACGGTTTGGGGCGATACTCGGTTTCCTCGCGAAGGCGCGTGCCAAGCCCCCCAGCTAGGATGACGACTTTCACTTGTCCTCCAATCGCAGGGCAGTTTGGTACCATTCGATTGTCCGCTCTAATCCCACCTCAAAAGGAATGCTTGACCTGAACCCGAATTCTCTCTCTGCTCGGCTCGTATCCAGCTTCCGGCGCGGTTGTCCATTCGGCTTGCTCGTGTCCCATACGATCTTTCCTTCAAATTGGGTTAGCCGCGCGATAAGCTCTACCAGGTCCTTTATGCTGATCTCAAAGGAGCTGCCCAGATTCACCGGGTCACTCTTGTTGTAGCGCTCGGCGGCGAGCAAGATGCCTTCTGCAGCATCCTCCACGTAGAGGAATTCGCGGGTTGGACTACCGTCCCCCCAGACGACGATGTGATCCTCTACGGCCTCTTTCGCGTCCACACACTTTTTGATCAGCGCGGGTATCACATGGCTGCTCGAGGGATCAAAGTTGTCGCCGGGGCCGTAGAGATTCACTGGCATCAGAAAAACGCTGTTGAATCCATATTGCTGCCGGTATGCCTCGCTCTGCACGAGGAGCATTTTCTTGGCCAATCCGTACGGTGCGTTCGTTTCCTCCGGGTAGCCATCCCACAAGTTTTCTTCGCGAAATGGGACGGGAGTGAACTTGGGATAGCAGCAAATGGTGCCCAGCGCCACAAACTTCTCAATGCCCGCGGCCCAGCTTTCGTGCAACAGTGGGACGCTCATCATGAGATTATCGTAAAAGAACTCGGCTGGATGCTCGAGGTTCGCGCCAATGCCTCCGACGCGCGCCGCCAGGTGAATTACCACCTGTGGATTACTATCTTTGAGCGCACGCCGTATGTCCTCGAGGCGGCGAAGGTCATAATTCTCTATTCTCGGGACGAAGATGCTTGCACCGCACTGGGACAACCTGCGAACGACATACTTGCCGAGAAAGCCGTCGCCTCCGGTGACCATCACGCGTTTGTTGTGCCAGAAATCGTCACTCAATGAGACAACCTCCAAAGTAGGCGGTCGACGGTGGATCGCTGCGGTCGTCATTTGACCCATCGCCCATAGTCCGCTCGCGGAATTTGGATTTCAAACTGACACTTGTCGCACCGCATCTGCACCAAGCCGGATTCGACCTCCAGCGTTGGCGTTGTTTCGCACAGCGCTTCACCGCATGGACAGACAAAGCCGTGCAGCCGGGCGGGGTTTCCATACACCAGCCCATAGTCCGGTACGTCGCGGGTGACGACCGCCCCGGATCCCACCATGGCCCAGCGGCCAATCGTCACTCCGCACACAATTGTCGCATGTGCACCGATGGAAGCGCCCATCCGTACGAGCGTTTCGGTGACGGTCCAATCGTCCACGCGTTTCAAGGTTCCGTCCGGATTGATGGCCCGCGGCCGTCGATCGTTCGTGAAGACGCAGTGCGGTCCGCAAAAGACCCCGTCTTCCAGCGTCACGCCGTGATACACGGAGATGCCGTTCTGAATCTTGACGTTATTCCCGATATGAACGCCCGAATCGATGTAAACCCCTTTGCTCAGGATGCAGTTGCGGCCGACCACAGCGCCTTCGCGCACTTGGCACTGCTGCCAGATTTTTGTGTTTTCGCCGATGCTCGCATCAGGGGAGACATCCGCAGTGGGGTGGATATAAAAGCTCGATTTCATCTAAACTTTAGGCGCGCTCCGCCCTTCTGGCAGATTCTTGCACTCGCCGGAGGGTCTTTGTCACTATGGGACTGCCTTTGCATGAACCGCCCCGCCAAGAGTCGCGGGGTCTTCGACAGTCATGGCCCGACTCGACGTTGAGACGGTCAGGGAATTTCAGATTTAAGATTTTGGATTTAGGATTTCACCGCAGAGATCGCAAAGACCACAGAGAAGAATATGTTGAGAGCTTGGCGGCCTTTGCGGTGAAGACAAGTTTTTCAGGTCCTCTAGACCGGCTTGGCTTCCGGCCTGACCGGTCGAGTGACCGCTTCACTGCGGACGGTGCGGATAAAGCGGAGACGGCCTTTCTCCACAACAAGATGCACTTCGCCATACGGGCCGACTTTGTCCAGCGCCTGGTCAATGGCCAAGACATCGCGCATTTCCAGCACCCTGAGAGAGCCGACTGCTGAGTTTTCTTCCATTCCGTCGTTCGTCATCCGCTCACCCCCATTCAGAGAAAGCCGATTCCGGCACAAGGCATGACAAATCGGTCTCCGGGTTCTCTCACCTCTGTCGAGACCGAGAAAGACTAATTAGCCTAGATTGTTCGTGCCGGGGAATACGCGCGAGTCCAGTTGATCACCCATGGATAGTACGGACGAGCTTCTACTGTGTCGCAGACATCGCGGCATCTGCTATGCTGTGGTCTTGCGAGAGTCCTTGATCGCAACTCTCGGTTCATCCGCCGTGCTGCAAACGGGTATTATGGATCGTGCCTGTGCAGGCTCACCTCTCGAGTGATTCGAGAGAGCGAAACATGCGCTTGAGGAGTAACCAGAAAATAGTTCGCTTTTCCAGAACCGCGCCGGAGTATAACACCGGCTCGCCGAAAAGGCAACTTTCGCTGCAAACGAAAAATGCGCGGACCGCGAAATAGCCGTCCGCGCTCACCCGAGCTAGGTGCCTTATTTGGTCACCAGGGGAAAGTAAGAGAGGTAGCACGTGCTGACTTGATTCGAGTATTGGGTCGTGTTTCCCTGATTATCAATCGGCATCACCCGGAAAAAGAGACATTGGTTGCTATTGTTCGGAACGACCGTCTGGGTCTCGAAGCCGGTCTTGGCCTGCGTGGCGAGTAGCGTCGTGGGGCTGAGTTGAGAGCCGCCGTAGACCCGGTACGAAGCGATATCTGTTGCGCCGTTCCAGCTGTAGGTGAGTGTGATGGCCGAAGAGGTTTTTTGAAGGACGAGCGTCGGTGGGGTAGCCGGATGCCCCAGCCAGGGGAACCGAAAGGCGCGATAAGTCATCTGGGATGTGCCAAGGGTCAGCTCAAACGCCTTGGAACCATCCGGTTTTACTTCGGTGACTGTGGCCCCAGTCCCCCAACCGATGAACGAGTTTGAATCTCCGGGCGTGTTTCCGTTGGACAGCCTCTGTACGTTACCCATGGCGGCCGCATAGACATCAGGCGTGTCACGGTACTCCCAGACCAATGTGGCCGTTTTCGCCGTTTCGTCCAACTGGTATTCGACGGCTCGCGAGTATAATGGAGACAGGTCTGTTCGATCGTCGAAGAGGGTGATATCCATATTCGGCAGGCGGCGGATATCGTGCTGGAAGTGAAACTGGGCATCGTTCGTAAAATTAAACTGGTTATTCTTGCCGCCGAGCCGCCAGATAATATCGCCCGGCCTACAATTGTTGCCCGCTTGCCAGCAGATCTTGGTCACCTCGGACAAGTGACGGCTCGACAGCAAGAGATTGCCATCCCAGTCCACGGCAATCGCATTCCCGTGGACGTAGTCGACTCTGGGATCCGTCTGACTGACCTGCGTATCGGTGATGAGGAAATGGTCCCAACTCCTCCACTGGAACACGACGTTCTTGGCAGTGTCCAGCTCCTGGATAACCAGACCAATCACGGTCGCGTTCGGCTGGCCGCCTGGCACTACCTGGGTCAGGTCCATCGTCTCATAGTCTTTGCCCAGCAAGAGCGCGTGTCCGTTCGGAAGCAACTGCAATTCGTGCTCGTCCGTCACATAGCCGTTACCTGCCGCATAAGTGTCTATGACGTTGTACGTGCTGTCCATTGCATAGAATTGGCCACCTTGAAAGTAGGTGAGCAGGCCGTTCGGCTGCACCTTGAAATCCGTCAATTGACCGTTAGCTCTCTGGTAGTAGACGGGCTGCCCAGAATTATCCAGAATAAGCAAGTAAGGGGCTCCGCCTGCCCCCCAAGGGAAGGGGGCGATAAATACGTATCCGTTCGCCGTTCCGTTCGCAGCTGTGGTCACCGTGTAAGTGGGAAAATCGGGCGGGACGGTGACAAAGCGGGGAGCGGTGGACAGCGACGGCTTGGCAGGGGCCCAAGGTGCAAGATTCTCCTCGTCGGGGAGCAGCGTAGAAACGGGCGCCGCGGGGTGGGGTGAAATAGTGAAATGGAAAGACGCAGGGGCAACGGATTGGCCCGAAGTCGTCTTCAGGCCCTGGTGAAGAGCAACCGTTACCTCCTCGCCTGCAAGAAACGGCTGCTCGGGTTTGAAAATCACCGTCTTGCTGTCATCCGCGAGGACCGCCGAACCGCGGTGCTCGCCGCTCTTTGCTCCCACGACGCTGAATAATGCAGCGTTCACGGTGCCGGGAACCAACGATTGGCCCGGCCGTACGGCAATCGTCGTTTCTGCGGAGACCAACTGAGCACCGGGAAGAGGAGAGACGTACTCTAGTCCTTGCGTAGTCTGGGCGATGGCGGGAGTTTTAGTGGGAAGAGCGAATGCCCACACTCCGACGAGCAGCGCAAAAATGCCAGTCCAGAGCGTCTTCATTGGTGTCCTTTCTGAGCGTTGTTCTCTTGCTACTCGGGGAAAACAGAAGTAGAGGTTATTTATATTATAGGGGCAGAGAAGCGGTTCGTCAAGAATCAGTAGAGGTTAAAAGTCGCGACCCCGCAAGAATAGAGCACGTCTCGCGCAGCCGCGCACGCTCACGCTCCCTCGCCGGATAGGATCGCGGGAATCGTGCGCAGCAGTATAGCGAGGTCTCGGCGCAGCGAATAGTGCCGGATGTAATCTAGCTCGAGTTCGAGTCGCTCTTCCATGTCGAGCTTGCCGCGGCCGGCCACTTGCATCGGGCCGGTCATCCCCGGCTTGAACGCCAAGCGCATCCGCTCGCGGTCATTATAGCGCGCGACGATCCACGTCTCTTCCGGTCGCGGACCGACCAGGCTCATTTCGCCCCGCAGCACGTTCCAGAATTGCGGCAATTCGTCCACGCTCCAGCGCCGGAGTACTGCACCTACTCGGGTCACACGTGGATCATTGGGAACCTTAAAGACAGGGCCTTTCAAAGCACTCGCCGCGAGTACGTAATCGAGCTGACGCTCGGCATCCACAACCATCGTGCGCAGCTTGAACATGCGGAAGGGCTTGCCATTTTCCCCTGCGCGCTCCTGCACGTAAAGAGCCGGCCCCGGGCTGCTCAACCTGATCGCCAAAGCGGCCACGATGAGAACCGGCGCGCTGAGAACGAGGCCGACGAGCGCCCCGACCACATCGACGAGACGCTTGACGAGGCGACCGCCAAGAGTTAGCCCTTCCGCCGGCCGCTCGCTCAGAGCCGGAGGAAACGCGAACCCTACTCCCAGCCCCACACCCAACGCGGCCGCCCGGGCGAGCAGCAGAACCGGGGCGAGTAAGAGGACCGGTGGATCGTGTGCGGCTATCCGTACAAGCAGAGGAAGCGCAGTAAGAAAGAAGAGCACGAGGCTGATCAAGCCGGCCCAGAGAGCCGGAGGCCACGCTACGCCGGCAATGGCTGCCAGAACGGACAATGCGAGCAACAGGATTTGCCAGCGCTGCGAAGGAGGTGTGTGGGAATCCGAGACCAACTTCTCGGGTATCCAGTGCAGCATCGCGGCCTTCCAGTAGCCGATTCCATATTTGCGCCGCAGGTACTCGCCCACCGACCGATCGTGCGGATGGTAGACGATCGCCGCAGGTGCAAAAACCATCCGGTACCCTTTCCGCGCCAGGCGGAAGGAGAATTCCTGATCTTCCACCGAAGGCACCGGGAAGGCCGTGTCAAAACCGCCGTTCTCTAAAAAGATGCTGCGCCGGTACGCCGCCGAATAGGTGTCGACGAAATCAATTGACGCCTGCTTGCGCATTCGGTCGTACTTGGACTCGTACTCTTGCTGCACGAACCGTGCGACGAGCGAACGGCTCTTCGTCCGATACGCACCCTTGACCCCGACCACCTCCGGGTTCTGAAGGGGCTCGAGCAGTTCGCACAGCCAGGTGGGCGCCGGAACACAGTCGGCATCCGTGAACGCTAGAATCTCTCCACGCGCGGCGCGGGCTCCCGCATTCCGCGCCGCCGCCGGTCCCGCGTGCGCTTGCCTGATCACTTGCACGGGAAACTGCTCTGCCACTTGGGCGGTGGAATCCGACGAGCCATCGTCGACGACCAAGACCTCGTAGTCTTGCGCGAGGCCTTGTTGCACCAGAACGGCCCGCAGACACTCCGGGAGACAGGCCGCTGCGCTTTTTGCCGGGATAATGACGGAGATCATCTGGGGAAATCCGCTTCGTCTGAAAACTGCTCGCGAGTCTAGCACCGCGCTGCCAAAAACGCAATTATGCTCGTGTTAAAATCTGGCATAGGAATCCGGATCGCGGAAGAGCCGAGTGGCCGGGCTTGGCGTTCTCCGCGCGGCCGGCTCAATGAACCAATCACTCTGTCAAACAACCGCCTAAAAAAATGTTTGACCCTCCGTTGTGAAAGTACTATAATGAGATGCAAGTGAAGGACAACGCTTGGTGGGATTATGTTTGAGATCACTCCCGAGCAGATGAGAATCTACAAGCGCACCGCGCGCGAACGTCAGGCGCGTGATGAGCAACAGATGCAGGTACGCCGTCAAGCGGCATGGGACGCGGCGCGCCAGGCCGCGCGCTGGCTCAAGGATAAATACGGCGCGACCCGGGTGATCGCATTCGGATCGCTTGCGCATGGGGCATGGTTCCATGCACGCTCGGACATCGATCTCGCCGTGGTAGGTCTTTCGCCGGACAACTATTTCCCGGCCTGGGCCTCGCTCGACCATCTAGATATCCCCTTTGAAATTGACCTGGTCCGCTATGAAACTGCTCCTCCTCAGCTGCGAGTGAGTATCGACGCAGGAGTGGAGTTATGAACGAGGTTGCACTCCCAAAGACGAGCCCGAGCTCCTCCTTTGCGGGAGAAGGATCGACGGATGATCAACCGCTATAGCGCTGTCGCACAACGGATTCGACAAGAACGCGATGAGCTGGAACGCATCTTCGCAGTCGTGCAACGACACTGGCAAATGTCGAAAACAGCCACCGACGCGGACGCCTATTTGAACTCGGTTGCACTCAACCTTCACGGTTTCTATTCTGGTCTGGAACGCATTTTTGAACTCATTGCGATCGATCTCGATGGTATCAAGCTCGGCGGCGAGCGCTGGCATATCGAGTTGCTGCATCAGATGACACTCGACTTGCCTCAAGTTCGCCCGCCCGTGTTGTCCCGTGAAACAGCCGAACGCTTAGATGCCTACCGCAAGTTCCGCCACCTCATACGCAACATTTATACTACCCATCTTGACCCCGGCGAATTGGAAAAGCTCGTCGTCGCTCTTCCGCGACTCTGGATGCAGACACGTGACCAACTCGACGCGCTGGCGAATTACCTGGACCAGCTCTCCCACGCCGACGAAGACAAAACGTAGGCTCATTCCATCGCGTTGATTCACAACCGTCTGATCCCCGAAACGAATGCAAAGGCGGTCCCGCACGTGCCTACATCTGGCATGGTAACGCATTTAGACGGAACTCGCGACTTGACATTCGAGCAGAAACAACTAAAATATTCGTCGTTGGTCTCTGACTCGGATTGTCTTCCTTTGTCGGTGATGACCGCCGCGAATTCCATATCGCGGCGGTTTTTTTAGCAGTTTCATCAGGAGCGCCCGGTGCACGATTCTGGGAACGCGCACACGCTCTCGGTTCGGCTTAAATAAGATCACTATGGAAGGCGCAGCGTTGCACCTTCCATAGTGATTTTCTTATACACAGCGAGACTCTCGGATCGGCAAGTAACTGACCTACCGCCGGATTGCCTTGATCGCCACAGCATACATCATCGCCTGAGGAGGCATCATGCATCGCAGTCATGCAACGCGGCTCGGGGTGGTACTTGTGCTCGCAGTAATCGGCTTCGTACTTGTCGTTCCTCCTGGTTCTCTCTCCTCCACTCCCAACATTAGACCTCCCAGCTCCTCGGACTTGCCCCCGGCTAGCCAAGCCGCTATCTCCAACTCGCTCGGACGCGTTGACCGCGCTTATCACTTCTCGG
This sequence comes from Chloroflexota bacterium, assembly GCA_023381515.1. Next base: position 35,757 of record JAMCQI010000041.1, on the reverse strand, counting down.
CGAACGAGCGCGGCTACCATGCCATCAATTTGCCCGAGCATCTGGCCATGCAGTTCGGCCCAGGCGAAGCAACCATCACGACAGGCCGAGCCAGCTGGAACATAGCCTTGCGCGCGTGGGGCTATGGCAACGTGCTGGAGCCGGTTGCAGCCGCAGCACTCAAGGTGAGCGAGAATCACATCGAGTTTCATCACTTGACAGGAGTTTTCGACGCTGCGGTTGCGGAATCGATAGATTCCTTGCCGCAACCGGTGCCATCGACCATCATCGAGCGTTACTCGAACGGTCCTCTCGGTTTGGAACAAACATTCGTTGTTACCTCGCGGCCGACAGCTGGCGAACAGCCTCTTTCTCAACAGCAGGAAGCGATTCATCCCTCTCTCACTCTGGCGATGGATCTCGGGGATTGGCAAGCAGGGCTCGATGACGACCAAGCCGGCCTCACTCTCCGATCGCGCGAGGGATCACCGTTCCTGCACTATGGCGGTCTAACAGCATTTGATGCATCGGGCCATCAATTACCCGCACGGCTGGATATACAGAACGCCCGCCTGTTGGTCCGCGTGAATGATAGGAACGCGCATTATCCCATCACCATAGACCCGCTGGTCCAGCAAGCGAAGTTAACTGCCTCCGACGGCATGGCCAGCGACAGCTTTGGCTTCTCTGTCACATTCAGCGCCAGCGGCGATACTGCTCTCGTTGGAAGCTACGGGGCGCAAAGCGAACGCGGCGCTGCGTACATATTCACGCGGTCCGGGGCTACCTGGACAGAGCAAAAACTCCTGGCATCTGGCGGCGCTCCGGGAGAAAGGTTCGGTTGGTCCGTTGCCCTGAGTGCTGATGGCAACACTGCCATCGTCGGAGCTCGTTGGGCGACTGTGGACACGAAGGGAAGAGCGGGTGCCGCATACGTATTCACTCGCTCGGGCTTGGAGTGGACGGAGCACAAGCTCACTGCATCTGATGGTGCGGCAGATGACAACTTTGGTTTCTCTGTCGCCTTGAGTGCGGATGGCAATACGGCACTGGTCGGCGCGTTCTACGCGACCGTGGCTGGTGCTTCCCAGCAAGGGGCCGCCTATGTGTTCAGTCGTACCGACTCTACCTGGACGGAGCAAAAGCTCTACACAAGCGCCGCGCCCGGAGAGTACTTTGGCGCCTCCGTCGGTCTGAGTGGAGACGGCAACACTGCCCTAATCGGAGCATACGGAGCCCAATCCTATCAAGGCACGGTTTATGTATTCAGACACTTGTCCTTGTGGACGCAAGAAGCCAGACTCACCGCCGTAGACGGTGTGCGAGACGATTACTTCGCAAAGTTGGCGGCTATAAGCAGCGATGGCAGTACTGCCCTCGTCGGCGCACCGTATGCCGCCGTGCTTGGTCACGCCCAGCAAGGAGCTGCGTATATATTCACGCGCTCGGGCTCTACATGGACCGGGCTGACGAAACTGACTGCTTCGGACGGCGCAGCGACGGATAACTTTGGTCTGTCCGTCTCGCTCAACAGCAACGGAAGTGTCGCTCTTGTCGGTGCACCTTTCGCTCACATAGGGTCCAATGCCGACCAGGGCGCAGCATACATGTTCGCTCTTTCTGGGTCCGCCTGGATACCACAAGAAAGGCTCCTCGCCAGTGATGGCGGACCGAATGCCAAGTTCGGTACCTCCGTCGCAGCAACCGGGGACGGTAGCGGCATACTCGTTGGCGCGTCGGGCGCTACAGTGGAGACCATAGCAAACCAAGGGGCAGCGTACCTATCTGCACGAACAACCAAGACCAGCGTTGCTGTCTCTCAGAATCCAGTAGTATTTGGACAGGTCGCTACATTCACTGCCGCCGTAACCAGCGACATAGGCGCACCGACGGGGTCAGTCGTCTTTCAGGATGGCGCCACCGCCCTCGGAAGTGCTTCCTTGAGCAACGGGGTTGCGACGTTCAGTCTAGCAACGCTGGGCACGGGATACCATACGATTACCGCTGAATATAGTGGGGATGGGGAGCACCTCCCGAGCTCCGATTCCCTCGCCAACGGCCTCACCATTCTGAAAGCGAACACAACGCTCAGCATCACCTCATCGGGCAGCCCGACCGTCTTCGGGCAATCGGTTACTTTCACCGCGACTCTTGCAGTCGTCCCTCCAGGCGAAGGCATACCAACAGGCACCTTCACCTTTGCCGAAGCGCTAGGGACGCGTGCGCCCTTCCGCGCCTCCTCGACCCCCGCCGACGCCCCGACCTGGTCTACCACAGCTCTCTCTGTCGGCTCTCACACCATCTTTGTTCAGTACAGCGGTGATGACAATTTTAACGGCAGTGCGTCTTCAGGCCTCGCCCACACCGTGGACAAGGCAGATACAACCGCGTCCATCACTTTCCATGTGCCCGATCCTTCAGTCGTCGGCCAGAGCGTTGCGATCAGCTACACGGTTGCCGTGACCGAACCGGGCGGGGGGACACCAACAGGCAATGTTCTCGTCGGCGATGGAACCAATACGTGTACCGACAGCGTCGCAACAGGCGCCTGTAATATCACTTTCATGACGGCCGGAAGTCACACTTTGACGGCGAGCTTTCAGGGTGATGCCAACTACAAGCCGAGCTTGGCTTCTCCTGGCCAATCTCATACCGTGAACAAAGCGAACACGATCACTACCCTCTCCAGCTCTACGCCGAGCTCCTCGAACGAAGGCGCTCCATTCACAGTCAACTTTACCGTCGCTCCCAAAGCCCCAGGCGCCGGCACGCCCACCGGCACCGTCACCGTCGCCGATGGAGACGCGACCTGTCAAGCTGCGCTCCCCGCGACAAGCTGCTCTCTCACGCTCTTCAATCCTGGGGCGAGGAACTTGACCGCAACCTTTAGCGGCAACGCGAATTACATCGGAAGCGCCGCGAGCGCGAGTCATTCAATCGCGAATCTCGTCCCCACCCTCACCGCTCTCAGTCGCACCACCAGCTCCCAGGGTTCGCCTGGCTTTACGCTGACGGTGACCGGCAGTAATTTCATTTCCGGCTCGGTGGTTCAGTGGAAGGGAAATGGCTTGACCACTAGCTTCGTGAGTGCCACTCAATTGAGCGCGACCGTACCGAACACACTTTTATCGAGCGCCGGCTCGGCATCCATCACCGTCCGGCATCCGGGGACGAATGGCGACGTATCGAATGCCTTGACGTACACAGTATCTCCCGTCCAGCCCTCGACGTCCCCGAGCCTCTATCTCCCGCTCCTGAGAAGGTGATTCCCAGGCATCCCGAAGGTGCTTTCAGATCCTTTGCTTTGCTTCCGTATCCCCAGACATCCAACCGCCCGCTCCGGAGGACCTCCGCAGCGGGCGGTCCTTCCTCGCCACCTTGAGCTAATTCACTTCCTCTTCGCCCCGCTAGCTGCATTCCGTGGTCGAGGTGCCGTAGCCAATGCCCTCCCGCTTCCCCTTCCGCCTTCATCCTTCATCCCTCATCCCCAGCTTCAGGTGCCATTAGTGCCATTAGTGCCATTTATGCCATTTGTTAGCGGGGTCCCCCTCCCCGCACACTTGGATCCCCCCATTTATGGCAACACGCGCTCCGCCTCACCACCGGCAGCCGCCGCCAGCCTGCCCGAGTACCCGACCATTCGACCATTCGACTATGCAACCACGAAACTACCCAACTATCCAACTATTCAACCCGATGGACTTGGAAATCGCTGGCAGCGTCTATTCCGATGAGCATCCGATCACCCATTTGGGTGATGTGTAATCACCAAAACATACGACGGCAGAATCACCTCCGCGCATGCTGACTTGTTTGGCTCGTCGCTGTAAACTGCCAACATATTCTTTGAGAGGTGGCAGGTGACTCGCCGGATTGGTGGATTGGTTGTGGTATTGGCGTTGGGCATTGTCGGGGGCGCCGGTTATTGGGGTTTTCGTCAGGCCCGTCCCGCGACCACGGCGGCGGTCGTCGCCCCGCCAACCGTGCCGGTGGACCGCGGCGATGTGCAGCAGACCGTCGATGCGCCGGGGCAGTTGACGAGCACGCATGAGCTTATGGTCGGTTCGAGCGTGGGAGGGAAGATCGCGCAAATCAACGCGCATCCGGGCCAAACAGTGAAAGCCGGCGCTGCGCTCGCGCAGATCGACGATACCGATTTGCAATCCGCGCTCCGCAAAGCGCAAGCCGATCTCGCCAGCGCGCAAGCCGCGTACGATGCTGCGCTCGCCAAAAACGCACATCGCAACGATCAGATCGTCGTCGCGAAAGCGGCACTCGACAAGGCGACGATCACGCTCCAAGGCGCCCAGCACGATTATGATGCCGTCGCGTGGCGTCCGGACGTCGGCATGACGCCCCAATCCGCCGCTTTGCAAAAGGCGACGATTGATTACCAGTCCGCGCTCGCCAGCTACAACCTCGCCGCCGCCGACATCAATGACAGCGCCGTGCGTTCCGCCGCGGACGCTCTGGTAGGCGCGCAAGAAACCGTCGCAAACGACCAGCGCAAGATCGAGCAAGCGAAAATCGTCGCGCCTTTTGATGGCATCGTCCTCCAAGTCCTCGCGACCCCGGGCGCGACCATCGCAGCCGGCGCTTCGATCATTCACCTGGCGGATCCGCACGCGCTCGAAGCGCGAACGACCGTGACGGAACAAGACTATCCGCTGGCTCGCCTCGGGCAAACCGCTCTAATCTATTTCGACGCGCAGCCCGATATCGTCGTCGACGGACACGTCACGTACATCGTTCCCCTGCGCGATTCCAGCAGCGCCAGCCCCATCTACCCGGTCTATATTGGACTGGACCGGGTGCCGGATGGGTTAGCGCCCGGCATGACTGTGGATGCGAAGGTGTCTGTCGCCAAGCGGTCGAACGTGCTGCGCCTGCCGCGCGCGCTGGTGCATGCCCGCGCGAACAATACCGCGGAGGTCCAGGTGTGGAATCCGGCGCTCGGCAAAACCGAGAACCGCATGATCACGGTGGGACTGCGCGGCGATCAGTACATGGAGATCGCAAGTGGACTAGACGACGGCGAGCAGGTGGTCAGCCGATGATCATCGAAACGCAAGGCCTGACGAAAACCTACAAGATGGGCGATGCCGTGGTGCATGCCCTGCGCGGGGTGACTCTGAGCGTTCGAGCCGGCGAGTTCGTCGCGCTGATGGGCCCATCGGGTAGCGGCAAGTCCACGATGATGCACCTCCTCGGCTGCCTGGACACGCCGACGGCGGGACGCTATTTGCTCGAAGAGCGCGATGTGAGCACTCTTTCTATGGACGAACGCGCCCGCGTGCGAAATGCCCGGATCGGTTTTATTTTCCAGACCTTTAACTTGCTGCCACGCCTCAGCGCACTGGACAATATCGCGCTGCCCCTGATGTACGGGCGCCACAGCGGCAATGCCCGTCAGCGCGCGGCCGAGGCGCTCGAACGGGTCGGTTTGAGACATCGCGCGCAGCACCAGCCCAATGAAATGTCGGGCGGCGAACGGCAGCGCATCGCCATCGCCCGCGCGCTCGTGACGGACCCGGCGCTCGTTCTGGCCGACGAACCGACCGGCAACCTGGACAGCAAGACGGGCGCCGAAATCATGCGCCTCCTCGTCGAATTGTGCGTCGAGGGACGGACGATCCTGATGGTGACGCACGACCCCCAGGTGGCCTCCTGCGCCGGATCGATCATTCAAATGCAGGACGGCGAAATTGTGAGCGGGAGGTCGGACGGTGTCGCCGCTTAATACCCTCCGCACGGCGCTCCGCGGGATCCGCAGCAATACCCTGCGGACGGCGCTCACGACCTTGGGCATCATCATCGGAGTCGCTTCGGTGATTGCCACGCTGGCGCTGGGCAACGGCGCGCGCGCGGCGGTCGACGCGAACTTTCGCTTTCTTGGCTCGGACCAGATCCAGATCGATCAAGACCTGCAGTTGAAGAACGGGCAAGTGCAAGCCGTGGGCAAAACGCTGACGTACCAAGACGGTCTCGGTTTGCCGGGCGCCGCGCCTTTGGTCGATCGAGCAGAGATGTCGGTGAGCGGTAATGCCACGCTGCGCCACGGACGCGAGACGAAGAGTCTCGGTTTTCAGGGAACAGACGCGGGGGCGCTCCTGGGTGTGATCGCGCAGGGACAGGTGCAGCCGGTCGGCTGGCCGGTCGACAAGCCGCTGACACCGCAGGCGTTCATCGGCGAGGGACGCTTTTACAGCCACGCGCAAGTGGTGGACGCTGCGCCGGTGTGCGTGCTGGGCTACCAGACCGCGCAGGACTTGTTCGAAGGTGACGTCGCGATCGGCGGGACGGTCTGGGTCAATCGCAAGCAGTGCCAGGTGATCGGCGTGCTGGCGCAACTAGAAGCAGTAAACCTGCAAGACCGCATCAACACACGACCGAACGACGCGATCTACATGCCGATCAGCTTTGCCGTCCCCAATCTCTTTGAAAAAGAACCTTGGGTCACCGTCATCGCCCATGTACGCGCCGAATCCCGGATGGAAACGGCCAAAGCGCAGATCGCCGCCTATTTGCGCCAGCGGCACGGCATCACGCAGGGACCCGACGGCAAATATGCCGACGACTTTCATATGACGACTAAGCAGGACGTCCTGGGCGCCCAGCAACAGTCGGCGGCGACCTTTTCGCTGCTCTTGACCGCACTCGCGACCGTCTCGCTCGTCGTCGGCGGCATCGGGGTCATGAACGTCATGCTGGTAAGTGTGACCGAGCGAACGCGCGAGATCGGCGTGCGGATGGCTGTGGGCGCGCGGGGGCGGGATGTGATTGCCCAGTTCTTGCTGGAAAGCGTTCTGTTGAGCGCCGGAGGCGGGCTGCTCGGCATCGCCGTGGGCGTCTTGACGATTCCCGTGGCCGCCTCGCTCAATCACGGCATGGCGGTCCTCGACCCCACCAGTGTGCCGCTCGCCTTCGGCGTGGCGCTGGCGACGGGGTTGGTGTTCGGCCTTTACCCGGCGCTGCGCGCCGCGCGGCTCGATCCGATTGAGGCATTGCGCTACGAGTAAGGGCTGAAGGATGAAGGATGAGGGCTGAAAGCGGAAGGCACAAGGCGGAAGGCTGAAGGCAGCAATACGTGCTGCGTGATGATTGATTGGCGTTCAGCATCGCCGCCAATTGGCAATGGCACAAGTGGTTCATGTATCGCCTACCACGCAGCATGTACTACGCAAAGCAAAGACACTAGAACAAAGGAGAAGAAGGATGAACAAGTCAATCTTGATCGCCGCCGGCCTTGTCGTGGTCGTCGCCGTGCTCGCGGGCGCCGCGTTCGTCGGCGCACAACTCTTGGCTGGCCAGGGACAGCCCACACAGGCATTAACGAGCGGGCTCACGAAGATGACAGGCCAGAACGGCAAACCCGTCCAGTCCTTTCAACCCGACATCCAGCCCGCCAAAGAGCTGCCCCAAACTCCCGCGGACGTCAGGGGCGCGTTCGATCACCGCAAGGACAATAGCCTGTTCGTCGGCACCGGCGTCATTCTCAGGACGGCGCAAAAAGATCAGAGCGGCAATGTGACCATTTCGACGACTTACGATGGGCCGGTCGTGGAACTGGTCGTCACCCCGCAAACGATTGTCTATCGCGACGTGACCAACCGGCAGTTTAACGGGCAACCGCCGAGTGGCAAGATCCATCAAGTCGTCGAGCCGGGATCGTTGGACGAAATCGGCAAGGATAGTCTTATCCACGCCTGGGGCAAAAAGACAGGCGACCGCATCATCGCCGATGTGATTGTTTACTCACTTCCCTCCGTCAAGCCGAGCAATGTGCCAATTGGCGGTTAAGATTGGCAAGATGTCACCTCGGGCATAGGCACCCTGGGGGCGCCCCGGAGGTGCCCTTGCAGCGCCTTGACCCCAGAGCGAGTCAGGGATATTCTAGCGTCCACGGATGCATCCGCCGACCTGTGGGTTGGCAATCTTTTCAGGTCGCGATCCATTCGCTTCGTCATTGTTCAACACTGGCTCTTCCAGTGAGCCTTCTGAACGTCTATAGGATATCGAAATGGATTTGACAGGTCGGCCGACTCGATTAAGCTTGGCTTCGCTTTAGTGATATAATCGCCGCGTGCTGGAATGAAACCACTTTCTGATTCACCCGACAACTCGTTACCGCCCACGTTCGATGAGACGCCGCATCCTGAAGAATTACATTCGATCCTCGACGACCGAGAGCGGCGAGGACAAGTCCTGCTGCGCACGTTGCCGATCTTGTTGATTCCGTTTGTCGTTGCGACCGTCATGGGACTCGTCGTTCGCCTGACCCTCGGCAACATGGAAGCCAGCGTTCCTGGCGCGTGGTCGTGCCTACTCCCGATTATCGTCGTCGCTAGTCTTTTCATCGCGCTGGTGATGTCGGTGCGACTCGGACGCGCAAATCTTTCCGCCTCTCTGTTGATTGGCGCGTGGACCTTGGGCGCCGTCACGTTGCCGTTCCTCTGGCAAGCGAGCATGATTTCAATTTGGCCCGCGCTCCTCATCGCTCCGATTTGCGCCGCCGGACTCTTGATCGACGGTGCGGCAAGCATCGCGTTAGCGGCGTTGGCGACTTGGCTCGTGCTGACTCTCGGCTGGCTGCAAACGGAAGGCCTCATTCCCATGTCCGCTGTCGTTTCGCCGCGACAAATCATTGCGATTTCGCCTGTGTCGGCAACCGCTTTTTGGATCGCGATGTTTTGGATGATCGCGGGATTGACTTTTCTGTTAGCCAGTGGTTTGCAGCGTTCATTAGAATACAATCGTCGCTTGGCGTTTGGTCTGCGCCGATTCTCAAACGAACTCGAAGCGCGCGTCGCACAGCAGACCGCCGAGTTGTTGGAGCAGTCGCAGGAAGCGGCACGCTTGGAGGAACGTGCGCGTGTCGCGCGGGACATTCATGACACGTTAGCGCAGGGATTGACTGGGATCGTCGTTCAACTCGGCGCGGCGCAACGCGCCCTGGAAGCCGAATCCCCCAATACCGCCGAACACATCGAACTGGCGCAGAGCATGGCGCGTGAAGCGCTCGCCGAAGCGCGGCGTTCGATCTGGAATTTGCGCGCGCCCGCGCTCGCACGCGGCGGGCTGAGCGATGCGCTCCAGGGCTTGGTTGAACGCAAGTCGCACGGCGAGATTCAAATCGATTTCCAATTGATGGGCGAGGTGTGGCCACTTGCCAGCGATGTCGAGTCGTCGCTCTTGCGCGTATGTCAGGAATCACTGGTAAATGTTACCAAACATGCCGGGGCGACACAGGCGCACGCCGTCCTGGAGTACACGCCCAACCTGGTTCGCCTCAGCGTATGCGACAACGGCGCAGGGTTCGACGACCGGACGCTTGCATCCAGTCACGCGGCGCAAGGACCCTGGGATGGTTTTGGACTCCTGGGCATGCGCGAACGCATCCAGCGATTCGGAGGAACCCTCACCTTATCGAATGAGGGCGGCGCGCGCGTGGAAGCAATGATCCCCAGAGAGCGGGCAGGTCGCGCGATGCCGTCCCCTGCAACAGAGGAGCGACATTAAGTGATTCGTCTGGTCGTGGTAGACGATCATCCGGTCGTGCGACACGGCTTGGTAGCAATGTTGCGCTACGAACGGGATATGCAAGTCGTCGGCGAAGCGGAGAATGGCGTCGAAGCCGTGCAGCGCGTCCTCGAATTGTTGCCGGATGTCGTTTTGTTGGATTTGAATTTGCCGAAGATGAGTGGAATTGACGTCATGCGACAGGTACGCGCCCAACAGCCGCAAATCCGGTTTTTAGTGCTTACAACGTACGACACTGATGAATACATTACACCCGCGTTGGAAGCGGGCGCGCAGGGGTATTTGCTCAAGGATGCAACCCCCGACGAGTTGATGCGCGCGGTGCGGTCGCTCGCGGCGGGCGGTGCCGCGTTGGAGGAAGGTGTCGCCGCGCGCGTCTTGGAAAGCATTGCCGAGCCGGGCGGCGATGAATTATCCGCGCGCGAGTTGCAAGTTTTGCGTCTGCTCGTTGCCGGTGCGAGCAACAAAGCCATCGCCGCGCAGCTCAACCTCTCGGAAAACACAATCAAAACGCATCTGAGCCATATCTTCGGCAAGCTGCATGTGCAAAACCGCGCAGAAGCCGTTGCCGTGGGGTTGCAGCGCGGACTCGTCCCCCTAGATCGCGCGCGCGACCGATGACGAATCGCCGAACGACAATGAACAATGTGCAGATCAAATAGCCGAGAGCAGCAGAGTCCCGCGCTTCTTGCCGGAAGCAGTCGAAGGACCCCTGCGCAACAGCCCGCGCCCTTCGACTACAGCCGCGGGGTCGGCCTCCGCTCAGGGTGCTCTCTGCCCCCAACCTGAACTACACCCCGCGGCGGCTTGCAGATTGACTTTCCACAGTGTCGGACGTATACTCTGAACGATAGTTTCGGCCGCACGGTGACGATTGCCTCCGGGTGTACAATTCGCCTGAAGGCTTTTTTGTTTCCACCCTCTCTTTGCCTTTCGTTGATTTGGATTCGGTCCAGTGCAAACCACGGAGTACAGTGGCGTGAAGCCAACGCTTGAGGTCATCTTTATCGGCGGCGTGAGTCCGGGTGGCGTTTTTGATGCAAGGTGGGACCCAGAGCCTGAGCACCGGCAGAGCGACGCGTCCGCGCGTTAGCAGCCGGTGCTCTGTTGTTTCACAGCTCGGAAGGGGGTGCTCATGTGCGAGTTCTGCACCCAACACGGCGAGGGTCAAAAGTGGTATCTGACCATGCGGAACTATTCCCGCGAGTCGCTCTCATAGCAGGGGCGTGAGGAGTACTTTGACAACCTTCTTGCCCACTTTGAAGAAGATTCCGCGAAAACTGCCAGTTCGGAGCCATCCACTACTCCAATACCGCCAACCGAGCCACGATCGAGATGATGCAGTGCTACGGCTGCGGCGTCTGCCGGACGGCCTGTGCCAAGGACGCGATCGCTCTGAAACCGAGGAGCGATTTTGCCGGCCCGCCGTGGTGACGAGGAGGGCGCGATGAAAATCAAAGTGGATTCACAAGCCTGCAACAATGCGCGCGACTGCCGATTGTGTCTCGACCGGTGGCCGGAGAAATTGTTTGGGACCTACCCGCGCAAGCGCCGAGAGCACGGGTGGCAGCGGGCGACTGGGCCGACGTTCCAGTCTATGCTTCGCAATGCACGGGGTGCCGGGAGTGTCTGACTTTCTGCCGTCGCCACGCGATTTCCCTGCAGTAAACAGGGAAACCGGATGATCAAGGAAATCACTGCGCGCGTTTTGTTGTCAGCCGCCCCGCACCCCGATCCCTGGTTCGGGATCAAGTACACGATGAACCTGTACCGCGGCTGCCAGCACCAGTGCATCTATTGCGATTCGCGCAGCGAATGCTATCAGATCGAGAATTTCGGCGACATTCTGGTCAAGACGAACGCCGTAGAGCTGTTACGCCAAGAGCTGCCCCGCAAACGCGTCAAGGGGACGATCGGCACAGGCTCGATGAACGATCCCTACATGCCCCTTGAAGACGAGCGACGTTTGACGGCGCAGGCATTAATGGTCATCGCGGAGCATCGGTTCCCGGTGCACGTTCTGACGAAGAGCGACCGGGTGCTCCGAGATTTGGAAACCTTGCGGGAGATTGGTCGCGTGTATGCCGCGGTGAGCTTTACGATCACGGCGGCGGAGGACGAGCTGAGCAAAAGCGTCGAGCCGGGTGCGCCGCCCTCGTCCCGGCGATTCCAGGCGATGCAGGTGCTCGCCGCGAACGGCATTCTGACAGGCGTGACGATGATGCCTATTCTCCCTTTTATCGAAGACACGGAAGAGAATATCGCCGGCATCGTCGTCCGCGCTCGTGATGCCGGCGCCCGCTACATCCTCCCTGCCTTTGGCATGACTCTGCGCGACCGCCAGCGCGCCTACTATTACCTCCAACTCGACCGGCTTTTCCCGGGATTGAGAGAAAAGTACGAGCGGCGTTACGGCGACCGCTACGAATGCCCAGACCCGAACGCCCGACGGCTGGAGATGATTTTTCGCGAGCTCTGTGACCGGTACGGCCTGTTCACCCGGATGCCTCTCTACACGCCGGAGGACTCGCCGCAATTGAAACTGCTGTAATGGCCGCCTCTGGCTTGCCATTTCGGCGGTCATCCGTCCGCTCTCCTACCTCGTGATCGACTTTCTCTCATCGTCGCCCAGTCCTTCGACCGAGTTGAGAACCAGGGTGAATCATGCCCCTTCACCGGGGTTCCATTGACTACGGGCCGGATTGCGGTATACTATTTATGAAATCAGTAAACAACAGCAAGGGCGGGCCGCGGCTCCATTGTGGACGCGCTGGAAATCCACCATGACCGAGGCGCGCACACCAAGGCACGGCTCTCCGCCCTGGCACGTTCTACGGATGACGAACGCCCCTATCGTCCCTCGCGTCCTGCGAAGGGGCGCGGTGCGTTTTTGTTTTTTCTAGGAGGACAGAATGCACAGACAAATCGGAGAAATCCTGAGTTGGTATGGCGCCGAGAACCCGGGGGTTCGAGCCAACCTCGCTCGTATGCTGAATCACGGCAAATTGGCAGGCACGGGGAATATGGTCATCTTGCCTGTCGACCAGGGATTCGAACACGGTCCGGCACGCAGTTTCGCACCCAACCCGCCGGGTTACGATCCCGCCTATCATGTCGAGTTGGCGCTGGAAGCGGGGTGCAACGCGTATGCGGCGCCGCTCGGCTTCATCGAAATGGCCGCGGACAAGCATCCGGGGGAAATTCCGTTGATCCTAAAGCTCAACAGCCACGACTTGCTTTGGGATGAAAAGGACCCGATGCCCGCCCTCACCGCCAGCCCGCGCGATGCCTTGCGTCTCGGCTGCGCGGCCATCGGCTTTACCATCTATCCCGGCTCTGCCTTCCGGAAAGAGATGTACGAGCAGCTGCGCGCGGTGGCCGAAGAGGCGAAGAGCTATGGCCTGGCCGTCGTCGTCTGGTCTTACCCACGCGGGTCCAGCTTGAGCAAAGAGGGGGAGACGGCTCTTGACGTCGTGGCTTACGCGGCGCAAATTGCAGCCCAGCTCGGGGCGGATGTCATCAAAGTCAAACTGCCGAGCGCGCACATCGAACAGCCCGATGCGAAAAAGGTGTACGACAAATACGAAATCCCCGTGCAGGTGCTCGCAGAGCGCGTGCGGCACGTGGTGCAGAGCGCTTTTAATGGACAGCGCATCGTCATCTTTTCTGGAGGCCCGGCGAAGGAAGACGAGGCCATCTTTGACGAGATTCGGGCGATTCGCGATGGCGGTGGTTTTGGTTCCATTATCGGCCGCAACTCGTTCCAGCGGTCACATGCCAAGGCACTCGAGTTCCTGAACACGATCATGCAAATCTACATCGGCAGGATCGAGTAGGAGGAGGCAGGGCGATGCGTGCCAAGCGAATTGGGGTGCTGACCGGCGGAGGCGATGCGCCCGGTCTGAACCCCGCGATCAAGGCATTGGTTGAGAAATGTGCAGAAGCGGGCATCGGTACTATCGGTATCTATGACGGCTGGCACGGGCTCCTGAATGGCTATTCCGACGAGACCATGGAGTTGAACCCACTCGTCGTCCGCAAATGGGACCGGGATGGGGGGACGAACATCGGCGCCTCGCGGACTAATCCCTTCAAGACGCCTCTCAAAGAGGGCGAGCCGCCGGCGGACCGGTCCCAAGAGGTGTTGCGCAACGTAGAACGCTTGGAGCTGGATGGAGTCGTCGCGATGGGCGGCGAAGACACGCTCGGGGCCGTTGCCTACCATCTTTCTCAAATGGGGCTGCCTGTCGTCGGCATCCCGAAAACCATCGACAACGACTTGCCGGGGACGGACTATACGCTCGGCTTCGACACCGCGCTGAGCAATGCGATGGAGGTGATCGAGCGGGCCCGTACTCCGGCCGGTTCGCATCACTGGGTCCAGGTCATCGAGGTGATGGGCCGCCACACGGGTCATCTGGCCTTATGGAGCGGCGTCGCCGGCGGCGCCCAGATGGTCCTCATCCCCGAGGTCAAGTTCCAATACCGGCGCATCTATCAACTGTTGAATGAGCAGATGGAACTCGGCAAGAGGGATCGTCGCGCGGCTCGCTATGCCATTGTCGTCGTCTCCGAAGGGGCTTCCGCGCTTGACGAAGCGGTGGTGACGGTGGACACCAAGCTGGATCCGTTCGGTCACGCCCGGCTCGGCGGCATTGGCTCGCTCCTCTCCGAGCGAATCCGGCGTGAGACGCCGTATGATTCGCGGGCTCTCCAGTTGGGTCATGCTCAACGCGGCGGAACGCCGAGCGCAGTCGACCGTATCATGGGCCGCCTCTTCGGCGCGCGCGCCGGCCAGGCGGTGGAGGATAATGAATTCGGCACGATGGTCAGCGCGCGGGGCGTGACGCCCGCGTGCACTCTCTCGCTCGTCGACTTGAAGCAGGCGGCCGGCAAACTGAGGACGCTCGACGTCGATCGATTTTACGACGCGAGTCGCTACTTTGCCAAGTTGTGATCAGAGTGAATTGGGCTAGAGCCGCAGGCGCAAGAGTTGACGCCGGACCTGGAGCCGACTCAAAGGCAGCGACGGCTCGACCTGTGTGGCGATAATGAGGTGCAGATGAGGCGGGGGATAGTCCAGCAAAAGGCCCATCGCCCTGCTCACTAGCGGCGATTCGATCACCTGATAGTTGTCCAGGATGAGGACGAAATCGTCAGGTGCATCTGCAAGAGTGTTGATCACCTGGATTATCCCATCCTCGGCAATATCCCGCGTCGGAACTTGCGGGCTTTTGACGGCGGGACAGAGCTCCTGCAAGGCCGCCGCGAGCCTCGTCACGAAGTCGGCCGGATTGTTACTGCGTTCGTCAAGAGAGAACCATACCGCGGGCAGAGAACGAGTCTCCACCCATCGGCGGAGAAGAGCCGTCTTGCCGGATCCGGCAGGCGCCGCAACGAGAACAAGCTTGCTGCCTGGCTCAGCATGCAGTGCCTCCAGGAGCCGCGCCCGCGGGACGAGGTCGGTATGGGCGCGCGGCATAAAGGTTTTGGTACGCAGCAAGCGCAGTCTCTGCGGTGCGTTTTCCGGGCTCGGCGTCGGCTGGTCCATGCCGCAATAATAACGCGTCTCATCTTATCGAAAATGGGCGGGTGGAGCGGATTGATTTCCGCCAGGCGATGCCCTGCGGACGACCTCCTCACACCGGATTCCTCCCGGACCCTGCGTGTCACGGCCCTGAGCGCGGTGCTTGCGATTCTAGCTGCAGGCGGGGCCAGCTTCTCTTCGGCAAGATTCCGCTAGGCCAGCCCAGAAAAGAAATCGGTCTTGATGCTAGCCTCGTCGACGTTCAGCCGGGTCAGCATCTCCTTAAAAGAATCCACCATTCCCTTAGGGCCGGAAATGTAAAAGACGCAGTCCTTGTAATCCGGCACCTCTGTCTTGATCATCTCCGGCGTGATGCGTCCCACCTTTCCTTTCCACCACGAAGGAACCTTCTGCGTGTCGGTGATCGTGTAGATCGTCCGAATCCCCAGTTCCTGTTGAGCGCGATTGAGAACATCCATATAGACAAGTTCCGTGGGGCTCTTGTTCGCATAAAACACGACGATGGGCCTCCGTTGGCGGGTGTCGATCAAGTATTTCAGCATGCTTCGGAATGGCGTAATTCCGATTCCGCCGGCAATAAAGACACATTTCTGGTTCGGATTGTCGGGCAGGACAAAATCGCCGGCAAGATTCGTCGCGACGATTTCCTCGTTCTGTTCCATCGACAGCAGCGCCTGTTTAAACGTGCTCCCTTTGTCGTAAGACTTGACCCCCAGCTTGATATTCTCCTCCGTCGGCGAAGAGGCCAGGGTAAAGTACCTGCGATTTCCTCGGCTGTCTGGGTCCGAATGCCCCAGGGTCCATTCCATGTATTGTCCGGGCGCAAACGCGAATCTCCGCTTGGGCGCAAAGGTCAAATCGTAGACGTCGGGCGCCGGGTGGGCCCTGCGCACTAATCTCAGGACGAGTGTCTTTTTGGGGCTCATCACATACGAAACCACATTCCCGGCAAGGATCGCGATTTCCGGGGTTGTATACACACCGCCGAAATGGATTTCCGGTGAAAAAAGCAGACCGACCAGGCCGCCATAGAAAATCTGCTGACCGATGGAAGGCGGAGTGGTCAATGGCTCGGTGAGTATGACGAAGGCGAAGAAAAGCAACGGCGAGTACACCAGGGTTCTCTGCAGCGTTGCCATCACATCTTGCCCATTGAGCCAGCTCAGGACCAGAGTCGTCGCCAGAGCGGTGAAAAGAAAGCTCGTCACGAGATCGGACCGCTTGATCTTGCGAAGGACCAGGATTCCGCCGACGGCCACGAACGGAAGCATGGGACCGCTTCCCACCCACCAGCTGGCCGATTGATTAATCGCAAGATAAGTCAAAGCCACCGCAAAGGCGACCGGGTTGAAAAGATGTCTTTTGTCGATCGCCACGATGTACTTGGAGGCCATCGCCCAAACGCCGGCCCATGCAAAAAACCAGAGGTCATGCGTCGATTGCAGCGGGGTGATGATCAAAGCGAGGATCAAGGCGGAAATAAAAGTCGACTCGGCATTCGCGGGGACACGAAATGTCTTGGCAAAGACCCAATTCGTGATCGAAGAGACGCCGAGCAGAAAACCAATGCTGAACAGGAGCGCAAAAGGATCGTATTGGATGACTCCGGCGAAGGAGAGCACCAAAGCTGCGGCCAGCAGAAAAATCAAATAGTAGAGCATCAACCGGTACATCGTCACCCGGTTGAGCACGTCGTCGACGAATCTAATCACGACTCACAAACCTTTCCCATCCGCTCGTGAACGTCGCCTGCCCTTGCTCGTCGATCAGGTATCCTTCCAATCCCGCGCGGCTCTCGATGAAAAAGATCCCCTCTCGACCCATTGCAAAAGCGGCGGTGGCAAAGCGGTCTGCCTCGTAAACATTCGGGCCGATCACCGTCAAACTCACGACATCGGTCACGAGCGGGGTCTCGCTCGTAGGATCGTAAATATGCCGTCCTCGGACATAGGTCCCCGACGTCGCAATCCCCGCATCGCTGATCGAGAGGACCTTGACGATTTCGTTCAGGTTGAACGGGTTGCGAATTCCCGCGCGCCAGTTCTGGCCGCGGCCGTTTTTCCCCGCCGCCTCGATATCTCCCCCGGCTTCCACATAGAAATTCGCAAATCCATCCTCTCGCAGCATTTGGCCGACATGGTAGATGGCCCAACCCTTGACCAGGCCGGAAGGATCGTAGGTCTCGTTCCACCGGATATCAAAATACCCGTCGGTCTCCCGGCGGGTCTCTTCCGCGAGGGCAAAGACCGTCCTCATGTCCTCGCTCGACTCGGCAATGCTGATTTCGTGCCGGTTGATCGACGAAATCTCGCTCGTGTCCTTGTACGTGCTGAATTTGCCGTCGATATAATCAAAGTAGGCAAAGGCTTTCGCCAGCGCTTGCTCCGTGGCCGCCGGATCCACGATTTCTATAGTGATGGGCATTCCCATGAGAATTCGCGTCTGTTTCATGCTCCACCCTGTGCGGCACTGAGCGCTGTTTGCAGCGACTGCATAAAGGCCTCACTCGTCAAAGTGGCGCCGGAAATGAAATCGACATTGGCGCTCTGAGCCTGAACAGCCTCTGACTGTAGGTAAGGAATAACCGTGGTGTTGATCCGAACCGATGTCCGGCGATCGCTTGGATATTGCAGGAACTGGACATTCGTGATTTTTCCGTTCTGAATGACAGCTCTCACTTGTACCTGTCCCCAAAATGCATTGACGGATGGTCCGGTATAGGTACCATCCTTGTACGCGCTTTGGGCGGCAGGCGTCGGAGACGTGCCTTGAGCAGTCTGCGGCGAGGAGGGCGCCCGCTGTGGCGTATTCTGTTGCGGCGTATTCTGCAGCGGGTCGCTGCTCGGCGGGCTCGCTCCCGGCGCAAGCGCGCCGGCCGCGGCATTCGCATTGGCGAGCTGTTCATGAACGACATATGCGAGAAACGACAACACCACAAAAGCTGAAACGGCAAACTTTTGCAGCGCTCGGACAGGGTTAAATTCATCGGTCGATTGGTTCTTTGCCATAAATCCCCTGCTTCGTCCTGAAGCGTACTTCTCAACCTCAGTGGGCATCATTCTAATGCATAGTGCTGAGAGTGACCTGAAAACAAGATGAGAAATATCTTATGGGCAACCGTATGAGCGGTCGGCATAAACGGGAGACAATAAGAACCGAAAGAACCGAATAAGAATCGCTGGGGACAAGAAAAGGGACAGAGGAATCGGATTCCTCTGTCCCGCGGTCTTACGGTAGGCGATTGAACCAGAGGATCGAAAACGCGGTCGCGGCGAGCAAAAAGACGGCGCCGAGGGCGGTAAAGATGGCCGTGACCTCCGTCTTTTCGGTGCCAAAGACCAGTTGGCCGTTCAGCTTTTGGTAGATTTCTTTGAGGGCATTCGCATCGGTGGCGAGAAAGTACTGGCCACCGGTCGTTTCCGCGATATTCTTGAGCGTCGTTACGTCCACTTCAAAATGGCCGCCCGAGAAAAAGCGTCCCCCTCCTCCAAAAGCACCTCCGCCAAAGCCTCCTCTGCTGGGCGGGGGACCTCCGGCAAATCCACCGCCGTTCGCGTTCGGGTTGCCAACGCCGATTGTGAAAATGCGCACACCGAGGTCGGCGGCTTTCTTAGCGGCATCGATGGGCGAAGGGCCTTGAACATTGGCCCCGTCCGTCAACAAAATAATTGTCGCGGGCGCTTGGGTTCCCGGCGGCACGGGCGTCGGTCCTCCTCCCGGAGAGGTAGGTGCGATCTGTCCGCCAAATGTATCGGTATAAATGTTGCCATAGATGGCATTCAACGACTCGATAATGCCACTGCCGATGGCGGTACTGCGCTCTACGTTGAGCCGGTCGAGCGCGGCCACCACGGCATCATGATCTGTCGTCGGTGCCTGGACGATCTGTGCCGTCCCGGAAAAGGCCACGACGCCAACGGCCGTGCTTGCATTTTGCAGTTGCACAAAGCTGATCGCCGCGGCCTTGGCCGCCTCAATGCGGCTCGGATAAATGTCGCGCGTCCGCATGCTCCCGGAAACGTCGATTGCAAGAATTACGGTCTGCTCCTGCTTGGGCACCAGGATGACCGTTTGGGGGCGCGCGAGGGCAAAGAGCATGGCTGTCAGCCCTATCAGAAAGAGCCCGGCGGGAATGTGACGGCGGTACTTTGCCCCCGGCGTCATTGCGTCCTTGACGAGGAGGAGACTGGAATAGCGCAGGGCGTAGCGTCGGTGCCTCCGCTGCACCCAGATATAGATTGCGAGGATGAGCGGAACAATCAGCAAGAACCAAAGGAATATGGGCCAGAGGAACTCCATAAGCTCTCCTTCAGTCGCGGTCGATCCATGCGATCGGACCTGAGGGAGGTGATCTCTTTCCGGGGCATGTTGCGTAGAGTCGACGGGGCCGGAGTGAGGCCACCATGACCTCGAGCAAAAAAAGGCGCCGCACAGCCTGTTCGGCGCGATGCGGACCGGATAGCCTTGACTATAGAACGTGGATATTATACGATTGTATCGCCCTTGTGTCTATGGCCGTGCAGCCGAAGCAGGGCTGTGGCAAACTCAGGGGTCATCTGTCACTGCGAGCGCAGCGAAGCAGTCTCACTCTTGGCTGCGGGGATTGCCCCCACCCCGCTAAGGTCCCGCGGGTCCCTTGACCCCGCGCTTTTTGCGGGGGTCTACGGGATCTCGCCCCCCCAGCTGCTCAATCCCGCAGACCTTCGCAGGGGTCGCGGGATCTAGCGACCCACGGGACTGGCAGGGCCGCTCGCAAAAGTCGCCCCCATTGCGAACTACACCGAGATTAACGATATTTGACAACAGCAACGAAATAGTTGAAAATGGCAACTAATAAGCTCCCATTCTCACGGGGAGGATGATCGTGGCCCAGCCCATTGCCGAACGTGCGGCGGACGTCCGTCGCTTTAACCGGTTCTATACCAAGCAGATCGGAATCCTGACCGATAGCTACCTAAAGAGTCCGTTCTCACTGCCCCAGGCGAGAGTGGTCTATGAACTTGCCCACCATGGGCAGACGACCGCCACGGAGCTCGGTAGTGAGCTGGACCTGGATGCGGGCTATCTCAGCCGTATTCTGCGAGACCTGCAAAAGGGCGGCTGGGTTGGCAAACAACCATCCAAGACCGACGGCCGGCGAACCGTTCTGCGGCTCACCGACAAGGGGCAGCAGGCTTTCGCGTCGATCAACGCCGCCTCGCAAAGGGATATCGAGGCCATGCTGAACAAGCTGTCTGAAGAGAACCAGCGTCGCCTCACACAAGCCATGTTCACCATCGAGCAGCTGCTCGGCGCGCCCCCAGAGCGTCAAGTGCCCTACATTCTCCGACCTCACCAGCCCGGCGACATGGGATGGGTCGTTCAGTGTCACGGCGTGGTTTACTCTCAGGAATATGGATGGAGCGAGGATTTCGAGGGCCTGGCCGCCAGCATTGTGGCCAAGTTCATTCAACATCACGATCCGAAACGAGAGCGCTGCTGGATCGCGGAGAAGGACGGCGAGAGAGTGGGCTCGGTCTTTCTCGTCAGAAAAACAGATCGCGTGGCCAAGCTGCGTCTTTTGATCGTCGAGCCAAAAGCGCGTGGCCTGGGGATCGGCTCACGCTTGGTCGACGAATGTCTCCGGTTCGCCCGGCAAGCAGGCTACCGTCAAGTCACATTGTGGACAAACAGCATACTTGTCTCCGCTCGCCATATCTATGAAAAAGCTGGCTTTCGCCTCACCGAGGAGGAACCACACCACAGCTTCGGCCACGATTTGGTCGGCGAGACCTGGGACCTGCGCCTGTGACCTTCAATGACCAGTTCCGTCCAATGGGGGCAGCGGCGATCAATGGCATTCTGGTCGGCGCCAATCTCGTTGCCACCCGCGGGGTGATCGGCCAGACCCATCCGGCCTCGTTGGCATTGCTGCGTTACACGATTGGATTCTGCTTTCTGCTCCCCTTCGCGCTGACATCGGCGCGTCCTTCATTCGATCGGCGAGATCTGCTTCCGATCGCGGCCCTCGGGATTACACAGTTCGGTATTCTGGTCACCCTGCTGAACTATGCCGTGCAATTTATCCCGTCCGCCCATGCCTCGCTCATCTTCGCCACCTTCCCGTTGTTGACGATGGTTCTCGCCGCCGCGCTCGGCCAGGAACGCCTGACGGCGGCCAAATCGGTCGGCGTGGCGTTCACGCTCGCCGGCGTAGCCCTCGCCCTCGGCGAAAAGGCATTCGAGTCAGGGAATACTCCAAATATATGGATCGGCGAAGCGGCTGTGCTGCGCAGTGCCTTTAGTGGTGCGCTCTGCAGCGTGCTGTACCGGCCCTACCTGAGGAAATACCCGACTCTTCCGCTGAGCGCCTTTGCCATGCTGGCCTCGGTCCTCTTCCTCGCCGTCTTCGCCGCGAGCGAGGGATTTTTCGTCGCATTCCCCATGATCACCGCAACCGGCTGGCTGGCAGTCGGGTTCATCGGTCTCAGCAGCGGGGTCGGGTATTACCTGTGGCTCTGGGCGTTGAACCACACCTCCGCCACGAATGTCACGGTATTTCTTTCCCTGAGCCCCATCACGGCAACTCTATTAGGCGCGCTGCTCCTCGGCGAGAATATCTCTCTCATGTCGATCCTTGGCGTCCTCTTTGTCGCCTTCGGTCTATGGCTTGCCCATCGTCCAGCCGGTCGCGTTTTGCCCGCTTTTCGGTAACCTCCGACTGCCGCGAGTCAGTCTTGATCCAGAAATGGTAGAGGTTTAGAAGCGGCAGCCCCCGCTCGGGTTGCCGTTTCTTTGTCTCAACCGGTTTCGATATTGAACTGGCAAAAGAATTGGTCTATAATTCCCCCACCAGAAAAGCGGAGATGCAATAGTCTATGTACGTCCTGCACGGCTCTTGGCTTGGCAGCAATCCAACGGGTGCGAGCAAAGGTGGCTCGCGTAGGCAAGGCCATCCGAATCCGGGCGACCAGTTCGTCTTGTGGGCAGAGGCGAGCAACCCTCGCTCGGAGCGAACCTCGCGCCCGGCTCTAATCCGTCCGAAGGAGGAGGCGCCCGCAGCGGGCCGGACGAAGCACGGTCACCGCGGCGCCAAGCGTCCTCCGGCGCATCCCTTCGCCGCGTCCAAGCACGAACTCTTGCAGGCCTGGCAAGAACTGGGCTTGTCCTTTGAGAATTACTCGGGCGAGAGCAAAGGCAAGCGTTCGGATTCCAATACCGTCATCCTCTCCCTCCCTTCCACGCGCCGAGGTCCGGAGCCATCTCATCCGCTCTTGGATCAAGCAGAGGCGGTGAATGAGAAACGAGTGCTTGCGAAGTGGCAAGCCGAGTCACTCGTCCTTCCGTCTGCCCACATTCTTGACCTCTTGGCCGGCCTCCCACCGGATCAAGACGCACCGCCGGGCATCAGAATCGGCGCCGACCTGCGCTTTTGGCAGACCGTGAGCAAACTCGCGCTCGAGCTTTTGGCTCGACAGCGCCTGGCTCCGGTGATGGTCTCGCGAGACGGTCGCTATCTCGCCATCTGGCAGCCGCTCGTGGACGAGCCTGACGTGCAGGAACGTCTAGCGCGCCTTGCCCGCGTCCTCCCGCCGGTATGCCGAGCGGTTTCGCGCGAGGAGAAGGAGGCGAAACGTGAGCTTGCATCACCTCGCGCTCTCATCGGCGATTTCCTGAGCAGTACGATCGACGCTTTCGCCCGTCAACACGCCGATTTTGAGCGACGTGGGGAAGCCAGAACCATCGCGGAAGCCTGGCTCGACTCCTTATCCAGCCGCTCTCCAATCATCGCCGGTTCCGACGCAAGTTTGGCTGCCTTTTACGAGCAGTACCGCGCCTGGGCCGAGCCGGTCCCAGGCGCGACCGGCGATACCTTCCGCATTTGCTTCCGGCTCGAGCCGCCGGTGCCTGGCGACGGGCCCGCGGCAAGAGGCCGCTCGCGCCAACCCGCCGCAGGCCCATGGACTTTGCGCTACCTATTGCAGGCGACCGACGATCCCAGCTTGCTCATTCCGGCCGATGCGGTCTGGCAAGGGCGCGGGAGCGCGCTCAAATTTCTCAATCGCAAATTCGACGCTCCGCAAGAGCACATGCTCGCGGGTTTGGGGCTGGCGTCGAAACTCTTTCCGCCAATAGAGACGAGTTTGCGGCACGCACGTCCCGAAGAGTGCTCGCTGACAGTCGAGCAAGCCTATACCTTCATGCGGGAAACGGCGCTGCTCCTCCAATCTTCCGGGTTCGGCGTTCAGGTACCCAATATTGGCGGCCGTTTCGGGGTCCGGCTCCGCCTTAAACCCGCTGTCCCCCGGCCTGCCCCGGCACGGGCCACCGGCGTCGCCGGTTTTACCTTCGAGAATATCGTCGAATACGATTGGCAGCTCGCGCTCGGCGATCAGACGCTCACTCGCGAAGAATTCGAGCATCTCGCAAACCTGAAGGTGCCGCTGGTGGAAATCCGCGGCCAGTGGGTAGAACTCCGGCCCGAGCAGATTCAGCAAGCGATCAAGTTCTGGGAGAGCCGGCGTGAGAGCGGAGGCCTCACGCTCCAAGAGGCGCTGCGCGTTGCACTCTCCCTCGAGCCGGCTGACGGCGCGGCCGCTTTGCCGGTGATGCAAGTGGACGCGGAGGGTTGGATCGGCGACCTGATGCGGCGTCTGACGAGCGGCAGTCGCGCATCCTCTGGACCGGTCGTTGCAGCCGCCGATGGCGCAGGCACCTCGCGTGAGCTCCAAGCGCTTCCAACGCCGCAAGGATTTCACGGAACGCTCAGACCGTATCAGTCGACCGGCCTCTCCTGGCTCGCTTTCTTGCGTCAGTGGGGGTTGGGCGCCTGCCTCGCCGACGACATGGGGCTGGGCAAGACGCCTCAGATGATCGCCCTTTTGCTCCACGAACAGATGCAGCCAAGCCAGCCCCGGCCCGCGCTGGTCATCTGCCCCACCTCGGTCGTGAGTAACTGGCAGCACGAGCTCGCGCGTTTCGCACCTGATTTGCGTGTGCTCGTCTATCATGGCGCCGCGCGGAAAAAGCAGTCCCTCGCGGACCGGGTTCCACAGTGCGATGTCGTCATTAGCTCGTATGCTCTCTTGCAGCGTGACGAAAAGGACCTCGCGCCGATTGATTGGGGGGATATCATTCTCGACGAGGCCCAGAACATCAAGAACCCATCGACCAAGCAAGCCCAGGCGGCGCGCAAGCTCGCCGAACGCGCCGAATGGCGTGCGGCCCTGACCGGCACGCCGGTCGAGAATCGCTTGTCCGAACTGTGGAGCATTTTCCAGTTCCTCAACCCCGGCTTTCTCGGCTCGCAGAGGGACTTTGGCATTCGTTTCGCCAAGCCCATCGAGCGCGTGAGCGACGCAGAAGCGACGCGCAAATTAAAGTCGCTCGTCGATCCCTTTATCCTGCGCCGCGTCAAGACGGATCCCAGCGTCATTAGCGACCTGCCGGAAAAGAACGAGATGAAGGTCTACTGCACCCTCACCCGCGAGCAGGCAACCTTGTACGAGGCCGTCGTGCGTGACTCGATCAAGCGGATCGAAACGTCCGAGGGCATCGAGCGCCGTGGCATCGTCCTCGCGACCCTGATGAAGCTCAAACAAGTCTGTAATCACCCGGCCCAGTTCCTGAACGACGGCAGCCCGCTGCCCGACCGCAGCGGCAAATTGGCCCGGCTCGCCGAGATGCTGGACGAAGTCAAGGCCGTGCATGACCGCGCGCTCATCTTCACCCAGTTCGCCGAGATGGGCAAGCTGCTCCAAGTCTACCTGCAAGAGTATCTGGGCGAGCCGGTGCTCTTTCTGCATGGGGGCACGCCGGCCAAGGTGCGCACCCGCATGATCGACCAGTTCCAGACGGACCCGCAGGGGCCGCGCGTGTTTATTCTTTCCATCAAGGCCGGAGGCACGGGGCTCAATCTGACCCGTGCGAACCACGTGTTTCATTTCGATCGCTGGTGGAACCCGGCCGTCGAAAACCAGGCCACGGACCGGGCCTTCCGCATTGGCCAGACTCGCAATGTGCAGGTCTGGAAGTACCTGTGTGCAGGGACGTTTGAGGAAAAGATCGACGAGATGATTGAGCGCAAAAAGGCGCTGGCTGAGACGATCGTGGGGACGAGCGAGGCCTGGATCACCGAGCTTTCGACAGATCAATTAAAGGACCTGTTTGCGCTCCGGCGTCAAGCGGTAAGCGAAGCTTAGGGGGTCGGGATGTCTTACTGGGGTTGGGATGGTCCCTATTATCCAAAACCAAAACCGCGGCGCCCCGCGAACGGCATCAAGGCGCAGAGCGGCACCAAGTTCGGCAAGACGTGGTGGGCGAGTCAATGGCTCAAGGCCTTGGAACGTCTGGTCGATCCGAAACGCTTGTCGCGCGGCCGGTCGTACGCGCGGAGCGGGCAGGTGCTCAACATCGGCATCCAGCCAGGCCAAGTCCTTTCCCGCGTCCAAGGAAGCCGGCCGCAACCCTATCGGGTCCGGATCGACGTCAAGCCGCTCACCGACAAGGAATGGGAACGCGTCGTGCGGGCGATGGCGGAGCAAGCCATCTTTGCGGCCAAACTGCTCGCGGGGGAGATGCCGCCAAACATCGAAGAAGCATTCGCGGCAGCGAAGGCAAACCTCTTTCCCGGCTCACGCGGAGATTTGCAGACCGAGTGCTCGTGTCCCGATTGGTCGAATCCGTGCAAGCACATCGCCGCCGTTTACTATTTGCTCGGCGAACAATTCGACGCCGATCCTTTTCTGCTGTTTCGGCTGCGCGGCAAGGGCAAGGACGAGCTCCTGACCATGCTCCGCGCCAAGCGGGCAGCAGCCGGTCCCGTTCGCTCACCCGCCGAGGAGACCGCCCGCCCCGAGCGCAAGCCGGAGGAGCCGGCGGTGCCGCTTCAAGCCTGTCTCGAGCGATTCTGGGACACGAGCGATCACCTTGAGGATTTCCCGGTGAGGATCAAAGGGCCCGATGTAGATGCCATCCCGGTCAAGCGGCTCGGGACCCCGGGCTTTTGGCGTGGGGATAAGGTAGACTATGCCGCTCTTTTTAGCAATGCGTATCAAGCCATCACGAAGGCAGCCTTGACGGCCGCGTTTGGAAATGAGGGGTGAACCGGCATTTGGCCCTGTCCGTCACCATCACCCTTCCCTCTCCCCTAATTGAAAAGTTCGCTCGATTGGGGGAGAGGGGTTTTACACCCAAGGGATTATTTACTTTTCCCCGCTTTTCTTCGGATTCCGAGCGCGGTAATAAGCTGCCGCCACCGTCTGCTTGGCCGCGGCAGGCGCCGCCCGCAGCGATAGGAACTCGCTCTCCGTCTCGCCCGCTTCTTTCGCCGCGCGCTCATCGCCGAGGAGCGCCGCGTACGTGCGCACCTTGTCGAGTCGCATCCGCTCTTGCTGCGTTGCCTCGCCCGGCGCTTGTCTCAACGTCCGCGAGACATTGAGCACACTTGTTGCTTTGAGCTGTTCCAGCACTCGTTCGACCACCGGCGCCGCCACCCCCTCTCGCAACTGGAAGGAAGACGGAGCGACGATGCGGAGCGTCACACGGTTTAGCGATGATCTCAGGCGATTCCCCACGGGCGAGAGGTACTCAAGGGCTCCCTCAAAGCTGAGCTTGACCCCATCCTGCTGAGCCGGCAGGGTCGCAGTGAGCGCAATCTCCAGTTCCGTATCACATGGGACATCGCCGACTTGGACCGTCGCCGCATTCCCATCCTGTTGGGCGAGGTAGGCGTCCGAAAACGGCAGGAGAATCGCGCCCGCAGGTATGGCGAGATGGATTTGCGCACCGCGCGCCGCGGCGTTGGCGACATCGCCCAGTTCGCCCGTGAGAAAAGCCGCCAACTCGCCCGCGCGGGCGGCGTGACAAAAGCGCCCGCCCCCCTTGTCGGCGATGGCGACCATCAGCGCCTCATTGTAATCGTCCCCCACGCCAATCGTCGAAACCGTGATCCCCTGCTGCCGTCCCTCCAAAGCGCGCGCGGCAATTTGGTCGAGGTCGGTTACTCCCTCATTTGCCAAACCATCGCTCAGAAGGAGAACCAGGTTGCTGTCCAGCCGGCGCGCCCGCACCTTGTACAACCCCATCTCCAACCCGCCGCACAGGTTCGTGTTCTCATGCGTCGTGATTTCCTGCACCGCGCTGAGGACGATCCGGCGTGTCTCGGGATTGACGACGGCAGGCTCGAACACGCAGCGGACATGCGTGCTAAAGACGACGAGAGAGACAACATCCCCATCGTACAGACGCGCGATCGCCTGCTGCAGGGCTTGCTTCGCCCGCGCGAGCTTGTCACCTGCCATCGACCCTGACACGTCGAGGACGGCGGTGAAATTGAGGGGTGGACGCCCTGCGGCCGCCTGTGCTTGCTGGGCGACGGGCACCTGCGCAGGCGTGCGGACCGTAATGAGCAGATGGCGTTCGACATTCTGTCCTGAGGGCGCCATTACCTGGTCCAGTTCCATTTGGACCTGGACATACGAGTCCCGTTCACTCGGCTGCGGTCCCGTCTCAAAAGCCAATTCGCCGCCGCAGTTGACGCAGACTTTGGCGCCTTGAGGCTCGTCCTGCAGCGTTCCGCAAAACTGGCAGCGCATTAATCGGGGCATGGGGTCCTCCTTATACCACCAATTACTTTGGACTTGGGCCCTGAGTGAGGATTTCGTCGATCAATTCCAAGAGGGTCGTGTCTCGGAGACCGGCGACCTTCTGACGGAACACGCGGATGCCGAGCGCCTCCAGGTGTCTCTCCACTTCGCCTCTGCTTTCCACCGTAAAGATGCCGACATGGTGTGGCTGGATCCAATCCGGCGGTTGTTCGGGATGGATCGAGTTGTCCCGCGTGAGCAGCCAATAGAGCAGTTTCAGGCCCAATTGTGCGTGGACGCGATCGAGCCCGCTTTGCTGGTACAATTTCCGCCACTCGGGATCGGTGCCGGGTGGCAGGCGGATATCGACAATGACGCCGTCAAAGGGTTTCGCACGGAGCAGGCGCACCGCCGTCGTCACATCTTCCGCAAGCGCAAACTCGAACTTGTTGCTGAACAGCAGCGGGCCGACCAGATTTCTCAATTCTAAGCGGGCGCTGTCTTCAACCCAAAGAACGCCTGGCTTTTTCATAGAGTACGATCCTCAACGTTTTGCCGCTTCAGGGAGACAGAGGGTCACCGTCGTAATGAACGGCTGGCTGTAGTAATCCGGGGCGTCCGGGCGCACCCACCCAAGGTTGGCCGGGCGGCTCGCCACAGCCAAATGGCCTCGGTGCGCCTCCGCCGTCCGTTTCGCATCGGTCAGGCCGATGCCGGTGCCCAGTCTCCCCCGGTCCTTGGACCACTTGCCCCGATAGCCGAGTTGAAAGATGAGCCCGTTCTCGATCTCCTCGCTCGCGATCGGGACTCCCCAGTTCTCAAATTCAAAACAGGCCATCCCCTCGTGGGTATACGTGCGCACCGTCACCCACGGCGATTTGCTCTTGTCCCGCCGCCACGAATACTTGATCGCGTTGTGGAGCAAGTTCGAGAGGGCGCGTACCAGGTCCCGGTCAATCCCCTCTACGTAGACGTCATAGTCGCGATCGCGCCGCACAATATCCACCCTCGAACTGCGCGCAAACTCGGCCATGTGCGCAACGGCTTCGTCGGTCAAGGCCTTGACCCCAAGGCGTTTTTTCTCTTCGTGCGCTCGAATGTCCGAGGTGATATAGTCGCGCAGCGAGCGGAGCGTCGAGTCCATCTGAATGATCGCCACCCGCGACATGAGCACATCGACGAGGCACGCGGTCGATTCGACGCGTGCAGAAGCTCGCAAGACTTGGCGGACCAACTCGCGGGGCAGGACTCCTGTGCTCATGGCAAGACAAGCCAGAGTGACGCGATGGGCTGCGCTGCGCAGAGCGGGGACGCGCATCTCCATATCCGGAACGAGCTCGCGCGCCTGCCGGAGGGAAGGGATCGTCCCCTCGAGATTCTCCCAATGCGTTTCCTCGAGCGCCTTGAACCGCCGTTCCGGCTCGACAGATTGGATAAGCTTTTCGATCGCCCCGGCGAGTGTCTCGGCCTCCTCGACCAGCTGCTCATCCAATTCCTCCGGCGGCGTCGCGATCACGTCTTTGAGCTCACGCTGGCTGAGCGCTTCGGCGACGGCGTCCAGCGTTTGTTGCGCCATCAGGAGCGTGCTCGTATTAGCATGAAGGATCCTGCCAATGTCGAAGGTGAGCTCTTCCACCCGATTCTGCAAGACGCCCTCGCGCCGTGCGGCTTCATACTCGGTCGTCACATCCACCAGGCAGCCCATATACGCCACGATTTCGTGCGTCTTTAGATCTCGCAGGGGCCGGCAATAGTCTTCGACCCAGATCTCGCGGCCGTTGACTCGGAACGGGATGGTTTCCTTTTCAAGAAAAACTCCGATCTCTTCCGCGGCAAGCGCCTTGCGGAGCAATTCGCCGCGCAGCTTGGGATCCACATAATAGTCGGCCAGACTCGCTTCCAGCGGCCCATCGGGGGCAAGATCAAGCATCCGGCGCACCGTGCGATTACATGCTATCAACCGCCCATCGGGCGAGACTACATAGACGCCGATCGGCAGATCGAGAAAGCTGATTTGGCGGACCAGTTCATCGGCAGATAGTTGCCCGCCAGACCCTTGCCCGTACATCCGGTACTTCATTCTTCCCTGCCTCATTTCCGACTTGCTCTCAAACCACTTGACGTTGCTTGCAACGTTAGGGCCGATTATATCACGAATTGCCAAGCTGCTCGATTGATGCTAAGCTTGCGGGCATTAGTGGGAGATGATGAGGAGGGAAGAATGAAGTACCGGATGTACGAAATGACTCGGCCGGAGATCGAACAGGCCATGGCGAACGGACTAGACACGGTTGTGGTAACGTTCGGTTCGACGGAGCAGCACGGTTTGCACCTGCCGCTCGGCACCGATTTTATCTGGGGGGAAGAATTAGGAGACCGCGTGACGCGCGCCCTCGGCAACGCACTCCTTGCGCCCGGTGTCCGCATCGGCTGTTCCGTACACCATATGGACTTTTGCGGCAGTCTGACGCTTCAAGATGACACCTTCATTCACATCGTCGCCGACATTTGCTCCAGCCTTGCCCATCACGGCTTTCGTCATCTCGTGCTCATTCCGACTCATGGTGGCAACTTTAGGCCGCTCGCTCAAGCCGTCGAATTGGTGCGCAAGGAACTGCCGAATGCAAATATCATTGCGTTCACCGACCTCAACGCGCTCATGGACGAGGTCTTCCGGGTGGGCGCGGCGCATGGAGTCGCGCCGGAAGAAGCGGGAGGGCATTCGGGCGAACACGAAACCTCGCTTCTCCTCGCCATTCGTCCTGACCTGGTCCATATGGCCGACGCGCGCGCCGGCTATGTCGGCGACCAGCTCAGTATTGCACCCGTGGTTTTCAAGCAAGGCTTTCGTTCGGTGACAGAGAACGGCGTCCTCGGCGATCCCGCCAAGGCGTCCGTTGTGAATGGACAGGCATACATCACGGCGCTCACCGATCTGATGGTTCGCTTTATCAACACACACCGGAAGGCCGGTGAATAGGTTGTAACAAAGCGGACTGTCGTGCGGCACGACCGGATGTAGCCATTCGATCATCGGCACCTATGCAAGAGCCGCAAACATTGCGGCGAGTACATCCAAGCCTGATCTGATCTCGGCTCAAATGAAAACAGGCAGGACTTGCGCCTGCCTGATGCATCTACGGCCCCACGACTCACGTTATTAAGGAGTTTCAATCAATGACTGTGCATCCGTAATACCGAAAAGGTCGTGAGCCCACCTGGACCGGTGAGCGTTAGCTCAATTTGACGACGTTGGTCGCCTGGGGTCCCTTGGGGCTGTCCTCGACCGTGAATTCGACCTGGTCGCCTTCGTTCAAGCTGCGATAGCCATTGGTCGGGTCCTGGATCGCGGAAAAGTGGACAAAGAGATCCTTGCCCCCCTCGCGCGCGATAAAGCCATAGCCCTTCGCCGCGTTGAACCATTTTACGGTACCGGTCGTTCGCTCAGCCATCTTCTTGGCTCCTTCTTGGAAAATTCGCCGGAACTGACATCCTCTGAGACAGAAAAACGCCCTGGCACTGCATTTCCTGACAGTGCGCGGGCGTTGCTCCAAAATCAGAATTTGCCGTTCCGTACGCATACCAGTATATTCAGATATATCTGATTGTCAAATCGCAAATTCACGCCTATACTGTTAATTGTCCTGCTTGTCCTGCCCGCTCTGTTCCGCGTTCTGCCCAGGCTCCGCCGGCCCAAACCTGCGGACAGGCCGGCATAGTTCCCGGACGTGTGGCCGAACAATTCTGTCGCCGACGCCGTGCTCAAAGGCTGGGTTGACACAGAACATCGTAGGAGCGATTTTCGTATCGCACAATGGCGGAGTGTGCTTCACATACAAAGCCTATAGCAAAAGACGGCTGTTTCCCACGTGGGAAAAGCGAAAGCGCGAACGGTCACGTTAGGCCGGCGGCGCAGAGGTAAAATGTGCAGGTGGCTCCGGAATCAAGACCTCCCGTCTTTTACGACCCCGAGCAGCGCCGATGGCGGCGCTTTAAGCGGATCTCGCAGCTGATTGCAGCGCTCCTCACCATCGTCTTTGGGGTGATGATCGCCAGCGTTCTCGTCAACCCCTCGCTCCCCCAACTCCAGTTGTCCCCTATGGGGCGTCTGCTCGCGCCTCCGCCTCCGGCAACTGCCACGCTCGTCGGACCGGTACTTCCCGGGTTCTCGTCAAACGCCGAGCCCGGGGCGTCCCGTCGGACTCGCACGGCAACGCGAACCCCGCCGCCTCCTTCTGCGACGGCAACCCTTTATTTCTCGCCCACCCCCCCTCCGGCAACGGACACAGAAACGCCGACGTCTCCGCCGCGTCCGTCCAACCCGCCCGCGACGCCAGAGGTGCCATTCCCAACCGTCCCCGTCGAGACGCCGACTCCACCGGGGCAAGGAATTCAACATACCCCAACGGCACCCGCGCCCACGCCGCCGATCCTGCCCGCGACGACGACCCCAAACGCACCTCCCACGGGGGTCCCGCCTACGCAAGCGCCGCCGACGCCGACGCACGGCGCCAATCCTACCGCTCGGCCTTCGGTAACGCAGCATCCACATCCCACTCCGCCGATAACACCTCCGGGGCGCAAGGGGCCAGCCGGGCCATCGTATTCCTTGAACATTCCCATCAATTTGCCAGTCAGCGATGCCGCAGCGACCGCGGGATATCAAACCCCGTTGATTGGATTCTACGTGAGCTGGAGCGAAGCCAGTTTTGTCTCGCTCCAGGAGCATCTGAATCAGCTCGATGCGGTGGTCGCCGATTGGGTGTCCGTCGCGCAAGGAGATGGGAGTCTATTCTTCGTCGACCCCGTCGAGCAGGCCCGCCTGCTGGCATACGTTCGTGAGCATCGGCCGGACATGGCGATCCTGCCTCTTGTCAACAATTACAATTACAGCCGTGGAGTATGGGATAGCCAGGGGGTAGCCAAGATGCTCGACGACCCCGCCGCGCGGGCACGCACGATCGAGGGCTTGCGGGAATTGGTCGACAGTAACCACTTTTCCGGTGTGAATATCGACTTGGAGGAGGTGCCGGCGGGGAGTCAGCCGGCCCTGACCGCCTTTATGAGCGAACTCTATGCCACTTTTCATCCCCTCGGCCTGACGGTCACTCAATCACTGCCGTTTGACAATTCCATCTACGATTACCACACGCTAGCGCAGTACAGCGATTACCTCATCCTCATGACCTATGATCAGCACTGGAGCGGGCCGACCGGGGGTGCCGGCCCTTTGGCTTCGCAGACTTGGTTCGCCGCCGCTCTCGCCCGCCGTTTCGCCGAGGTGCCTTCGGACCATCTTGCCCTCGCGCTCGGAAGCTACGGTTACGATTGGCCAGACGGCCGGACCGATGGAGACACCCTTTCCTTTCAAGAGATCATGCAGCTGGCGCGGGACTCGCACTCCCCCGTGCGCTTTGACGCGTCTTTTCTGAACCCGACTCTGGACTATGCGGACGAGACCGGAACGGTTCATCACGTCTGGTTCCTCGATGCGGTCACCGTGTTTAACCAACTGATGCAAGCCCGCGCCTATCACCCCCGCGCCCTCGCGCTCTGGCGCCTCGGCGCCGAAGACCCTTCTGTTTGGACGGTGTTCGATCGGCGGGATCAACTGGACGGCGCCGTCGCGCGTTCGCTGCAAACACTTCCTTACGGCTACGATTTGGATTGGCATGGTCAGGGCGAGATTCTGCGCGTGGCCGGAATGCCGCACCAGGGCGCTCGCAACCTCACTCTCGTCGAGCCGTCCGGGCTCATCACCTCCGAGCAATTTACGGCCTACCCGGCGAATTATGCCATTGACCGCTGGGGAGGGGCAGACAAGAGAAAGATCGCCTTGACCTTCGACGACGGGCCTGATCCTAACTTTACCCCGCGCATCCTCGACATACTCAAGCGCTATGCGGCCCCTGCCACCTTTTTCGTCATCGGCATGAACGCCGACCTCCACAGCGACTTGCTCCGACGTGAGTGGAATGAGGGTGACGAGATCGGCAATCACACTTTTACTCATCCGGACCTGACCGCGATTTCCGACGAGCAGCTCAAGTTTGAGCTCAACGCCACCGAGCGCGTTTTTGAAAGTCGCCTCGGCCGCCGCTCTCTCCTCTTCCGCCCTCCCTATGGGGAGGATGTGGAGCCCGCGACGCCGGACCAAGTCAAGCCGCTCGTGACGACGAGTGCGCTGGGCTATCTGACGATCGGCATGCAGATCGATCCGGGGGATTGGCGCTCCCCCGGCGTGGACAAGATCG
Source organism: Chloroflexota bacterium (assembly GCA_023381515.1). The sequence continues at coordinate 1,870 of JAMCQI010000041.1, read as the reverse complement.
TCGAAGAGACTTTGACCCAAGCAAAGAGCGGGGGAAATATCGTGCTCCTCCACGACGGGGGCGGCAATCGAGAGCAAACTGTTGCCGCGCTCCCTCACATTATCGAAGGATTGCGTGCTGAAGGTTTTCAGCTGGTTCTCGTGTCGGACTTGCAGCAGCTCCCGCGCGATCGCGTCATGCCCGCGATCTCTCCGCGCGAACAGATTGCCGCCATTGTCTACGGAGTCGGATTCGAGCTCCTGAGTCAGGCGAATGCGGTCATGGGCTTGCTCTTTGCCGTGGGGATTTTGCTTGGTGTGCTGCGCCTCGTCTTGGTCGCGCTCCTCGCGGTCACGTCCCGGAAGAAGAAGAGGGCCGGACGGAGAGATTACCTGCCGCGAGTCGGCGTGATCGTGCCGGCCTATAATGAAGAAAAAGTCGTCTGCAACACGGTCCGGTCGCTGCTTCGCAGCACGTATCCGCGTCTGGACGTCCTGGTCGTCGACGACGGATCCCTCGACCAGACCTACGCACGGCTGGTCGAGGCTTTTGCGGATGACCCGTACGTGCACCTCTTCACCAAACCGAATGGCGGCAAAGCCGATGCGCTCAATTTTGGGATGCGCCACAGCGATGCGGAAATCCTTGTCACCATCGACGCGGATACGGTTGTGCTGCCGGACGCGATATCAAAACTCGTGCCCCATTTTATGGACCCGCGAGTCAGCGCGGTCGCGGGGAACACCAAAGTCGGCAATCGCATCAACCTGCTGACCGATTGGCAGGCCCTCGAGTACATCACGAGCCAGAACCTCGACCGGCGCGCGTTCGCCGCGCTCAATAGCATCACCGTCGTTCCGGGAGCTCTCGGCGCGTGGCGCCGGGAAGCAGTGCTGCAGGCCGGCGGTTTTACGAACGATACCCTGGCTGAAGACGCCGCCCTCACCATGGCCCTTCTGCGTCTCGGGCACAGGGTCGAGTACGAGCCGGCGGCTATAGCGCTGACCGAAGCGCCCGATACGATAGGCGGCCTGATCAAGCAGCGCTTTCGCTGGATGTACGGCACCTTGCAGGCGGCCTGGAAAAATCTCGACACGCTCTTCCGCCCGCGTTATCGTGCCCTGGGCCTCGTCGCCCTGCCGAACATCCTGATCTTTCAGGTGTTCTTTCCGCTCATCTCGCCGCTGATGGATTTGATGCTCTTTACTTCAATCGCTTCGATCTGGCTCGAGAGGTACCAACACCCTCTTTCCTATTCGACGGCTTCGCTCCTTGCGATCCTCTACTACTATGCTCTCTTTCTCGCTATCGACTATGCCGCGGCCTTGATTGCGTTCCTGCTTGAGCCGAGAGAGGACAAGGGGCTGCTGGCATGGCTCTTTTTGCAGCGCCTGGTCTATCGACAACTCATGTACTATGTCGCCGTCAGATCCGCCCTCACCGCGCTCCGCGGGCCCGCCGTCGGCTGGGGCAAGCTCGAACGCAAAGCGACCGTTCCCAGCGGATAAAAGCGCGTTCGCGGATGCGGCAATTGCCGATGCTCCTGCAACCTAGCGCCTCGTCCCGCAGGCAGGCTCCGCTCCGCGCGTTCTCCCACGCCCACAACCCCGCTGAAACGCGCGGGGCAGGTGGGCCAAGCTACGGAGAGCCAAGGATTTTCCGGTACCCGCAGCAACCTGAAGCGGCTGCCGCTAAACGTCGGCGGCGACCATGTGTGGCTGGAGACGTGGTCCCCGCCGAAATAGGCGACCGGGGTCGCCGTGCGAGAGTGTGGATTAATGGCGGCTTTTGGGGACTTGAAGCCGGAGTGGTCCGAAAGGCGGTTTGGGACGTCGCTGCCCGCCCAGGGATCAGCCTGCCGTAGTGTCGCGTCCCCTGGTTTCAGTCAGTT
>JAMCQI010000021.1 GCA_023381515.1 Chloroflexota bacterium | reverse complement strand
GCGTGACATCTTCAATCAGAAGCCGGATCATTCGCTTCCGCTCACGGTCAGTGGTCGTCGGACTTTCCCACAGTTGCCCGAAGTTAGAAGCCAAGGCGTAGATCTTGGCTTCCTCCTCGGCATCCAGCAGCCGGCGATCGGCCTGGCGCTGGGTTTCGTATGCCGTTTGCGCTTCCTCCAGAGCTCGCAGCTTCGCGTTCCAGTCCGCTTCCAACGAGTCCGCCACGAGCCGGTTCGCCGGGTCCACGCGCATGTACCTCCGCTGGGCCTGTTCGGCCTCGAATCGCGCTCGCTCCACCTGCGCCCGGCGGAGGCGATCCGCCTCCTCAAGGCGCGACTGAAGCTCCTTCTGTACAGACAGAGCTACCTCCAGCGCCAGCGGATTCACTGATTCGACGATTAGGTTACTGAGCGCCTGGTCAATGGCCTTCCCGGAGATGATCTGACATCTGGGCCGCCCGTTCTCGCTGTTCTCGCCGAAGCAGGCATATGCCGATTCAAGTCCTCTTCCACGGTCGCGATACCGAACCAGCATTCGGGCGCCGCACATTCCACAGACCACGATGCCTTGAAGCAGGGCGGGACGGCTCTGCGACGCCTCCAGCGAGTTGCACCTGGCGGAGCGGTTTTACGAATCCAGCGCACTGGCGGATCTATTGAGCGTACCCGCCGAGAAGGTCAATGAAGATCGCCTGTACCGGGCGCTGGATGCGCTGCTGCCGCACAAGCCGGCGCTGGAGAAACACCTCAAGGAAAAGCTCGGAGAGTTGTTCGAACTGGACGATGATCTGCTGCTGTATGACGTGACCAGCACCTACTTTGAAGGCCAGGCGGAGAAGAACCCGCAAGCCCAGCGAGGCTATTCGCGCGACCATCGGCCGGACTGCAAACAGGTCAACATTGCGCTGGTCGTGAGCCGGTGCGGGATGCCGCTGGGCTATGAGGTTTTCGCTGGCAATCGGAACGACGCCACTACGCTGGAGGAGATTGTCGGGCACATCGAAGGGCTCTACGGGCGGGCCAACCGGATCTGGGTGATGGATCGCGGCATGGCGGGCGAGAACAACGTGGAGTTCCTGCGCGAAGGCGGCCGGCGCTACATCGTGGGGACGGCGAAGAATTCCCTGCGCAAGTTCGAACGGGAGTTGTTGGCCGAGGACTGGCGGCTGGTACATGAAGGACTGGAGGTGCGCATCGCGCCGGCGCCGGGCGGCAAGGAAGTGTTCCTCCTGTGTCGGAGCGCGGAGCGGCGGGCCAAAGAGCAAGCCATGCACGAGCGTTTCGAGCGGCGGATCGAGGAAGGCCTGCGCAAGATCCAAACCAGTTGCCAGAAGAAGAAGCAGAAGCCGGTGACGATCGCCACGCGAGTGGGCCGGTTGTTGGGACGCAACACCCGCGCGGCGGCGCTGTTCGATGTCCAGGTGGAAGCCGACAGCAGCGGATTCGCGCGTCTACGGTGGTCCAAGGTGGACGCCTGGCGGGAGTGGGCGCGATTGAGCGAGGGCTGCTACGTGCTGCGCAGCAACGTGACGGATTGGAGTCCGGAAGACCTGTGGCGGGCCTACATCCAGTTAACCGAGGCCGAGGCGGCGTTTCACATTCACAAATCAGACCTGGCGATCCGCCCGGTGTGGCATCAGAAAGAGCACCGCGTGCAGGCTCACATCCTGGTCTGTTTCCTGAGTTACGTGTTATGGAAGACCTTGGCGGCCAGTTGCCGACAGGCGGGACTGGGCGACGAGCCGCGGCGTGTCTTCGAAGCGCTGTTGTCAGCGCCGGTGCCAAAATCCCCATAGTGCCGGTTGAAAATTCCCCACCCCCTGACAAGGGCTAAAGTAGGCATCGACTCTCGAAGAGAGGAGGTGCCTGCACCTGTTAAGGGGACGAGACGTGAGCGACATAGCAGAGCTGAAGAGACAGGGCCTCAGCATCCAGGCGATCAGCGCGCTGACCGGCTTCGATCGCAAAACGGTTCGGAAGTATCTGCTCAAGCCGGATGGCATTCCGGCCTACCACCCGCGGACGAAGGAGCCGGGGAAACTGGATCCATTCAAAACCTACCTGCAGGAATGGCTGCAAGCCGGCGTGTGGAATGCCCGCGTGCTGCTGCGGGAGCTAAAGGAACGAGCTTATACGGGAGGCTATACCATTCTGACGGACTGGCTTCGTCCGCAGCGCCAGGCGGCCAGCGCCGTAGCAGTGCGCCGGTTTGAGACAGCACCGGGAGAACAGGCGCAGGTGGATTGGGGGCACCTGGGCAGCATCGACCTGAATGGCGTGGAGCGTCAGGTATGGGGCTTCGCCTTCACGCTCGGCTACAGCCGCATGATGATGGCCGAGGCGGCCCTGGACCAGCGGCTCGGCACGCTGCTGCGTATGCACGAGGAGGCATTTCGGCAGCTGGGAGGCGTCCCGCGGGAGATCTTGTACGACCGGATGAAAACGGTGTGGCTGGAGACCGACGAGCGAGGCGAGATCGTCTGGAACCCGGTGTTTCTGGATTTCTCCCGCTACTGGGGATTCACGCCACGGCTGTGCCGGCCGTATCGGGCACAGACCAAGGGAAAGGTGGAATCCGGTGTGAAGTATGTGCGCCGGAACTTCCTGTGCGGCCTTCAGGGACGCGAGCCTGCGGGGTTGGAGGATTTCAACGCGCAGTTGCGCGGCTGGGTCTGGAAGGTTGCCAACCAGCGCGTGCATGGCACGACGCATATGGAGGTGATGGCGCGGTGGGATGCCGATCAGTTCTCGTTACAGCCGGTTGCTGGGCGGCCCGCGTACCCATTCCTGGATCAGGAGCTGCGCAAGGTGGCGCGCGATGGGTTTGTGAACTGGCACGGCAGTCGCTATTCGGTGCCGTGGGTGTATGCCGGCAAGCAGGTGTGGGTGCGGGAGAAGGAAGGCGGGATGGTGGAGGTGCATTACGGTGACCGGCGGATCGCCGAGCACGCGCAGGCGCCCGGCATGCACTTGATCATGCGCAACGAAGAGCATCACGCCGGCATCCCCTTGGGTGCCCGTCAGCCGCACAAGACTCTGGTGCATTTGCGGAACACCGCCCCCCTGGTGGAGATCCGGCCGCTGGCGGCCTATGAAAGCCTGGCCGTTGGAGACGTGCTATGACCTCCATCGAACAGCTACATGAAGCCGTCGCGAGCCTCGGTCTGACAGCAGTAGGCCTGCGACTGGAAGGGTTGCTGGAAACTGCGTCGAAGGCGGAGACGAGCTATGCCGATTTTCTACTGGAGGTGCTGAGCGCGGAGACCGACGCCCGCCGACAGCGTTATCTGAAGACGCGGCTTCAGTTGGCGCACCTGCCCTACGTGAAGACGTTCGACCAGTTCGATTTCAGTTTCCAGCCTTCCATTGATGAGCATCAGATCCGGGAACTGCGGACGCTGCGTTTTGTCCACGAGGCCAGCAACGTGATCCTGTTGGGTCCACCCGGGGTTGGGAAAACCCATTTGGCGGTGGCGTTGGCGGAGGCTGCGATCCGTTCCGGCCAAGCCGCGTACTTCATGACAGCGCACGATCTCGTCGATGACTTGGGACGGGCATACCGGGAAGGCCGGCTAGACCGGCGAATGAAGGTGTATCTGGCGCCGAAGCTACTGATCATCGACGAGATGGGATACCTCCCGCTGGACGAATTGGGAGCGACGATCTTCTTCCAGTTGGTGAGCGCCCGATACGAACGCGGGAGTATTATCCTGACCTCGAACAAGAGTTACGGGGACTGGGGCGCGATCTTCGGTGATCCGATCATCGCCACTGCGATTCTGGATCGGTTGCTGCACCACTCGACGACCATCAACATCCGCGGGGAGAGTTACCGGTTGAAGGATCGGCGGCGAGCCGGATTGTTGCCTGCGCGGGAGCAGGAAGAGCGGCCGGCGGTTGCGCTTCCCGTAGCCCCGGCCTCCGCTACGCCCAAAGCGCGCCGCCTGCCGGCGGCGCTGGGCTCCGCTCCGGCCGGGGCCACGGGAAGGAAAGTGCTCATCAATGGGGTGGGAAATTTCGACCGGAACTTTGGGGACTTTTCAGCCGGAGTTGACACTGTCGGAGATCACGCTGGTCGACGTGATGCTGCCGACCAGATCCGGGACAGCGATCCGCAAGCGGTGCATCAGTCAGCCTACCGAGCATCAGCAAATCTTGCTTCAGCGCCTCGGCCTGCAGTTGCCCACCGCGCTGGAACGCGCGGCAATGTAGTGGAAACTCGCCTATGTCGCCGTTTAAACCAAAGATTGTATTCTTCCAACTGCGGAACTTAGGTTAGTTTGCACCGGAGAGCTGCCGCTTGTTGCTCACTCAGACCGCAATGCCTGCATCGGATCAATGCGACAGGCGCGCCTTGCCGACAGATATCCATCAGAGCGACCTCTGGTCGAAACACGGGAACGCGGACCTTCTCGAAATTGCAGAACTTGACACACACAACTGACCGTGAGCGCGCTCGAGTGCCCGCAGTGATGTCGATAGGGATCAGGATGCCATCTTGCCGATACGCGTCAGCTTTTGCGCCCGCTCCTGGCGCCGAAAAGCCGAGCCAGCATGCTTCCCACCGCACTTGGAGCTGCGGCGGCCTGGGCTGCCTTGACGGCCTGGACGAAATCTGCTGGAGCATCCGGCGCGGTCCTGAGAAGCTTTGCGAGGGATTTCAGTTCGCCCGGGCACCGGCCCGCGACGTGACCCATCAACCGGCTAAGCCATTCGGCGTTGCCGCTTTCGACCAACGCACCGGCCATCCGTGCCAGCGCCCCGCTTTCCTCGATCCCGTATTGGGGCAAACAGGCGTCGAGGAATTCCGGTCCGGAGCCAGGAAACAGCAGCCAGAGCGGGTCTACAAAACGTCCACGAAGCGAAGCTTCGATAAGATGCCGGTACAGCGCCGAACTGAGTCTCTGCAGATTGCCCATCAACCGCTCCCTGCGCTCCAACCAGCAATCGCAGAGTACCTGCAATGCCGGGGATTCCGTGCGCGCAAGCAGCGACTCTAACGCCCGGATCTCCCCGCGATCGGGCGGCGCGAATGAGCGTGATTTATACCTTGAGTAAAGGGATTCGGTCACGTTGCTGAGTTTGAAACCCGAATCGATCGCTTCTAGCAGCCGGGTGGAGTCGAGCACGCGGCATATGTCGCCTTCTACGGCCGACGCGAGGACCGGGCCGCAAATCTCGGAAAGCCGCTGGTTGACTCGTGCTTTGACTTGGTCGGCGTTCACGTGGAACACGGACTCCACCAGATCATGCTCGCGACGTGCGGGGCCAGGTGCCTTCGCCTTTCCGTCCAGCCATTCGCATAGCATGAACGCGGCTTCCCGCTTTCGGGCGAAGTCCGTCTCGCTAACCTCAATCGCCGCCACAACCCAGCGCTCGTAAGACGTCTGCGGCGGTTCCAGTCCGTCGGCCCGCACGGTCCGGCTCTTCAAGTCAGCAACGAAGAAACGGGGGCCCAGAGGGGGATCCGGCAAACCTACCGACCAGAAGTGCGCGACGACGGGATTGCAGCGGTAGAAGTAAGTGTCGAAGGTGCAGTAGGGCAGCAGGCTCATGGGCACAGAGCAAAGGGCCGAGCTCAAGGCGCGAAGTACTTCCTCTGGCTGGCCTACAAACGCAACCGTAAGGTGTTTCGTCTCGAAATCACGAGCGCGCAGTGCGCACAGCGTCAGTCGCCTGAGCGATTCCGGCGGCCACTGGTTCAGCGTGGCCTGTCCGAATGATTGCGCCTCTGGGATGCAGAGAGACATTGCTGGGATGTCGCCGGTGTGGCGATCTCCGCGGGCGAGCGCCTGCTGGATGCTCAGGATGAAGTCGATTTGATCCAGCAATTCGTAGGCCCGGATCTGGCCGCTGGTAACAACGTCGTTTTCAAGAACGAGCGCGTGGGCCAAGTATGAGCCCTGCCGTCCCTGCGTATCGGCACGAGAGAGCGGCACGATCTGTGCTACCACCGGCCTGCGGTTCGCGGTGAGGAAGAACAGGCGCTTCACCGGTTGCGCCGCCGAAGGGAAATACAGTAATCGCGCCTCGATCTCTTCGACTTCGGCCTCCATCAGACCTGATCGGGTATAGAAGGCTGTCTGAAAACCGGCGCGCCCGGACGGCGATTCTTCCTCCGCAAAATTGCCGTAAATGAGCTGGCAAGCACGAATCTCGCGCATTATCTTCTACCGCCTTTTCATTACATCGAACGTGCTCTGAAGAATCCGCGTAGTGTTTTCCGCCAGAGGGCACGAAATGGTGCAGGTCACGGCTGGGTATCGTTTCCGACGCCACTCGTCCGTGTCGTTGCCAACTGCGACCAGGAACAACTGGACTTCATACTCACTCGCCGAAAGAAATTCCACCCGATTGAAGTCAAAGGGTGAGCGCCGACGGAACCAGTTGACTCGCAGCCGTCCATCCGTGCGCACCATCTCCTCGCCCCACCGGTCATCCAACAATACGGTCACATCCGAAACACCACACATGAGTCCCTTCGCGATGCCACACGTGCGGCAGGCGAAGAACTTGACGCCGTCCCAGTTATTTCCCAGACGGGTCTGGGCGAGCCGCACCAGGCAGGAGGAACAGAGCATGTCGCCTAAGAGTGGTCGAACGGCCTTCTCGGTTTTCCTCCAGGCCGACAGCGGAGCACCGTCGGAGATCTTGGATAATCTGTGGCTCAGGTTTGCAGCCGCGTTGAGTCCCCGCAAATCGCCCTCACGCGCGAAGGCGATCAGATCGCCGACGCGCTCCGAATCGGGCAACCAACGCACTGCCCCAGCCAAACGCCCTTCTCCGAGGTTCTCCAGGGCCAAGGTGGCTCCCGAGCGTACTGCAAGGTGCGCATCCGACAATCGATTGATAAGAGCATCAACTGCGCGCGAGTCGCCGAGCATCGCGAGGGCGTCGCAGCTCGCCCGGCGGAGCGCTGGGCGATAATGCGCCAGAGCCTTGACTAGAGCTTCGACCGCCCGGTAATCACGAATGTTCCCGAGGGCTAGTGCTGCTCCCTCTAGCACGCTGTCGTCTTCATCAGACAAGCGGGCAATCAACGCCTTGAGTGCCCGAACGTCTCCGAGTTTGCCTAGCGCGCGGCACACGGCCACGCACCCGTGAGACGCCGTATAAGAAGGTCCTCCGTACGTGTTTCGCGGTGCCGCATTTAGAACTGAAATCAGAGGCTCGACGGCGCGGATGTCGCCCAGTGTGCCCAACGCGTCGCAAACGGCTTCGCACTGATAAGACTTGATGAAACCCTCTCCACGCACGAGCGATATTAGTGGCATGACGGCACGAGAATCCCCAATTCTCGCCAAGGCACGCACAGCACCAGGCGAGTGCTCCAGCGACATAATGAGTGGCTCGACTGCCCGAGGATCCGCCAGGTCTCCCAACGCCTCACAGATAGATTCGCGTTCCTGGACGGTGATCTGATCGGAAAGGCGTGTAATCAGAGGCTCTACGGCTGCTCGTGAGTCTCCTAGGTGCCCCAAAGCGATCCAGGCCGAACGCCGGACTCCACCACGGGCGTCGGCGACGAATTGCGCCAACATGTCGGGAGGTCGCCGGTCGCCTGCGGCGACCAGATCACGAAGGGCCTGGAAGCTCGGCGCGGGGCGGGGGTGCCAATTAGAATCCGTGAAGTTCCACTCAAACGCATCGAAAAACGCTTCAGCTAGGCGACCACTGCCAACCTGTTCGAGTGCGAGGCGGGCTGCCGTCCGTACCTCTTGTGATGGGTCCACCAGCCGCGCGATGAGTGGTTCGACCGCTCGGATGTCTCGTGACTCCCCGATGGCGTCGCAAATGGCTGCTCGACGGGTAGGGTCGGCGGAATCTTCAGCGAGAAGCTCGATCAGCCGGTCGACCGCGGGGCTGCCCAAGGCGCGCAGGCTCTCCCCAATAACACGGCAGAATGCCCCAGATATATAGCCACCCGGATAACCCGGAGGCATGCGAGGCCTGATTCGTGTCAGCAGCGCTTCGAGACTACGAAAATCACCCTCCGCCGCCAGTTCTGCAATTTGACTGGGATGCCCACGCAGTGCGGTTCGGATGGCACTGCTCAAGCGACGCTCGCCGAGTTGGCTCAGAGCGCGGCAAGCCGTCCTGCTGACACGGGGAAGAGCATCACCGGCATGTCGGATCAGCGACTCCAGTGCGCGGCGGTCTCCCATGCGCCCCAGGGCCCGGCAGGCTGCCCGGCGTACGGAGGGCTCCCGGTCTTCGAGGCACGCCACCAGACCCTCAACGGCGCCAGGGTCTCGCAACCGGCCCAGCGCCCAACAGGCGGCCGACCGTGTCCGGTCATCTTCAAGGCGCGCGCTGAGCGCGTCAGGGTGTGGCGCGGTCCTTAGAACCCCTAGCATCCGACACGCGAATCTGCGGACCAGCGGCGATTTGGCCGCAAGAAGGCGGTCGCCAACTTCAGTGACTCGTTCCCCCAGATGGAAGCCGTTCATTCGCACATCCGAGCCTCCGCGTTACCGACTTGAACCGAAACCTCGCCGAATGTGCTGCGCAAGTTGCGGAGTGTATTCTCCGATAGCCCGCATGCAACGCTGCACGGCATCCGCCGATATCGCGGCCGGCGCCATTCGTCGGTGTCGTTGCCAACTGCGATCAGGAGCCGTTGGACATCGTAATCGCGCGCTCGCACGATTTCGACAGCATCGAAGTCGAACAACGCATCCCGCTTCAGCCAGTTGATCCGCAACTCGCCATCGCTCTTCGAGGTATCCTGATCCCACCCCTCGGCGAGCACCGCAATGACCTTGCGGATGCCGGTTGCCAGCCTGTCTGGCTGGGCGCATATCGGGCACTCGAACCATCGTGCCTTCGGATCATTCACCCAAACCGCTCCCGCGGACCCCCGCGCGCCTACCCCGCGGACGCGCTTCTCGCGGAACGACTCGCCAAGCTGCGACTCGGTATACCGCAGAAGAGCTTCTTGACGCGGGTCGGGAGAGTGCAACTCTCTCCAGCGGAGCACAAGAGGCTCCCAGACCGCAGCGGCCGGATCTCGTTCGATCTTCCTTGGACGCATCAAATGCGTCTCACACAGCGATCGGTCCAACTGCAACTCAACCGCCCGCAGAACGGCTTCTTGAGCGGATTTCGAATGCTTCCAGGCGAGCACAACTTTCGTGACATGAGGATCGCCTTCGATGATCCTGCGAGCTAGGTCTGCGCAGGCACGCGGCTCACCTTTACGCGCTCCACGAAACGAGTCCGCAAGTTCGCGCTCGCCGACTCTCTCCAGGGCATCACAAACATCCTCGTAACGGCTGTCCCATTGGCCCAGTACGGCGTCCAAATGCTGCAAGAGGATCGGGAGCGCACGCCTTTCGCCAAGCCTAGCCAGGGCGAGCGCGGCGCCCGCATCTTGATCGGGGCTTAGCCCAGTGGACTGCATCTCGTCTAGATCGTTAGTTAAGATCTCCCTTGCACGCCCAGCATCGACCCTGGCCAGCGCATCGTACACCTCCCATCGCCGGCTGCCGAAGGCCCAGCGATCTGCCAAGGCTGCAACGAGCGCGTCTACTGCCCGTTCGCCCCCGATCATCGCCAAGGTTGTGGTATAGAGAATGGCATACCGGTCATCCTTCGGGGTGCGTTCTAAGAGTGCAACGAGAGAATCGACAGCCTGTGTTGCCTTCAGTCTCCCAAGCACCTCACACGCGACATCAGGCCTCCGCCAACTTTCCAGATTGCGGATGAGTGGATCGAGCATGCGCGTTTCGCCATGGGACCAGAGGTCATGCAGGTCACAAACTGCACGGTCGAATAGAGCCCTGCGATGCTTCTCAGACCAACCTGCTGGCCAAAAAACCTGATGGAGCGCTGTGGCCAGGCGCTCTTCACCATGCCGCGCGAGCCCTTTGCAAGCGGCCGCAGAAGTGGCATTGTCTTCAGCGAGCCTTTCTATAAGTGCTTGCGTCGCACGTGGGTCTCGTATCCGGGAGAGGACTCGAAGTGCGATCTCGCAATCGCCCCCGCGCTCAAGCGTCTTCAGCGCTCGTTGTAAGCAAGCCTCAACCCTCCGCTTTCGAATCTCCTTCAGCCACACCATAGCCGCCGCCTCCTCTCCCTGCGGCGTCCTCCTTTGAGGGGTTGCCTCGTTCGGCATCTTGCAAACGCGAAGTCCGCGGCAGCGACTCTTTGCATGCCGAGCACTTCCACACCACTGCCTTGCGCCTGTACTCAGATTCCCTATAAGGTAAACCGCAGTTCGGGCAAGACTTCGCGCCTGAGTCATGACCCGCGAAGTCACATCCCGCCGCAGGATTTCCAGATCTCGCTCTCCGGGTCTCGCCGCCGAACGCGGTGCGCAGGTTGCGCAGTGTATTTTCTGAAAGCCGGCACTCGACCGTGCAGCTGACCGCCGTATACCGGCCTCGTCGCCACTCGTCCGCGTCGTTGCCAACTGCGATCAGCAAGCGCTCGACCTCATAATCGCTCGCCGAAAGAATCTCCAGCCGGTTAAAGTCGAATAGCGCGCGCCTTTGCAGCCAGTTAGCCCGCAGCGTCCCAGTCGTATCCTCTATTTCTATTTCGTCGTTCCATGCATCGTCCAACACTGCAACGAGTTCCGTAACGCCGCTCAGGAATCCGGCTAGGCGACCACAAGCCCGGCAGGCAAACCACCGGATACCGCCGGCCCAGTTCTCGCGTGTCTCCTCCACCCGTACTAGGCAGGACGGGCACAGCAACCCGTTCAAGAGTGGTCGAACGCCTTCGTGGACCTTTCTCAAGAATTGTTGCCAGTGTCGGGCTATCTGATCATCGTTCGAGAACCTCTGCCGCAGCCGCCCCACCGCTTTGACGCCGCGTAAATCACCGTTGCGCGCCAGGGCAATCGCTTGTTCTGCTAGAGTCTCGACACCAAATGCCAGCAACGCGTATTCCGCCGACGAGCGAGTTTGGACAAACGGGGCGTCACTCGCGCCGTCAGCATCGGTAAAGATAGCGAGTAGGACCGGGACGGCTCTCGCATCCCTTAGCGTCCCGAGCGCGCGGCCCGCTGCCCACAGAACATCCGTGCACCGGGAGTCCGAATCACGCAGAACGGCCACGAGCGGTTCTACGGCAGAAGGGTCTCCGAGGCGCCCGAGGGCGTCGCACATGGCTGCTACACAAGAACGCTCTGAGTGCACGTGCGCTGAATAGGATTCCCACTCCCTGCTACCATAGGCGGCTGCAGGTCGATGACGGAGAGCTTGCATTCGGCGCGTCAGGGAACCCACAATTTCGTCGCTGGCGGTTCGGTCGGCCAGATTGATCAGTCCTTCGCACAATCCCTTGACGACATCGTCGGTATCGTTGTCCAGTAGTCGGACCATCGCGTCTGTCGCGCGCGGGTCTCGCAGAAGAGCGTTGAGCAATTCCTTTGCAGCACGCTGGTCGGCCAACTCGCCTAACGCTGCACATGCCGCCACGGCCACAGACGTCTTACCATTGCTATAAAGGTGTTGAATCAGTTTCGGTGTCGCGCGCCTGTCGCCAATCGCTCCGAGTAAGCCGCAAGCCCTGATTTGCACTTCTGGATCACCTTGCAGGGCCCAAAGCAAGTTATTCAGCGGGCGCAAGTCGCCATTCGCTACGATACGGCGTAACTCCTGTATTCGGTCGGGCTCGCCTTCTAGCGACCCGGTGAGCGCTTGCGCAAGCCGCGCTTCTCCGAGTTTTGTCAGCGCCGCGGCGGCCCGCGGGCGTAGTGGTTCGGAGACAAACATAAGGCGGATGAGCGGGTCCACCGCACGCGAGTCGCCGAAGGCGCCCAACGCGTCACAAATCGAGGCTGCGGTGTCGAAATCGCAATCTGACATCAGAGCCGGGTAGCTGCACACGGTGATTAATGATTCCACCGCTCTTCTGTCGCCCGATGAGGCAAGCTTCCGGATGGCCCGTGAAGCCGCTTCAAGTCCCCACCCCCCGGGGCCGGAGAAGAAGGCAAGCTCGCGTTCGATCGATAAGGGCTGTGCAATTGGAATACGCCGGCGAATCGCTTTTCCAGCGGCCGTCAGATATCGGCGGACTCCTTCCAGAATTTGAAACGTCCGAAGCGCATGAGAGCGTAGACTCTCCCGATAACGCGGAGTGCTCGGAAAGGCCATCAGCTGCATCAGACGATCGCACTTTCGCCTCATATTCTTACCCTTCCGCTTCACCTCCAACGAGCGCCCCGAAGCAGAGTAGTCGCTCGCCGGACCGAATCGGTGGAATCAGGTCGCAGCTGGAATCCCGTGTGTTGGCCCCGAAAGGTCGCGCGGCGTGCTAACCGACCGATTGTTTTCTGTTGAGAGCCGAATGGAAACAGCGTGTCCGTCAGCCACATTTGCGCATGCTCCCAACGCTGAACGCCGCCCGCAGGTTCCGCAACGTGTTTTCTGAAAGGGCACATCCGACTGCGCAGGCCATCTTGGGATAGCGTGCGCGGCGCCACTCGTCAGTATCGTTGCCCACCGCGACTAGAAGATTCTCCACTTCATAGTCGCTTGCCGAAAGGATTTCCACCCGGTCAAAATCAAATAGTGCACGCCGGCGGAACCAGTTGACCCGTACCGTCCCAGCGGAGTTCGACACGTCGTCGTACCACTTGTCGTCCAACACTGCGATCAGCGCCGGAACGCCGGGCATGAAACCGGCCACTCGACCGCAAGCTCGGCAGGCAAACCACTCAAGACCGCCATAGCGATGCACATGCGTCTCTTGTGCCCGCACTAGGCAAGTCGGGCATAACATGCTGTTCAAAGACGATAGAGCGCGCTCGCGGACCTTTTCCCAGATATTTCGCGATCGCCCCATCCACCACTGCGTGTCCCATACTCGAGATACCGCCTTAAACCCGCGCAGATCACCACCTAGCGCAAGGGAGATCAGTTGATCGGCTATGGTCGCATCAGGGAATGTCATCAAAGCCCGCTCGCCTTCCGATACGCCACACCGCGGTTCGCAGATGAAGGCCACTAGGGCGGGGATTGCGCGCGGATCAGATTGCCTGCCGAGCGCACGGCACGCTGCCTTCAAAACCGGCCACCACTCGAAATGCGGGTCCAAGAGAGGGGCAGCGAGCGTCTCAATAGCGGAAGCGTCGCCGAGGTGCCCGAGCGCGTCGCAAATTGCTGCTGCCGATAAAGCGTCCCGCTCAAGAAAGAGGTCCCGCTCCCAAGGGCCGAGACGGCGAGGACTAACAGTGCGGAGGAGTTCCGTTCGGCGAGCGAGAGAGACGAGCAGTGGCTCGACAGCCAGCGGTCCGGCGAGCTTAACTAACGCCGAGCACGCCTCCTTGACGATCAACATGCCGACTCGGCCGCCGAACCCGTGATACATGAAGTAAGAACCATCGGCATTGTCCAGAAGTGGAATCAGTCGTTCTGTTGCGCGCAGGTCACCGATAAGCACAAGAGCCCGGCAAGCCTCAATTACCACTGAGGGGCAGGTGCCGTCTAGCGGTGAAATCAGAGGGTCCAAGGCACGCTCATTGCCAATAAGCCCGAGCACTCTGCAGGCTCTTTCCCGCACGGAAAGGCTTTTGTCGGATGCTAGAAGCGGTTCGATGGCAGGCTCAAGCGCCCCAAAACGGTGGGCGACCTCCATGACTTCCATACGAGGGACAAGGGTGGCCTCATGGTTCTCGCCGTATACGCAGACATAGCCGACCGAGAGGAGTGCCTCCAGCAGACGGAAGTCGCCTTCGGTGATGATGCGGCGCAGATCATTTGTTGCTTCTGGCTTTCCTTCGAGGGTTCCGGTGATCGCTTGGGCCAACCGCCCGTCCCCGAGCATCGCCAGGGCCGCAGCTGCATGTGCCCGAAGGGTCCTGGACACAATCAGCAGCTCCAGAAGCGGTCCCACTACACTGATCGATTTACAGCCGGACCTGCCCACAGCTTCGCACTGCAAGACAGCGCTTTCATCGTCAATGTCCACAGAGCGGTCACCCAGACACCAGTCCACAAGATGATTGAGCCCAACAGGTTCCCAGTTTCCCAGTTGAAGGCGTTTGAGGCCACGTCTTACCCTAAGCCGGTGGACGCCCCTTGCGATGGAACCCAAAGTCACGGCGATGGAAGACCCTAAAACACCGCCGATCAAAATTCCCTGAAGCGCTCGCCAGACGGGTACCATGGAATTCGGTGAATCGGCCTCGTAGAGTCCATAACCACAACCGCCCAGTAAGCCGGCCGGGGCGCCAAAAACAGCGCCGACCAGCGCGTACTCGAACAGGATTCTCACGCGTCACCTGTTGCGGCGCAAAAGCCGACAGCCGAAATACGATAGCCGCTCGCCGGGTCGGATTGGCCGAATCAGGTCGAAGTCGGGATCCCAGGCGTTGGCCCAGAAGCCAGGCCGTGGCGCTCCCAGGCCAACCCACTCGCTTCCGTTGCGCGCCCATTCGACTAGCCCGCCCCGCGCCAGCGACAGATCGCGCAGCGTCACCGGCTTCGTTTGAGCGACCAGACCGTCCAGTAAGGGTCGGGCATGTGGCCCGGTGTGCGTCCGCAGCGCCGAGAGCTTCTCCGAGGTCATGATCTCGGCCGCGAGCGCTGCGTCGATGACTCTCCATTCCGCCACCGTCGGCACATCGAATCCCTTTCCCATCCAGTGAGCGAAGCTGAGAGCATCTTCGGGCAATAAGCCAGAAACGAAGTGCCGCTCGCGATTGGCGGCGTCGAAGCGCCGCCACGTCGAACGAGGATTCAGTGCCAGCACGGCTTCATACCAGGAGTCGCCGAATCCTTCCGGTCCAGCGAGAAAGGCTTCGAACTGGATCTTCGTCGCCGGGAGCAGATGCACTTCCAGCGCAAGTTCCGGTATCTCGATCATGGGGAAGCCCAGCCGGTCAGAGAAGGATCGCATAGGCATCCCCCCAGACGCGAGTATACGGCGCGAGCGTGCGACCGTTTAGCCGCCAGCATCCGGCAACTGCGTCAAAACACCAAATCTCCGCTCGGCTCCCGCGGTTGATGACGACCGTGGCGACGTCCAAGCGTAGGATCGGGTAGGAATGCACCTCGGCTAGCGCACCGCCGCAGTCGCGCCGCAGCAAAGCGAAGCCCGCCCCTGTGACTCCAGCGAGGGGTAGACTGGCTCGCCGAGAATGCTGCCAACCTCCAAGCACCGCAGAACATCCCAATCATGCGCTCCGCCGCAACGAGGACAATCGAAGGGCAGGTGCCGTGCGGCCTTCTCAAACGCGGCGGCCTCCGCCACGCTAAAGCGCACGCCGGAGGCACGCCTCTGGGAAGGCTCCGCCTGGCTAAGCGGCCCTCTGATACACCGACCGCTGGAGTGGGTGGCCGTGAAGGCCACGTCCGTCAGTTCGGGCGCCAGGAAACCGAGGCTCACTTGGCAGTCGTCGGCCTTGTGCGAGACGAGCGATATGCGTTCTCCTTGCATTGCCAGCTCGTACTCGTGGTTGTCCCAGGTGAACGGCATGAAGCCTGGCCCGGAGATCTCGACCGAAAGAATCGGATCGTCAATGCGGCGCGCCAACTCGGTGGCGGACGGCACGGCGATCTCCTCCCCGCCTTCAACGCCGCCACGGAGCGGGTCGCCGAAAGAAACGAACAGGGTGCGATCAAGCACAGCCGTGTCGGCCCAATCCTCCAAGTCGTAAACCGTCCCTGAGCCGAGGACTACGATCTTAGCCTCGTCTGTGTGAAGCGTGGCAAAATTCGGTCCGATCAAACTGGCCCGACGCCGGTTCTCGTGCGCCCATTGGGCTGCGTGCGTAGAAAAGTCGGCCGAAGAATAGGGGTTGGGATTGGCTAGGAAGTAAAGGTCCCGTTCGATGCGAACAGGCAAAGCCCCGAAAACGGCGCGCGCCAGGCCGACGATTGCGTCCCACTGCCGGGCCGCGCTCTCCGATGCATCCAGGATGAAAATGGCTTTCCCGGAATCCGCGGCCCTCAAGCTTGCCCAGCGCTCCGTGAGCGCCATGCCACACCTCTATTCTTCGGCAACGCCGATGCGACCGTTAGCCACGTGCATACGAAAACGGGCCGAATGGCGGCCGTAGTGCTCGGCGGCGAGCACCGCGCGCGCCAGCGGCATCATCAATTCGCCCTCTATCGCGTTGGTGATGCCACGCCCGCCGAACAACGTCATGTGCTCGCCGTGCCGTTCCACCATCCAGTGCGCGACCGGTTCCTCAAACGACAGCGAGTGACCCGCCGCGCGGTACTTGTCCTCGAAATCCTCCTTGATGCGCTTTAAGTGGGATACTACAATGTCCTGCTGCACTTCCGGCGAGTGGATGTAGTTAAACGGGACAATGTTGTTGCCGATGCGGTTGAGGAGTTCCGGGCGCGAGATCTCGTACATGAAGAAACGCTCCACCGCACGCGTGAAGTGCTCGCGCACGCGGCTCTTCTTCTGCTCGTGACCCGCCTCGCGATCTGCGATGATCGCATCCAGTTCTTCGCGCTCGGCGATGAGAGCGCCACGACCGTCAGTGGTTCGGGCACCAAGGTTCGAGGTGAAGATGATGACCGTCTCCGTGAAGAACACGGTTTGCCCGCGGCTGTCGGTCAGCCGGCCCTCGTCCAGAAGCTGGAGGAAGATATCCATGATCTTCGGATGGGCCTTCTCGATCTCGTCAAACAGCACCACCGAAAACGGCTTCTCCCGAACGGCGTTGGTCAGCATGCCGCCCTTTTCGTAGCCGACGTAGCCGGGCGGCGAGCCGATGAGCTTCGAAACCGTGTGCTCCTCCTTGAACTCGCTCATATCAAGGCGTATAAAGGCCTCTTCGGTGCTGAACAGAAACTTCGCCAGCTTTTTCGCCACGAAGGTCTTGCCGACCCCGGTCGGCCCTGCGAAGAAGAGCACGCCTTTCGGCTTGGCACGCGAACCGCTGGCGACGCCGGTAAGTCCGGCGCGCGCCATCGACAGCATGTCCACCACCTTGCGCACCGCCTCGTCCTGGCCCTTTACGCCCTCGAGGTCACGGAACCACTTCAGGGCACCATTGAGCCGCTCGATACTTAACGTTCCCCAGTAATCCTCTTGTTCGCCGATGCGGTATTTGTTGACCAACCGGCGCACATCCCGGACGCCGGACTGAGGCTGCGAGGCAACGGCCGCGGCGATGTGGTCCAGATCCCGCAGGAACAGCCCGTCGGAAAGGTCGCCGATGAGGTCCACGTGCGGTTGCTCGTTGCCCAGCCGGTGATGGAGATAGGCCAGCCGGTCCGCCTTGTCGGGGCGCGGTATGGAGAGGACGTACGTCTTGGGCGAATGCGTGTAGAGCTCGATCGGAACCAGGGTGTCCTGCAACGCGACCAGGATCAGCCGATGATTCGGTGCGATGTTCTCAATCAGCTTTTCCAGCCAGAGCAGCGTCTCTTTTTCCTCATCCGTGTAGGAGGTTTTGTAGCAAACGAGCTTATCGAGGTAGTAAAGCACCACAAAGCGGTCCTGATCAGCAGCGCTCAACTGCCGGACCCAATTGGCGATGACCCGAGGAGGCGGCATGCGGTCACCGCTGCGCGGTGCCGGTTGCGTGACCGCGAGCTCCGATGATCCGACTGAGCGCGGTGCCGTCTGCGCCCGGGCCGATGTATTCTTTCGCTCGTGCCCGACGGCATCGTAGAATACGAGCTCCTCGAACTGGTTCGGTAGGCTCTTGGCTATCTGCGTTAGGAGAGTGGTGAGGTTGTCGTAAACCTGCCCACAGTCGTCGATGTACTTGTCGCGCACGTTGCCATGTAGGATGACCACCTCGCGATCTTCCAAGGTGGTCTTAAGGTTCCTGATCCAGACGGACATGTGTCCCCCAATCGTTTAGGCTTTTGCCTCCTTGCTGGCGTCGCCGGGCAGGTCCTTTTCGCCTTTGTGCCGCAACCTCGGCAACGGCTCGCCGTCGGCCAGGCGAAAGTCAGTCTGGACGCCAAACTCCTCTTCCAGGTACCTCGACAGCGTGCAGAACTCATCCGCGCAGCGGTGCCCGGCGACTTCCGAATTGGTGGCAATGCCTTCGAGCGAAAGCGTGAAGGCAATTTGGCCCTGGTTGACGGTATCGACCGCGAAGAGGATTGCGCTGCCGCGCTCGTTCTCTTGCTCAAATCGTGGTGCCGAGACTTCCTCGAAGCCAAGCTCCGCGCAGACCTGCCGGAGAGCCTTGAGCAAGTACAGCCTCTTTTGATGCTTCTCTTCCTGCACCTGGGCAAGATCTAGCCTGGCTGCGAAGGCGGCTTCGAAACCGGCCAGCGCCTCGTCAGTCTTGCCGTACTGCTGCGCGCGGTATAATCGGCTCGCTTCCTGCAGGACCCTTCTGTATTCAGCAGCCTGGTCGCCAAACCAATCGCGCAGGAACGGTTCGTGCTCGATGCACAAGATCTCGGCCGAAGCAAGCTGAGCCGCCAGCCGGCCGGCCATGGCATCCGCCTTTTCGGTGAAAGCGGCTGCGAGCTGCGCTTGGATTTGCCGTCCTTCCTGAGCAATTCCCTCAAGCCGCGTCACCGCGTCGCGCAGCACCGAATTCGGTTCGTCCATGCCAAGTTCTGGTCCCTTCTCGGAGGCCCGTGCTCGCATCCATTCTTCCGCTTGCGCCACTTGGCTGGCGAAGGTTGACAATAGTCCTGGCGTCGCGCGTCGCAACGTTTCGGCGATGCCTTTCTGAAGGGCCTTGATCTGGGGCCGCAGTCGCTTCGTTTCCCTAATCAGCCGCAGCTTTTCCTGACGCTCGCTATCCAATGCGAACTTCGATACCTTGCGTCCGCTCATCTGGTTTACCTCCCCACCTATTGCGTCCACCTACGCCACGCTTGCCTCCAGCCGGACAGCGACCTTTGCGCGACCCAGAACATTGGGTCGAGCACCCGCCTGGGCGCGATCTGCGTCAGCAGGCGGCGTCCCACGGGCTTCGCGCCCAGCGAGGACACAATGCAAAAGCTCACGCTGCGAAATTCCTCCGAAGCCGCATTGAGGAACTCGTGAGCCCGGACCTCCTCCTCCGTGAACTGGCGCAACCGGTCGGAGACTGTGCACAGCTTCCCGATGTAACCTGCAGGATTCATTAGCCCGTCACTGCCGCCTTTCGCCAGATACGACCAAAGATCTGGCCAAGCCTCCAGACGGGAAGCCAGTTCGTCGGCGCGAGAATAAACCACGATCAGGTGCTGGTCTTTCGTGTTTGCGCCAAGCTCCCCCATACCGATGGCGTAGACGTTCAGTAGCCTGTGCATCTGCTTCGGTGCGTCCGCCATGACGGGCAGACTGACCAAGAAGACCGCACTGCGGGCGCGCCTCACAAATCCGCCGTACTGCACCAACTGAGTGGGCCTCTCGAAGCACTCCCCACCCGTGTCGTAGCACAGCAGCGTGCAATCCGGCTGCATAGGCACAGAGCGAAGCCGCAGCAGTGCCGGTCTCGGAAAGTTCTTCGGCGTCGCGTCGGGCAGGTTGCCTTCCGCGAGCATCTCTACATTTCCGTACACGGTCTGAAGGGTCTCTTCGTTGAGCGGCTGGGTGGCGAAGCCGGGCCACAGCTCGGCCAAGCCCGCCATCGCTTTGAAGAGCGTGGCGAAGTATACGGTCTTGCCGTGTGCGCGGAAGCCGATCGCACTAAGGACCACCGGCGGAAAAGCCGAGTAATCCCGAACGTACATGGCCGGCACCTGCTCGTTACAATCTGGACACACATGAACGCGCACGCGCGGGTTTGGAATATCCTGGAGGCGGAAGTTGGTGTCGGCGAGGCAGAAAGGGCAAAGCACATTACCCCCTAAGGCGCGGTGCCAACCGTTCCAGCAAGCTCTTCGGCCATGTGCCAGTCACGGTCAGCGCGTCGACGCCGACGCTAAACTCGATCTCGGCCTGGTCCGCCCGCAACGAGCCTGCAAGGCCACGATACTTCGGCGTAAGAAAATGGATTCGCTGGTTGTTGCTCCCCCGCCAGCGTAGGATGGCCGCGCGCTCGCGCACGTAAGGTCCGTCGATGAGGATGTCTGTGCAGCGCAGCAATCGGTCAATCCACGGGTCCGAGCACGCTTGCAGTTGCTCGAGGGTGTATCCGCTGTAGCAGAGGATTGAAAGCCCGGTGCTGGCTAGCGCTTCGCTTAGCAACGCGAGGCCTCGCGCCTGGACCATCGGCTCACCACCGGTGTACGTAACACCTTCAATACCGGACGTGACTGCGATGCGGTGCGCCAACTGGCTCACGGGCAGAACATTGCGCGGCTCAATAGGCAGGAAATCCGGATTGATGCATCCCTGACAGCGCAGGGGGCACCCTTGCAACCAGACGACAAACCTCACACCCGGACCGGCTGCAACCGACCTCTCCTGCCATGCCGCAACGTTGAGCGACACGTCAGTCTCCTGTCACATGTTCCGGCAGTATTATATCCGATTATCACCAAAGGGGGACAGGCTGGACTGGACCCCATGGTTGAGACACGGTAAAAAGGGATACGTCCCCATTCGCTGCAATTTGATTGTCTCGCCGAATGGGTCCACCGATACTGAGAACGGCCGGTGAAGCGGAGGCGGGCTCTGCTGGAGAGTAACCCGCCAAGGAATAGCCGGCTGGAAACTCATCGCAGACGATGAGCCGGGCGCGCTCCTTCCGTCGCGCCCTTTGGCTGGGATCCGGGGCCGACCAACGGAAGGCGGCACACCGGCCCCAACCTTTTACGGTTCTTCGACATACATCGGAGCGATAGATTTCCCTATGCCTGGAAAAACTCATCCTTCCACCTCCTCAAAGGCCGCCGGCGTCCGATAGCCCAGCGAGGAATGGAGCCGTCGCCGGTTGTAGTAATCTTCGAGGAAGTCGCCGATGCGTTCCCGTGCATCCTCCAGGTCACGATACTGACACAGATAAACCTCCTCGCACTTCAGCGTGCGCATGAAGCTTTCCGCGAGCGCATTATCGTAAGGGTTGCCGGCACGACTCATGCTGATGGTGAAACCCGCCTCCCGCAGCAGTCGGACATAGTCCTCGCAACAGTATTGAACGCCGCGGTCGGAGTGGTGGATGGCGCCTTCCAGCAGGCTTCGGCCGTTGAGCGCACGGCGGAGTGCCGTCATGGCCAACTCCGCCTCCTGGCTTTGGCCCAGGGCCCATCCCACCTCGCGCCGCGACCACGCGTCCAGGATCA
>JAMCQI010000043.1 GCA_023381515.1 Chloroflexota bacterium | reverse complement strand
TCAGTCTAGTCCAGGAAGTGGGTGTCACCGAGGGGTTGATCTTTCGATATTTCCCCACCAAGCTCGAATTGGTGCGGGCGGTGACAGGCAGCCCTCATGTGATTCTCGGTGACCTGCGGGAAATCTTGAAGGAGGCGAAGGGACAGCCGGTGGCGGACGTCATGGGGCAGGTGGCGACAACTTGGCTAGAGTTGCTGCACCGTGAGGCGGACCTCTCGTCGATCCTGTTCGGGGAGGCACTCATCAACCCCGAAATCAGCGGTGTTTTGTACGACGTTATTGAAGAGGGTGCGGCCGGCCTTGAACGGTTCCTGAATGCCGGCAAGCAAGCGGGCAAGATCACGGCGTCGGTGGATACCAGGACCGTTGCCCACATGTACATGGCGTCGATCCTTGTGTTTTTTCTGCGGAATCGTGATTTGGATGATGAGAAATGGAAAAAACAGTCAGCCCTCTTTGCCAGAAATCTCGAGGCGGCCTGGCTGCGCATGGTCACACCTTGAGCGGCGCTCTCTTTTTTTGGGCAACTGACTGAGTATGCACTCACTCACCGAAACTCGTGAGCACGACAGAGAAGAAGGAGAAAGCGAAAGACGATGAGACTGGTTATCTTTGGAGCAAGCGGCCCTACGGGGCTGGAGCTATGCCGTCAGGCCCTCGCGACGGGCCACCACGTGACCGCGGCCGTGCGACGTCCGGAGGCTTTTCCGCTGCGGGACGATGCGCTGACCGTCGCCCGGGCGAATGTGATGGATGGGTCATCCCTCGCGCAAGTGATCGATGAGGCCGACGCCGTCCTGTCGACACTGGGTGCGGGGTACTCGCGTCACGAGATCCGCGTGTACTCGGTGGGGACAAGCGCAATCGTCGACGCGATGCGCGCCAGCGTTCATTGCCGCCGATTGGTCGTCGTGAGCGCGGGCCTAGTCCCATTCAAAGAGGGAATGAAGGTGCGTGGCTTTTTCCAGGACCGCATCGCACTCCCCTTGCTGCGCAATGTCATCGGCCGAACGCTGTACGAGGATATGCTGCGCATGGAGGATTATCTAGCCGCCTGCGACGATATCGCGTGGACGATCATGCGGCCTGGCCGCCTCATCAATGGCGCAGGGGTTTCGCGGTACCGCCTGGACAAGGATTTCCCCGTGGGGAACGTCACGACGCGTGCCGATCTCGCGGCCGCGATGCTTGCGGAGCTCGGCCCAAGCGGACATGTGCACCAGAAGCTGTCCCCGACCACGCGCTGACGCGCCCGCGCGCGGTCGATCTTCAATAGGATCTATGAGCTGGATAATGGAGCACACGGTGGGGCGAGGCGTCGGAAGGATGAAGAATGGTAGGGCCGAGGCATTTGCCAATTCCTTGTCGCCACATGGGCTGCCTGGGCTCGTGCCGGCGCGTTCTCTAACCAACCCCGATCTGGCAAATGCCTCGCCCCTACTCCGCCCCGTTGATTTTCTAAAGCAAGTGTGTTAGTCTGAAACGAGTCACGCGGACCAGAAGGGATCTGCACCCATAGTTCAGTGAGGTCATATGAAATGAAGCTCAAGACCGCGACCAACATCACGGTGGACGGCGTCATGCAGGGGCTGGGTGGATCGGACGAGGATCGGCGCGGCGGCTTTAACCGCGGCGGATGGGCTCTTCCGCTGGTCGACACCGAAACCGGGGACCACATCAATGAGGTCTATGGCGGCGCGGCGGCGTTTCTGTTCGGCCGGCGGACGTACGAGATCTTCGCCCGCTCCTGGGGCGCGATCGCCGAAATGCGCACAGCCCCAATCGGTGTCGCGCTGAACAGCCGGCCCAAGTACGTGGTATCGAACAGCATCACCCACCCGACGTGGGCGGGCGCGACTGTCCTGACCGGCGACATCGCCGCGGCGATCCGTGATCTGAAGGCGAAGCAAGACGGCGAACTGCTGGTGCCCGGCAGCGGTGTCCTCGTCCGGTGGCTGCTCGCGAATAACCTGGTCGACGAACTCGAGCTGATCACCGGTCCTGTCATCCTTGGCCAGGGCACCCGGCTGTTCCCCGATTCCGGTCCGGATCGCGCGCTCGACTTGCTCACCTCGCGGACCACTTCCGGGGGTATCACCATCCAGACCTATCGGCTGGCGGGACGCCCCAAGTACGCGACATAGGAAGACACGACGATGCCAGAACTACTTGTTGACTTCATCACTTCGCTCGATGATACGCGGCCGCCGACGGGTGGCCGGGCTGGTGGGGGCTGGGGGGACCCGAGTACCTCGCCTGGTTGAGAGCGCAGCCCGAAGCGGATTACGCCGTCCTTATGGGCGCAGCGACTTACCGCGTCATGTCGGGATTCGCCGCCGAGGGAGAACCCGGCACCGGTGCCCTGGCACCGCCCCTTTCGCTTCGCTTCAGGCGTCTACGACTGCAAAGGCCGGTGTGCCTCGCCCTAGCTCGCGCAAGCGGTGCGCCGCAAAGCCCCGCTGGAACCAGGCACCGGTCGCGCCACCGGCGTGGCCAAGACAAGCGAGAAAGGTATCGCAATCAGATCGCCGGCGATGTAGGTAATGAATATGATTACAATTCTCCTGCCGCCGAATGTGCCGGGTGAGCACTAGCGAAGGGGCGGGTGTCGGAGGAGCGAGCCCTGCACGGCGTCTGTTTTTGCCTCTTGACGAACGGTGCTTTCTCAAGCATACTACGCATACTCCAGGTAGGAACAGAAGTAAAGATAGGCGACGTCGTGTCGATAAAGGAGTAACACGCATGCATTCGGAATTCGCACATCACCATCACGGAGAACCGACTGAGGCGGCGCCAGAGACCGAGGGGGCGGTCCTCGACCGGGGCTGGCGCTATGATCTGATGCAATGGGTCATGGACACGTTCATGTTTCGCGGCCAGCTGCGGGGGATGCGGCAGAGGGCCATCCAATTGGCTCGCCTCCAACCCGGAGAGGCGGTGCTCGACGTAGGGTGCGGCACCGGAACGCTGGCGATGCAAGCCCAACCGCCCGTTGGCCCGAAAGGCCGCGTCGTCGGCATCGACCCGGGCCCGCAGCAAATTGCGCGTGCCCGCTCTCAAGCGGCCAAGCACCACCTGCCCATCGATTTCCAGATTGGCGTGATCGACCATATCGCCTTCCCCGATCAGTCTTTCGACGTCGTGTTCAGCACGCTGATGATGCATCATCTGCCGGACGACCTCAAGCGTCAGGGGCTCGGCGAAATCGTCCGGGTGCTCAAACCGGGCGGGCGCCTGGTGATTGCCGATTTCAAGCCGCCCGAGGAACGCCAGGGCCGCGCCGTGCATTTCGGCGCGGGCGGGAGCGGCCTCCAAGACCTGGCGGCCATCCTCGACGCCGCCGGTTTCTCAGGCGTGGAAACGGAGGAGATGCGGCCCGCGCGCTGGTCCGCTTTCCCCGGGGCCGGCTTTGCCATCGGGCACAAAGGCAAAGACAAAGCCTGATGCGTTGGGGAAGGGATTGGGAATGAAGGCGGGGGGATGAGGCAGGTGTGCCTCGCCCCTACGCGCAGTCGATACGCCCGTCCGTCATTAGATCTTGCAACAGCCCTGGCAGATGTCTGCGCGGCCAAGCCCCTTCGATCGTCATTGTGCCCGGGGATCAGGAGATCCTCTTGATAAAGTGCACCAACGTTTCGCCCTTGGTGAACCCCACCTTCTCGTGGAACGCGATACTGTCCGTGTTCCAGTCCCAGGTGTCGGAACCCATTTCCTTGCAGCCCCGCTCTTTTGCCCAGCTCTCCGCCACCTGCACTAGTCTTTTCCCAATTCCTCTGTGACGGTATTCCTCGTCGACATAGAGCCCTTCGAGGTAACCCACCGGACGAGAATTGGATTCTTCCACATAGTCACTTCTTACCGAGACGGCGACAAACGCCACATGCCTTCCGTCCTCATC
This sequence comes from Chloroflexota bacterium, assembly GCA_023381515.1. The sequence continues at coordinate 573 of JAMCQI010000043.1, read as the reverse complement.
CTCGCCAAAGAAGGTCGTTTGGTGGTCCGAGGTCAGCATCTCTTCCCACTCTCGTCGGAGCACAGCATCCGAATCGTCCGGCCAGAGGAGACGGGCCATTCTTAGCCATTCGCTGAGGTCGTCTTGGTTCGCCTGTTCTATCCGCATGGGGCTATTATAACGCCTCGCGGAACGAACGCGCAAGGAGGCCCAGGGCTCCCGAAAAGTCTGGCCGGGCCGCGGCATGACGACGACGCAGGGTAGGGGCGAGGCATTTGCCAGATCGGGGTTGGTTGGAGAACGCGCTGGCACGAGCCCAAGCGTCCCACGTGGCGACAAGGAATTGGCAAATGCCTCGCCCCTACGCGCAATCTCCCCGCGCGCAATCTCCCCGCGCGCAATCTCCCCGCGCGCAATCCCCTCGTGTGACGGTGAGATTGCTTCGCCGCCCTCTGGGCGTCTCGCAACGACAAACGGACGAAGGCGTCTGGCCGGGCCGCGGCATGACGACGACGCAGGGTAGGGGCGAGGCATTTGCCAGATCGGGGTTGGTTGGAGAACGCGCTGGCACGAGCCCAAGCGTCCCACGTGCCG
>JAMCQI010000079.1 GCA_023381515.1 Chloroflexota bacterium | reverse complement strand
GCGGGTCCCTAGACCCCGCGACTCCTGCGGGGGTCTGCGGGATCATCGATCCCGCGGGTCCCTAGACCCCGCGACTCCTGCGGGGGTCTGCGGGATCATCGATCCCGCGGCGTCTGCGGGATCATCGATCCCGCGGGGTCTGCGGGATGGCACTCCACAGGACGCCGCCGCTTCGCGGCTCCTCGCATTGACGCTCGTCTGTGTCGATTCGCCCCGAAACTGAACTACACCCACATGGACTCCGGGTCGGAGGTCGGCCGCAGCAAGAGCAGCTCCGGTCCAATCGAATGAGGATTGGATAAGCTAGGACGACGGACCCGTTCCTTCCCCCCAAAGAAAAGCGGAGACCGCATTGACGGTCATCTTGTTTTGCGATACACTCTTTGCAGATTTGTCTGGCGGGCGTGATTCGTGGAGGGTCCATCAGCTCCCCCCAGGGTGACGGCGCAAGAACTGATCGAGCGGGCCCGTCTCTCAAGCCGGGTTCGGCTCTCTAACCCCATCTGTGGGCCGGACGTTACGAGGACTGTTAACGTGCAAGACGGGCAAGTCGCCCTCGTATTTTGCTTCATGTGAGATGGCGAGGTCCAAGAGGGTCGAACTCGAACTGGTTCCTGGCCCATGCCCTTAGACGCCATGGTTGAAAAGCTTGCAGAGAGGGTCCGGGGGGACCCATCGACCCCGGAGAAACAATGGGCTTTTCGAGTATTTTGATCCGCGGACGGGCGTGGGTCATTGCACACCGGCCCTTTGGTGGAGCGGTGCGTTGACGATTGACTTGGTGAGCTAGAGGAAGGAATGGAGTATAGGCCTGATTCACCTTATCTTCAGTTGTTGCGCGGAAGGGTAACTCTGGACGAAATTCCCTTTAGCGATCGCGCTTCGCGCCTACTCGTCTTTCGACGCGATTTTCATTTCTTTATCCGATTGGCCGAACGCTGGTCCCGATGGGAGAGCGAAGTCGGCCACTATCGACGACGGGCACCGGTCGTAGACGACTTGATGCTCACGGACGGGACCGGAAAACCGCTCCAGTTCGACATGACGGTATATCCTCACGTGATCTGGCTGACAACCCGCCTGGGTGATGCCTGGTTGGCTTTTTCCGACGAAGAAACACTCTACATCAAACTGCCTCCCGGGCAGATTGGCATTTCGTTCCGGGCGTACGTGAGTCAAGGACGAACGGACCGTCGAGGTGGCGAGTTTAAAGGGGACCCAGCCCATCGGAATACGCACCGAAATGTGGCTTACACGACGAACGGGCGCATCACTGCGAACACGATCGATCAAGACGAGCACGGATACCTGAGAGTTCGTCTGATGCTGGATGGCGCGGCCGATTCCGGACTATCCCTCAACATCACGCCGCGGCTCGGCTTTAACCGAAGCATGCCGGCTCCGGAACGAGTGCTGGAGGCGGCCGAGCAGAGGTGGCATGCGTGGTTTGCGGCTGTGCCGGCTGTGGATGAGAAATATGCCGCGCAGTACTATTATGCATGGTGGATTCTGAGGGCAGGTCTTCTTAGTCCCCGTTTCTTTTTGACGCGGGAGGCGATGGCCCCATCGGTCGTACACTATGTCGGAGTGTGGCAATGGGATGCCTATTTCCACGCACTGGCCTACCGTTGGGTTGATCCGAAGCTGGCGGAGAACCAACTGCGGGTGGTGCTCGACCACCAACGCGAGGATGGAATGATGCCCGATGCGGTGCACGACGAAGGCGTCGTGACGACTGTTGCCCTGCCGCTCGAAGGGCGTGATGGGGAAGTGACGAAACCGCCGCTCGTCGCGTGGACTGCACTCAAGCTGTACCAGTCGAGTGGGAATCGGGATTTTCTCGAAGAGGTCTACGAGGCGCTGGTCCGCTGGAATCAGTGGTGGTTTGAAAAGAACGACGATGATCACGATGGAATCGTGCAATACAATCACCCTTATTCTTCTGGATTGGACGACAGCCCTCTTTGGGATGAAGGAGTGCCGGTCGAATCACCGGATCTGAACACTTACCTCGTGCTGCAAATGGAAGCGCTCGGCAAGATCGCGGGTGTGCTCGGCTTGAACCAGGATGCCGCCGAGTGGGAGATGCAGGCCCAAGCTTTGGTTGGCAAGATGATCGAACACTTTTGGGATGGAGAAGCAGGGGTCTTTTGGGCACAGCGCGAGCACAAACGCATCTCGGTGTTGACCCCTTTCAATCTGTATCCTCTCATCACGGGACGTCTGGATCGCGGAATGGCAGACCGTTTGGTCGCCCATCTGTCCTCTCCGGACGAGTTTTGGGCGCCTTTTCCCATTCCCACTGTGGCGCGAAGCGATCCCAAGTACGATCCCAACCGCATGTGGCGCGGGCCGGCCTGGATGAATATCAACTATCTATTCATCGAGGGGCTCGTGCGCTCGGGGTATGTGGAGGTCGCGCGGACCTTGAGGGACAAGACGCTGGCATTGATGATGCGACACGGAGATATTTACGAGTATTATAACCCTGAAACATCGGAGGCGCCGGCGAGCGCGGCCTCTGTCTTTGGATGGTCAAGCGCCGTGTTTGTGGATCTGGCGATCAAAGCCACTCGGGGAGAAATCATCTGAAGATGGATTTCCTCGGGGACTCCTGCGAACCTTTCGTCGCGAGCTGACGCAACTGGACGTATCCGCCCGGCGCCAGAAAATACTCGCCGAGACCCTCATGTGCCTTCAGGACAAGATTCACGTTATACCTAATGGAACCAACGCAAGGCTGTTGCTTGGCCTGAGCGATTCGGGGAACACCTCGTCTCAGGGTTTGGACTGTTGAGTGCGGATTTTTTCTATTGATGCCGGTCTGCATCACGCGGGCGAAGGACATCGAACACGCCCTGCGCGTGCGTCGTCACTATGCCTGGCCGGAGATTTTCTCCGGCTCTATCATGCCGCTGTTCTTGCGCGGGGAAACATCGAGGAAAGAACGTGATTGATTCACACCAACAACCCTCTCGCCTCGTGGTCGTTTCAGCTCGGGGGCCTTACCGCCAGCGTGTGACCAAGCACGGGCTGCGGTGGGAAAAGACCGTGGGTGGTCTGGTAACCGCTGTTCTACCTGTGCTGCAGCGCCTGGGGGGGGCCTGGATCGCCTGGGGGGAACCAGAAGGGCATCACACAAATCTCCCGAGCGGTGCGTCCTTTGACTTGCGTTATCTCGAACTGACTCCGAAACAGACCGATGGGTTCTATTACGGGTTCTCGAACAGCGCCCTTTGGCCTCTTTGCCACTATTTCCTCGGTCGGGTTCACTACGACCGTGAACAGTGGGCGGTGTACGAAGAAGTGAATCGCATGTTTGCCGAGGCCGCGCTGGAAGAGTCGAAAGAGAATGATATTCTCTGGGTGCACGACTATCAATTGGCTCGTGTGCCCGAGTACATTCGGCGTGGCAGACCGACCGCGCGCCTCGCCTTTTTCTGGCACATTCCCTTCCCCGCGCCCGAGATGTTCCGCACCCTGCCGTGGCGCCGGCCGTTTCTGAGAGGGCTCTTGTCCAGCGACCTCATCGGTTTCCATATTCCGGAATACGTGGACAACCTAGCCCAGGCTGCGGTCGAACTCTTGGCCGCCCGGGTGGAAGGGGACTATATTCGGCACGAGGGCCATCTGACGCAGGTGATTGCGCGGCCGATCGGAATCGACGTCGACGAAGTGGAAAGACAAGCCCGCTCGGAGCGGGTTGAAAAGCGGGCGGCCAAGTTGCGTGAGACCGTCGGGGGGCAAAAGGTCATCATCGGCGTCGAGCGAATGGACTATACCAAGGGAATCCTCGAACGGCTGCTTGGATTTGAGCGTTTGCTTGAGCTGAAGCACGAGCTGCACGGCAAGGTGACCTTGTTCCAGATTGTGACCCCCTCAAGAGAGTTGGTCGCCGCCTATCAGGAGAAGAAGCGAGAGATCGACGAAGTGGTGGGGCGCATCAACGGTCGGTTCAGCAACGACCTGTGGACCCCGGTCCACTATCTTTACCGATCCTTTTCGCCGCAGCGCCTGATGGTCTATTATCGTGCGTCGGATATTGCTTTGGTAACCCCATTGCGCGACGGTCTCAACCTGGTTGCAAAAGAATATGTGGCTTCGCATGTCGATAGAGATGGCGTCCTCGTGCTGAGCGAATTTGCCGGTGTGTCGCGACAACTGCCCGAGGCAGTGGTCGTCAATCCCTACGATGTGGACGACATGGCCCGGGCACTCGAGCAAGCTCTGACGATGCCAAAAGAGGAACAGCAGCGGCGCCTCGAAGCGATGCAGAGGCGCATTCGGGCGCAGGATGTTTCGTGGTGGGCGGATGAGTTCCTTGAGCGCATGAGATCCCGGCAGACCGTGCCCGCGAATGGCACTACAGGCATTTTGAGATAGTGTTAAAGAGGACTATTATACCTGGTATGGACGAGCTGTGGTACAAGGACGCGGTTTTTTACGAGGTGTATGTCAGGGCATTCAAGGATTCGAACGGCGACGGCCAGGGGGATTTGCGCGGGCTGGCGAGCAAACTTGATTATCTCAAAGAACTGGGGGTGGATTGTCTCTGGCTCTTGCCGATTTGCCAGTCTCCTCTTGTGGATGACGGATACGACGTCTCGGACTATCGACGACTGTTGCCCGAGTACGGCGATGTGATGGATTTTCAGTACCTGGTGCAGGAGGCGCATGCCCGAGGCATCCGGGTCATTACCGATCTGATCATGAATCATACTTCGGACCAGCATCCCTGGTTCGTCGAGTCGCGTTCGTCCAGGTCTTCAGTCAAACGGGACTATTATCTCTGGAGCGCCACCGACCAGAGATTTCATCAAGCCCGAGTGATTTTCGTCGACACCCAGAAATCGAACTGGCAGTTTGATCCGGCGACGAGTGAGTTTTATTTCCATCGTTTCTATCCGCAGCAGCCCGATTTGAACTACGACAACCCGTTGATCCAGCAGGGAATGATCGATATCATGAGATTCTGGCTGGATTTGGGGATCGATGGTTTCCGCTGCGACGCGGTCCCCTATCTTTTCAAGCGCGAGGGGACCAATTGCGAGAATCTACCCGAAACGCATGCTTATTTGAAGCGGGCGCGCGCCTTTGTATCTGATCACTACGCAGGCAAGATTCTCCTGGGCGAGGCGAATCAGTGGCCGAGGGAAGCGCGAGAGTATTTTGGAAACGGGGACGAGTTTCAGATGGCCTTCCACTTTCCGCTGATGCCGCGCATTTTCATGTCCTTGGCGAGCGAGGATCACACCCCCATTCTCGCGACGCTGAACCAGGCGCCGCCCATTCCGGAAACGTGCCAATGGTGCATCTTTCTGCGCAATCACGACGAACTCACGTTGGAGATGGTGACCGAGCAGGAGCGTGAGCGGATGTGGAACGTGTATGCGCCGGAGCCGCGGATGCGCTTGAACCTCGGGATTCGGCGCCGCCTCGCGCCGCTCCTCGACAACAACCGGCGCAAGATTGAGATGGCGAATTCCATTCTCTTTACGATGCCCGGTTCCCCGATCATCTATTACGGCGATGAGATAGGGATGGGAGACAACATCTGGCTCGACGACCGGGACGGCGTCCGGACTCCGATGCAGTGGACAAACGGAGAGAATGCCGGTTTTTCAGATGCGGATGCGACGCTTCTTTACGAGCCGCCGATTCGTGATGCTGTCTACGGATACACCAAAGTGAACGTGCAAGCAGAGCAGGCCGACCCGTCCTCGCTCTGGAATGCCATCCGGCATATGATCGCCGTGCGCAAAGAGCACCGGGCGTTCGGGCGCGGCAACTTGAATTTCCTGCTTACCGAGAATACAGCCATTTTGGCCTATCTCCGTGAGCATCAGGGAGAGGTCTTTCTCGTCGTCAACAATCTCTCGAGCCAGCGCCAAGAGGCGGTGCTCGCGCTGCCCGGGTTTCAGGGGATTACGCCAATCGACTTGATGACAGATACTCCTCAGCAGACGATCACGTCGGATGCCTATCGCCTCCGGTTGAGCCCTTACGAGTACCTCTGGCTTTCCCTCAACGTTCCCAAAGGGCAGAACGGCCCCGGGAACTCGAAATAGCATCGTCCTGGCAACGTCCGCAACCAGAGTGAACGCCATCCCGTAGATTGGGGATCAAGCCCACGATGGTCAAACCCAAAATCGCGATTTTGCACTATGCCACCCCGCCCACCATTGGGGGGGTGGAATCGACTATGGCCGCGCACGCCCGGCTCTTTGCAGACCGGGAGTATGCTGTCGCCATTATTACCGGTGCCGGCGAAGCGTTTGATCCGCGCATCCCCGTTGAGGTGATCCCGGAGGCAGGGACCCGGTCGCCAGAAGCGCTCGCCGTCAACAAAGAATTGGCGCAAGGCCATGTCACGAGCCGTTTCGAGGCGCTGGTTCAGAGATTGTGCCGGGAGCTCGAAGGAGCGCTAGCGGACACAGACATACTGATCGCGCATAACGTTCTTTCACTGCACAAGAATTTGGCCTTGACCGACGCGCTGTGGCGACTGAGGGAGCGGCGAAAGCTGCGCCTCGTCGCATGGTGCCACGATATGGCGTGGAGCGACCCACAGTACGCAGCGGATCTCCACGAGGGCTTGCCCTGGGGATACTTGCGGCAACCGTGGGAGCAAGTGCGCTACGTGGTGGTGTCCGAGGCGCGCAAGCACGAATTGGCGGTCCTGTGGGGGAACAACGGCAAAGGCACGGAGATCTCTGTCGTGCCGGCAGGCATCGATCCTATTCAGTTTCTTGGCTTGACTGAGGAGGCAGCCGGATGGACAAGGGACCTCCACTTGCTGGAGGCCGAGCCGCTTTTGCTCTTGCCTGCACGTCTCACCCGGCGGAAGAATGTCGAATTCGCCATCGAGATCACGGCGGCCTTGCGCAGGCAGGGGAAGAAAGCCAAGCTTGTCGTGACGGGACCGCCCGGACCCCACAACCCGTCAAATGCGGCCTATCTCGAAAGCCTGCGCGCGCTGCGCAAGGAGCGGGGGATGGAGGACTCGGTCGTTTTTTTGCATGAGCGGGGCGAGGTGCAAGGCCCGTCGATGCGCGATCTATATTGGGTTGCGGACGCACTGCTCTTTCCGAGCGAAAGGGAAGGATTTGGGATACCTGTACTGGAGGCAGGACTGGTACGCTTGCCCGTCTTCTGCAGCGACCTGCCGCCGTTGCGCGAGTCGGCGCGGGGACAAGCCCATTATCTGGCGCTCGACGAAACGCCGGAGAAGGCCGCCGCGCTCGTCGCCGATGCGCTATCGCGCGACCGTGCATACTGCCTAAAGAGGCGCGTGGTGAACGAATACTCTTGGGAACGGATTTTTGTCGAACGGATTGAGCCTGTGGTCGTCGGAGGAAACGCGAATGCCGGATGACAGCCCAATTATCGTGGCCGGAACGAGCCGGGCGCAAGTCGCGGAAATGCTGCCTTTCGGTCGGGCCATTGCCGATGTCCAAGGCTGCAGCATTCTAGTGCTAGGGTTGGTCGCAGTGCCCGAAGAGCGTTCGCTGAGCACCGGGGCGTTACAGGCGCGAGCCTTGCGCGAAGGATTGGAGCCCATAGCCAAGCGCGGCAATGCTCGAGTTATGATCCACGTGGCGCACGATACGTGGAGTGAATTGGGCAAGTGTATTGCGGATGAAAAGGCCAATTTGCTCCTCTTGCACTGGCAGAGCGAACCGCCCCAAGAGTGGCTGGAAAGGCTGATCTGCGATATCGCCTTTGTCAAGCCGCCCTTTCCGGTCAGGGCTCCCCGAATTCTGCTGCCCATTCGCGGCGGTCCTTACGCGGCCGCGTCCCTGCGAATTGCTCTCGGCATTGCCCAGTCGCGAAGTGGTCAAATCACGGCGCTCCACTCCGCCCCGCTGAGCCGACGTTCGGATAGCGATTACCCGGCCCTCTTAAAGCGCTTGAGCGAGCTGCCCGAGGTGACGCACCGCATCCATGCGCACGGGAATCCGATCAAGTCCATCGTACGAGCGGGCCAGGATCACCAGTTGATCGTCATGGGCGCGGCCGCGCAGGTCCCCGATGGGACGCTCCGGATTGGGGCAATCGCGACGCAAGTATTGACCAAAGCCAAACTGCCGGGACTGGTGGTGCGGGCGGCGCCACGGGCGCCCGCGTTCGCGGCGCCGGGGCCGGAGCCGGAGCCGGTCGACTATACAATCTCCGTCATTGTCGACAAGTGGTTCGCTGAGAACACGTTCCATGCGCGGGAATTTGAAGATTTGAACCGACTGGTCGCGCTGAAGGAGAAGCAAGGGCTGACCATCAGCCTCGGACTGCCGACGTTAAATGAAGAAAAGACGATCGGGAAAATTATCGAAATGATGCGGACTCGATTCATGGAGAGCTGCCCACTCCTCGACGAGATCGTCGTCATCGACTCGAATTCGACGGACGCAACTGTGGATATTGCCACGCGGCTGGGCGTGCCTGTGGTCAAGCACCCCGAGGTGCTCACCCAGTATGAAAAATGGCGGGGAAAAGGTGAAGCGCTGTGGAACAGCCTTTACATTTTAAAGGGCGACTTGATTGCATGGATCGACACAGACATCGTCAACATCCACCCCCGGTTCGTTTATGGCATTCTGGGGCCCCTGATTCGCGAGCCACATCTGATGTACGTCAAGGGGTTTTACCAGCGACCTTTGCGCCTCGACGCCAAGACCGATGCGCGGGGCGGGGGACGGGTGACCGAGCTGACGGCACGACCTTTGCTCAATTTGTTCTACCCGGAGCTGTCCGGATTTGTGCAGCCGCTGGCGGGTGAATATGCAGGGCGCCGTGAGGCCCTCGAGCGCGTCCCCTTTTTTGCGGGATACGGAGTCGAGATCGGACTGTTGATCGACATCCTTGCGTTGTGCGGACTGCGCTCCATGGGGCAGGTGGACCTCGAAGAGCGCGTGCATCGCAATCAGTCACTCATTTCGTTAAGTAAGATGGCGTTCGAAATTATCCAGGTTGTCATGCAGCGGACAGGGGAGGCGCGCGGGATGCAAGTGGTGGATGAGCTGAACAAGAGTATGAAGCTTATCCGGTATGCTCAGGACGAGTTCCAGCTTGACGTGGCGGACATCCGTGCCCGCGAACGACCTCCCATGGTCAAGATCCCAGAGTACCGGGCGCGCCGCGCGCTGCTCCGGACCGGAATTGTGGACTAGTCTTTGACTATTGCATTTTGTTAAGATATAATTCAATTGCACTAACGGGAAACGCGAGGGGCATGGACTGGTTTTCGCGTCTGATCAAGAGTTCCGTATGGAAGTGGCTGTACCTGGGATTGGGAGTCAAGCGCTGGCTGGCCTTGCTTTTCCTTGGAATTACGATTCTCAGTCTCAGCGCCGGCCTGATGCTTGTCAATATTTATCGTCAAGCGCCGCTACCCAGCGTTTTCTACTATGTCACTCTGCAATTCATGGAGCGCTGGGAACGCGGCGTTTTGCTCGGCGTGCTCGGGCTGGTGCTTGCGGCGCTCGCCATCGTAAAATTGAGCGAGTCACTCCTTTCCGCGTTCGTGGACAGCGATACGGATATCGCAGATGCGCTGTACAGAAAGCGGACGCGGCGGCGCGGCCCGAAGATCGTCGCGATCGGCGGTGGCACCGGTCTGTCGACACTCTTGCGAGGCTTGAAAGACTATACGGATTCGCTCACTGCCATCGTCACCGTCGCAGACGACGGCGGGAGCTCGGGGCGACTGCGCCGCGAGCTCGGAGTCCTGCCGCCCGGCGATTTCCGGCAGTGCATCGCCGCGCTGGCGGACTCGGAGCCGCTCATGACACAGCTTCTCCAATACCGGTTCGGCGAGGGGAGCGGCCTCGAAGGCCATTCGTTCGGGAATCTGTTCATCGCGGCGATGGCAGGCATTACGGGCGATTTTGAAAGTGCGCTGCTGGAATCCAGCCGCGTTCTGGCGGTCCGGGGCAAAATCCTCCCTTCTACCTTAAAGAGCGTTGTGCTGTGCGCCGAAACGCGCGAGCCGGCGACCACTGGCAATGCGCTGGCGCAAGTTAAGGGAGAATCCGAGATCACTCACCGCGGCCGGCCCATCGACCGGGTGTACCTGGAGCCTGAACATGTGCCGGCTTATCCGGGAGCGGTGCGCGCCATACTGGATGCAGATTTGATCATCGCGGGCCCGGGCAGCCTTTACACGAGTGTCCTCCCCAATCTGCTCGTGGAAGAGATACGCAGCGCGTTGGAGGTCTCCAGGGCGGCCAAGGTCTATATCTGTAACGTGGCCACGCAGCCGGGCGAGACGGATGATTTCACCGTGGAGGACCATGTGGAAGCTCTAAGCCAGCATGTCGGCGAGGGAATCTTTGAGCACGTGATCGCCAACGACAACTGGCGCGTGAGTTTTCCCGACAACCCTCGCAGCCAGATGGTGCATCCGCGTGGTGATGGGGCGGACGGGCACTTCGGGATGACGTTGGCCGACATGGTCGACGAGTCCAAACCGTGGCGGCACGATCCGAGCAAGTTGGCACGGGCGGTCCTCGCGTGGTATAACCGGAGCAAGACGTCCAGTCCCGCGGATTCCCAGGAATAAGAGTTCCATCGACACATCGCAGCAGACACCCACTCTAAACTCAGGAGGAAGGAATGACTACCAAAATTGGAGTCAATGGTTTCGGGCGCATCGGACGGCAGGTCGTCAAGTCGATGCTTGAGCGCACACCACAGTTGGACGTGGTGGCGGTAAATGATCTCACGGATGCGCAGACGAATGCGCACCTCTTCAAGTACGATTCCAACTATGGAACCTTCGGCGGCAATGTCTCTGTGGACAAGGGGGACTTGGTTATCGGGGACCACCACATCAAGGTGCTGGCCGAAAGGGACCCTGCCAAATTACCCTGGAAGCAATTGGGGGTGGAGATTGTCATCGAGTCCACCGGGCGTTTTACGGAGGCTGAGAAGGCGGCTGCACATTTAGACGCGGGCGCGAAAAAGGTCATTATCTCGGCTCCGGCGAAGGGAGAGGACTTGACGATCGTTCTCGGCGTCAACCAGGATATGTATAATCCGGCCAAGGACCGCATTGTCTCGAACGCATCATGCACGACCAACTGCCTTGCGCCGGTCGCCAAAGTGCTCGAGGATACATTTGGCATCGAAAAGGCGCTCATGACGACGGTCCACTCGTACACGAACGACCAGAACATTCTCGATCTGGTGCACAAGGACCTGCGCCGGGCGCGCGCGGCCGCGCTGAACATTATTCCGACGTCGACGGGCGCGGCCAAGGCCACGGCGCTCGTGATTCCGCCCCTCAAGGGCAAATTCCACGGATTGTCTCTGCGCGTCCCGACGCCGACCGTGTCACTCGTGGATCTGGTGGGCGTCTTGAAAAAGGATGCCACGGCGGAGGACATTAACAACACGTTCAAGAAATACTCCGAGGGTCCGATGAAGGGCATCCTGGGCTATACGGAGGAAGAGCTCGTCTCGATGGATTTCAAAGGTGATCCCCGTTCTTCCATCGTCGACGGCAAGCTGACGATGGTCATCGGCGGCAACCTCTTTAAGGTGATGTCGTGGTACGACAACGAATGGGGATATTCGTGCCGGGTGGCCGACCTCGCACAATTTATGGCGAACAAAGGCCTTTAGCTCCAACGAAGCCAAGGACGAAGGACAACCTCCTTCGTCCTTTTGCACAGAGGCGATACGTTTCATCGAGGAACTGAACATGAACAAGAAGACGGTTCGAGACATTGACGTCAAGGACAAACGCGTGCTCGTAAGAGTGGATTTTAACGTCCCCATCGAGAACGGCAAGGTGACCGACGACACCCGCATTGTCGCCTCCCTTCCGACGATCCGGGATCTGATCGGCCGCGGCGCCAAGGTGATTTTGGTCTCGCATCTAGGGCGGCCCAAGGGGAGGGACGAAAAATTATCCCTACGTCCGGTGGCCAAGCGGTTGCAGGCGCTCTTGGGCAGTCCGGTCGCGTTCGTCCATGATACCGTCGGGCCGGAGGTCGAGCGAGTCATTCAGGGGATGAAACCAGGGGACGTCGTCCTCCTCGAAAACGTGCGGTTTTATCCTGAGGAAGAGAAGAACGATGCGGCCTTTGCCAAAAAGCTGGCGAGCCTGGCCGACGTGTACGTGAACGATGCGTTTGGGAGCGCCCACCGCGCTCATGCGAGCACAGAGGGGGTCGCGCACTATTTGCCTGCGGTGGCGGGATTCCTTATGGAGAAGGAACTGAACTATCTTGGCGCCGCACTGGCGAACCCGGTGCGCCCGTTTGTGGCCATACTGGGGGGCGCGAAGGTTAGCGACAAGATAAAGGTGATCGACAACCTTTTGCCAAAAGTGGACGCACTCTTGATCGGCGGGGGGATGGCCAACACTTTTCTTCAGGCACGTGGGTTGAACATCGGGCAATCGCTGGTCGAAAAGGACAAGTTGGATGTGGCGAGGGCGTTACTGAACAAGGCCGGGGACAAGATTGCGCTGCCGGTCGACGTCGTCGTGGCGGACAAGTTCGAGGCGAATGCTCAAAGCAAAATCGTGTCGGTGGACCAGGTCCCTACGGATTGGCGCATCCTCGACATCGGACCGAAGACGATCGACGCGTTTGAACGCGTCCTAAGCACGGCAAAAACCGTCGTCTGGAACGGCCCCCTAGGTGTGTTTGAATTTCCGCCGTTCGCGAAAGGCACGATCGAAATCGCGAGGCGGCTGGCGAGTTTGAACGCGACGACGATCATTGGCGGCGGCGATAGCGCGGCAGCAGTGGAACAAGCCGGCGTGGCGGACAAGATGACTCATATCTCGACGGGGGGCGGTGCGTCGCTCGAGTTCCTGGAAGGACGGGAGCTGCCGGGGGTCGCTGCGCTGCAAGACAAGTAGAAATCCAGATACTGCCTACCCCTGATCGACCTCCGTAGGGAATGTGGTGTCTAGGGACCCAACGAAAGACGCGGTCAGGCTGCAGTGTTCTCAGACCATGCCCCCACTTGCTCGAGGCAAGTGGGGGTTTTTGTTGCCGGCGGAGCGATTATTGGCGGCGCCATCGCGGACGGGCAGGTGGATAACAAAGGTCGTCCCTTGTCCCAAGACACTGTCGACGGTGATTTCGCCCCCGTGAGCCTGAATGATCTCCTGGGCAATGGAGAGGCCAAGGCCTGTCCCACCAGCCGCGCGTGCCCTATCCCCCCGGTAAAACCGGTTGAACAGACGAGGGAGATCCTCGGCGCGGATGCCGGCTCCAGTGTCGGCGACGGTGATGCTAGCCCATTGAGGTCCCGGCGGCTCTATCACTCGACGGCGCCCTCTCATGGAGTTTCTGCTCTTGCTCTGGATCGCAATTGTCTCGGCTTTGGCGCTGACTGTGACGGATCCTCCGGCATGGTTGTACTTGATAGCATTGTCCACGAGATTCGAAACGACTTGCTCCAGGCGACCAGCGTCGCCAGTCAATGGCGGAAGTGGGTCCACAACGGTTGTGAGCGTTATGCCTTGAGAGTGGGCCGTAGGCTGGAATCGGTCCACCCAGCTGGGCAATACTGAGCCTAGATCGAAGGCCTCTTTGGCAAGGGGCATTTCACCGGATTCAAAACGAGCGAGGGTGAGCAGGTCCCCGACAAGGCGGGACATACGGGCAGTCTCATCGAAGATGGTCTGAGCGGCCTTGCGGGCGCCGGGCAAATCCAGGACCGCACCGTCGAGGATCGCCTGGGAAAAGCCCTGAATGGAGGTGAGGGGAGTCTTGAGTTCGTGAGAAACGTTGGCGACAAAGTCTTTTTCCATTTGCCGCGAGCGCTGGACACGCTCCGCCATCGAGTTGAAGCTCGCGGCAAGGCGGCCGATCTCATCTCTGCCGGTCTCCGGTACGCGGTGGTCGTATTGTCCGCGTGCAAACGCCTCGGTCGCTTGCGTGAGCTGTGAAATGGGCCGGGCGATGGACCGCGCAAGAAGGAGTGCGATCAATAGAGAAACGAGAAGAGTCAAGACGGTGGCAATGAGCAAGCTTGGCGTGATCTCTTCCAGAGCCGTCCCGATAGGGCTCTCGTTGGCCGCCAAGGCCAGGTAGATCGTCTGGCCATCGTACTCTCCTGATGCAATACCTGCATATACAAGCGTGCGGGTGCCGACCTGCCCGCGCACGACACGGCGCCCCCAGACGTATGGTACCGGACGATCGAGACTCGACAACTGAACGGTGCGGTTGGTCAGTCCGTTGGCGGCATCGGCGAGAACGAGCCCCTTCTGGTTGATGATCAATATGTGCCCGACGCTGCCGACCTGCGATTCGAGCCGTGTAAGGATTTCTTTGGGGGGGACGTTGTTCTGAAGCATGGCGCGGGCCTGGAACGAGAGGGGAACTACGGCCGCTTCGAGGCGCGCGAGTTGGACCCGGAGAGAATACCCTCGGAGGATATAGATCATGCTTCCGGCGATAATGATCAGTGTGATCAAGATCACCAGGGCGTGCGTGAGAATCAAGCGAGAGCGAAGCGACATGAGGAATTTAGGATTTAAGATTTAGGAATGATCGAAGGGTGGGTATGCTGAATCTTGAGAATCTGGAATCGAATCATGTGGCGACGAGTTTGTAGCCCACGCCGCTGATCGTTTCGATTTGGGCGCGTTCACTGCCGAGCTTTTTGCGTAGGTGGGCAACGTGGACGTCCACAGTGCGAGTCTCGCCCGCAAAGTCATAGCCCCAGGCAAGTTCGAGCAGCCGCTCGCGTGTCAGAACAATGCCCGGATTCTGGGCAAACACAGCCAAGAGGTCAAATTCCTTGGTGCGCAAATTAACCTGGCGAACGCCGACGGTCACCTCCCGGCGGTCCAGGTCGACGGTCAGGTCCCCAGCGCTCAGGCGCTGTGTCTTCTGACCGGAACTGGTACGGCGGAAAATCGCCTTGACTCGGGCGACGAGTTCGCGCGGATTGAATGGCATGGTTAGATAGTCGTCGGCACCCAGCTCCAGCCCAACGATCTTGTCGACATCCTGGTCGCGGGCGGTGAGCATGATGATGGGGACATCGCTTTCCTGGCGGATGCGACGACAGACCTCCAACCCATCGAGACCGGGAAGCATCAGATCGAGAATGACGGCCGAGGGCTTACAGCTGCGGAATCTCTCAAGAGCGATCCGGCCATCATACGCGACCTGTACCTGATATCCCTCCTTTTCCAGGTAGAGTCGCTCCAATTCGATAATGTTTTTTTCGTCGTCTACGAGGAGGAGTGTCGTCATGACGCACTTCCTTTTCGGCAATGTCGAGCAGATTATAGGACGGGAGTAGTCGAATGTCAACGCGAAAGTGGCGTTTCCAATAGGTGATTGACCCCACCCGCTATTAAAGCTATAATCATTGGCATGGACGTAACGGATTCTCGCCTAGCACCCGCACCGGCTTCAAGGCAGGTACCTGCGGTTCCCTGGGGTATCCTCGATATTGTCCTCGCAATTATCGTCGCGGGGCTAGCAGTCTTGGTGCTGAATTTGGTCGCCCTTGGGCTGAGTCTGGTGATGGGAGTATCGCTTGAGCAAAACGGGTCAGCCCTAGCGATCTTTCTGGCGGTCCAAGACCTCATCGTGGTCGGCGCCGCCTTGCTCTTTAGCACGGCACGGTACCGGGTAGGATTCGACCGTCTGGGCCTGCGGCCGTTCTCGGTTCCTGCGGGCTGTGCGATGGTCGTGGCACTGCTCATGGCTTCGTATGCGGTGCGCGCCCTCTATGCGGTGGTCGCGATGGCTTTCGGCGTGCAGATTTCCCCTCAAGCGGTGCTGTCCCAGCTCGATGTCCGCGGAGCCGGGTTCATCTTCACATTCATTGCGGCGGCGGTAATTGCGCCAATCGCCGAAGAGACCTTTTTCCGCGGTTTTATGTATGGGGGACTGCGGAAGAGGATCGGGGTCGTAGGGGCGATGCTCGTGAGCACGATCTTTTTTACCGCTTTGCACCTGAGCGCCGACCTCTTTGTCCCCATCTTTTTCTTGGGTTTATTCCTGGCATGGTTGTACGAGTACACCGGCTCGCTCTTCCCAGGAATGCTACTTCATGCCGCCAACAATGCCATCTCGCTTATCCTCTTGTACGTGGCCCAGTCCTCCGGGTTGTTTCCCCATTGAGCACGCAGAAAGCAGCATATATTCTCGTTTCGCTTTGCCAAAAGACCTGTATGATGGTACAATGGTATTTGTGTGCCGCGCGGGGGAGTGTCGGAATTGGCAGACGAGCATGGCTTAGGACCATGTGGGGTCAAACCCGTGAGGGTTCGAGTCCCTCCTTCCCCACTCGATAAACAGACGATAGAGAGGGAAAGAATTCAACCGTGAAAGTGACAACAGAACGCACCCCTGATTGCAACGCCGTCGTCACCGTCGAAGTCGACGACGAGCAATTACAGCGTGCGATGAAGGCCGCCGCTCAGCGGATATCGCGCGCGCGGCCCGTCCCCGGCTTTCGGCCGGGCAAGGCGCCCTATGCGATTGTCGAACGCACCTTCGGCAAAGACATCCTACGCGACGAAGCGATTGACGAACTGGCGCAAAGCCTCTATCGTCAGGTTCTGAAAGATGAGAACATCGACGCTTACGACGCGGGCAAGCTCGACGTGCCGCAGAAAGAACCATTGGTGCTGAAATACACTATCCCGACGCGGCCGGTCGTCAAATTGGGGGATTATCACTCCATCCATATGCGACCGGAACCAGTCAGCGTCAGCGATGAAGAAGTAACAGAAGTCCTGGATCGGTTTCAGATGGACCAGGCCCAGATGGTGCCGGTGACGCGGTCGGTGCAAATGGGGGATCTTGCGACCATCGACGTCAAGGGTGGAATAGAGGGCCAGGAGCCTTTGGAGAGCAAGGGGCTCCAGGTGCGTGTCGAGATGGACAAGCCGGTCTTCCCATGGGTGGAGCAGTTGATTGGCACAAACCCGAACGAGACCAAGACCATCACGTATGCCTATCCCGCAGACGACAGCAACACCAATGTGGCCGGCAAGACGGCCACTTATGAGGTTACGGTTATAGACATTAAGGAACCGCATGTCCCTGCCCTGGACGATGAATTGGCCAAATCCATCAGCCAGTTCGAGACGCTGGATCAACTCAAGGGACATATCCGGTCCACGCTGATGGCGCAAAAGCAAGGGGAGGAGGACAGCCGATTTGCCGACCGGGTCATCGACGCCGCGGTCGACCAATCGGAGATCGCGTATCCCGCCATCATGCTGGAAGATGAGATCAACCAGGAGTTGGAACGCTCCAAGGAATTGGCCGGGCGGCTTGGGATGACGTGGGAAAAGTATCTTGAGCTATCCGGCAAGGATGTGCAAGGCTATCGTGTAGACATCAAGCCGCGGGCGGAACGACGCCTCAAGCGTTTGCTTGCGCTGCTCCAAGTCCTGGAGGAAGAAAAATTCGAGGTCTCTGGCAAGGAAGTCGACGTGGAGATCGATCGCCGCGCACAGGAAGCCGCACGCAGCGGAGGGCGGGCCGACCAGACGCGCCGCGAGCTGTCGACCGCTGCGTCCCGGCGCGACATTGAATACAATCTAAAGCTAAACAAGACCATCAATCGCTTAGTAGACATGGCCAAGGGCGAACCGACGAGCGGCAAGATCGTGACGCCCGATATGGTCCGCGAGGAGCAGCGGCAGCGCGAGCTGCAGGAACAGCAAGCCCAGCAATCCGCGAGTGCTCCAGGCGCCTTGATCACCGACCCGTCGAAAGTTCGACCCGAGGATTGGCCGCGGGGCATCGAGCGGCCGTTGATCCCGGGACAGGAAAAGTAGATTAGCCATTCATGATTTATGATTTCCGATTCGGAAATCATAAATCGCAAACCAGAAATAGGTTGGGAGGGTTTTTCCACAATGAGCGACATCATTCACCCCCGCGATGTGATCCCGATGGTGGTGGAGAATACCGGACGCGGCGAGCGGGTTTACGATATCTACTCGCTTTTGCTCCAGAATCGCATCATCTTTCTCGGCACGGCCATTGACGACCATGTGGCCAACCTGGTCGTCGCGCAGATGCTCTATCTCGATCGCGAGAATCCGGAAAGAGAGATTCGCCTCTATATCAACTGCCCCGGCGGTGTCATCTATGCCGGGTTGGCGATCTACGACACGATGCAGCTTGTCTCTGCGCCCGTTTCGACGATCTGCGTCGGACTCGCGGCAAGCATGGGTACCGTTCTCCTCGCCGCGGGTGAGAAAGGACGCCGCTATGCCCTGCCGAACTCGACTGTTCACATTCATCAACCTTGGGGCGGTGCGCAAGGTCAGGCAGTGGACATCGAAATCGAGGCGCGCCGGATCATGCGCGAGCGTGAGCGGCTGAACGAAATCCTTGCGAAACACACGGGGCAGCCGATCGATCGCATCATCCACGACACGGACCGGAACTATTACATGGACGCTCCCGCGGCCGTCGAATACGGATTGATCGACGAAGTACTCTCCAGCGCGGTCAAAGCGGAAGGCGCCCAAGAAAAGCGCTAGTGCTGTACGGGACAGGGGCAAGGCTCCTGTCCCTTCATTCCCAATCCCCCGAATCCTGCGCCGCCCTCTAGTCCTATGTCGACTCCCGATCCCCGTGGCGCAGGAGGAGAAAGCGAATGCCGAGCCTCACCAAACACGGCGCGGAGGCGTGTTCGTTTTGCAACCGCAGTCCGGATCAGGTTAATCGATTAATCGCGGGCCCCGGCTTTGTATTCATTTGCGACGAATGCGTTGAACTGTGCCGCGAGATTCTCGAGCAAGAAGCGGCGATGCCCAAAGGCCAGATGCTTTCCATCGAGAATCTGCCCCCCAGGGAGATTTACCGTCGCCTGAATCAGTACGTGGTTGGCCAGGAACGCGCGAAAAAGGTCCTGTCGGTCGCAGTGTACAATCACTACAAGCGCATCCAGCATGCGGGCCGACCGGACGATGTGGAGCTGGGCAAGTCGAATATTCTCCTGGTCGGCCCCACCGGATGCGGCAAGACGCTCCTCGCGCAAACGCTGGCCAAGATCCTCGATGTGCCGTTTGCGATCGCCGACGCGACCTCGTTGACGGAGGCCGGCTATGTCGGAGAAGACGTCGAGAATATCTTGCTCGCGCTCATCCAGAACGCGGATTACGATATCCCCCGAGCGCAGCGCGGCATAGTCTACATTGACGAAATTGACAAGATCGCGCGCAAGACGGGAGACAATCCCTCGATAACGCGCGATGTATCGGGCGAGGGGGTGCAGCAGGCACTGCTCAAGATCATCGAGGGGACGACGGCGAACGTGCCCCCGCAAGGGGGGCGAAAGCATCCTCACCAGGATTTTCTCCGTGTGAATACCGCCAATATCCTCTTTGTTTGCGGTGGGGCTTTCGAAGGATTGGACAAGATCATTGGCCAACGAGTCTCGGAGCGCCGGGCGGTTGGATTCAAGGGCGAGCGGGAGAGAACCAACCAGGAGCTCAACACGACCGAATTGCTGAAGCTGGTGACGGCCGACGATCTCCTGCAATATGGTCTGATTCCCGAGTTCATCGGCCGAATGCCGGTGATTGTCAGCGTGGACCCCCTCGACCAGGAGATGTTGGTCAAGATTCTGAGCGAGCCCAAGAACGCGATCGTCAAGCAGTTTCAAAAGCTTTTTGCGCTCGACAACGTCGAGCTGGTCTTTACCGAAGAGGCGCTGCAAGCCGCGGCGGAGCTAGCTTTCCAGTACAAGACCGGCGCGCGCGGGTTAAGGACGATCATCGAAGGAGTCCTCCTCGACGTGATGTACGAGATTCCCTCCCGCCGCGATGTAAGGAAATGCCTGATCGATGGCGATACCATCCGTCATCATCAAAAGCCCACGTTGGTGACCCAAACTGAAGTGGTGGTCCCGTGGCCGAAAGAAGAAACGGCATAGCGGAGACATTTGAATGGATTCAGGATCCTTTCCTCGTTTCCTCCCGCCCGAACCGCGCTCGATCGAAGAGACCGGTCTGAATCTCGCGTTCCTGGCCGATCTCACGTTGAAGGTGATGTATACTCGCGGTTTTATGATGGGACACGAGATCGCGGAGGCTATTACACTCCCGTTCGCGAACATCGTGGACCGCGTGCTGGACTATTTGCGGCGGGAGCACCTCACAGAGGTCAAAGGATCCTCAGGCCTCGGCGAGTCTTCCTACCAGTACGTGCTCTCTGAAGAGGGACGCTCGCGGACCCGCGAACTGATGGACCAGTGCCAGTATTCGGGTCCGGCCCCGGTCCGACTGGACGCGTACACGCGTGCGGTGCTCACGCAGTCGTTGAGCGGGCAGACGATCACGCGGGAGATGATCGTCCGCTCGACCCAACACCTGGTTCTGAATGAGACCGTCTTTAACCAGATCGGGCCCGCGATCAACTCCGGCAAATCAATTTTTCTCTTTGGGGATCCCGGCAACGGCAAGACGGCGATTGCCGAAGCCATGGGGGCCATGCTGCCGGGGGCCGTCTTTGTTCCTCATGCGGTGTTCATCGACGGCCACGTCGTCAAGGTGTTTGATTCTTTGCATCACCGTCCGGTGCCCGAGAAACAGGACGAAGAAATCGGGGTCCCTGGCATGCGGCGAGGAGAGCGCTGCGATCGGCGCTGGGTCCTGATCAAGCGGCCGATGATCGCGGTGGGGGGCGAATTGATACTCGAGAATTTGGACCTCGTGTACGACCCGACCATGAAGTATTATGAAGCACCGTTTCAGATGAAGGCGAACGGAGGCATATTCCTGATCGACGACTTTGGAAGGCAGCAGGCGCGGCCGCGTGACCTGCTGAACCGCTGGATCGTGCCCCTCGAGAAACGGATCGATTATTTGACGCTGGTCACGGGGCGCAAGATTGACGTACCCTTTGACGCGCTCGTGGTGTTCTCTACGAACCTGAATCCGAGCGAACTCGTGGATGAGGCATTCCTCCGACGCATCCGTTACAAGATCCAGATGACAGATCCCACTTGGAATGATTATCGGGAGATTTTTAAACGGGTGGTGGAAAACCACGGAATTCCGTACTCGGAAGAGGGACTCAAGTACATCGTGATGGAGTATTACATCAAGTCCAAGCGCAGGCCGCGCGCCGTGCACCCGCGCGATATTGTGGACGAGTTGGTCGACATCGCGCGCTACCGCAATGTTCCGACTACGCTATCGAAGGAGCTAATCGATCTCGCCTGCGCGGGATACTTTATCAAAGAGTAGCCTATCGACTGATCCTCTCTTCTCACGTTCTATCGGCAAGCCCGGAAGGTCGCCGTGACCGATGGTCTCAGGAAGGTGAAAGTGAGAGTGGCTACTACGGCTGCCTGGGGTACCAATAGAATCAACGCAGCCATATGCGCGCTGACACCACCGACGTCAATTATGGCAGCGTGACCAGAGTCGGCGGTGCTTACAAGCGCAGCGTTCTCTACTAGCAGGAAAATGCGTCCGGAACCGAAACCGGACGCATTTTCTGTCGGGCGAAATCGACCTTCCGTGAAAACAGTACCAGGCAAATGCGTCCAACCGCCAAGATCGACCACGGTAATTCGATTTTTCATTAGAGTTCAGGTATAATAGCGAGCACTGCGTTCTGTTTCTGTTCTGGACCTATTGACGTGGGCAAATAGTCAAAATATGGAAACGACGGTCAAAGCGAAGAGAAGGAGAAGTCGATTTGGTTGAGATTGGTACCGTCAAGTTAGTAGAGATTCAAGATGAGATGAAGAGCGCCTACCTGGATTACGCGATGAGCGTTATCACGGCCCGCGCCCTTCCGGATGTGAGAGATGGCTTAAAGCCTGTCCAGCGGCGCATCCTGTACGCGATGGGAGAGATGGGACTGCGCCACAACGCCGCCTACAAAAAATGTGCCCGCATCGTCGGAGATGTGCTCGGGCGATACCACCCGCACGGGGATTCGGCGGTGTACGAGGCGCTGGTCCGTATGGCGCAGGACTTTACCATGCGCTACCCGTTGGTGGACGGGCAGGGTAATTTCGGCAGCATTGACGACGATCCGCCAGCGGCGATGCGATATACCGAGGCGCGACTGACCGAAATCGCGGAAGAATTGCTGGCGGATATTGAAAAGAATACCGTCGACTATGGAGAGAATTTTGACGGCTCACTCAAGGAGCCAACGGTCCTGCCTGGCAAAGTGCCAAATTTGTTGATCAACGGCGCGGCGGGAATCGCGGTGGGGATGGCGACGAACATCCCGCCGCACAATTTATCAGAAGTCATTGACGCCACGAACTATTTGATTGAACACTGGGACAAGATTGACGATGTAGACGTCGACGACCTGAAGGCCATTATCAAGGGGCCCGATTTTCCGACGGGCGGCATTATCCTGGGCGCCGAGGGAATCCACGAGGCGTACGCAACCGGCAAGGGGCGCATCATCGTGCGTGGCAAGATCCATACGGAAGAAGCAGGCGGAGGCAAGTCGCGTATCGTCATTACCGAATTGCCATACCAGGTGAACAAGGCGGGGCTCATCGAGCGCATTGCCGAGCTCGTACGTGACCGCCGGGTGGAGGATATCGGGGATCTGCGAGACGAGTCCGATCGACAGGGGATGAGCATTGTCATCGAGCTGAAACGCGGGGCAGACCCCAAGCCGGTCATCAATCAACTGCTTAAATACACACCGCTCCAATCGGGTTTTACGATCAACATGCTCGCCCTCGTCGACGGCGAGCCGCGGGTGCTTCCGCTCAAGAGACTGCTGCAATTGTTTGTCGAGCATCGCTTGGTGGTCATTACCCGGCGCACAGGGTTTGAGCTCGACAAGGCGCGCGCCCGCGCGCATATTCTGGAAGGGTTAAAGATAGCGCTCGACCATCTCGAGGAAGTAATCAAAACAATTCGGAATTCACCCGATGCCGATGTGGCCAAAGAGCGCCTCATGAGCCGGTTCAAGCTCGACGAGATCCAAGCGCAGGCGATTCTCGACATGCAATTGCGCCGGCTGGCCGCCCTCGAGCGAAAAAAGATCGAAGAGGAGCTCAAGCAGACCCGTGAGATGATCAGGTACCTCGAGGACCTGCTCAAGCATCCCAAAAAGATGTTGGGAGTCATCACCGAGGAATTGACCGACTTGAAGAAACGGTTCGGGGATGCCCGGCGCACACTGATCTCTAGCAACGGTGAGGAAACGACCGAGTTCAAGGAAGAAGACCTGGTGCAGGAAGAAAAGGTCCTGGTGTCAATTACCCAGCGCGGCTATATCAGCCGGGTGCCCCTTTCCTCGGTCCGGCGGACAGCCACCGGCTCGAGGAGCATCCAGACCCGCGAAGAGGACGCCGTCCAATTCCTGTTTGTGGCGAACACTCGAGATACGCTCCTCTTTTTCACGAATCGAGGACAGGTCTATCCGCTGCGCGGACATCAAGTGCCCGACGTAGAGCGGCAGCCCAAGGGACTACCTTTGAACAATTTCCTTTCGTTCGAGGAGGGCGAGCGGGTGACGGGGGCCGTCGCGGTGCCCGACTTTGATTCCGCCGAGTTCCTTACGATGGCGACGACCGGCGGGCGAATCAAGCGCACTCCACTGAGTGAATTCCAGGGCATCCGTTCGAGCGGCGTCGGGGCAATTAACCTTAGCGAAGGAGATGAACTGGGGTGGGCTCGCCTCACGCACGGCGATGGGGAGATCGTTTTTGTGACTGAGCAAGGGCAAGCTCTCCGGTTCAAGGAAGAGGAGGTGCCCGTCCAGGGCCGCACAGCCGGCGGCGTTTTTGGAATCAAGCTGAATGAAGGGGACAAAGTAGCCTCCATGGATATGGCTCAGGAGGACGGATTCTTGCTTGTCGTCACTTCCAAAGGATTCGGTAAGCGAACACCCATTGGCGAGTTTTCGACGCAGGGCCGCTACACCAAGGGGGTTTCGACGCTCGGGCGCGATACGGCGCGCGGGGGCATCGTCGCGGCGGCGCGTGTGGTTGGCGAGGATGACGACGCGACCATTGTTTCAAAGAACGGTGTGGTCGTGCGAACGCGCGTGGCGAATCTGCCCAAGTCCAAGAGGGTATCGAAGGAACCTGCGATCGTCGACCTCAAGGAAGGGGACTCGATCGCCACGATCGCGCGGCTCGAAGCCAAGCCGAGCGGTTCCAAAGCGAAGGCAGTGAAAGAGGCAAAGGAAGAGAAAGAAGACTCAGAGCGGACGAACGGATCGAACGGTCATCGCCAAGCCAAGACGTGACGGGGAGGAAGGTCGCATGTCTGAGGTCCATGTTTCGAATCACCCACTGATTCGGCACAAAGTCACGATGATGCGTGATGCCAAGACGGAACCGAAAAAGTTCCGTGAACTCATTCGGGAGGTGGCGCTGCTCCTCGCTTATGAAGCGACTTGCGACCTCGGTCTGAAGGAGACCGTGGTGACGACCCCACTCTCGCAAACCAAGGGCTATGAACTGAAAGAGGTCGTCGGTCTGGTGCCCGTGCTGAGAGCAGGATTGGGGATGGTGGAGGGCTTTTGGGAGATGATGCCTTCCGCCGAAGTATGGCACATCGGTTTGTACCGCGATCACAAAACCCTGGAACCCATCCAGTACTATAATCGCCTGCCGATCTCGCCCACCGTGAACGTCTGTCTCATCCTGGACCCGATGCTCGCGACGGGCGGTTCGGCCTCGGCGACGGCGACGATTCTCAAGGACTGGGGCGCGAAAAAGATCAAATACGTAGGTATTATCGCGGCGCCGGAGGGCATCCGCCGCATGCAACGGGACCATCCCGATGTGGACCTTTATCTCGCGGTCGTCGACGATCACCTGAACGAGGACGCCTATATTGTGCCCGGCCTGGGTGATGCGGGCGACCGGCAGTTTGGGACGGGATGATGGAGAGACCAAGCTGGGACCAGTATTTCATGGATATCACGCTCGCCGTGTCTCGTCGCGCGACGTGTGCGCGGGCCCAAGTGGGCGCCGTGATCGTCAGAGACAAGCGAATCTTGACGACCGGATACAACGGGGCCCCGAAGGGGCTGCCGCACTGCCTGGACGTCGGGTGTGAGATGGTGAGCGGCCACTGCGTGCGAGCACTCCATGCAGAGCAGAATGCGATTTTGCAGGGCGCCCTGTACGGCGTCTCTCTCTCGGGAGGCACGGTGTACATTACTCATCAACCGTGCCACATTTGCGCCAAGATGATTATCAATGCCGGACTGGTGCGGGTCGTCTATGCCGGATTGTACCCGGATGAATTGGCCATGCAGTATTTGCATCTGGCGGGCATTCAGGTGGAGCATTTTGATCTGGGCGACCGCACTCCGCCTCCCCCGCCGAGTGTGATCGAGGAGAGGGGACAGCAGGTTTGTTGACATTCCTCAAGTTGGGCGGGTCTGCTATCACGGACAAGACGCTTCCCGCGATGGCGCGGGAGGAAGTCATTCGCCAGATCGCGCGGGAAATCCGCCAGGCGCGCGACGACAAAGGGCCGGAGACAAAGCTCTTGTTGGGCCATGGAAGCGGCTCTTTTGGTCATTTTACTGCTCAGGCCACCGGTTTCGGCCAGGCGGGAAACTGGACCTCGTATGCAGAGACAGGTGCTGCGGCCGCTCGCCTGAATCGCCTCGTGACAGACATTTTGATTGCCGAAGGTGTCCTCGCGGTCACGATGCAACCATCGGCCTCAGCACGGTGTAAAGAGGGAGAATTGGTTGACCTCGCCGTCGACCCGATTCGGACGGCTCTGGAGAACAATCTCGTCCCTCTGGTGTACGGCGACGTCGCCTTTGACGATACGCGCGGAATGACCATCGTCTCCACGGAGATGATTTTTTCTTTTGTTGCATCGTTCCTGAAACCTTCTCGCATCGTTTTGGTAGCGCTCGTCGATGGCGTGTTCACCTCCGATCCACTGCAAGACTTGTCTGCCCGGGTGATTCCTGAGATTACGCCTGCAAACCTCGGAGCCATCGTATCGCAATTGCGCGGTTCGCATGGCTACGATGTCACAGGTGGGATGATTGCCAAAGTGAAGGACATGATCGCGCTGGTGAGCCGTATGCCATCGGTCAAGGTGTGTCTCACGAGCGGCATGCGGGAGGGGCTGGTGTATAGAGCGCTCACCGAAGAGGGATTTGATCAGGGGACCGTGATTCACGCGTGATAGGAGAGACCTCCGATCCCGCAAAACCCGCGGGACCTCCGACCATACCGTCTCCCCCAAGCAGGACAGTATCAGTCCCGCTTGGGGGAGACGGGTTTATTATTGTTGGGGGGACGGTTTTGGGTGGGCTAGTTTGAGGCGTCTTTCTTGGGCATGTGGGCATGGTGCCAAGCGCTTTGTGCCAAAGCTTCGAAGAACTCGCGCACACCTCCCCCGTTGGCGCACGAGGATTCGTAGACCGGAATTCCCCAGGCCTTGGCAACCAAAGCCATCTCCTCAGGAGATACCTGTCGAGGGAGGTCTGTTTTGTTTGCGAGGAGCAGAACGGGCACACCCTTGAGATACTGATGAATCTCACGCCACCAACGCATCAGGTTGTAAAATGAATGGCGGTTGCTGGCGTCAAACACAAGCCCGACGGCATGGCTGCCACGATAAAAGGCGTGACGAGCCGGGGCAAAGCGGTCCTGCCCGCCCAGATCCCAAACGACGAGCCGGGCAGATCCGTCTTCCACTCTGACTTCATAGACGTGAAAATCCACTCCGATCGTCATGCTGCGGACCGGATCAAAGCGGCCCGTGCAATAGCGCTGAATCAGGCTTGTCTTGCCGACATTGGCGTCTCCGCCGAGGACCACCTTGTACGAGGCGGCCTTCGGCTTGTCTTCGGCTGGCGGACGAGGGAACACTGCCTCGATGATGGCGGTGAGGTCATCTACCGTGAACGGCTTTTCTAAATAATGCTTGACCGCGGCGCGCTCGGCCTGGGATTCGATTTCTGGAGAACCAAAGGCGGTCATGAGAACGGTGACTGTCTTGGGAGAGTACCAGTGCGCCTCCCGAACCAAAGTCAGACCGTCCACCTCAGGCATGCGATAGTCTGTAATGATCAGGTCGAAATGCGTTTGGAACAGAGCGCTGCGCGCTTCCGGGCTGGAGGTGAACGCTACGACCTCGATAGTGTCTAGTTCCCGCAGTCCCTGTGCGATTGCGTCCACAATACGCGGATCGTCGTCTACGACCATCACGCGCGGCTTGGGTGCTCTTGAGGATGTCGAGTCCAAGGATGCTACCCGCTTAGAATATAGAGTCTACGAGATCACGTTCCCGAAGTAACCGGCGCCGCCAGGAGTTGATTTCCGGCACGATAAAGGGGAGAAGCCGCATGCAGTAATAAGGCGGCAAAATCGGGAGGCCGACCAGATCGCCAAAGGTAATGAGAATAAAGAGGTGTTCGAGCGAAGCGCGTTGGCGTAGATTCGCGCGCACCATATCATGGAGGGCCATGCCATAAAGCACCTGACCTAAACCTCGGCGAATGTTGCTCAGCCGGTTGCGCCAAATCACCATCTAGTATTCTCTTTATGTTTCTCGGGTTGCCTAGCCGAAAGCCATGTCCGGACGGCTGGGGCTGGTTGGAGCCATTGGGGTTTCGTACCAGCGGACCGCATCTCCGACGCGGGCCCGCATCTGCCAGCGCAGGCTCTTGGGCGCGTCTTCGATGCGTTGCCTCAGCAGGCGAACTCGTTCGACGACGGTGGTTTGCTCGGCGGGAGCAAGTGCCTTGGGTGCGTGCGCAGTCACCCGATCGAGATTCATGGTCGCGGCGCGATACCAGCCCCAATCTTCGGCGCACAGATCGACAATCTGGCTGACATTGATCTTGTCGGGTGCAGGGCCAGTAATGAGATCGTGCTCGAGAAAAAGGGCACAGAGGTCCCGAAGCGCGGTCTCAGGCATTTCGACAAGCTGCAGGCGCAGCAGGCACATAAAAGTCTCGGGGGCGTAAACGTCGACTTGGTCGAGCACGGAGCCGAGGTCCAAGTGCAGATACATTTCGAACGAATCGAGGTAAATCTCGACGGTGAGCTCGCGCAGTGGGTGCGCAAAGTGGAGGCGGCGGCCACCGTAAAATGCATCCAAGCGCCGATTCGGTTGAAATCCCGCTTGCCCGAACATGTGGCTGGCCGCGGCAATTTGATTTGAGCGACCGGCGAAAGCAAGGTGCTTTTTCTCCGGACGCGTGAGCAGACGATTGGTCCGGGGGCAGCAAAGCCAGATAGCCATAGGGTCCAGCACCCGCAGCACCACGCCGGCGCGCTGTGCTGCAAAAATCAGGCGATACATCTCCTGTTCCAATTCGGCGTAAAGGGTCGGCACCGCATCCCCTTTGAGAGCATCTAGCGCAGGCGAAGCGGAAGCGGGCTGGGGCACTGGAGGCGGGGCGGGTGTGCGCACCGTGGGAGCAGAAGGTTCTGCCGGAATAACGCGTTCCGTGCCGGCGGCGGGAGGCGGCGACAGCGGCGTCGCGTTCTCAAATTCGTTTGGCGGGGCCGAAGCGGCCCTGACTTCGCCGGTTGGCTTTTTCGGTGCCTCGGCGGGCTGACTCTTGGGTTTGGAGGGCTTGAGCGCGGCCGCGATCCTCTTGGCGGCGACATTGGCCGTTAGGTTGAGGAGAGGAAGGTTGATGCTGGAGGAACATAGAATGACGATCGCGCCTCCGCGCAGATTTTTGAGCAAGAGCCGGCTCTGGCCGAAGCTGAGATCAACCTCGGTTACGCGCTGGCGGGAAGTTTCGAGGGCGTTGAGGGTCTGACTGGCAATGCGAGCCGCGAGGGAGAGTTGGGCCGTGTCAAAGGAAGGGGGCATTGCTTGGGCAGGGATTGTGCCGTCCGATGCACAAACGAATGAACCGGTAACGCCCAAGACAGTGTTGATCTCTTCCAGTGCAATCTGCATTCGCTAACCTCCATCCCTTTTCTGGCTCGGGTTCGTCGGATGCGCTTTTCCGGGGAGCACCCTCGAGCACAAGACGCTGGTCACTTTATTTCCCCAGGATATCTGCCGCTTTGTTGCTGACGATGGCAGGGGATGTATTGTCCGCGAGCAAAAGGCCGATGAAGCGATCGGGCTGTCCCAAGACAAGCATCCGTTTGTTCTTCATCGTCACGATACCTTGGGTAAAAGGGTCCAACTTGAGATTCTTTTGGATCTGGCCAGCGGCCGAACCGACAAAGACCGCCACAGCAGCCTCACGTTCGGCGTTACCTTCCGGCATGTCAGCGTCGAGCACGACACCGTCACAGGCGGCGATCACCGCGCCGGTCACGCCGTCAATGGCTCTGAGGCGTCTGAGAAGGTCAGAAGCGGAAGAAGGGTCTGGCTTGCGCTCGGTCGCCTGCCATTCGGCGGCTCGCTTCATACCTTCGAGCAAGAGCTCCGACCATGGCGTCCGGATGGTTCGGTCGGGAGCATGGACGTCGGTTTCCAACGTAAAGGCCCCGTCCTCCCACATCAAAAGGGTATAAAGCGCCTCTTCACCTGTCTGCGAGCCGGCGACGGCATGGACGACCTGTCCGTCAGAAAAGTAAACCTCGCCTTTCTGTCCCTTGAAAGCTAGAGAGATGCGCGCCGCGCGCATCTCCTCGCAGTTGACTTGGACCAGATTGGCGAGGCTCATCTCTTTCAAGCGGCCTTGAAGAGGCATCGGGCATCTCCTGTCTGACGTGAAGGATGGGTCAGAAACAGAGATCAGCACGAGCAGGATGGTTATGGATTATAGCCCGCCCTGGCCGCGGTGTCAATTCCGCGCTCGCCTTACGGGTAAATCCCGCGCAGTTTCGTGGCTTGCGCGACCCGGTCGACTGCGATCATCATCGCACCCATGCGCAGGTCCACTTGATTTTTCTGCGAGAGCGCCAACACTTCATCAAAGGCGCGCGTGAGAATCATGCGTAGATTATTTAATACTTCTTCTTCACTCCAGAAGAAAGACTGCAGATCCTGGACCCACTCAAAGTAGGAGATGATGACGCCGGCCGCGTTGGCGAGGATATCGGGGACCACAAGAATACCGCGCTCGTGCAGGATGCGATCGGCCTCCATAGTCGTCGGGGCATTAGCCGCCTCGACAATCAAACGGGCTTGAATCGCCGCGGCGTTCCCGGCGGTTATCTGGTTCTCGATGGCGGCGGGGATGAGTATGTCGCAGGGGAGCTCGAGCAGCGCGGTGGAGGAGACCTTCTCGCCGCCCGGAAAGCCCTGAACGCTTCCGGTCTCTTGTTTGAAGGAAGCGAGCTGGCGGGGGTCGAGTCCCTTGGGATTATAGACACCCCCCTTCGAGTCACCCACTCCGACAATTTTGCATCCGACCGCCTGGAGCCCGACCGCGGACTGCACCCCGACCTTGCCATAGCCCTGAATGACCACGCTCGCATTCTGCAAATTGATGCCAAGATGCTGCGCGGCCTCTTCCATCACCATTCGCGAGCCCAGAGCAGCGGCTTCCCGGCGGAGGCGTGAGCCGCCAATCGAGATCGGCTTGCCGGTAACGACCCCGGGGATGGCGCGCCCGTGGTGCATCGAGTAGGTGTCCATGATCCAGGCCATTTCTTGCTCGGTAGTCGCAAGGTCCGGAGCAGGAATGTCCCGGTCGGGCCCGATCATGATCTCGATCTCTGTCGCATAACGGCGAGTCATGCTTTCCAATTCGCGCTGTGTCATTTGTTTGGGGTCGCAGACGACGCCCCCTTTGGCCCCTCCAAAAGGGATACCGACGACGGCGCACTTCCACGTCATGGCCATGCCCAAAGCCTTGATCTGACTCAAAGTGATGCCCGGGTGATACCGGATGCCTCCTTTGGCGGGGCCGCGCGCGACATTGTGGTGAACCCGGTATCCGGTAAAGACGTGGACCTCCCCATCGGCCCGTTTGACGGGAAAGTGGACGGTCAGTTCGCGTTTACAGTGACTGAGAACCTCGAGCTCTCCATCATTCAGGTGAAGCAGTTGAGCCACTCGATCAAGACGGGCAACCGCCATCTGCCAAAGATCCAAGCTTTCATTACTGGCGGGTGTTACCATCGAAGCAACCTCCCCATTGAGATTTTCTGCCTCAGATTTTTCATCAAGGATAGATCCCGCGGACTCGCTCTGCCTCGGCAACACGGCCGATCGCCAGCAAGTACGCGGCGGTGCGCATGTCGACGTGCTGTTCTTGAGCGATACCCCAAACCGCCTCAAAGCTTTCGTCCATGATGCGCTTCAAGCGAGCGTTGATTTCTTCCTCGGTCCAAAAGAACGACTGGAGGTCCTGGACCCACTCAAAGTACGAAACGGTCACGCCGCCTGCGTTGGCGAGGATGTCGGGAACGAGAAAAACGCCTTTATCGTTTAGGATGCGGTCTGCCTCAGGAGTGGTCGGGCCGTTCGCGCCTTCCACAATCATCTTGGCCTTGACGCGCGGCGCATTCTGTCCTGTCAACTGGCTTTCGAGGGCCGCCGGCACGAGGAGGTCGCAGGGTAACTCGAGCAATTCGGCGTTGGTCACCGGCTGGGTATTGGGGAAATTCACAACCGACTTGGTCTTCCTGACATGCTCCATCACTTGGCGGGGATCAAAGCCGGCGGAGTTGTAGATCCCTCCGTAGACGTCGCTGACCGCGACAATTTTGCAGCCCAGGTCGTGCAGCAAGAAAGCACTCGTGGACCCGACGTTCCCAAACCCCTGGACGATGGTAGGGATCCCGGCGAGCGGAATACCAAGATGCTTGGCGGCTTGGGCGGTCACAAAGCTCACGCCGCGGCCTGTGGCGTCGGCGCGTCCGAGCGAGCCGCCCAGGGCAACAGGCTTGCCGGTGACGAGGGGCAAAAGCGTATGGCCTTCGTGCATGGAGAGGGTATCCATGATCCAGGCCATCGTCTGAGCGTTGGTGTTGACATCGGGGGCGGGAATATCGCTTTCGGGGCCGATGAATCCTTGGAGCGAAGTGGCAAAGCGCCGAGTCATGCGCTCGACTTCTACTGGGGTCATCTCTGTGGGATCGCAGATGACGCCCCCTTTCCCGCCGCCAAAAGGAATGCCGACGACCGCGCACTTCCAGGTCATCCACATGGAGAGCGCTTTGACCTCGTCGAGGGAGACGTTGGGATGATAGCGGATGCCGCCTTTGGCAGGACCGCGTGCAGTGTTGTGCTGGGAGCGAAAACCGGTAAAGATACAGACCTTGTCATCGGCCATGCGTACGGGGAAAGTGACAATCAGGATACGTTCACATTCGGCCAGCCGGTGCTGGATATAGTCCTCAATCCCGAGTTGGCTAGCTGCCGTGTTGAACTGTTCAACGGCCACTTGCCAAGGGGACGGCGTTGTCTCCATGGTCGTTACCTCGTCGATTCGATTTTTTGCTTGATCAGATCCGCAGCCAGGGTAGGATTGGCCTGGCCGCGGGTCGCCCGCATTACTTGTCCCACCAGAAACTTGAGCACGGCTTCTTTTCCGGCCCGGTAATCCTGGACGGGTTGAGGATTCTCCGCGATCACGTGTTCAACCACCGGTACGAGCGCCCCAGCGTCGCTGATCTGCGCCAGGCCCCGTTTCCGAACAATTTCGGCCGGAGTGCCGCCGGAAACAAACATCTCTTCAAAGACTTGCTTTGCGATCGTGGTACTCAACATACCGGAGTTGACCAGGGCGATCAGTTCGGAGATTTGAACGGGGGGAATCTTGACGGCCTCGATCTCGGTCGCCGAGTCTTTCATCAAGCGGAATAACTCACCCGTAATCCAATTTGCGACCGCTTTGGCCTCAACCTGCCGCGCGTGCGCGGCCTCGGCGGCTCGATCAAAATAATCGGCGATCTCTTTTTCCGCCGTGATCACATTGGCATCATACAGGCTCATGCCATAATCGCGTACCAGGTGGTCGCGTTTTTCGTCTGGCAGTGGGGGGAGGCGGGAGCGCATGTTTTCCACCCACGCGCGAGAGACCTCGAGGTGGGGAAGATCGGGCTCTGGAAAGTAGCGATAGTCTTCCGCCTCTTCCTTGGTGCGCTGGGTATAGGTCACTCCGCGCACCTCGTCCCATCCCATCGTCTGCTGCTCGACGGGCTGGCCGGCTCGAAGCAGCTTGCTCTGTCGGTCGATTTCGAAAGCGGTGGCATGAACCATAGCCCGCAACGAGTTCAAGTTCTTGATTTCGACTCGAGTGGTTGAAAGCGCTTGGGAACCGGCGGGCCGTAGAGAGATGTTCGCCTCGAAGCGCATGGCGCCTTTTTCCATGTCCCCTGAGCTGACGCCCAGGTAGCGAAGGACCTGGCGCAGCTTGAGCGAGTAGAGGCGTGCCTCCTCGACAGAGTGCATGTCCGGTTCGCTCACGATTTCCATGAGCGGAACCCCCGCTCGATTCACGTCGATCAGACTGGCGCCGTCTATGTGAGCCAGCTTCGCGGTATCCTCTTCGAGATGCACGCGCCGAATCCCGATGCGCTTGGTTGCCCCCGCATCGTCGATAAGGACCTGGCCATTGCGCGAGAGGGGAAGATCGTATTGGGAGATTTGGTAGCCCTTCATCAGGTCCGGGTAATGATAATTCTTCCGGTCGAACTTGGCGTATGGGGGGATTTCGCAGTGGAAGGCGAGGGCGGTCCGTATGGTGTATTCCACGGCCGTCTGGTTGATGATGGGGAGACTACCCGGCATTCCGAGGCAGATGGGACAGACATGGGTGTTCGGAGGCGCCCCTGCGTAATCGGCGGAGCATCCGCAGAACATTTTGCTGCAGGTCAGGAGCTGGGCGTGGACCTCTAACCCGATTACGGGCTCATATTCCATCCTTGAAATTATACCACAGGTCGGAGCGAAAAGCGAAGAGCCTAGTGACCGTCCTTTACAAATCGTTCGATGCGGGTGAGCGCTTCCTCGATATTCGCCATGCTGGCCGCGTACGCGGCACGCACAAAGCCTTCGCCGGATTCGCCAAAGGCGGTGCCCGGAATGACGGCCACGCGCTCTTTGAGCAACAGGCGTTCAGAGAACTCGTCAGACGAAAGGCCGGTCGGGCGGATATCGGGAAAGGCGTAAAACGCGCCGTGTGGTTCAAGGGTCGGCAGACCGATCGCATTAAGGCCGGCGACGATGACCTGCCGGCGATAATCGTACTCACGTACCATGGCCCGCACATCCTGCTCGCCATGGCGCAGGCCTTCGAGCGCGGCGACTTGACCCATGGTCGGTGCGCTCATGACAACGTATTGGTGAATCTTTAGTATTGCCGAGAGGAGACTGCGATCCCCGGCCACATAGCCGACGCGCCATCCTGTCATGGCATAGTCCTTGGAGAACCCACCGAGGAGAATAGTGCGCTCGCGCATTCCGGGAAGCGAAGCAAAGCAAATGTGTTCGACCCCGTAGACGAGCCGGTCGTAGATCTCGTCCGAAAGGACAAACAAATCGTGCCTTGCGGCAACTTCAGCTACCTCGAGGAGGCGCTCGCGACTCATGACGGCGCCGGTTGGGTTATTCGGATAGCCGATGAGAATCGCGCGCGTACGGGGCGTGACCGCTCGCTCCAGTTCTTGGCCGGTGACTTGGAAGCCGTCTTCTACTCGGGTGGCGACGACAACAGGTACTCCGCCGGCGAATAGAACACTCGGCTTGTAGGCCACGAAGGAGGGCTCTGGGATGATAACCTCATCGCCCGAATCGACAACTGCGAGGATGGCACAGTGGAGACCTTCGGACACTCCAACGGTAATCGCCATCTCCTCCTGGGGATCATAGCGAACGTGGTAGCGCGTTTCGAGGTGCTCGGCAAGCGCCTGGCGGAGTTCGAGGAGACCGGCGTTCGACGTATACCTGGTTTCGCCGCGTTCAATCGAGGCTATACCCGCCTGAGACAGCTTCGAAGGGGTGACGAAATCGGGCTCGCCAATACCCAGTGAGATGACGTCTTGCATGTTCGCCGCGATGTCAAAAAAACGCCGGATGCCGGACGGAGGCACGGATCGCACTCGTCGCGATGGGTTCAGAGCCATATCCCTTTCTTTTCCGAACAGGTTTCAATCGCTGATGGTCAATGATTCCAGCCACCAGGAATCTTGCCGCTCATCATAGCGCAGTTCCAAGACGTATTCACGATCATCTTGAATGTGGAAATGAATCCACCCGGGCGTACGCCAACTGCGGATAACGGACTGCACTAGATGGCGCTCGCCGCGAACCGTATAGGCGCGCGGTTCCACCGCGTAGGCATAGCTCGAGTAGGCTTCTACGCACGTGCGCTCAGTCACCATTGGGCGCGGAATCAATCTCAGAGGAATCGCCCACATTGAGTCGCTCGAAGGTTCCGTGGACCCGCGCGTCTTTGCCGACAAGAGACCACTCGAGCATCGCGTTCTCGATGTGTGCGCCCTCGCTAATAATGCAGTCACGCAGGATGGCATCCTCTATGCTGGCGTTCTCGGAAATCGAGACGTAGGGGCCGATGATCGAGTTTCGGATGCAAGCTCCCTTGCTCACGTAGACGGGCGGCAGAATGACCGAGCCTTCGCTCTCGTCAGGATGATTCCCTTGCTTGGTCAAGAGATAGCGGTTCGTCTCGAGCAGGGCCTCACGCGTTCCGCAGTCCTCCCAGACGGGAATCGTTTCGACTTCGAGTCGGGCGCCGCCGTCGATCATTAGCTGCATGGCATCCGCCAAAAAATACTCGCCTTTGGTTTGGATGTCTCGCTCTATCAGCGTATCGATGGACTGCATGAGCTTTTGCCAGGCGCGAAAGTAATAGACGCCGACGACGGCCAGGTTCGAAATGGGTTTGGAAGGCTTTTCGACAAACTTTCCGACGTAACCGTTGTCCAATATAGCTACGCCGAACCGGCGCGGGTCAGACACCTCTTTGACATAGATGAGGCCGTCCCCTTGGACCTTCTTGAGCCTGCCAAAGTCGGTCTCCCAGATGGTGTCGCCAAAGATGATGAGGACGGGCTGATCGATATACTCTCTGGCAAGCGCAATGGCATGCGCCTGTCCTTTCATTTCGCTCTGTTCGACATAGCGGGCCCGCATGCGCGGATAGTGCTCGGTGACATAGGTCTGAATCTGATCGCCGAGGTAGCCAACAATGAAAACGATTTCGTCCAAATCCAGATCCGTAACACTGTCGAGGATATGGGCAAGCACAGGCTTGCCGGCAACCTGGACCAGCGGCTTGGGCTTGCTGTACGTATGAGGGCGGAGGCGCGTGCCCAGCCCTGCCAGTAGAATAACTGCTTTCATGGTCGCTCCAATTTATCCATTCAAACGGCGAGAGCGGAACTCTGTTCTGCGCAAGTCCGCCCGGGCTCCATCAATCACAATAACGAATTCGCCTTTGAAAGGGTGCTTTAAAAAGTATTCGAGAACGTTCTGCGTCGTGCCCCGAATCACTTGTTCGGTCGGCATAGTCAAATCACAGCCGACGGCGATGCGTCGAGCGGATCCAAGGACTGCATTCAAATCGGTGAGCAGCGGGGCAAGCCGATAGGGAACCTCCAAAACGACACAAGTATCTGGCTCACGCTTGAGTCGAGCAAGAGCAGCGAGCCGTTCCGGCTTTTTCGCAGGGAGTAGACCGACGAAGCGGAAACGGTCCATGGGCAGCCCACTGACGACGAGAGCGGCGAGCAGGCTTGAAGTGCCGGGCACAGGACTGACCGGCAGCCGTCTCTGGATGACCTGAGCAAGCCAGCGTATGCCCGGGTCGGCTAGAAGCGGTGTCCCGTGGTCGGAGATCAGGGCGAGCGTCTCTTGGTGTTCCAACCGCTCGAGCAACTCTGGAATACGAACCTGTTCATTATGCTCGTTCAGATCAATCAGGACTGGATCGATTTGGTAATGACGCAAAAGGCGCATGGCCTCACGCCGCTCTTCACAGACGATGGCGTCGACCTGCTGCAGGACGTGCAGAGCTCGCAGAGTGATGTCTTCCGGGTTGCCGATCGGCATCGAGACGATGTAGAGCATTAAAAGACATTCTATACGGTCCTAACCTGGCCGTCAACCGTGACCAGGCGCTAACCCGTGGCAAAGTAGAGCGCAAGCGCGACCCCGCTTCCAAAAACGCTCGCCAGCAGGTTGACCCAATCATTGTCGAGCCAACGCCAGCCGCGGATCAGGCGGGTCTTGCGCCCGCAGCGGTGTACAGCCGATTCGGTTTCCTTTTTGTCGAAATCGCAATAATAAATGGCTTGCACCGTCGCACCCAGGAGAGAGTCAAAGAGTGAGCCGAGCAGGCCGGACAGGGCAGCAATGGGAACTAGCAGGAACCAAAGCCCACGGGGAGGCAGGCTCAGAGCCGGCAGTAAAGGGAAAGGAAACCAAGGATTCACGAGAACAAAGACTAGAGCCAAACACCCGATCACTAAGGCTCCAGCCAATGACACCAGAATTCCGAGCAAGGTTATGCCGCCGCTCGTGCCGACGGGTACAATATGACCCGAAGTGATGAGTCGCGGCGGAGCCGAACTCAGGACACCAAGTTCGGTTGCCCAAGTATCCGCATTCACCGTCGACATCGCGCCGACAAAAGCAACCAACCACGTGGTCTGCGGCCAGAAGCCGAAGGCAAGTGCAAGAAGAGCACCCCACCCGCCATTGGCCAAGACTTGGCCCAGGTCGCGACGATGTCCCTTTTGGAATTTCTCTGCCAATGGTTCTTTGGCGCGCGCTCGATAATGCGAAAGCCCCGAAGATGTGACGAAGAACGCGATAAGCAAGAGCGCCCAGGCCAAGCCGCCAAAAGAAAAAATCAGCGTGCCGATAGCCATTGCCCCGAGCAGGCCGCTCGGGCTGAGCGAGCCACGCCAATAGCCGGCCAAGGAAACGACGGCGCTCAGCACTAGACCCGCCAGCACGTTTAATAGGGACAAGAAAGATACAGCCTCTAGACGATTCCGCCCGCGATATTGATAGCCGCGAGCCACATCAAGATTTGGACGACCAGCGCGCCGGTCGCGAGCAGGATCGCGGCCGCCCGTTCGAGCCGGTAACTGGCGGCACCGAGGACCATGTTCAAAACCAGGACGACAAAGCCGATGGCAGGAAGCGCGATAATGCCTGTCTTGGCGTCAATTCGGTCCGGAAATCCAGAAGCATCAAAATGCAGTGGGAGCGGATCCGGCAGCGCATCGAAACGGACTAGAATGAAGATGATCAATGCAATATTGGCAGCAAAGGCCAGAACCAGCAAGATCTGCCAGGTTCGATCGCGCAGGATCCGTTCAACCGTGGTTGGCGGCTCGACCTCGACGAACTCGGTTTCCCCGGAGTATTCAATTGCTTCGGGGGGGCCCATTCGTGCCGCGCGCCTGCGCCTAGTCATAGACAGGGGTCAGCCAGTCAGCGTATTTCGTGTTCTTGCCGCGAACCACATCGAAATAGGCTTGTTGGAGCGACTTGGTGACCGGCCCGGTCTGCCCGGAGCCGATTTTGCGGTTATCGACCTCGACAATCGCAGAGACCTGGGCACCGGTTCCACAGAAAAAGGCTTCCTCGGCGACGTACAGCTCCGAGCGGTCAACCTCTCGCTCGACCACTTCCAGGCCGAGGTCGGCCCGCGCCAGCTGGATCACAGTGCTGCGCGTAATCCCTTCCAGAATGTTGTCCGCGAACGCCGGCGTGTGGAGTTTGCCGTCCCTCACGACGAACAGGTTCTCGGCACTGCCCTCGGCGATGTGGCCATCCTGGTTGAGAACGATGCTCTCATCGTAGCCGTTCCAGTAAGCTTCGCTGCGGGCAAGAGCGGAGTTGACGTAGCCGCCCGTGATCTTGCCGCGGGAAGGGATAATGTTGTCGTCTAGTCGCCGCCAAGAGGAGGTGCACGCCTTGACCTCGAGCTTGATATAGTTCCCCAGAGCGCGGGTAAAGCAGGCGAAATCAAACGTGACGTCGTAGAGCCGCGGCGTGATATCCTCGGTCGAGTTGTACAGCAACGGGCGGATGTAGGCGTCCTCGCGATAGCCCTCTCGACGTAACAAATCGATCGTGATCCGTTTGAGATCGTCGATGGAATATGGGATAGAGGTGTTGAAGAGCTTGCAGGAATTGAGAAAGCGGCGAAAGTGTTTCTCGACGCGAAAGACATAGAGTTGTTGCTTTTCGTCGTTCCAGTAACCACGCAGTCCGCCGAATGCGCCGAGGCCATAGTTGATGACCTGGGTCATAATGCTAATCTTGGCCCCTTCAATTGGCACGATTTTCCCCTCGAAAAAGGCCCATTGAGGATGGCGCGCTTGATCAGGAGCATGCGCCGGCGCCGGTACTTGCACTGACTGGACCATCAAGCACTCCTTGAGTTATAACATACGTGAAAGCTTGTTTACTTCTTGTGTTGATGTTGTATATAGATCCTGACAGGCGCGCTGGTTGCGCGGTTACCGGCCGCGTCCACCGCCACTGCCGTAATCACATGCGATTCGACATAGCCGGGCGACTTGCCGGAGGGGACTGTGCTGGAGAGAATGACCATCCCGTTCGTAAAGACGGCGCTCACGCCGAGGGTCGGAGTGGTCACCCGCGACACTTGCCCGATGAGCTGCTGTGGTACACTGCTTCCATCCGAGTTTGAGATCGTGCTTGAGAGGGTGATGGGATTGGGAGGGTTGGCTTGGACGGCGGCGGCAAGCGTCCGTGTGAGCGCGTCCGACATCTTGATCGTCCACTTTTTGTTAAAGGGGGCGACAGTGCTCGATCCGACATAGGCGCCGTCCACATAAAACTCGACGCGCGCCATCGATACGTTGTCAACTGCGTTTACACCTATGGGGATCCATTCGTCGCCTTCGGGAGTGTAGACACCTCCCTCGCGCGGATTGATGATATCGATGGTGGGAGGAGTGTTGTCCACAATGACCTGAATGCTGGATTGATGCAGGACCCCGCTCCTATCAACCACGCTCAGCTGTAGGGTGTATAGGCCATCCAGCGAGGAGGCATCCCATTGTTCGAGGGGGCCATTATCTACGCGGCCATGGTGATCAGTTCCGATCTGAGTCCACTGGGTTGGGTCCAGTCCCTTGCCGAACGCGAGCCGGAAAGTATCAAGGTTATCGAGGCGAGCGTTTCCGACAATGGTGACAATGCCTCGTACTGAAGAATACGATGCAGGGCTGATGATCGCTACGTCGCCGCCTTGCGACGGAGAGCGATAGGTTGTATCGTACTCGGTCGGGGGCTGGGGGATATTGTTCTCTCGCACCCAGTCGGCCGCTTCCGCTGGATAGATCGGGAATACCTTCTCCTCAACCTGATCAGGGGGATCATACACCGTGGCCAGTTTTCCGCTCGGCTTGTAGATGCGGAAAGGTTGCCAGATGTTATCATACGTCTTGGGTTCGGTCCCCGCGATGAAAAGCTCCTTGACCCGCTCGGGGCAGTACTGGGTTGGCAAAAGACCACTCGTCGCACATACTTCGACATGGGTCATTCCGGGCGGCTCGACAAAGGGGTGGACCGGAATGTTCTGGTGTATCTTTTCCATCACGTCATGCCAGATCGGACCTGCGCCGGACACGCCACTGATATGCTCCATTTCCGAATTGTCCGAGTTGCCCACCCAGACGCCGACGGCATAATCGGGCGTGTAACCGATGGTCCAGTTGTCGCGCCAGTCCGAGGTCGTGCCCGTCTTGACTGCCGCGGGGCGGGATAATTTCAAGACGCTGTTGCTTCCGAACCCGGGCGTCCGCGCGGTGTTATCGGACAGGACATCGCTTATCAAGTAAGAGAGCTGCGGCGTGACGATTCGCTCGGTGTTCGGCTGCTTGAATTCATAGATCGTCTTGTCGTTTGAATCGACAACTTTGAGAACGGCGACCGGGTCGAGCGTCCGGTAACCGGGCTTGAGCTGGAGCGGGTCGACAGGCACGCCCGCCATCACCCCCTGGTTCGCCAGGACACTATTCGCGTAGGTCATGTCGAGAAGAGTCGTCTCGCCTCCGCCGAGGGTGAGCGCGAGGCCGTAGCGCTCCTTGTCCAAGGTGTTGATTCCCATGCGGTGGGCCGTGTTGATCACGTTTTTGACGCCGACGAGACTGAGGAGCTTGACGGCGGGAATATTAAAGCTGGAAGCGAGTGCCGTGCGCAGCCGCACCGGGCCGTGGTACTTGCGATCATAGTTCTCGGGTACATACGGTGGGTTGGGGGAATCGTCGAACACCGTGCGGACATCCATGATCGTCGAAGCGGGGGTGTAACCTTGAGAGAACGCGGTGAGGTAGGTAAAGATCTTGAAAGATGAGCCGGGCTGGCGGGGAGAAGTTGCGACGTTTACCTGGCCGTCAATATCGCGATTGAAATAGTCTACCGATCCCACCATCCCCAAGATTTCGCCGGTGGAAGGCCGAATTACTACGACGGCCGCATTGCTCACGTTCTTTTTGGCGGCCTGGAGTTTGGCGACCTGGTCACGGGCGACTTGCTCGGCGGTCTGCTGAATCCCAAGGTCGAGAGTCGTATAGATCTTGAGACCGCCCCTGTACAGGAGGTCGGGACCGAATTTGTTCTCGAGAAGCTGCCGGACGTAAAACACAAAGTGGGGCGCCCGGATGTCGAACTGTTTGGGAGTCACCCGCATCTTTTCGTTCTTGGCGGCGATGGCTTCGTCTTGGGTGATGTACCCCTGCAGGTACATCTGATCGAGGACAATATTCCGCCGCTCGACAGCGGCTTGCGGATTATCGATCGGGTTCATCCAGAAATTCTGCGGAATCGCGGCGAGGGTTGCGCATTCTGCCAAATCCAGGTCCTGAACATGCTTTCCAAAATAGGCTTCTGCCGCCGCGTCTACCCCGTAGGACACGTTCCCGTAATAATTGTTGTTCAGATACCATTCGAGGATCTGCTTCTTGTCATAGCGACGCGAGATCTCGATAGATAGGATCTGCTCTTTGAGCTTGCGAATGTAGGTCGCCGGGTCGTATGGATCGCGCAGGATGCGCTCATCCGGAGGAATGAGAACGTTCTTGACCAGTTGCTGGGTAAGGGTACTGGCGCCCTGGACCTGCTCGTGAATAAGCGTGCTGTAGGCGGCACGGACAATGGCGTACGGATCTACCCCGGGATTGGTCCAGAAAGTCTTGTCCTCAAGCGCAACGGTCGCATTTTTCAAGTTCTGCGGTATGCGGTCAAGGGGGACGACCGTGCGATTTCCTGCCTGGGGATCAAACAACTCGTACAACAGGACCTGACCCGTGCGGTCGTAGATGCGAGTGGTCTTGAATTGCTGTTGGGTTTGGGTGGCAATCTCGCCCGGGGTAGGCAGGTCTTGGACGACATAGTTGTAGACGACGATGGAGGCGGCCACGGCGGCTCCTGCGCCAAAGAAAAGGAGCCCAATCAGGAGGCTTAATGTGATTAGACTAAGGCGGAGGAGCAGCGGGCCGGCGGGTCTGGTTTTCCTGCGTTGACGTTGTCGCCGAAGGAGGAGCATGCGAGCAGACACGAAATGGCAATCCTCTCTGGGAAAATGGCCAGAGTAGTTTAACACCATTCGAACGAATGCGCAAATGAATTGACTTTTCGCAAGCTTTGTTGGACAATGGAGATATCAAGGTGAAAGATGCCGCAGCAAATACGGACCTTTATCGCGATCGAACTGAATGAGGCGCTGCACCGGGAGTTGGGCGACCTGGAAGCCGACTTGAAAGGCGAGCGCTGGGGTAGGCAAGTGCGCTGGGTCTCTCCGGAGAGTATTCACCTCACGGTCAAGTTCTTGGGGAGCGTCGAATCGAACCGTCTGGGGGCTTTGCAGCAAGCCGTTGCGGATGCCTGTGCGACATATTCTCCATTTTCGCTCACGCTGAGCGGCCTGGGCGCTTTTCCAAACACGCGACGTCCGAATGTGATATGGGTGGGCATAATCGGTGAGACCCAGGTTGCGGCTGAGATCGCGGAGCGCATCGAGGTGGCGTGTCAGAACGTCGGCTTTCCCCGCGAAGAGCGGCCTTTTTCGCCTCATCTCACGTTGGGTCGAATTCGACGGGAGACTCGGCCGAGTGAGCGGACTAGCATCGGAGAGACGATTTCGGCCAGGCAGGTGGGTGACTTGGGCGGACTCCGGGTGGAAAATGTGAGCATTATGAAGAGCGATCTCACACCAAGCGGCAGTATTTATACCCGCCTGGCCGAGGTGAAGCTCGGACGTGGTTGAATCCCCAGGCTCCAAGCAGAACTGGAACCGGACCATCAGCGTAATCGGGGCGGGGATGTGCGATGATGCCACTTACGCATTGGCCGAGGAGGTCGGGCGGGAGTTGGCCGCGCGCGGGGCAATCGTCGTTTGCGGTGGCCGGGGTGGAGTGATGGAGGCGGTTTGTAAGGGGGCTAAAAGCGTCGGTGGGCGCACCATCGGGATCTTGCCGGGGTTGAGCCCGAGCGAGGCGAACCCGTATGTGGACATTGCGATCGTTACGGGTCTGGGGGAGCTGCGCAACGCCATCGTCGCCCGCACGGGGCGAGGCGTAATCGCCATTGGCGGCGAGTTTGGAACACTGAGCGAAATTGGGTTCGCGCTCAATTCCGGGCGATCGGTGATTGGCCTGAATACCTGGCAGCTTGGACGAGGTGGAATTAGGGTGGAAGCTATCACCGAGGCGAAAAACGCGGCCGAGGCGGTCTCTTTGGCGCTCGAGAGAGCGGAGATGACCGCGGCACCGTAGCGTAACCCGGCAAAGCGCACAGAGTGCGGGGCAGCGGAGCCGAATATGATCTTTCGTGATCGCAGAGAGGCCGGGCATTGCTTGGCCGAGCGGCTCTTTTTTCTGAGGGATCAACGCCATTTAATCGTTTTGGGCATCCCGCGTGGGGGAGTGGTCGTCGCGGCCGAGATTGCCCGCGCCCTCGGCGCTCCGCTCGACGTGGTTATTGCTCACAAGATTGGGGCACCCTTTAACCCCGAGTTGGCGATCGGGGCGCTGGCAAGTGATGGGCCCGTGCTGCTCGACACCGAATTGATGAACCAACTGCATCTAAATGAGCGGGATATTGCAAAGGAAATCGAGGCCGAACGGGCAGAGATCGCTCGGCGGCTGGAGCATTTTCGCCCGCACCGGCCACCGCTGGACGTGAAGAACAAGGCGGTTGTGGTAGTGGACGACGGCGTTGCCACCGGATCCACGATGCTGGCCGCTTTGCGGGCGCTGCGCGAGCACAAGCCCGCGATGGTCATTCTGGCGATCCCAGTTGGGCCGCCCGAGGTCGTCGAAATGCTGACGCATGAGTGCGACCGTGCCGTCGTGCTGGATACGCCTGATCCCTTTTGGGCTGTTGGACGATTCTATCGTCGCTTTGAGCAGACGGAGGACGAGACGGTCGTCAAGTTGCTGGAGGAGGGCGAGACCAGCAGGTCAGGTGATTTGGTGACTGAGTGATTCGAGGATCGCTGTGGAAGAGCAAAATGCAAAACGTAACCGCCACATGG
The DNA here is from genome assembly GCA_023381515.1 of Chloroflexota bacterium. Next base: position 29,847 of record JAMCQI010000079.1, on the reverse strand, counting down.
AAAGGGTGGCGGTTACGTTTTACGTTTCATCTTTTGGTTGGTAAAAGCAGAGCATGGTGCTGCCGTATTTGCGTTGGTCGTACAACTCCAGTTTCTGGAGTGGCACCTCGCGATATTCTTTGGGGTGGATTTGCACGACAATGGCGCCGTTCTCGGACAAAAAATCCGCTTGATCGAGTAGGTTGAGTGTCTTTTCCCAAAGACCGCGATACTGTGGCGGAGCGACATAAATCAAATCATAGTGATCCTGCGGACCGGCGGCAAGGAATTTGAACACGTCCTGCCGGATGACATTCGCACGCTGGTTGAGGCGCGTCAGCGCCAGGTTCTCTCGGGCCGCATGCAGAGCTTCCCGGTCCAGCTCGACCAGAGTCGCAAAGCGCGCGCCGCGCGACAAGGCCTCGATCGCGACGCTCCCCGCGCCCGCAAAGAGGTCGAGGACGTTGGCGTCAAGGATTTGACCACTAAGGATATTGAACAGGTTGGTCTTGACGCGGTCGGTAATGGGCCGAGTGGCCTCCCCCGGCGATTTGAGTGTCCTCCCTTTCGCCGTCCCAGAGATGACGCGCATGTTGACCTACTTGGTCTTCCGTGAGGCCCGGCGCTTGAGGGTCTTGCTCACCGGTCGCTTTTTTGTGCTCTTGCGGGTTGACGGTTTCGCCATCTTTCTTGCGACGCGCTTGGTGGTGCGCCTACGAACGGGTTCGGCGACGGTTGGGATGGGCGTTTGGCCCTCGAGGTTAGCAAGCTGAGCTTCCAGCCTCTGCACGCGCTCCCGGTTGGCGGCAACTTGGTCGCGCGTCTTTTGGACAACCGCCTCGGGCGCGCGCTTGGCAAACTCACCTGCGAGTAGGCTCTCTCCGCGAGCGATCTCGGCGCGCGCCTTGCCGGCCTCGGCATTTAGGCGCGCGCTTTCTTTCTCGACGTCAATCATGCCTGCCAGAGGCAAATAGATTTCTACTTTGCCAATGACCAAGGCGAGTGCCTGCGGAGGTCTCTCGGCGTGGGTCTCGATCCTGAATTCGCCAGGGTCAAGGCGCGCCAGCGTCGCGATCACGTCCCGCTGCGAATTGAGCAAGGATCGCGCGCTGCCTGCGGAAATGATCGCGGGAATGCGCTTGGCTGCCTCCACGTTGAATTCGACGCGGGCATTTCGGATCGAGCGAACAATGTCCATGATGAGGGCGAAATCCTTTTCGGCGCGGGCGTCGAAGAGTTTTCGGTCTGGTTTGGGCCATGGAGCGACGATGAGGGCGGGCACGCCATATCCGATACCGCAGCGGCGGAGAGTCTGCCATACTTGCTCGGTTACGAACGGCATGGTCGGATGTAAGAGACGTAGCGCTTGATCGAAGGCGTGCAGCAGAATCTCGCGCGTCGTCTGGGCGGCCGCCGCATCCGTTCCATTGAGCGGAATCTTGGCCGCCTCAATGTACCAGTCGGCAAACTCGCTCCAGAGGAACTCGTGGATTTGACGAGTCCCTTCGCCGAAATCCCAGTTTCGAAAGTTCTCGTCCACGTTGGATGTCAGATGGTTCACGCGCGAAAGGATCCAACGATCGGCTAGGCTCAAGGGTGTGACCCGGGTGCTCGCCCGGCTTGAGGCTGCTTCCGGCGCAGGCCCCATCTTGCCCTCTGTATTGCTCAGGATGAAACGCCCCATGTTCCAGATCTTGTTTCCAAAGTTGCGCGCGTGCTCTACCTTTTCGAGATCGAGGCGTGCATCGTTGCCGGGTGCCGAGGAGGTCACGATGGTGAACCGGAGCGCGTCCGCACTGTATTCGGCGACCACTTCGAGCGGGTTGTCGCCGGGACGCGGGTCTGACTTGCTCAGCTTCGTCCCATCCTTGTGACGCATGATCCCATGCAGGTAAACGGTCCGGAAAGGCACCTGGCCCGTGAATTCCAGGCCCATCATAATCATGCGGGCGACCCAGAAGAACAGAATTTCGTAGCCTGTCTCCATGACGGTCGTCGGATAGAAAGAGGCCAGGTCGCCGGTCCGGTCCGGCCAGCCGAGCGTAGAAAAGGGCCAGAGAGCCGAAGAGAACCAGGTGTCGAGCACATCTTCATCCTGACGAAGGTTCTTTGAGCCGCATACCGCGCAATCCGTCGGATCGGTGAGGGTAGAGGTCTGATGCCCGAACTCGCAATACCAGACCGGAATGCGGTGCCCCCACCACAGCTGGCGCGAAATGCACCAGTCGTGAATATTCTCCATCCAATCAAAGTAGATCTTGGCAAAGCGGTCGGGCAAGATCCGGATCTTGCCGTCACGGACCGCCTGTATCGCCGGTTTCGCGAGCGGCTCGATCTTGACGAACCACTGGGTCGAAATGAGAGGCTCGACGACGGTGTTGCAGCGCTCACAACGCCCGATCGACATCGAGTGATCGACGATCTTTTCGAGTAATCCTTCGCGCTGTAAATCCTCCACAATCTTGTCGCGCGCGGCAAACCGATCAAGACCTGCATAAGGGCCCCCGTTCTCGTTGATGGAGGCATCCTTGTTCATGATGTTGACGATCGGAAGATTGTGGCGCGCGCCGATATCGTAATCGGTTGGGTCATGCCCGGGAGTCACCTTGACCGCGCCGGTGCCGAACTCTGGGTCGACGGCCTCGTCGACGATGATCGGAATATGGCGACCTAACACCGGTAGGATGGCTGTGCGCCCCACCCACTTGGTATAGCGCTCGTCGCCGGGGTGAACGGCCACGGCGGTGTCTCCGAGAATAGTTTCGGGACGCGTGGTCGCGACGGTGATGAACTCGGGATGGCCGTTGGTGAGTCCGACGAGCGGGTATTTCACATAGTACAGCTTGCCCATCGTGTCTTCGTGAACGACTTCAAGGTCGCTGATCGCGGACTCGTCGTGAGGACACCAGTTGATGAGGCGAGGACCGCGGTAGATGAGCCCCTTTTCGTAGAGTCGAACAAATGCCTCACGCACAGCGCGCGACAGACCCTCGTCCAAGGTAAAGCGCTCGCGAGTCCAATCACAGGAAGCGCCCATCCGGCGGATCTGGGTTGTGATGATCCCACCATATTGCTCTTTCCACTCCCAGACTCGTTCGACAAAGCGCTCGCGCCCCAATTCACGTCGACTCGTCCCTTCCTTGACAACGGCCTTTTCGACTACGTTTTGTGTCGCGATGCCCGCGTGATCGCTGCCGGGCACCCAGAGGGTAGGCTCGCCGCGCATGCGATGCCAGCGGCTCATGAGGTCTTCGAGCGTGAGGAACATGGCGTGGCCGTGGTGCAACTCGCCGGTGATATTGGGCGGCGGCATCGATATGACAAAGGGCTCACGGCCGGGATCGGCACGCGGCAGGAAATAGCCCTGCGCTTCCCACCAGTTGTAAAGGCGCTCTTCGACGCTGTGCGGGTCATAGGCTTTCGACATCTCATTCGGTTCAGGCATTAGTAGCAGTCTCCCTCAATTCACATTCCAAACAGCAGCGGGATAACGGATGAAAAGAACCACACTAGGGCAGCACCGACGGCGAGATCGGCCGCGGCTATCAACAAGAATCGTCTCCAGCCGCACGGCGTGTTGGTACTGCCGGGCGAGTCCAGCGCAAGCCACCGCAGCATGCGCTGCAAGATGTTATAGGAAGCGATCGCGGCGATCGCGGCCGGGAGGGCGGCATAGAGAGCGGCACTCCTGAGGCCGCCGACCGTCCGATCCCCGGTTATGAAAAAGAACATTGTAAAGTAGAGCCAACCACCCAAGAGTCCGAGCAGTAAAGCAGGCCAGCGCAACTGACCCAGGCGCTTGCCCCAGAGTGCGAAACATTGGCCTCCAAGGAGCCCCATCCCCAGGCCGCCCACTGAGCCGCAAAACCCCCCGACGAACGCTCCGACGAGCCCCGAGAGGATAAACATTCCTAAAACTCCCCCCACATATTCCAGCGTCGCGGGCCGGGAACCGGAAGGGGGATCCGTAACGATTTGCGTGATCAGCGCGAGACCTACCAGGGTACCCAGTCCTGTTCCGATCAATCCTCCGGCGAGGAATCCATAGCCGCCGCCCCGCCAGGTTGCCTTCCACAGCAATTCAGTCAGCCGCATCGCCAACTCCTTGTCACAAATGGGTCAAATCATGATAAGATGATTGATGCAACTCCCATTGGAAAGGACCCTATGAAATACCTCTTTTTGGTTCTGACTCTCTTGCTTGTGACTGCTTGTGACGCTCAAGTGCCCGGGATTGACTTGACGGCGGGCAATAACGGCGAAACGATCAGCGCCTCGATGGGTCAATTTCTCAACGTCAAGCTGGACTCGAACCCCTCGACCGGCTACAAATGGAATCTTGTGACGGAACCAACCCCGAGGATCCTCCAGTTAATCTCTTCTAGCTATAACCCCCCCATTGCCGGAGGGGTTGGCGCAGGTGGCAGCGAGACGTGGCAGTGGCAGGTCGTCGGCACCGGTACCACGACTCTCAAGCTTGCCTACTTTCGTTCTTTTTCGCCGAGCCAGGTAGCCAAAGACTTTACAGTTACCGTCCTAGTTCAGTAGGCCCTCTATGCAAAAAGCCCCTCTCACCTCAAGGGCGAAAGGGGCTCCCTTACGCGGTACCACCTTGGTTGGAAGTTTGAGATTACGTATTGAAGATCGCAGACAGACTGGCAATCCGCGACCAAAGCTCTAACTCCCAGCTCTCACGCGATAACGGGTTTCACCCGGAGTCGACTAGTCTGGCGTAGACCATTTCGCCGACTCAACTCCCCGGCGACCTTCGGACGGCGCAACTGGGAGAGGTTTACACCCGGTGCCCTCTCTTCGCTATCAGTCCGGCTCGCCCTACTCCTCCGGTTCGACGTTTTAGAGACCTGCCGCCGATACACGCGCCGCAGATCTGTATTTCGCATATTCTAGCATGGTTGTCGCGCGGTGTCAAGGATTGCTAAGGCAAATTCTCAAAGATTCCCGCGGCGCCCATGCCACCGCCTATGCACATGGTCACCATGCCGAACTGGACCTGGCGACGCTTCATCTCGTTAATGATCTGGGTCGTGAGTTTGGCGCCGGTCGCTCCGAGCGGATGGCCGAGGGCGATGGCGCCGCCGTTTACATTCACGCGCTCTTCATCTATCTTGAGCTCACGGATGACGGCCAGCGACTGGGCCGCAAACGCCTCGTTGAGCTCGATCAGATCGATGTCGGCGAGGCTCAGCCCGGCAAGCTGGAGCGCCTTGGGGATCGCGGCAATGGGCCCGATGCCCATGATTTCGGGCGGGACGCCTGCGGCGGCGAAAGAAACCATGCGAACAAGCGGCTTCAGTCCCATGGCCTTGGCCCGCTCCTGCTCCATCACGACGACGGCCGAGGCGGCATCACTCGTTTGGGACGAGTTGCCGGCCGTGACCGTGCCGCCCTGGGCAAAGGCCGGCTTGAGCGACGCAAGCACCTCGAGGCTCGTTTCGCGGCGGGGACCTTCGTCCGTGTCGAAGGTAAACTTGTCCTTCCGCAACCTGTCGCCGTTCATCTCTACGTTCGAGATCTCGAGCGGAACAATCTCGGACTTGAATTTGCCTGCCTCCTGAGCGGCGATGGCACGCTGGTGGCTCCTCAGCCCAAACGCGTCCTGATCCTGGCGGGATACACCGTATTGCTTCGCGACGTTCTCGGCGGTCAAGCCCATGCCGAGAAATGTGCCCGGATATTCCTGGGCGAGAAACGGGTTGGGCGAGAAGTGAAATCCGATCATCGGAACCATGCTCATGGATTCGACGCCGCCGGCGATGATGATCTCTCCCCAGCCGGCCCGTATCTGTCCGGCGGCGAGGGCTATGGTCTGAAGGCCGGAGGAGCAAAAGCGGTTGACGGTCATGGCGGGAACGCTGACTGGCAAGCCGGCGCGCAGGGCGACGATGCGCCCCATGTTCAGACCCTGTTCGCCCTCAGGGAAGGCGGAGCCGATGATGACGTCGTCGACTTGCTCTGGCTTGATACCTTCGGCCCGTCGGAGCGCGGCGGCCACGACGGTAGCCGCCATTTCGTCAGGTCGCGTCAGGCGAAGCTTGCCACGCGGTGCCTTGCCGACGGCGGTGCGGACGGCGGAGACGATGACTGCTTCTTTCATATGGAATCTCCTAAAGTTTCAGCGCTTAATTCCTCAATGGTTTCCCGGTGCTAAGAAAGTGCCAGATGCGCTCACGCGTCTTGTCCTCGCCGCAAAGCGCGACGAAAGCTTCCCGCTCGAGATCGAGGACATACTGCTCGTCTACCCATGTCGGGGCCGTGAGATCGCCGCCGCAAAGGACGCGGGCCAGGCGGTCGCCGACCTTGGCGTCGTACTCGGAGATGTACCCGGCCTGCACCATCGAGTAGATCGCGATCCGCAGCGCGGCGAGGCCTCGTTCGCCCATGACGTAGATTAGCTTGCCCCGCGCCGGGGCACTATAACCTTCGGCGACCATTTCGAGGACTGCCTGCTTGGCTCCGGCAAGCATATAGTCGCGATTCATGACCACCCGATCGTTGGCGGAGAAAAAGCCCATTTGCTTAGCCTCTTCAGCGCTCGTCGCGACCTTGGCCATGCCGATGGTCTCAAAGACACGCTGAAGGAATGGGAGCGGGTCCACGTTCGGCGTCTGCATGGCAGGTGAGCCGACGCGGCGGAGCAGTTCTTTGCAGCCGCCCCCTGCCGGGATGAGGCCCATCCCCACCTCGACGAGGCCCACGTAGGACTCGGCGTGCGCGACGACGTGCGCAGCGGACATGGCAACTTCACAACCGCCGCCCAGTGTATAGCCGAAGGGAGCGGCGACGACTGGCTTGGGACTGTAGCGCATTGCCATGTTAAAGTCTTGCAAGGCCTTGGAGGCTTGATCGATCTTGTCCCATTCCTTGTTCTCGGCGGCGAGCCCAACCGTCATAACATTCGCACCCGCCGAGAAATGCTCTCCCTGATTGCCGACGACAAGACCGACATAGTTCTTGTTTACCTCTTCGAGTGCGGTCGCGGCGATCTCTATGATGCCCTCGTCGAGCGAGTTCATCTTGGTATGAAACTCGAGACAGGCCACCCCATCGCCCAGGTCGAGCAGGGAAGCATTGTCATTGCTCTTGATCACTTTTTGGTCTCGCAGGACAATGATATTTTGATCACGCGGGATGGGGCGGTAATCCTTGGCCGTCAGATCATAATAAAAGCCATCTTTGTAAACGGTCGGATGGCCCGTCGCGAGCATCTCTTTGACCCAGGGCGCCACAGAGATGCCGTCCTTTTCCATGCGAGCCACCGTCTCGGCAACCCCGAGCACATCCCACGACTCAAAGGGGCCCAACTCGTTGGCAAAGCCCCATTTCATGGCATTGTCCACGGAGACGATATCGTCCGCAATTTCCGGTACCCGGTGCGATGAATAAGAGAGAAGGCGCGCGGTGGTATACCAGATGAACTGGGCGCCGCGATCATTTTGCGTCATCAAGTAGCGCAGGCGCTCGGGAAGCGATTCAAGCATTTCGGCGTTCGTAACCGAATCGTAGGCCTTTTTTTCTTGCGGCTTGTATTCGAGTGTATTCAAGTCGAGGACTTGATATTCGCGGCCGGACGCGGTCCTGGTCTGCTTGTAAAAGCCCTGCTTGCTCTTGTTGCCCAGCCAGCCATTCTTGACCATCTCACGCAAGGCGTCGGGCGCGCGCAGTTCCGCGCGGGCCTCATCCTCCGGAACCGCTTCGTAGAGATTGTCGGAGACGTGGAGGAAAATGTCATTCCCCACCAGGTCCATGAGACGAAATGTAGCCGTCTTGGGGTGCCCGATCACGGGCCCAGTGATATCGTCAACCTCGTTAACAGCGAACCCGTTCTCAATGGCATAGTGCATCGTGAGGAGACCGCCAAAAGTGCCGATGCGATTGGCCACGAAATTGGGTCGATCCTTGCAGATGACCACCCCTTTGCCCAGGACTCGCTCGCCGAATCCCTTGACCTCCGCGACCACCTCAGGTGATGTTTGCACCGAGGGAATGACTTCGAGAAGCTTGAGATAGCGGGGCGGGTTGAAAAAGTGGGTGCCGAGGAAATGGGCCTGGAACGACTCTGAGCGCCCTTCGGCGATGGCGCCGATAGGAATGCCGGAAGTGTTTGTCGTCACAATGCAGTCGGATTGCCGAACCGCATCAATCCGTTCCATCAGTTGCCTTTTGATCCCCAGATTCTCGACGATGGCTTCGAGAATCAAATCGGCTTCGCGGAGGCGATCGAAATTGTCTTCCAGGTTCCCTACCGTGATGCGGTCGACGGTCTGAGGAGTAAAAAGGGCGGCCGGCTTCGCCTTCTTGACGGCCTCGAGACCTGCATTGACGATGCGGTTTCGCACCGCCGGGTCGGAGAGGGTGAGCTTTTTCTTCTCCTCCTCTGCGGTCAGCTTATTCGGGACGATGTCGAGCAGGACCACAGGCAAGCCCGCATTGGCAAAGTGGGCCGCGATGGCACCGCCCATCGTCCCGGAGCCGATCACCGCGACGTGCTCAATTCGATGCACCATTGCATTTTCCTCCTTTCGTGATTAGCCGAAACACGCAGAACGCGGCGGACCGGCATTGTCACTGCAACGCCGTCCGTCGCGCAGAAAACACCACGGGATGGAGCAATCGAGACAGCAACTAGAACTATTATACTATAAAATAGAGAACGGCCGCTACTAGCGCCTGTTTCTCGGGTTGTACGGATCGGGCGTGATGAGGCGAGCCGGAGTCGCCGTGAGCAATGGGGGCGGAGTAGGGGTTGCCGCCCCCGGCGTGAAAGTAGGGCTTGGGGAGAGTGTTGGCGCCGGAGTAAGAGTCGGCGGCACTGGTGTCACAACGAGAATCACGTCCCCTTGAACATTGCCCTCGAGCCAGATATTCCGCCCGTTGCCTGCAAATGCATTGTTGAGAACGCGGTTCTGGATCGAATTGGACAGGTGGACGCCGGCAACCGTATTGCCACGCAGGACATTGTTCGAGATGACGTTGTCGCGCGAGGCGTAGTTATCGGGGGAGGGGGGAAGGAACGAAAACTGCTTGGCATCCCAGCGGTCCCAGTAAAAGTAGATTGCTTCGCGGCTGTTGGTAATTTGGTTCCCATCGACGGTGGCGTTGTGAGTGTTCCAGGAACTGATGCCGTGATTCGTCATGTTGCTGATAATGTTGCCGCGGATCTCTGTATAGGCGTCGAAACCAAAGAGAATGCCGTCCATGGAGCCGGTGATCTCGTTGCCGATGGCACGGTTCTTCTTGCAAAAGCCCAATTCAATCCCGTTGTATACGGCATTTTGGATCTTGTTGTTCTGGATGAGATTGTCGTCATCGCAGCGCGTAAAGTGCGCCTTGATGAAGATACCGTTCCCATTATCGCCGGCTACCGTATTCCCCTTGACCACATTGTGACTCGATCCATCCTGGAGGATGATGCCTCCGGCATCGCACCCCCGTCCGACGGTGCCGTTTCCCCAAGCGCAATAACGGATATTATCCCGGACCGTATTGCTCGAAATCTCGCTATAGGAGCTGTGAATGAGGTTGATCCCCCAGGCCGAGTTATTCGAGGCCGTATTGTCTCGCAAAATGACATGATCGCTGTCGCGCACGTCAATGCCGATGGCGCCATTATTGGCCGTGTTGTACTCTGCTCGCCCGCCGCTGACCGTATCGAAACGAAGGCCGCCTCCCTCCGCTTGGCCGAGGAAGACGCCAAACCTCTGTTTGTTGGTGTCGTCCAGGTTGTCGGAAAGGTCGTTGTTGTGAACGTAGATATTGTTCCCTCCTCCGACGAAAATGCCGGTGCGATGGTGGAGAACGCGGCAATTCTTGATTTCAATATTTGTCGGGGTCTGCTGAAAGGGGAAGCCGAACTTGCGGACGAAGAAGGCGTAACCTTGAAAATTGTTGCCCTCGATCGTGTGATGGTCGCAGTCAAAAACGACATTATTGCTCTGGATGTAAAAGCAATCTGTCTCGGGGGTCTTGATATCGTTGGTCAGTTTGTAATAGCCTGCCGCCCAGATTTGGGCGCACGAGCTGACTGTTACCAGTGGCAGGTTGGCGACGGCGAGAGTCGGGAAACTTGCGGGAGGCGGAGTGACTGGGATCCGAGTGGCGGTTATCGTCGGCGTCGAGGTGATCTCCAGGGTCGACTCCACCGTCGGTTCCAGTGTCGCAGCTTCGGGGGCGCTTGTGGCCGTTTCGGTCGACGGGGGAAAAGTGGGTTGGAGAGTCACCGGCGTAACTGTGACAGTCTCTGTGGGAGCGAGCACGGCGACCGAAGTGGGTATCGGACCGACACAAGCTGACAGCAAAACCATGGAGGCAATGACGAAGGCGAGCCAAACCATTGTGCTGAAACGGGGCATGGGACTCTTTCTTGATGCAGTTATCAGGCAACGAGTATAGCACACTGAGGTGGGGAAGCAAAATGAAAAGGTTTTTGACAGGCTGCCGCTTTTACGGTAGTATCTGAACGTTGTGCGCTTGATGTCAGCCTGTCTCACGGGAGACGCAGCGGCCGTCGATCGATAGCCATAAGCGCCAGGAAAATGGGGGTGAAATGCAAGAGCTGGATCAGATCGGAGAGAAGGTACGCCGAGCTTTTGAGGCCAAGAACTCGGCACGCGATGCAGCCTTGGCCACATCACGCGAGCTTATTCGGCATTGTGCCCTGGCCATTCGGGCTACACACCGGGCGGAATATGAGGAGGCGTCCAGCCTGCTCACGCGGGCGCGAGAAATCGCGGCTCTGATGAAAGAGCATGTGGCTGGCTATCCGGACCTGTACTATACAGGGTATGTCCAGGATGCTTTGAAGGAATTGTCCGAGGCGCATATTGTGCACGGGTTGATTGTGTCGGGGACCATCCCCGACCCGGACACACTCGGCGTGGACTATGCTGCTTATCTCAACGGGCTGGGGGAAGCCGCAGGCGAACTGCGCCGCTATATTCTCGACGTGATCCGCCACGATAATCCGGAGAAGGGCGAACAGGTCCTCGCGAGTATGGAGGACATTTACTCTCTCCTTGTGACTATGGACTTTCCCGACGCGCTAACCGGGGGCCTGCGCCGCACGACGGACATGGTTCGGGGTGTATTGGAGCGGACGCGCGGCGATCTGACCTTGACGGCTCGGCAAGGCAAGCTCGAAAAGACACTGAGGCAATTTGAGGAAAAACTAAAGACCTAGTGATCGGACATATTCGAGGCCCTATCGTTAGTGCGCAGTCGTGGGAGAATATTGACGAGAATGCAATTTGCCTTTCTCGCATAAGAGTGCTATGATAAACACCAGGATATGATACTTCGTCCTACGATGTGGGACAACAAATTTCCTCTTGTTTGACCCTCAGCCGGCCCTCTCGTGGCGGCGGTGTCTTTTCGTGGTAACCTGATATCTGGCGCGTGTTTTTCGAGTACCGCTAGCGATTCTGTTTTCTGGCAATCGCGTTTTCTTGGCCCGGCAGGGCGTGGGACGCCGTCCTGTGATGTGGGACGACCCTGACTGGAGTCGAGCATGGCCACCGGCGACAACTCGAGCGAGAAGAGCCTTGCGCGTGCAGTGTCCATTCTGGATTGTTTTCGACCGGAGCAGCCGGAATGGGGCGTGAGCGAAATCGCGCGCCATCTCCACTTGTCGCGCAGCACGGCGGGACGACTCCTTCAGAGCTTGCAGGCACTAGGGGTCCTCGGCCAGAACACGGCGACGCGCCGCTACATAATGGGCTCCAAGGTGCTGACCTGGAGCTCTGCTTATATGAGCCAGCTGGATGTCGCGAGGGCCGCCCGCGCGGCTCTCGTCGAACTGCACCGGGTGACTTGCGAAACAGCCAGTATCTATGTGCGTGAAGGGACCGAGCGCATTTGTGTCGAGCGCATCGAGAGCCCAGAATCGGTGCGCGTTGTCGTCCGCCGCGGCGAACGCATGCCCCTCCACGCCGGGTCTGCCGGCAAAGCCCTCCTCGCTTTTGCTCCAGAAGAGATCGTAAGACAAGTCCTCAGTAAGCCTCTCGAACGAATGACCTCCAGGACGATCGTCGTACGCAAGCAACTCCTCAAAGAGCTCGAGATCATCCGGAACTGCGGATATGCCATCAGCCACGGCGAGCGGTTTGAAGATGCGCTGGGGCTTGGCGCACCTATCTTCGACTCGACCGGGAGAGTGGTTGCCGCACTCAACGTCGCCGGCCCCATCACACGCTTTACGGACGACCAGGCCGCCAGGTTCACACCGATCCTCCTGCAGCTCGCGGCGCAGGCCTCCCAGGCGATGGGGTATCGAGGCACGTATTTTCAATCCATCTTGCGGAGCGAATGATGACGGAAACACGTATTGCCGCCTATCAATTGGTCGATTATCTGGAACACCTCGGAGTCGAGGTCGTCTTCGGGTTGACCGGGCATACGATCATTGCGATGATGGATGCTCTGGGGCACGGCCGAGTCCGCTATATCACAGCGCGACACGAGCAGGTGGCGGCGCACGCCGCCGACGGTTATGCGCGTGCCTCGGGCAAGCCGGGCGTCCTCTTGACTCACCTGGGGCCCGGCCTGACGAATGCCACCACGGGTGTGGCGAACGCCGCGCTCGATTCGATCCCGATGGTCGTCATCGCGGGCGACGTGCCCTCCTACTACTTCGGCCGCCATCCCCATCAAGAAGTCAATCTGCATCTCGACGGCGACCAGTTTGAGATCTATCGCCCCTTTTGCAAGCGCATTTATCGAGTGGACCGGGTGGAGGACTTGCCGCGCACGGTCGAGCGTGCGTTCCATCTTGCCCAATCCGGCCGTCCCGGTCCTGTCCTCGTGGACGTCCCGATGGACGTCTTTTCGGCCGATCTGCCTGTGGGGGCATTCAGCCAGATGCCTGCGCCGATCGTGCGTCCTACGATTGACACTGCCACTGCCGAACGGGTTGCACAGGCGCTGGCCGATGCCGAGCGCCCTGTGATTTACGTGGGTGGCGGTGTTTTGGGCGCGCATGCAACGCAAGAACTGGCCGCACTGGCAGAGGCGGTTGAAGCGCCGGTCGCGCACACGCTAATGGGCAAGGGGTGCTTACGCGACGATCATCCGCTCTTGCTTGGCATGACGGGCTTTTGGGGAACACCGATCGCCAATGAAATGTGCCGCGAGGCGGACTTGATCCTCGCGGTCGGCACGCGGTTGGCAGAGGCGAACTCCAGTTCGTGGGACTCTCGATACACTTTTGCCATTCCGCCAACGCGCTTGATCCATATAGATATTGATCCTGCCGAGATCGGTCGCAATTTCCCGACGGAACTGGGCGTCATCGCCGATGCCAAGAATGCCCTTGGGATGATCGCCGGGGCTGCTCGGGGATGCGAGCATCGGCCGCGCAACGGCTTGCGAGAAAGAATCGCTCAGGGACGGCAGGACTTTGCCGCGAACTGGGCAGACCAGTGGAGTTCGGATCAGTATCCGCTGCGGCCGGAGCGCATTCTGGCCGAGGTGCGCAAGGCGCTGCCAGAAGATGGTTATCTCGTGACGGACGTGGGATGGAACAAGAACGGGGTCGCCCAGCAGTTCCCCATCAATGTCCCCGGCGCTTTTATTACGCCCAGTGGGTTGGCGACGATGGGGTTTGGACCCGCCGCCGTGTTAGGGGTCAAGGTGGCCCGTCCGGAGCGTGCCGCGATCGCGCTTGTCGGCGACGGAGCTTTTGGCAGCAACATGTCGGTCGTCGCGACGGCGATGGAAGCTGAGATCCCGGTGGTCTGGGTCGTAATGGACAACTGCGCCTTTGGCACAATCGCCGGCCTGGAGAAAGCGCATTATGGGTGGAGTTTTGGCTGTGTGTTCGAGAGCGAGGGAAAAGAATATCGCGTGGCCTATGCCGACGTCGCCCGGGCGTGCGGCGCGCAAGGCGTCCTGATCCGCGCTGCAAGCGAGCTCGGTCCCGCGCTCCGTGAGGCACTCGCGTCCGGCATCCCGACCGTCATTCATGCTCCAATGGAAAATGCGCCGACTCCGACGCCGGGGTACTGGAATATCAACGACATTTATCGGAAAGGAAGGTAAGAAGAGAAGACAGACAGGTGACATGTCGCGGGGGATTTCAAGAACCAAATCCGAAACCACCGCGTCGCCTGTTTCTGGAGGAGGGGGGTGATCATCCGACGCCTATCCGAACCCGGGTGATGAACATGACGAGTACGAAATGCTCTCAACCGCTCGTAACAACCGGAGGAGACTAGCTATGAAGCGCACAATCTTGTTCGGACTGATCGTACTAGGTGTGTTACTCGCCGCCTGTGCAGCCCCCGCTGCCGCCCCGCAGCCAACGGCGGCGCCCGCTCAGCCGACCACAGCCGCCGCACAGCCCACTTCGGCCGCCAAGGCGACCGGCGAACCGATCAAAATCGGCATCATCGCCGCGATGAGCGGCACGAATGCCGTTTTGGGAGACTGGATGAAAAAGGGTGTCACGCTTGCCGTGGACGAAAAGAACGCGGCGGGCGGCATTCATGGTCGCCCCATTCAGATCGTCTCTTACGACGACGAAGCCGACCCGACCAAGTCGGTTGGACTGGCGCAAAAGGTCGCGACGGATGACAAAGTCGTGGCGGTTTGGGCAACTTCAAACAGCAACACGGCGCTCGCGGACATTCCGATTTTCGCCCAGTACAAGATCCCCCAGCTCACCAATGGGACGAACACAGACATTACCAACAAGGGAAGCGCGTATGTCTTTCGAGCCTGCCCTGCGGGTCCGGCCTACGAAACCCCGCTGGTAGATTTCCTGGTAAAGACCAAGGGCTTTAAAAAGTTCGCCATCATTACGGATACCTCCGCCTATGGCAAGGGCGAAGCGGACTACCAAGAAGCTGCCCTGAAGGCTGATGGCCTACAGGCTCTCGCGCGCGAAAGCTATGGCATTGACGACAAGGACTTTACAGGACAGTTGACCAGGATTCTGCAAACGAATCCCGAAGTCCTCTTGTTTGGCGGTTCCGAAGTGGCATCCGGTCTGATCGCCAAGCAAGCGCGCCAGCTTGGGTTCAAGGGTCAAATGGCTGGCGGGTCTGCTATCGCGACGCCCAAATTCGCAGAGACGGCAGGCTCCGATGTTGTAGAAGGCGTGTATGCAACCGCACCCTATCTCACCAACGATTTGAACGACATGACCAAAGCATTTGCGGCGAGATACAAAGCCAAGTGGAATGAAGACGCGGAAGTTCACGGCGCGAACACGTACGATGGAACGCAGATGCTGCTGATGGCGATGGACGCCGCGTATCCTAACGAGACGGGCGAGGCGATCGCGGCCGCGTTCCACAAGATCTCCGGATACAAGGGTCTACAAGGAACATTCAATGTTCAATCGAATGGCGAAACGATAGACAAGACCCAACTGGGCGTTTGGAAGGGGGGGAAACTGATTCCTTACTCTGGTCAATAAGGTGGATTTCTTTGGACCTGTCAGGTCGACCGAGACCTGACAGGTCCACGGAAGGGGAATCAATGAATATCGTCAGCATTTTCCTGCAAACCATTGTCGGCGGAATCGGCATCGGCAGTCTGTACGCGCTTGTCGCGCTTGGGTACTCGATGGTTTACCGCTCGATGGGTTTGGTCAACTTTGCCCACGGCAGCATCTACATGATCGGCACCTATTTCGGCATCATCTGGTACCAAGGGATGGTAATGGGGCTGCAGGTGCCATACCCCATTGCCTTCGTCGTCGGCATCTTGTTAAACGCGGTCTTGGGAGTGATTCTCGAACGGGTCTTTCGGCCGCTCGCGAACATGGATCTGATGTTAATGCTGCTTGGGACGATTGGGTTGGGATATGTGCTCGACAATCTGGCGATCATCACCTGGGGGGCAGAAGGATTCGCGGTCAAATCGCCATTGCCGAATACTCCCATCGTGATCGGCGGTGTGGCACTGCTGCCTCAGATGCTGTTGCTCATCGGCGTCTCCGCTGTGCTCATGATTGGGCTAAACCTGTTTTTGGGCAAAGCGAAGATCGGGAAGGCGATGCGTGCCGCCGCGTCCGATCGCGAAACGGCGAGCGCAATGGGCATTCCCGTCAACACCACCAACGCGCTAACGTTTGCCATTGGGGCAGGACTTGCGGCCGCGGCAGGCATCCTCGCCGCGCCCATTGTGTATGTCAATCCTGCGATGGGCAGCCCCGTCGGTCTCAAAGGATTCGCCGCATTCATTCTTGGCGGCGCGGGAAGCATCCCGGGCGCCATTGCCGGAGGCCTGGTCTTCGGGGTCCTTGAGGCAATCTCGGCTGGGTTTATTTCCTCCTCCTACACCAAAGGCATCGCTTTCGTCGTGATGATCGTCGTCCTGATGTTCCGACCCGGCGGAATCGTCGGCGAAGTCACTGTCGACAAGGTATAAGGGGGTTCGATGAAGAACCGGTCGAGCATCAAGTATGCTCTCGTTGTGCTCGCAAGCCTCGTCTTGTTGGCGTTTCCACTCGTCGCGCCGAACCGGTATGTTGTCCATATCGTCAACATGGCGGGCCTCTATATTCTGCTGAGTCTAGGGCTCAACATCGCGATGGGGTACTGCGGGCAGATCAACCTGGCGCTGGGTGCGTTCTGGGGCGTGGGAGCTTACACGGCGGCGATCCTCAACACCCGATTGGGGATGCCGATATGGATCAATCTGCCGGTCGGGATGGTCCTCTCTGGCATTGTCGGCGCACTCATCGCTCTGCCGATGCTCAAAGTCCGCTCCCACTACCTGGCGCTGGTAACCATCGGCTTGGCCGAGACCATCAACATCATCATGGTCAACGAGACGTGGTTAACCGAAGGTCCGCTGGGCATTTCGGGCATTCAGATGCCGAATCTATTCGGGATTCCCATTGACGGCGACGAGCGCTTTTACTACCTGGTCCTGGCGTGTGTCGTCATCGGCTACCTGGTGGCACGGCAGATCGTGGGCCATCGCATCGGGCGATCCTTTGTTGCCATTCGAGATGACTATGTAGCGGCCAAGGCGATGGGCGTCAACACGGCGTATTATCAGGTTCTGGCAAATGCCATTGCCGCGGTTTACTGCGGCGTGTCCGGCGTGTTGTACGCGCACATGAATACCTACATCAGCCCGGACATTTTTGAGTTCAAGTCGGCCCTTTTTGTGCTGACGATGACGATGATTGGCGGCATGGGCAGCCTGGCGGGCTCGGTCGTCGGCGGGCTCGGGCTGCCGCTAACCCAAGAGTGGCTGCGCGCGATCGGCAACTGGCAACTGGTGGGGTTCGGGTTGGCGATCATGATCATTGTTTTGTTCGTTCCGGGCGGCGTTGTGGGCCTGACCCGGCGGATTGAAGAACGGGGAGGCATAACCTGGCCTTGGGCGCGCAAGCCAACGGCTGAGTCGCTGCAGACGGGAGAGCCGAATGTCACTGGAGATTGAAAACCTCACGATGGCATTTGGGGGTCTCGTCGCCGTCAACGACGTCTCGATGACGGTCAAGACGGGCGAGATTCATGGCCTGATTGGCCCGAACGGCTCCGGCAAGACCACGATCTTTAATGTTGTGTCGGGCTATTACAAACCGACGCAAGGCAAGGTTGCGTTTGATGGGGCAACGATCTCGGGTCTGCCCGCTCATCAAATTACCGCGCGCGGCTTTGCGCGCACATTCCAGAATCTGCGTCTGTTCAGCAGCATGACAGTGCTCGACAACGTTCTCGTGGCCATGGGCCATCATGCCAAGACCCAACTGTGGCAGCAGATTCTGGATCCTGTTGCGGTGCGGCGCGAAGAGAAAGAGTTGACCGACAGGGCGATGAGCCTGCTGACCCTTCTCGATATTGCGGAATATAGCCACAAACGGGCGACGAGTCTTCCTTATGGGAACCAGCGCCGGGTCGAAATGGCACGAGCCCTCGCGACGGACCCCAAGATCGTGCTCCTGGATGAACCGGCGGCAGGTCTCAACGAAACGGAAACCGATGTGCTCAGGGAAACGCTACTCAAGATCCGCGGCTCTGGCGTGACGATATTTCTCGTCGAGCACGACATGAAGCTCGTGATGAACATCTGCGACGCCATCACAGCGCTTGATTATGGAAAGAAAATTGCGGAAGGGACTGCTGCAGAGGTGAGCAGTAACCCGGTGGTGATCGAGGCTTATCTGGGGAAGGAGGAAGACCTGTGATCACCGTCGAGAATCTAAATGTCTACTATGGCCATATCCACGCCGTCAAGGGCATCTCTTTCCAGGTGCGTGAGGGCGAGGTCACTGCCTTGATTGGTGCGAACGGCGCGGGGAAATCCACGACGATCAAGACGATCTGCGGTCTGCTCCACCCCCGCGAGGGCAGCATCACGTTAGCCGGTACTCCGATCCACAAGCTGAGCGCGGACAAGGTAGTGGCGCTGGGTGTCGGATACGTACCGGAAGGGCGGCGAGTCTTCCCTGTTCTAACCGTGGACGAGAACCTGGATATGGGCGCGTATCATCGGTCCGATCAGGCGGCGATTGCCCAGGACAAAGCTCGGATGTACGAGACGTTCCCGGCGCTCCAAGGACGGCAGAAACAACTCGCGGGTTCCTTGAGCGGCGGCGAGCAGCAGATGCTGGCGGTTGCGCGCGCTTTGATGTCCAAACCCAAGGTGCTGATCATGGATGAACCCTCGCTGGGATTATCCCCGATCCTGGTCAAGCGCATATTCGAGATCATCGCGGATCTAAACAAACAAGGGATGACAATTCTTTTGAGCGAGCAGAATGCCCGTGGCGCGCTCAAGGTCGCCCATCGGGGCATCGTGCTGGAAACGGGCAAGATCCGATTCGCAGATAGTGCCGAGATGTTGCGAGAGAATGTGGTCGTGCAGCACGCCTATTTGGGAGCAGGGTAGTAACCAGATTCTGCAAATTGAGAGTTGGTGGAACACCACTCGCTCTGAACCACAGGAGGAAACATGGCGGAAACAAAGGTACTGCGTCCGTTCAAGGACGGCAAGGAGATTTGGATTGGGCTAGAATCGCCCGGCTTTCGCCGCAAGGCCTTTCGTCTCGTCGACAAGGACCTGGTCGGTTCGAAGAACATTGTCGCGGGGCTGACGATCTTTGAGCCCGGCGAATCCTCTTCGCGGCACAACCACCCCGGCTCCGAAGAAGTGGACATTATGGTCCGCGGGAGCGGCGAGGTGGTGACAGAAGATGGCCGGCGAATCCCGTTCGAGCCCGGAGATTGGGTGTTCATTCCCGAGGGGCAATTCCATCAGCACGTGAACAATGGCAATGAGCCGCTGTGGCTTGTTTGGATGTACACGCCGCCGGGAGAGCTGCCCAAGACGTAAAGGATGAAGGATGAGGGAAGAAGGATGAAAGCGGCATTCTTATTGGCGCCGGAGCAGGTTGAGATCCGTGAGGTTGAAAGGCCGATCGTCGGGCCAGATCAAGTGCTCATTCAGCCGACACGCGTTGGTGTCTGCGGCTCTGACGTTTCGTTCTATGCCGGGCACCGCGTTGTGCCTTATCCCCATCTGCTGGGGCACGAACTAGTCGGGCGGGTAGCGGCCGTCGGCACGCAGGTGACGGCGATCCGGGTCGGGCAGAGAGTGACGGTCGAGCCGAACTATCCATGCGGCAAATGCCAGTTTTGCCTGACCGGGCGAGGCTCCATCTGCCCGAACAAGCAGAGCATGGGAGTTAATCTGCCCGGATGCTTCTCCGAGTACGCGGTCGCGCCCGCCGAGTACGCCTGGCCGCTGCCCGACAGTGTCTCGGACATCGATGCGGCGACAATCGAGCCGCTCTGTGTGTCGCTGCATGCGTTTAGAACCTCGAACGCTCGCCTGGGCGATGCGGTGGCCGTGCTGGGCTGCGGCGCGACGGGACTGCTGCTGATTCAAGTGGCGGTGGCGCAGGGCGTCCGCGTCCTGGCACATGACAAATTTCCGGAAAAGCTGGAAATGGCGCAGCGGCTGGGCGCGGTCCCAGCCGAGGGTGACGACGTTGCAAAACTCTGGCAGAACGAAAATGTCACCACGGTGTTCGAGTGCGCGGGAGCTACGGCAACGGTGGATCTCGCTCTGCGTGGGGTCCCCCGCGGCGGCCAGGTGATACTCGTCGGGCTCGCTTCGTCGCCCGCGAGCTTTGTGCCGCTCCGACTGGTTCGCGAGGGAATCCGGGTGGCGGGCTCGATCATCTACGATCATCCGACGGACTTTTCCCGTGCGATTGCACTGGCAGCAAGTGGCATACTGCGCCCTGCTGAAATCGTGACCGATACACTACCGTTCGGATCGATCAAGCGCGCACTGGACCTGGCGTGCACGGGACAGGCGGGCAAGATCCACATAGAAATGTCCTAGCTCTTGAAGTACGGTATTTGACCGGAGGTTTTTGCCAAATGGCTACAGCAACAAGACCATTGCGCGATGACGAAAAAGCCTGCGCGGACGAAATGTTGATGCGAGCCCGCGCGGCCATGAAGCAGATAGAAAACTATGACCAGGCCCGGGTGGATCGCCTTTGCCAAGCGGTCGCCTGGGCGGTGGCGAACGAAAAGACCTTCACACGTCTTGCCTACATGGGCGTAGAGGAAAGCGGGTTGGGAGATCCCGCCAGTCGCGTGTCCAAGCGTTTCAAGGTTATGGGTATTCTCCGCGACGTCCTGCGCCAGAAGAGCATCGGCGTCATCGAAGAGATTCCGGAAAAGGGAATCGTAAAATACGCCAAGCCGGTCGGCGTCGTCGCCTCGATCATTCCGACGACGAATCCGGATTTGACCCCTCCCGGCGTGGGCATGTTTGTATTAAAGTGCAGAGACGCCGTCATCTTTTCCCCGCATCCGCGGAGTAAAAAGACCACCTTTGAAACGGTCCGCATCATGCGCGAGGCGATGAAAAGGGAGGACGCGCCACCCGACCTGTTCCAGTGCATTGAGAATCCGAGCATTCCCCTCTCGCAGTATCTCATGTCCATCTGCGACCTCGTGCAGGCGACGGGCGGGAAGGATATGGTCAAAGCCGCATACAGTTCCGGGACGCCATCCTTTGGCGTCGGCGCCGGAAACTCGACGATGATCATCGACGAGACCGCGAATGTCGAAGAATCGGCGACAAATACGCGCATCAGCAAGACATCGGATTATGGCTCCGGATGTTCCGCCGACGGCAACTTGGTGATCGAAGAATCCATCTACGACAAGATGCGCGCTCAACTGATAAAGGAAGGCGGGTATCTCGCTTCCCCCAAGGAAAAGGAAAAGCTGCAGGCAGTGCTGTGGGATGTCGAGGGACACCGGACGTCTGATACGGTCGCGATCTCCGCGCAGCGGATCGCGCAGCGCGCAGGTTTTGAGATCCCGGCGGACCGCAAGTTCATCATGGTCGAGGAAGAGCATATCGGCAAAGAGTACCTGTTCTCGAGCGAAAAGCTGTGTGTGGTTCTCTCCCTATTCAAGTACAGCGGTTTTCAGAATGCGCTCAAAATGGTGGAGCAGATCTATGAGGTAGGCGGCAAGGGGCATTCGTGCGGCATCTATTCCTTTAACGACGAGCACATTCATCAGTTGGCGCTCATGGCTCCGGTGAGCCGCATCATGGTCCGCCAGCCGCAGTCCAAGGCGAACGCGGGCGCGTTCAATAATGGCATGCCGATGACGTCGAGCTTGGGCTGTGGGACGTGGGGCGGGAATATCACGTCCGAGAATATCCACTTGAAACATTATATGAATGTTACCTGGGTCAGTCGTCCCATCCCCGAAGACCGGCCCTCCGAAAAGGAATTGTTTGGAGATTTTTACGGCACGAAAGTTGACTGAGTGTGGTAGGCAAAGGACTGTAGGCAGAAGACAGAAAGCAAAAGGCCGGGGGCAAAAAGCAGCAAGCAGCGAACCGTAGTGCTCCGTCTTCCCCGGCGCCTGGTGACCGTTGACGGTTTACTACTGACAGAGCAATTGCGATGGTAGAAGGGCAGAGATAGAGGGTTCTTATGGAAGCATGGCGAACCGCGATCACGAATTCGAATGAAAGAAGCATCTGGATTCGCGGGTATGATGTTACCGCGTTAATGATGGGGGCGACTTTTACAGACACGATCTTTTTGCTGCACCAAGGCAGGCTGCCCACGCAGGATGAACGTCGGCTCATGGATGCGATGCTCATCGCCGTCTCAGACCACGGTCCGGGCGCGCCCTCGGCGGCGGCGGCTCGCCTTGTCGCCTCGGGTAATCGCCAATCGCTCGAAGCGGCGGTCGCCGCGGGCGTTCTGGCAATTGGCGACGCGCACGGAGGCGCGGGTTATGCCTGTATGCAGATGATCGCGGATGGGGTGGAGATGGCCCGCACCGGAGCGCTTTCCATCGCGGAGGCCGCGCAGAGGACCGTCGCCGAGGCGGTCGCGCAAGGCAAGCGTCTGCCGGGGATGGGCCATCGCGTCCATACCGTAGACCCGCGGACCCGTATTCTCTTTGACCTTGCCCGCCAAGCCGGGCTGGCACGCGATGGCATTGCGTTTATGGAGGCGTTGGAGCAAGCGGCACGCGAAAAGATAAAGCCGCTGCCAGTCAACATCGACGGGGCTCTTGCGGCAGTGCTGTACGATCTCGGATTTCCTGCCGCATTCGCTAGGCTTCTCTTTATTATGGGACGTGTGGCCGGTCTGACGGCGCAGGTCATGGAGGAGCACACGCGCGAAAAACCGATGCGAGTGCGCATCCCCATTGTCTATGACGGGATTCCTCCGCGGGTGGCAGATGACTTGGGGCCCAACCCTCGTCGGGAGCCATGATAAGCTGGGCCGGCATCGTCGTCACTTTACTCTTGTCAAGGAGCGCGAAGAATGTTTAAAATACTGTTGATCCAGGGGCCGAATCTGAATCTGCTTGGCGTGCGGGAACCGGGGATTTACGGGACAGTCAGTTTTGACGAGATCAATAACCGGGTCGTCAAGGCAGGGCAGGAGAACGGCGCGGAGGTACGCGCCTTCCATTCGAACAGCGAAGGGGGAATCGTTGACGCGATCCAGGAAGCGCGCAACTGGGCGGATGGAATCATTCTGAATCCGGGTGCCTATGCGCACTATTCCATCGCCATCCGGGATGCGCTCTCGGCGGTCAAGCTGCCTGCAGTGGAGGTGCATTTGACAAATGTGCATGCACGGGAAGAGTTCCGGCACCGTCTGGTCATTTCTCCGGTGTGCGTGGGCGTTATTGCCGGTCTGGGATGGCGCGGCTACATCTATGCGCTCCATGCCCTTCTAGGCGTTCTGCAGGATCAGGGGAAGGCGGAAAACGAACTCGGGTACGATGATTGACCTTCGTTCGCCCGAGGCGAAGGAACAGAGGTGCCGAAGAATGGCGCGCATCCGCATGCGCGCCATTAGTACGTGTAGAGCAGAGCAAGTTTTCGGCGAGTCGTAATTCATGGAGAGGATATTATGCAAGGGAATACCTTTGGCAGGCTATTTCGCGTGACAGCTTCCGGCGAGTCTTACGGACCGGCATTGCAGATCATTGTGGATGGCGTCCCGCCGGGACTGTACCTCACCGAAGCAGATGTACAGCGCGAGCTAGACCGGCGGCGGCCGGGGCAAAGCCCGATCACTTCGCCGCGCCAGGAAAAGGATCGCGTCCAGATTGTCTCGGGTGTCTTCGAATGCTACACGACAGGCGCTCCGGTCGGAATGATCATTTACAACGTGGATACCAAGCCGTACCACATCAAGCAATATGCCAAGGTCATGGAGCGCGTGCGGCCCGGCCACGCAGACTATACGTTCCACATCAAATACGGACGATTTCGCGATTGGCGCGGGGCGGGACGATCGAGCGGGCGCGAGACGGCATGCCGCGTGGCGGCGGGCGCGATCGCGAAAAAGCTCCTCGAACGTGAGGGGATAAAGATCGTCGCCTACACCAAGGAGATGGCGGGAATCCAGGCGCGTCCTGATCTCACCTGGGACGAGATTCTTACGAACACGGAAAAGAATGCGGCTCGCTGCCCCGACATCGAAATGAGCGATCGGATGATTCAAAAGACGCTTGAGATCGCACGCAAAGGGGACACAGTGGGCGGTGTGGTCGAGGTGATCGCACGTGGGGTGCCTGCCGGTTTGGGGGAGCCGGTGTTCGATAAATTGACCGCCGCGCTCGCGCACGCAATGCTCAGCATCGGGGCAGTGCGCGGCATCGAGTTCGGTGGGGGATTTGAAGAGGCGCGACGCACGGGAAGCCAGAACAACGACATCCCCTATTACGACCAAAACGCCGTCGTCCGGTTCCACAGCAACAACGCGGGCGGGATGCTGGGAGGCATCAGCACCGGCGCCGATATCGTATTCCGAATTGCCGTCAAACCGACCTCGACCATCTCGATTGACCAGCAGACCATCAACGTGATCCAGAGACGCAACGAGACGCTTGCAGCCGAGACGCGCCGCGATCCGACGATCGTGCCGCGGGTTGTACCCGTGGCAGAAGCGATGACGGCGATGGTCATTGTGGACCATCTCATGATGTGGAACGGTTATCGTTCACTGTATCATGATATGGAGGGTCCGCAAATCGGGCAGGAGGTCCTGGCTTCGCCGGACGGTGAATGAGTAGGCCTTTGGCAGAAAAAAGAAAGCAGTAAGCAGTAGGCAGCGAACGGGGCTCTGCCTTCCCGCTCGGGATCGCGGGAACTGGGTTCTGCTTTCTCGTAGTGCGGCGGAGACCTCGTCAGGTTCGCGGGTGCCTTCTGCTTGCTGCTTTCTGTCTTTTTGTCTTGCAAAGGGGGTTTGTGAGCAATCTTGCTATAAAGAGGGCGCCAAGCTTTAGCGGTAGGATGGTGGCGCCGCCGTCGAAATACCATACGCACCGCGCTTTGCTTCTCGCCTCACTCGCTCAAGGCGAAAGCCGTATCATGGGAACATCTGAGGCACTCGACAATATGTCCACGGTGCGGTGCCTTTCACTCCTCGGTACCCGGTTCGAACGGAAAACCGACGGCTATGCCGTGCGCGGTGGACCTTACCGGACGCCCGAGGACATCCTGGACGTCGGGAACTCTGGGTCCACCATCCATTTCATGCTCGGGCTCGCGAGCACCGCGCCGGAGGCGGTCGTTTTCACCGGAGATGCCTCAATCCGGTCGCGCCCGCAAGTCCAGTTCCTCGATGCACTGAACCGGTGGGGGATTGAAGCATGGTCTGCACGCGGCAATGGCAAACCGCCCATCGTCGTCAAACACCGCGATCCACGCACTCTGGGTCCTCACGCCGAGGTGGATGGGCTCATCTCGCCATGGACGACCGGGCTAATCCTCCTGGCACCTTTCACGGGACATCAAGTGACGGTGTCAGTTACCGGCGCCGTCCAGGAGGCGAGTTACGTCACGATGACGACCGCGATGATGCGGCAGTTCGGGGTCGACGTTGTGGCCGCGCCCGACCGCCGCTCGTATTTCGTGCCGGGTGGGCAGTCGTACAAGCCTGCGGAAATCGTCATTCCGGGGGATATCGCGTTGGCTTCTTTTGGTCTCGCGCTGGCGGCCCTCACCAGCTCACGACTCGTCTATGAGAACATTGACCTGACTGCCGTCCACCCCGAAGCGGCGATTGTTCCCGCTCTGCAGCGCATGGGCGCAGATTTGCGAATCGATGCCGGAGCGCGTAGTATAGAGATAGCGGGTGGACGCCGGCTCAAGGGGATCGAAGTGGATTGCGGCGATGCACCGGATATGGTCCCGATCCTGAGCGTACTGCTCGCACTCGCGGAAGGCAAGAGTCGAATCTATAATGCCGCGCAGCTCCGCTACAAGGAATGCGATCGCCTGGCAGCGATGTGCCAGTTGAACAAAATGGGAGCGCGAGTAAGAGAGACACCCGATGGCCTCGAATTTGAAGGGGTCGAGGCGCTGCACGGTGCGAGCATGGACTCGCTGCACGATCACCGTGTACAGATGAGTTTTGTCGTGGCCGGTTGCACCGCGGAGGGGACAACTTACGTTTCCGATGCTGCGGCGGCGAGCGTGTCCTATCCCGGCTTCATCCAGGACATGCAGCGGTTGGGAATCCCGATAGATATCGTGGAAGAGGATAATCCGTCGTGAGTCAAATTGAGCTAGACGACCCGGACGACACTCGCAAGAAGAGGAGAAGAGGAATGAAAGGCAAGTTGCTCGTGCTATTAATTGCGTTGACCGCCGCGATCGCGCTCGCCGCCTGTGCGCCTGCGGCGACCCCTGCGCCGACGGCAGCTCCGCCCACGACCGCGCCCCAGGCGACCACAGCGCCCCAAGCCACCACGGCGTCACAGCCCACGACAGCGCCGGCGGCAACCACCGCACCAACTGTCGCCCCGACGGCGGCAGCGACAAAAGCTGCGGCCTCCGGAACACCCGACAAAGTCACGGTAGCGTATGTTGCAATCACCAACTTTGCACCCCTCTACCTGGCCATTGAACGCGGTTTCATGAAAGAGCAGAACATTGACGTCTCCATGCAGAAAGTAACCACGGCCGCCGATGCTCTGCCGTTCCTCGCGACTGGGCAGTACGACGTGGGCGGCGTCGGCATCGCGGCCGCTACGTTCAATGGTTTTAACAAGGGGCTGGACTTTCGCATCGTCGCGTCGGCGGCCATTCAGCCGTTGAAGAATGGCCCCACGGTGCTCCTCGTCCGCAAGGACCTGAAGGATTCCGGCAAAGTTAAAGCCGTTGCCGATCTGAAAGGCCTGAAAGTCGGCGTTGCGGGCGCAGCGGGTTCGACGGGCGCGTACTTTGTGGCCAAGGCCTTGGAGGATGTGGGCCTGACGTTCAAAGACATCACCGCGGTCAATCTGGCAAACCCGGACCTAGTACAGGCGATGAAGCAAGGCTCGGTGGATGCCGCTCTCGTCGGTCCGCCGTACTCTGATCAGATTCTCAAAGATGGCACCGGCGTGCTGCTCGCGCAGGATATAGCACCGGGTGCGATGACGACTGTTTGGATGTATTCCGGCAAGTTCATCAAGGATCGACCGGATGTCGCCAAGCGCTTTATGATCGCACTCGTCGAAGGGGCCCGAGCGATGCAGGGTGACAAGTATCTGGACCCGGAGAACATCAAAGCGTACATGAAATACACCCCTTCAACGGAAGGCGCGATCAAGAGCGGCGTACCGCCAACCATAGATCCCAATCTGCAAATCTATCTCGACAGCATCAAGAACATGGAACAGGTCTTCCGCACCGAAGGGTGGACAGATTACAAAACTGCAATCCCATCCGACAAGATGGTAGATACGTCGTTCTTGGACAATGCCGTCAAGGTGCTGGGAGCACCCAAGTAAAGGCAAAAGTCAGAAGGTCGCTAGACCTCGCGATCCCGCAGACCCCGCGGGACCTTGGCGGGGCCTCTGCGAGGATGAAGGATGAGGGCGGAGCCTTCATCCTTCATCCTTCAAGGAGCGTTGTGACTGCTAAAATAAAAGCGGTTGGCGTCGCAAAAGCATTCTCATCAGGGGACAGGACCGTCACCGCGCTGCACGATTTCAATCTCGAGGTGCAGGAAGGAGAATTTGTTTGCATCGTCGGGCCCTCCGGCTGCGGCAAATCGACGTTCCTGCGAATTCTTGGGGGATTGGCAACGCCCACATCCGGACAGGTGACGCTGGTGCCCGGTAGGAACGGGGCGCCCCTTCAGAATATCGTCTTTCAAGAGTATGCGATCTTTCCATGGAAGACGGTTCTCGACAACGTCGCTTTCGGCTTGGAGATGCGAGGCATCGGCAAGGCCGAACGGTATGCGACGGCCAGCGAGTGGCTGCGCAAAGTCGGGCTGAGCAAGTTTGCCGACGCGTACCCGCACCAGCTCTCCGGCGGCATGAAGCAAAGGGTGAGTATTGCCCGCGCTTTTGCCAATGATCCAGAGATTTTGCTGATGGACGAGCCCCTGGGGGCTCTCGACGCGCAAACACGCGCTGTCCTACAGGAGGAGCTGCTCAGGATTTGGGAAGCGTCGCGCAAGACGGTGGTCTATATCACGCACAGCATCGAAGAGGCGCTCCTGCTGGGCGACCGCGTGGTTCTGATGACCGCGCATCCGGGCACGTTCAAATGCGAGTTCGCCGTGCCTTTCAAGCGCCCCCGCACCTTCGAGCTGACCGGCACGGCGGAGTTCGGCCGCCTTAATTATGCAATTTGGAAAGAGCTGCAAGGCGAGGTTTTGCGCGCGATGGAGCAGCAGCTATGACTATGAAATTGGACACCGAACAGCGGGACCGGCTTCTCTCAATCGGCTTTCCCGTTTTGCTGCTCTTGATTTGGGAATTCGTGGTGCGCGTGGGCTGGCTGGACGCGCGGTTTTTTCCGGCGCCGTCGTCCGTGCTGGTGGCATTGTGGGACATGACCGTCGACGGCGACCTGCTAGGCAAGTTGTGGCTGCTGCCGGGGCTCATCGGGCAAGGGGACTGGGGTGGCGTGCAGCAAGTCATCGCACAGGGAAATCTCTGGGTGAGCCTGTTCCGCATTTTTGCGGGCTTTCTCCTCGGCGCCATCCCGGGGATCGTCCTCGGCGTCCTCATGGGCATGAGCCGCTCGGTGCGTGTCGCAATCGACCCGGTGATGTCGGCGCTGTATGTCCTTCCCAAGATCGCAATCCTTCCGTTGATCATGTTGATTTTCGGCATTGGCGAAACCAGCAAAATTGTCACCGTCGGCATTTCATCGTTCTTTCTCGTCTTGATCAACACGACCGTCGGCGTACGCGACATCGATCCCATCTTTTTCGAAGCCGCAAACAACTACGGCGCCAATCGATGGCAGATGTTCTGGCATGTCATCATTCCCGGCGCTCTGCCTGTGATCTTCGCCGGGCTGCGCCTCAGCTTGGGGACGGCGCTGATTGTGATTATCGCCGCCGAATTTGTCGCCGCGCAGTACGGGCTGGGGTATCTCATCTGGTTTTCGTGGCAAATGCTGGAGATCGAGAACATGTTTGCAGGGCTAGTCGTGATCATGCTTCTCGGCGCGCTGTTCACGGGCGGCCTGCAAGCGCTCGAGCATCGCCTGATGCCGTGGGACCGAGAAGAGCGTGCCGGGCCAGCGAATATTCCGGGAGTTGAAGCGGCAACTTAGATTCCAAAGGAGCCGTTTGTTCAGTCGTTTGAGTGGGCGTTATCGCCGGCCTGAGATAGTGCGGCTACACTTGTGCGATCCAAGCGCTCCTCGGCCTTGTGGCCGATAAGCAAAAGACGGCAGCATTTCTGACGTAACTAGATGGTATGTGGCTGTGCATCGAGCGCCTTTCCATGCCATATTATGCCCTCCAGAACGGCCGCAGGGACCCGCTGTGGGCCGAAGGACGCAACCGTTTTGACTTTTTTATAAAGGGCGTATATAATATCCCGTGCTCCGCGCCCAATGCCGGCGTAGCTCAACCGGCAGAGCAACGGTTTTGTAAACCGTCGGTTGTCAGTTCAAGTCTGACCGCCGGCTCAATAGACTGCGGAATGCGGGCTTTTAGATTGCGGAATCAAGTGCAAGCCCCTGTTTCGCAGTCCGCGGTCCGCAATCCGCGGCGAATGAGGGGAGGCGGCGAAGGTGGTGAGTCGCGTCGGTCTGTAAAATCGATGCCGTACGGCTATGTGAGTCCGAATCTCACCCTCCCCACTCGCTTCTGGCATTGTGCGCACAGTTGGTCAGCAGCATTTCCAGGTTGTAGGCCTTCGTAGCTCAGTTGGTAGAGCACGGTCTTGGTAAGACCGGGGTCCTGGGTTCAAATCCCAGCGAAGGCTCCACTTTCAGGAGGATTCAAAGAAATGGCGAAGCAGAAATTTGACCGAACGAAGCCGCATGTGAATGTGGGGACGATCGGGCACGTGGACCACGGGAAGACGACGCTGACGGCGGCCATCACCAAGGTGCTGTCGATGAAGGGGCAGGCGA
>JAMCQI010000049.1 GCA_023381515.1 Chloroflexota bacterium | reverse complement strand
CGGCGCGGCACGCGCACTCACCTGGCCCTATGAAACCAGCGTCGCCATGGCGCGCCTGGTCTTTAGCGGCGTCTTTGACAAATACCCCCATCTCAAATTCATCACTCACCACGCCGGCGGGATGATCCCCTACTACTGGGAGAGAATGACCCAATTCTCCAATTCGGACGCTATGCGTCGCGGGATCAAGCTGACCAGGAAACTGATGCGGCCTTTACCCGATTATTTCAAAATGTTCTACAACGACACGGCGATCTGCGGCAATACGGCGGCCCTCCTCTGTGCGAACGCCTTTTTTGGCGCCGATCACCTTCTCTTTGCGACCGATATGCCGCTCGGGGACGCGGCCTGCGGAGATCGAAACACTCGCGAGACGATCCATGCCATCGAGCGCATGGAGATCGGCGAGCAAGACAAGCAGAGAATCTTTGAAAAGAACGCCAAGGAGTTGCTGCGTTTACCTCTCTGATGGCTACTAGCAAGACTGCGATATCAAATTCAAGATTTGCACGTCGAGGAGGAGAAATGAATCGCCAGCGCTGGTTGATCGCCCTTACCGTTGGAATGGTCCTCGCGCTCGTCGCCGTAGCGTGTGCCCCGGCGCCGGCGCCGACCTCCGCACCACCCCCCGCTACGCCCGCTACTGCCGCCCCGGTAGCGACGACGGCGCCGTCGGCGACGAAAGCCGCGCCCGCCACCGGCCCCACCGCGGCAACGGCCGCACCGACCCAAGGCGGCGTTCTCAGAATTTCGATCGTGCCCGACGCAACCATCATCGGCTATCCGGTGACGATGGTCAAGTTGTATGACTTTGAATTCGCGCTGACGAGCCTCGAAACCTTGATCCGGTTCGACAAGACGGGCGCGCCGATCCCCAATCTGGCGAAAACTTGGAAGGTCGATCCCGCAGCCAAGACGATCTCCCTCACCCTGCAGCAAGGGGTCAAATTCCAGGACGGCACCGATTTCAATGCGAAAGTAGCCAAATGGAATTTGGACAGTATTCGGAACTCGACGCGGACTGAGTTGAAACCGGTGAGCTCGATTGACGTCGTCGACGATTACACTCTCAGGCTCAATCTCTCCACGTTCGACAACAGTATCCTCACTAATCTGGGCGGTCCCGCCGGTCTCATGATCTCGGAGGCCGCGTTTGAGAAAAATGGCGCCGCCTGGGCCGAAAAGAATCCGGTTGGCACCGGCCCGTTCCAGTTGGTGAGTTGGCAGAGGGATGTCAAACAGGTATATAAAAAGTTCGACGGGTACTGGCGGAAAGGAGAACCCTACTTGGACGGCGTCGAGTGGGACATTGTCGCGGACCCGATGGTCCGGCTGGCTTCCTTCCAGAGAGGCGAGGCCGACGTTACCGTGGACGTAGAGCCGAGCGCCGCGAAGCAGATGGAAACGGAAGGCAAGTACCGGATTGGATCGCTCGTCTCGGGGCTCTACGGCCTCACCGGCGATAGTGCAAACGCCAGCTCCGTGTTCGCGAATATCAAGGTGCGGCAGGCTGTGGAATACGCGATTGATAAGCAGGCGATTTGTGACACCCTCGGCTATGGTTACTGGACGCCGCTTTACCAGCCGGCCGTTCCGGGAGGGTGGGCCGAGAACCCGAATCTGGTCGGTTACAAGTACGACCCCGCCAAGGCCAAGCAACTGCTCGCCGAGGCGGGTTACCCCAACGGATTCAAAACGACCATCTACACGATGAACTCTCCGCAAATCATCGTGGACATGCTGACGGCCGTGCAAGGTTACTTGAAGGCGGTCGGCATTGACGCCCAAATCGACGCCATGGACCACGGCCGCTTTGGCCCCATCTTCTCCGGCACCGGCTGGAAAGACGGCCTGACCATGATCCCGATGGGACTCTCGCCGGACGAAATCGGCATGCTCAATCGATTGTACCTGCCCGGCGGTGTTCTGATTCCGAGCGCCGCGCGGCCTCCCGCAGTCCAACAAAAGCTGGCGGAGATTGGCGCCGCGGCAGATTTTGCAGCCAAGCAGAAACTGACGTGGGAATTGCAGAAGCTGATGATCGACGACAATGCCATGGCCATTTGGCTGCGCACGGATACCGGTCTGTATGCCATGCAGAAAAATGTCCACGACGACGGCTTTGCTGTGGTCCCGGGTACTCCATGGACGCCGGAAACGGCGTGGATGAGTAAACAGTGACGGCGACGCACGTCCCTTAAGACCAACGATCAATCGGAACCGGAACTCCGGTTCCGATTGATCACATAT
Source organism: Chloroflexota bacterium (assembly GCA_023381515.1). The sequence continues at coordinate 192,139 of JAMCQI010000049.1, read as the reverse complement.
TCCCGAGGATTGACCAAGTCGAGAGGCCAAGATGACATCATGGTGGGAATTCATACAGCGAGATGCTCCTCTGCCCGAGTGGCCCTATCCCGTGCGCTATGGTCAGGAGCACCGAATCACCGCGGACGTTCTTGTTCTCGGCGGCGGCATCGCGGGGTGCCACGCGGCCATCAACGCCGCGCGCAGGGGCGCCCAGGTCGTGATCGTGGAGAAAGGAGCGGTCCGACGAAGCGGACAGGGAGGCGCCGGAGTGGATCATTGGCAGGCGGCGTGTACCAATCCGTGCAGCAAGGTCTCTCCGGAAGAGTACACCCGGGCGATCGTCGATAGCTTTGCGGGTTACGATTGCGGCCCGTTGCGGTACGTTCAATGTAAGGAGAGTTGGGACACGCTGCTCGATTGTGAGCAGATGGGCGTGCAGATCCGAGATGTCAACGACGAGTTCAAGGGCGCCGCGTTCCGAGATGATGAAACCAAGTTGATGTTCACTTATGACTATGAAAACAAACATACCCTGAGGGTGTATGGCCACAATATCAAGCTCGCCTTGTACAAAGAGGTCAAGCGCCTGGGCGTTCAGATTTGCGACCGGGTCATGAGCACCAGCCTCCTGACGGAAGGGGGCAAGCAAGGGGCCCGAGTCGTCGGGGCGACCGGCGTCCACGTGAGAACGGGCGAGTTTTACATCTTCCAGGCCAAGGCGACGGTGCTCGCGCTGGCCCATCCCCGGCGGGAATGGACTTTCTCGACCGAACTAAACGGCGGCGCATCCACCTTTGCGGATATCAACATCGTCGGCGACGGTCACGCCATGGGCTGGAATGCCGGCGCCGAGTACGCGGCGATGGAACGCTCCATCAGCAGCGCCGGCGGCTTTGCCTATATTCAGTATGGCGTCGGTTATCCCGACAACACGTGGTATGGCTGCACGATGGTCGATGCTCGCGGCCAAGAGGTGCGGTGGTTCAATCGGGACGGCCAGGAACTCAAGACCGTCGGCGAACGCTTCCAACCGGCTCCCGGGCAGAAATTCATCCTGATGGGAGGAGGACTGGTCGGCGGCGCGATCAGCCGGGAGGTCAAGGGGAACTATATCGACGATACCCTGGCCGAGCGGATCCGGAAAGGGGAAATCACTCTGCCCATGTATGCCGACCTGCCCGGGCTGCCGGAGCACGAGCGGCGAGCCATCTTCGGACTGATGGTCGGCAACGAAGGTAAGACTCGCATTCCCGTTTACGACGTTTACACGCAAGCCGGTTTCGACCCCGACCAGGATATGCTCCAGGCGCCCATCATGTCCCCGGATGCCTATACGAGCCCGCACTATCCCGCCGGAGCGCCGATTTCCCAATGGCGTGAAATATTCGGTGGGGGGTTGGTGGTCGACTGGGACCTCCGGTCCAATCTGGAGGGATTATATGCCGGCGGCCGTTGTGTCTACGGGGGCGGAGAGCACTCGGGCGCGGCCACCAGCGGGCGATACGCCGGGAGGAAAGCGGCACAATATGCGGCGACGGCCGCCGAGGCGGTACTGGACACGCGCCAGGTCGCGCAAGAAAAGGCACGCGTCTATGCTCCCATCCAGAAAAGCAAGGCGGCCATCGGCTGGAAGGAATTGAACGCGGGCCTCTGCCGCATCATGCAAGATTACTGTGGGGAATACCGCAGTGAACAAGCGCTCCAGGCGGGCTTGCGCCTGTTGGGAGAGGTCAAGGAGGCGGAATTGACCCGGGCCTATGCCGCGAATCCTCATGAACTGGAGCGCGTGCTGGAATGTCATACCATCGCGACCGTCGGCGAAATGGTGATCCACGCGTCGCTGGCGCGCAAGGCCAGCAGCCGGTATCTGAACTTTAACCGACTGGACTATACCGAGATAGACCCGCCCGAGTGGCGCAAGCTCTTGCCGCTGCGACAGGAGAACGGCCAGGTCAAGATGCGGGAACTGCCCCTGGACTATTACCTGAGGGCGCCGTATGCCGCGACGTTTGAGAAAAACTATAAAGCCCACAGCGGCCTGTAGCAGTCCGACGCTGCCGTAGCGGGCCATGAACCGCGCTGCAGCGACCGACCGGGCCATCATCTTTAGCGATCCCAGAGGAGCAAGCCATAATGGTTCAAGTCTACATGATGCCCAATCCGCCGACCCCCAATGTGCCTATCGAATTCGATTTTGAGATATGTAACGGCTGCAATCTCTGCGTGGAAGTTTGCCGCGCGGATGTGCTCATGCCCAATCCGGAAAAGAACAAGCCGCCAATCGTGCTTTACCCCGACGAGTGCTGGTACTGCGGATGTTGTATTGAGGACTGTAATCGCCCCGGGGCGATCGCAATGCGGCATCCCATGAACCAGACCGTCGTCGTGACCTGGAAGCGGAAAGCCACCGGCGAGTACTTCCGACTCGGCATGAAGGACCCACCCCCTCCGAACACCCGACCCCCGGCGCGATAGCGAGGTGAAGAGCGCCGGCCGGCGAGTGGCGCGCAGGCCACTCGTCGCAGGGCGCCTTTGCAGAGGCCTTATGGTCGCATTTATGGTACGGCGGTTGTTGGAAACACTCATCGTCTTGGTGATCGTCAGCTTCGTGGCGTTTTCGCTGCTGCATCTTACCCCCGGTGATCCGGCCCGCGTGATCTTGGGGGACTCGGCGACGCAAGCCCAAATTGACGCCCTCCGCCAAGAGCTGTGGCTGGATCAGCCTCTGTGGGTGCAGTATGCCCATTGGGCCGGCAACTTTATGCGCGGCGATCTCGGCACCTCGATCTTTTATCGGGACAGCGTGACGACTCTTATTGCCACGCGTTTGCCCGCGACCTTTTACCTGGGGCTCGTCGCATTCTTGATCAGCGTGGCCGTGGGTATTCCGGCCGGAGTCATTTGTGCGGTCCGCCGCGGAGGTTGGCTCGATTCAGTCATCACCGTCTCGGCGAACCTGGCGATGGCGGTGCCGATCTTCTGGCTCGGCATCCTGTGCATCTATCTCTTCGCGCTGACGCTCGGCTGGCTGCCTGTACAGGGATACACATCGCCTTTCGACAACCTGGAACTGAGCCTTCGGCAGCTCCTCATGCCCGCCGCGTGCCTCGCGATCGTGCCGCTGGCTTCCATTACGCGCCAGACGCGGTCGAGCATGCTCGAGGTGATCCGGCAGGACTATATCCGTACGGCGCGCGCCAAAGGATTGAGCGACTGGGGCGTGATCGCGGGTCACGCGCTCAAGAACGCACTCGTCCCGGTGGTGACGCTGCTAGGCATGGATCTCCGCAACCTGGTAGGGGGCTCCGTTCTGGTCGAGCAGGTTTTCAACATCCCCGGCATGGGGCGCTTGATGGTGAGCGGCATCTTCGATCGAGATTATGTGATTGTGCAGGGGATCGTCATGGTCGTGGGAGCCGTCGTCGTGCTGGCTAATCTTCTCGTGGATATTTCCTACGGCTACATTGATCCCCGCATCCGGTTCGACGAATAGGAGCGATGGCGATGTCGGCGACGGCAACACCTTTTCAGTTTCCTGCCCCCTACGACGATTCGCTCGAAATGCCACCCCGGGCGAGCGCGTGGCGACGGTTCCTGCGCGTCTTTTTCGGGCGCAAGGTGGTCATCTTTGGCGCCGCCGTCATCTTGCTGCTCGTCTTCGTCGCCATCTTTGCCGATTTCATCTCCCCCTACGATCCCTACAAGCCGAATCTCCGCGAAGCCATGCAGCAGCCTTCCATGACGCACCTTCTCGGCACGGATGCTTTCGGCCGAGATACGCTCAGCCGCATCATTTACGGCTCACGCACCTCCGTCGCGGTGGGGCTGGTGTCGGTCGGGGTCGCGGCTCTGATCGGTATGGCCCTCGGCCTCCTCGCCGGCTATCTGGGCGGATTCACCGGCACCGTGATTATGCGTTTCGTCGATGCGCTGATGGCGATTCCCTCGCTGATGCTGGCCCTCGCGATTGGCGCCGCTCTCGGCGGGGGTTTGATGAACGTGATCGTCGCGCTGGGTATTTCCCTGATTCCCACCTATGCCCGTTTGATGCGCGGCCAGGTCTTGGCCGTCAAGCAAGCCGACTTTATCAAAGCCGGCGAGATCATCGGCGGGAGCCATCTGAGAATCATGCGGGTACATGTCTTGCCCAATTGCTTGTCTCCGCTCATCGTGCTCATTACCTTGAACCTGGGCATCGCCATCCTCGCCGAAGCCGGGTTGAGCTTTTTGGGGCTGGGCATTGCTCCCCCGGGCGCCGCATGGGGGTCTATGGTGAGCGACGGCTATCGCTATCTGGCACGGAGCCCGGTCCTCTCCATCGCCCCCGGTTTTTGTGTGATGCTCGTCGTCCTGGCTTTCAACCTCGTCGGAGATGGTCTCCGCGACGCGCTGGACCCCCGGCTGCGCGGCACGATCTGATCGCGTGGAGCAGAAATGGCGCACCTTCTGGATGTCCAAAACCTGACTACTGAATTCAATATCGAGGACAGTACGGTCCACGCGGTGGACGGCATCTCTTACTATATCGACGAAGGCGAGATCGTCAGCATCGTGGGCGAGAGCGGCTCCGGGAAATCGGCGAGCCAGCTCTCCGTCCTGCAGTTGATTCCAACACCGCCCGGCAAAATCGTGAGCGGACAAGTGTTGTTTGAAGGGGTGGACCTGTTGCAGTGCGGCTCGAATAGCCGGGCGATGCGAGCCGTGCGCGGCGGCAAGATCGGGATGATTTTCCAAGAGCCGATGACGTCGCTGAACCCCGTGCTCTCCATCGGCCAGCAGATCGTCGAGTGCCTCGTCCTGCATTTGAAGATGGACCGAGGCACGGCCCGCGCCCGGGCGATCGAACTCTTGAAACTGGTGGGGATTGCGGATGCCGAGCAGCGGATTGACCACTATCCGCACCAATTCAGCGGCGGCATGCGGCAGCGGGTCATGATCGCCATGGCGCTCGGCTGCAACCCGAAGCTGCTGATCGCCGATGAAGCGACGACCGCAGTGGATGTAACCACGCAGGCACAGCTCTTGGAGCTTCTGCGCGAGACGATTCAGCGGTTTAAGATGTCGCTGTTGATCGTGACGCACAACCTGGGGGTGGTCGCACGTTACGCGCAGAGAATCTACGTCATGTATGCGGGCGCCATTGTCGAATCGGGTACGGCCAAGGAAATCTTTGGCGATCCGCGGCATCCTTATACGGTGGGTCTCCTCAAATCGGTGCCCCGTCTGGATGCGCCGAAAGGGCAGCAGTTGATTCCCATTCGCGGGATGCCGCCGAGCCTCACCTATCGCATGGGAACCTGCGCCTTTTATCCTCGTTGTTCACGCCATTCCGACCGCTGCCGGGGGGAAGAGATAAAACTCCAACCCATCGGCGGTCAGCATTATGTGGCCTGCCCTTTCCCCGCGGGAGAGAAGGAGAGAGAGGGCGCTTTAGCAAGCGCGGCGTCGCCGAGCGCGGAGGGAAAGCGGTTCTCTGAGGGTCTCGTCCTTGAGGTAAAGAATCTCAAGATGTATTTCCCGGTGACCAAGGGATTGCTCCGGCGCAAGGTGGCGGACTTGAGAGCCGTGGACGATATCAGCTTTACCCTCAGGCGGGGAGAAACCCTGGGGTTGGTGGGCGAGAGCGGCTGCGGCAAGACCACCACCGCGCGCTGCGTCTTGCGGCTGTATCGTCCCACCGCGGGTGAGATTCGTTTCGAAGGGCAAGACATTGCGGCTCACTCGACCAGTCAACTCCGCCCTCTCCGCCACAAGCTGCAGCTTATTTTCCAAGACCCGTATAGCTCGCTCGACCCGCGGCAGAGTGCGGGCGACATTGTGGGCGAGCCGCTCGAGATTCATCATCTCGTGAAAAGTAAAGGCGAATACCGAGAACGAGTGGCCGAGCTCTTTCGAATGGTCGGCCTCAATCCAGGGCTGGCGGAGCGGGTGCCGCACGAATTCAGCGGCGGACAACGGCAGCGTATCGGCATTGCGCGCGCCCTGGCGACTGATCCCTCCCTCATCGTCTGTGATGAGCCGATTTCCGCGCTCGACGTCTCCATCCAGGCGCAAATCGTCAATCTGCTCGACGAATTGCAGGAAAGACTGGGCCTCACCTACCTTTTTATCGGTCACGACTTGTCGGTGGTGCGCCACATTAGCGACCGCGTCGCGGTCATGTATCTCGGACGCATCGTCGAAATCACCGACTGTCATTCGCTGTACGAAAACCCGTTGCACCCCTATACTCAGGCATTGCTTTCGGCCGTGCCTATCCCCGACCCGTTCATCGAAGAAAAGCGTGGGCAGATGATCCTCTTGCAGGGAGAGGCGCCCAGCCTCGTGAATCCGCCCACGGGCTGCAATTTTCACCCGCGCTGCCGCCTGGCGACCCGGGATTGCGCTCAAACCAGGCCTGTGCTTCATGATGTCGGCAAGGAGCATCAGGTCGCTTGTCTCCGAGCAGGCGCCCCTTCTTAGGACCTCCCCCGCGAACCCTTCGAAATCCCCAGATTTGACAAAAAACGGAGTTGCTGTATACTGTATACAATGATTACCCAACAGCAACCCGCAAGCCTGCGCGCCGTCCTCGGCGCCCCCATCCACGGCCACCCTCCGCTGCGCCAGGTGGTCTACGAGCGCCTCAAACAAGCCATCATCGAGGGGCAATTCGGTCCCGGCGAGCACCTCGTGGAGACCAAAATTGCCAAGCAGCTCGGCGTCAGCCGCGTCCCCGTTCGAGAAGCCATCCGACGACTGGAGCAGGAACAGCTTGTCACCACCTCGGGCAAAGGCATGGTCGTCAGTTCTCTGACCCGCGCCAGCATCCAAGAGGTCTATACCGTACGAGCTGTCTTGGAAGCCCTCGTCTGTCGCCTCGCCGCTCAGCGCGTGACCCAAGCCGATGCCGACTGCCTGCGCCAGGTGCTGGAACGTTCTCGTCTTGCCGTCGAGCGCCAAGACCTAAGGACTCTGACCGCGTGCGACGTGGAATTCCATGATGTGCTCGCGGCAGTGAGCGGGAACGCCACTTTGCTCAAGCTCCTCGCCGAGTTACGCGATTCCGTTTCTCGTTTTCGTCACGCCTCGATTGCCCTCCCGAACCGACCCCAGGAGGTGCTGCGCGATCACACCGCTATTGCCGACGCCGTCATCGCCGGCGATGCGGACCGCGCGCAAAAACTCGTGCACGACCATATCCTCGAGGCCGCTCGGCGCTTGCTCGATAGCCTCCCCATCACATAATTCGTCCCGTTGAGCAAGCATCGCTCAACAGGCTCCCGCTGTGCGGGCAGCCGCCCAACCTGGTACGCCATCGTCGGAGGTCGCTTTGCACATCACTGAGGATTGTATCGGCTGTGGTCTCTGTCTCCCCTATTGCACCATAGGCGCCATTACTATGGACGGGCCCATCGCCGTCTCCGACCAGGACAAGTGTGTTGAATGCGCTGTCTGCACCCGCCTCGTCGAGTGCCCCGTCGACGCGATGGTCCAGTTGGGCGTCGACCAACTCCCCTATCCGCGCAACCTGCGCCGCTATTTCAGCGATCCGATCTCGATCTCCCCGGTCACTTTCGCGGGCGGCCGCGGCACCGAAGAAGGCAAGACGAACGACCGCACCGGCCGTTTTAAATTCGGTCAGGTGGGTTTCTGCATCGAGATGGGACGTCCCGGCGTCAGCACGAGCTTTGCCGATGCACAGACGGTCGCGCAAGCGGTATCGAGGGTGGGCGCGGTCTATGAACAGAAAAACCCGATCTATCCCTTGCTCGCCGATACCGCCACCGGCACCTTCAAGCCTGAGATTCTCGGCGAGCGCGTCCTCTCCCTGATTATCGAATTCACCGTCCCCATCGAAAAGACGGGCGAGGTGATTGCTGCCTTGCGCGCGGTCGAGGACAAGATCGATACCGTCTTTAGTCTGGGCGTCATCACCCGCGTGAATCCAGACAAGACGATCCCTGTCGTCTCTCTCTTGGAGCAAGCGGGAGTGCAAGTGCGGCCGAATGCCAAAGTCAACGTCGGATTGGGGAGGCCACTCGTTCCATGACACACTCACTGCATCGCCAGGGGTCGTGCGCATCGCTCGAGCACGATTTTCCCATCTTGGCCATGCCCGCGCGTCAATTCGATATCGTGGACGACCAGGCGAAAAAGCGTACCCTCGACAAACTCGTCGCGGTCTTCGATGTCCTCATCCAGCATGCGCCAACCAATCTCGGCAGTCTGTACGTGCCCGGCACGTTGGCCCACGGCAAGACCGCAGCCGAACTGCGCACCGGGCTCAAGCCCAATGCCGTCGTCTGCGGCGTCTTTAGCGATCGCGACCGCTTGCGCAACGCTTTGAGCGAACTCAAGGCCCGCGACATTGGACTCTCCGTAGTCGTCAGCGGCTTGATGGATCAAATCTTTGACCTGTGCGACGAGGTCGGTCTACAGCCGCACACGGTTGATCTATCCTTGGGTGTTTGGGGTAGGAAAGAGCTGCTCCCCAAAGCCGAGTTGATGGAAATAACAACCATGTGCGGCCATGCGCTCACCTCGCCAGCACTCGTGGAGGACTTGGTCTCCCAGGTCCGCAGCGGGCGCATGGCGGCGGAAGCAGCCGCGACCGAGCTTGGCAAACCGTGCGTATGCGGCGTCTTTAATCAAAAGCGGGCGGCTGAGTTGGTCGCCACTCTCGCCCAGGAGTAGCCTCCGGCCATGCGCATCAACGACGATTGCACCGGCTGCGGTATCTGCCTCCCCTTCTGTCCCGTCGGCGCTATTCTCGACGACGGAGACCGTTTGCGTGTCGACGAGAACCAGTGCGTCGAGTGCGGCGTCTGCCGCCGCAGCGCCGATTGTCCCACCGCCGCTTTTTTCCAGCCTCCCGAGAGCGACTTGTGGCCGCGTGTCCTCCGCAAACAGTTTAGCGATCCGACGGTACCTCATCCGCACACCCGCGGCTTTGGCCGCGGCACCGAAGAGATGAAGACGAACGACGTCACCGGCCGCTACCGCCGCGGCACCTACGGCATGGCGCTCGAATTTGGGCGGCCGGGCATCGCCACCCGCCTGGGCGACGTCGAAAAAGCGACTCAAGCACTCGCCGGCATCGGCGTCCGCTTTGAGGAAAAGAACCCCGTCTATGCCCTCTTCGACAACCCGGCGACGGGCACGTTCACGCCGGAGGTGCGGAATGAACGCGTCCTCTCCGCCATCGTCGAGGCGGGCTTTCCTGCCCGGGAGCTGCCCCGGGTGCTCGCCGCGGTCCGGCAGGTCGCCCAAGAGATCGACTCTGTCTTTTCTCTGGACCTCATCACTCGCTTTGAGCCCGACGGCACGATCGCCGTTCTACCCGAACTCGCCCGTCTCGGTTTCCCCGCGCGATCCAACGCCAAAATCAATCTGGGACTGGGAAGACCACGCGCACCAAGTGACGAGTGACATGTCGATTTCTCTCGTCGCCCGTCACTCGTCAGTCGGCACTCGTCACAAGGGGTCCAATCGATGACGCATTCTTTGCACAGACGTGGCTCCGTTAATAGCCTGAAAGACGATTACGTCTTTATCACCCGCACCGTCGCCGGGTTGAATCGGACCGGCTGCGGGCCCAAGCTCAAGACCATTCGCAATATCCTCTGCGATGTCGGCATTTCAAACACGGGCCGGATGGAGACCGGCGAGAACATGGCGCACGGGCTGACCGAGGAGATGCTCCGCGCGGACGAGACCGAGTCCCCGATTATTGCTGCGTCCGTACCAAGCCGCGCCCGGATCAAAGAGATTGTCCGACGGGTGAAAGAGGCCGATCTGGGTCTCTCCGTGACCGTCAGCGGCCTGATTGACGAGGTGTTGGATATGTGCAGGGAGCTGGACCTGCAGCCCCATACCGTCAATCTCTCGCTCGGAGTCCATGGGAAAACGGAGCTGCTGCCAAGCGAAGATTGTTTGGAATTGACCACCATGTGCGGCCACGCGCTCATCGCGAGCCATCTCGCCGACCAGATGCAAGCCGATGTAACTGCAGGCCGCACGGATTCGCAAGCCGCCGCTCGCCAGTTGGCGCGACCCTGTATCTGCGGCATCTTTAACCTCACACGAGCGGAGGTACTCTTGCAGGGAGGTGATGACCAGCCAACCGAAATTGCCTAGAGCACTCGACCCCTTCGGCGCGTTCTCAGCAATCAAGGCAGTTCGTGAAGATGCCCCTGCTCCCCAACGATGGGGGCCTCAGTCCGGCGGCGATGACGGCCGGTCGAGGTCAGGGGTTTTTCTTTTTTCGGTTCTCGCTCGCCCGCAAACAAACGCGTTTTTGCCCGAACCAAAGGAGATTTCCTCATGAAGACCTTGCGCTTTCTCAGCCTTGTGCTCTTCGCCGCCCTCGTCCTGGCTGTGATTGTCGGCTGCAGTCCCGTTCAGACGGCCAAGTTCCCGGAAAAGCCGGTGACGATCATCGTCCACGCCTCCGCGGGCGGCGGCAGCGACATTTTCGCCCGCACCCTCTCCGCCGCCTTTGAAAAAGAAAAGATCCTTTCCCAGCCCATCGCGGTCGAAAACAAGCCGGGCGGCAGCGGCGCGGTCGCTTTTGCCTACGTCGCGGGCAAAAAGGGCGAACCTTACTACATGCTCACCGCCGTGGCCAGCTTTTTAACCACCCCGTTACAGGGGCTCTCGCAAGTAACGTACAAGGATTTTACTCCCATCTGCAACCTCGCCTTTGACGAATTTGTCGCGTTCGTCCGGCCCGAGTCCAAGTTCAAGACCATGAAGGACATTGTGGACTATGCCAAAGCGAACCCTAAACAGCTCAATGTCGGCGGCACACAGTTGGGCGCCGCAGACTCGATTGCCACCTATTTGATCGAGAAGAACACCGGTGCCAAGTTCAACTACATCACCTTTAACAGCGGCGGCGAGGTCAACGCCGCGGTGATGGGCGGTCACGTCGAATTTGCGATTGGCAACCCGAGCGAGATCATGGAACTGCAAAAAGGTGGCAAGATCAGGATTCTCGGCTCCCTCTCGGAAAAGCGCCTCGGCTCTCTTCCAGATGTCCCCACGATGAAGGAGCAGGGGATTGACGCCATCTTCCAGCAGAACCGCGGTCTCGTCGCCCCGGGCGGCATCTCCGATGCGGATCGCCAAGTCCTGGAAGATGCCATGCTCAAGTACAGCAACACCGACACATTCAAAGCCTACGTTAAAGACAACAGCCTGACCGAAGCCTGGATGGACGGCCCCACCTACGGCAAGTGGATGGAGTCAGAGAATAGCAAATACGCCACGCTCCTCCAGGATATGGGTGTGATCAAGGGGTCGGGCGCCAGCAAGTAGAGTGTCCGTGCTGTAGGGGCGGCCGCTCCTTCCCTTCTTGTTCTTCCTCCTCATCCGGCCGCCCCTACTTACCGTCCTTACATATTTACTTATCGTCCGTCACGGGACACGCATCACGTTTCACACGTCGCTCGTTGTTGGCTCATCCCGCAGACCCAGCATTTCCCTGCGGGATCTCGGATCCCGCGATTCCCAGCGGGGTCTCGGACCCCGCGATGCCCAGCGGGGTTGGCTGATAAACCCGTCACTTTCATTTGCTTGAGGACACGACCATGAAGATCATGATGAAAAAGGCGGACCAGATCACCGCCATCGTCCTCGCGGTCTTTTCGCTCCTTGTCATCGAAGAGTCGGCCAAGATGCAACTGACGGCCGAATTCGCGCCGGGCTACGGATTCTTTCCGTTTTGGCTGGGCGTATTGATGCTGATTCTCTCGATCATGCTGCTCGTGGATGCGCGCCAGCGGCCGGAGGCGCTCGATGAAAAGGCTCCCTTCCCGGAACGCCAAGGGCTTGTCAACGTAGCGCTCGTCCTTGCGGCCCTGGGTGTCTATGCCTTTCTCATGGAACCGTTGGGATACATCCTGGATACTCTGCTCCTGACCGGCCTCTTGCTTAAAGGGGTCGAGCGGGAACCGTGGAAGATTACTTTGCTTGTCACCGTCGGAATGACGATTGCGCTCTATGTTATCTTCCAAATCCTGCTCGGCGTCACCCTGCCCAAGGGCTTTTTGGGATTCTAGCACAGCCTCGATGAGGTGAGCCCCATGGAACTCTTTCAAAACCTGGCCCTCGGTTTCTCGGTAGCTCTCAGTCCGCAGAATCTGCTCTTTTGTTTTATCGGCGTGCTAATGGGGACGCTCATCGGCGTCCTCCCCGGGATCGGTCCGGTGACGGGAGTGGCCTTGCTCATTCCCATTACGTACGGCTTGAATCCGACCACCGCGATCATCACCATGGCCGGGCTCTATTATGGGGCGATGTACGGCGGGTCCACCACTTCGATCCTGTTGAATGTGCCGGGTGAAAACTCGTCCGTCATGACGTGCCTGGACGGCTATGCGATGGCCCGCAAGGGGCGCGCGGGGCCGGCGCTCGGCATGGCCGCGCTGGCGTCCTTTATCGCCGGCACCTTTGCCGTCATCATGCTCTCCCTGATCGCCAATCCGCTCGCCGATCTGGCGATCAGCTTTGGGCCGCCGGAATATTTCGCGCTCACCTTCCTCGGGCTGACGCTGGTCACAAGTCTCACCGGCAAATCGATGATCAAGGGGATCATCAGCGGTCTCTTTGGGCTGCTCATCGCTTCCATCGGCATTGACGCGATTTCGGGCGCGGCGCGGTTCACCTACGGCAACATCTACCTCTTGGATGGCGTGGGCTTTATCGGAGTCGCCGTCGGCCTCTTCGCCGTATCCGAGGTACTGTGCAACATTGAGGCGCCGATGCAGTCCGTCTTTATGCAGCCCAAGTTGACCCTCCGCAATCTGTTCCCCAACCTCCAGGATTGGAAAGACTCGTTCGGCGCTTTGTGGCGGGGCTCGATCCTCGGCTTTGTCGTCGGCGTCCTGCCGGGCGCGGGCGCGACCATTGCTTCCTTCATGGCCTACGCCGCCGAGAAAAAAGCGAGTAAGCATCCGGAAAAATTCGGGACCGGGGCCATCGAAGGGGTCGCGGCTCCAGAGGGGGCGAACAACGCCGCCGCAGGCGGTGCCATGGTCCCCCTGCTCACGTTGGGCATTCCGGGTTCCGGGACGACGGCTGTCATGATGGGCGCGCTCCTCATTCACGGTCTCCGTCCCGGGCCGCTCCTCTTTGACAACAATCCCGATTTCGTTTGGGGCTTGATTGCGAGCATGTACATCGGCAATATCATGCTCCTCGTCTTGAATATGCCCTTGATCGGCATCTGGGTGAGCCTGCTGCGCGTTCCGTACAGGCTGCTGATGCCCCTCGTCCTCATCATCTCGGCCGTGGGCGTCTATGCGACGGACAATATGATCTCTGACGTGTGGATCATGTTCGTCTTTGGGCTAATCGGCTATGTCATGCGCAAACTCGAGTTCCACCCCGCGCCTGTCGTCCTGGGCTTGGTCCTCGGTCCCATGGTCGAGCGGTCGCTGCGTCAGGCGTTGACCATGTCGCATGGTTCATTGGCCATCTTCTTCGCGCGTCCCATGTCGGCGGTTCTGATCATCCTGGCTCTGCTGTCGCTCTTTACGCCGGTCGTCCGCGCCATGTGGCGCAGAGCCGGCTCGCCCGTACTCGAAACCTAACTTTTTCCTGGAGAACTCATGGCCGTCATCAACGCGGATCTGTGCAACGGCTGCAAGGTTTGTCTCATGTACTGCCCTCTAGGCGTCATTCGCATGGAGGGCGATAAAGCCGTCATCGATCAAGACCAATGCGTCGAATGTTTTGTCTGCACGCGCAAGCGCGTCTGCGCCAAGCACGCCATTCGGCCGGGCGAAATCAATACCCAGGGTCGGGCTCTGCGGCACTTTTTGAGCGATCCCACCGAGACCAAGGCCGCCACCGGTGTGCCCGGCCGCGGCACTGAAGAGAGCAAGACGAATGACGTGACCGGACGCGTCAGACCCGGCCAGCTCGGAATCTGTATCGACATGGGGCGCCCTGGCGTCGGCGTCTGGATGCGGGACGCCGAAAAGGTGGCCATGGCGCTCGCGCGGGTCGGGCTGCAGTTCGAAGAGGCCAGCCCGCTGACCGCCGTATTAAAAGACAAGAGAACGGGCGAGATCGTAGACGAGGTACGCGAGGAACGCCTTCTTTCGATTATCGTCGAGGGCACGATTCCTGAGGAGGATTTTGCCAAGGTCATCGCCGCGCTGCAAAAGGTCGAAAAGGAGATTGATACGGTCTTTTCGCTTGGAGTGATCAGCCGAGCGGACGCGAATGGGCGCGCTCCGTTCCTGGACCAGGTCGAAAGGCTCGGACTCACCCCACCCATCCGCGGCAAAGTGAACGTTGGACTAGGAAAACCCCTCGTGCAAGACTGATGCATCCTTTCCCTCCGAGTTCCTCTGAAGTCCGGGGGAATTCAAGGGAACTCGGAGGAAAGAGAACTCGGGGGCTCCGGGGGGTTTTTCAATTTGGAGATTAGATGACACACACACTGCATCGTTCGGGCACCGTCGAATCTCTCCGGGGTGACTATGTCTGGCTCATGTACCAGGCCAAGGGCATTAACGATTCGAACATCAAGCCGAAAGCGGAAGAGTTTATTGCCGCCGCCGAAGCAGTCGGCTGCGAGAACTGGGGGGACGTGAAATCCGGTTCCATCCTGGAGTTAGGCGCGCCCGCCGTCAAGGAACGCATATCGGACAAGAGCCGCTTGCGCGGCGTCTTTACCTCACGCGCCCAGGTCGTCGAGTTCCTCCGCCAGATGAAAAAACGCGATGTGGGCCTCTCCGTCGTCATCTCCGGCCTTTTGGACGAGGTCCTGCCCGCCTGTGAGCAAGCCGGCGTCACTCCGCACACGGTCAACTACTCGTTCGGCGTGTGGGGAAAAAAGGAACTGCTCCCCTCCGAAGAGACTTTGGCAGTCACCACCATGTGCGGCCATCACCAGATTTCCCCCGCGCTGGTCGAGTTTTACCAAAAACGGGTGCGCGAAGGCAAGATGAAGCCGGAGCGGGCGGCGCAGAGAATCGCCACCTACTGTCCCTGTGGCATCTTTAACCACATCCGCGGCGCCAAACTCCTGGCCGGCGAGGATCGTTCTTGAACTCCCGTTCCTCTGCGGCCACCCCGTTTTTCCTTGTCACTTGCCACTGGTCACTCATCACTAGGAGAACACATGCCTCACGTCATTCATAACATCCGCCGTCCCGATCCCCAGCTCATCGCCGCGCTCGGCCAACTGCCCACCTCGACGATTCACGAAGCACAGGGCCATGTCGGCGCGATGGCCCACACGATTCGTCCGGTGTATCCGGGGATGAAATGCTGCGGCCCCGCGTGCACGGTCCGATCGCATGGCGGCGACAACCTGATGTTACATAAGGCAATCTGCGTCGCTCGGCCCGGCGATGTCATCGTCCACGACGGCGAGGACTGGCTCGAATCGAACGTGTGGGGCGAAATCATGACGACCGGCGCCCTGCAGCGCGGGATTGCGGGTCTCGTGACGAGCGGCGCGGTGCGGGACATTGAACCGATTCATCGCAAGGGTTTTCCCATCTTTTCCCGGGGTGTCTCGATGAAGTGGGCGGCCAAGGCCTCCCTCGGCACGATCAACCATCCGGTTGTCTGCGCTGGCGTCCTCGTCAATCCCGGCGACATCGTGGTCGGAGACGACGACGGCGTGGTCGTCATTCCCCTTGATCGTGCCGAGGAGGTTTTGGCTCAAGCGCGCGCCCGCGAGGCGCGCGAAGTCACGATGATGGAGCAGCTCCAGGCGGGCAGGACCACCCTTGAACTCCTCGGCCTCGACCAGCTCCTCACCCAACTCGGGCTAACGGAAGAATAGGCAAGCGAGGAAAAGCAACGTGACCGAATCCGAAATGTCCGATCTCAAAATTGGCCTCATCGGTTTTGGCGAAGTGGGGAGCACGCTCACACGCGGTTGGAGGGAAGCGAACCCGGCCTTGGCCGTCGCCGCCTTTGACGTCGCTTGGAGCGAAAAGCGGCGTTCGCAAGCGAACGACCTCGGCGTTCAGTTCCCATCCTCACTTTCGGAGCTGGTGGGGCAGAGTAGCATGGTCATCTGCGCGGTCGTCCCGCAGGCCGCACGCGATGCGGCGGCTCAGGCGGCCCCTTTCCTTGGGTCTGGGCATTTGTATGTCGACTTGACCTCGAGCGGGCCGGCCAAAGCCTGCGAGGTGGCCGCGCTCGTCGGCGCCCGCGGCGCACGCTTTGCCAAGCTCGCCCTCATGGGCGCGGTCGCCTCCTTCGGCTACCGGGTGCCGTGCGTTGCTTCCGGTCCCGGCGCCCGGGCGCTCGCCGACCATCTGGTCCCGCTCGGAATGAAGATCGAGGTCCTCAACGACGACCCCGGGGCGGCAGCTACGCTCAAACTGTGCCGCAGCCTCTTCATGAAAGGGTATGTCGCGCTGGCGGTCGAAACGCTCCGCGTCGCCCGCAAGAACGGCGTCCAGGACGAGGTCGTCGCTTCCCTGGCGGAAACCTGGGAGACGGAAGGCTTTCAGCCGGCGCTCAAGCGCCTCGTTTGTTCGTCGGTCACCCACGCGAGCCGGAGGGCGGCGGAATTGGACGAAGCGATCGACAGCTTTCAGGAACTCGGATTCGGTCTGCCGGTCGCCCGTGCGAGCCGCCAAGTGTTCGAAGAACTGATCGCGCTGCAGTCGAGTGAGCCCTTTAAGGAGGAATCGCCGAAAGATATAGAGGCGGTGCTCAAAGCATTACCGTAAGCAAATCTGATTCTCGAGAGTGCCGTGCAGCCGGCCGGTACGCCCCTGGTCAAACGCGCATGCCAGTAGCGCAATTCCTTCGACTCAAGGGAAAGCCCTCGATTGGGCTCTCCCTTTTCTCTTCAAAAAGTCGCGTCACGTCCCCATTTTGAATCATAAATCGTCGCCATACACGAGTGACGGCGCTCTGCCTCGACGGCGATCTTGGCATCAGGAAACGTGCCCGGCCCGGTGCAACTCATGGTAAGGGCGAGTTGCGGCTGCTGGACAGGTTTCAATTCGAGCACGCCTTTTCATTCATGTTGTCTCTTGCGCAAGATGTGGTGCATCGTCCTTCTCGTCGGTACGGCCTTGATAGGCGTGGTAAAGGAGGACGGCCAAAGCGATGACCAGCACGTATTCGGACGCTCCCAAGCCGCGGCGGAGCCACATCACCGGCGTATACTCTAGACGCACCGACCCACTCAACAGCTCGACGATCGCGAGCACGAGCGAAGACGGCAGGAGAAACGCAAGCGCCTGAGAACGGAACGAGCGCGCGGTCATGACCCATAGTGGGGCAAGGATCAACAGACCAACGGCGGGGAGGTTGTTTACGAGCCACACAATCGCCGCTTCCTGCGTGTGCATCGCGAGCGCGTAGCCGGGTTCTGCGATAACGTCGTAGAACAAGTACTCGGCGGCGAGAACGACGAGGGCGGCCGCCGTGCCATCCTTGCGAGCCAGGTGCCATGCGATCAAGACCGGCAGCAGCGAGAGTCCGAGGAATAGGGTGCTCGGCGCCACAAGGATCATGGGTGCATTGGCCGCGATACCGCCGGTAAGGGTGAAGACATCGATGCCGTATCCCACGACACAAGCGCCGATCAGGACGGCCAACAGCACCCATGCCGCCCGCGGAGCCACCGGACCGAGATGGTACCGGGCGGCCAAGATCAGCAAGGCGCCCCAGACGGTTGCGCTCGTGATGAAAATGGGGATGAGCGGGTTGCTCCAGCGGAACGACTGCGCCAATGCAGAGATCACACCCATGAACATGGAAAGGCCGGCGGCAAGCGCAATGCCCAGGGCAGGATAGCTCCAGACCTCAAAGCGGCCCTTGCGAAGGAGACTGGCGAGCACCAAAGCCAGGCACAAGATCGGCACGGTGTAAAAGTTGCCAACGGAAGGTCCTCCCAAGCCTTGCAGCATTCCGCTCTTGAGTGCGATGAGAGCAAGACCCGGTAGGAGAGCCAGCCCCACGCTCGGCCATCCCGGACGAACCGCAAACGCATTGTGTGTTGTCATCGATGCTCCCGTTTCCGTATCGACATCGATCATCACCGAGGTGGGCAGCCATGCCCCGAAGAAACCGACAGCGGCCAGCCGTCCCATATCCCCACGCATTCGTCGCTAATCCGCTGCCCTTTCGGCGATCGTCTCGCCTGTCCTCGCGTCGAGGATGACGGCATAATGATGAAAGGTCGGTTGAGGCGCCGGGCCTGCCCCTTTCGGAGTCAGCGGACCTCCGGTGATGGTCCAGGTACCCTCGAGGGTGACGAGCCAAACCATCGTCGTGGGAGCACGCCCTCCGTTATCGCCGTTCCCTCCGAAAGCCGCTCTGGCACTTTCAAGCGTCATCAGGTCTGCTCTCGTCGTCCGACTGCTCGGGGGTTCTTGTGCTCTCAAATGACCCTGGTTAGAGTCCCGCACGGCAATGTCATAGGCTTGCTGCGGTGTGATAAACCCGCTGCTTGCGGTGCAGCCGACCATGAGCCGCGCGCTGAGGAGGCTGCTCACCAGCACCCGTTCAGACCGCCATCTACGTGACATGGATTGCTTCTCCCTTCAGAGTCGGAGAACGAGCGGTGAGGAAGAATATGGATGACGGGCGGGATTGGCCCGCGAAGGACACGCCCAACCTGGCAGCTATAGGGCAAAGGGTGATGGCCCGAGGGAGGAGAATTGGCTGAAAGGAGGCAGTGTTCAACTCGGCGCGTGCGCCCGCGGGGCAGTAATTCTGCCCAACCGCATTTCGTGACCGGAGAACGGACCCGGGGTCCAAGGTCGTGAGCAGAGCGAGGAGAATTTCAGTTGTATGCAGAGGGGAGAGAATATTTCTCACGGGCCGTGTCGCGATCGGGTCAGTGACGAAATGAACTGCGGCTGTCACACGTCTGAAGAGCGACACTCTTCTCAGGATAGACAGCCACCGATTGCCCATGCAACGACGATCTGCTATTTCAGTATATCATAAAAGTGGATACAGCCAAATGAGAAAAACGGCCCTCGCTTGTTGCCGCTTTGGTACCATAAAGCAATAGCGTTATACTAGCTCTCGAACGAACCCATGAACACAAACCTGGCCATCATTTTCGATTTCGGCGGCGTCTTGATCGATTGGAACCCGCGTCATTTGTACCGCAAGCTCCTTGACGACGAGCAAGCGGTAGAGGATTTTATGCGCGAGATCGGCTTTGCCGAATGGAATCACGAGCAGGACAAGGGGCGCCCGTTTCCGGAAGCCGTTGCAGAGCTATCGGCCAAGTTTCCCCAATACCGCGACCTGATTCAAGCCTACGATCTCCGGTACGACGAGTCCATCCTCGGTCCAATCCAGCCCACGGTTGATATTCTCCGTCGCCTCAAGCAAGCCGGCTATCCGCTCTACGGGCTCAGCAATTGGAATGGAGACAAGTTCCAGTCGGTCCGCCGCCAGTATCCGTTTCTGGAATGGTTCGATGACATTGTGATTTCGGGCGAGGTCAAGCTCGCCAAGCCCGACCCCCGCATCTTCCAAGTGCTACTCGCCAGGATCGGCCGGACGGCGGGCGAATGCTTATTCGTCGACGATTCCGCGGCAAATATCGCAACGGCCCAGCAGCTCAGCTTCGCGACCATTCACTATCGGTCGCCCGAGCAATTGGAGGAAACGTTGGTGCAGATGGGGCTGCTGTCTTAGGAGATTTGCCGCTGGGATGCCTTCACCCTTTCTCCGCTCCCGTCATCTGCGGCCCGCGTATTCACATCCGGATTTGATCACGAAACTCGGCGCCACGCATCCGGCAACTCTGAGTTTCCAGTCGTCATCGTTGACACTCGCCCCGGATTGGCTATAATTCTAGCCATGCCGCGCACACCGCCGTTCACCATCACGTATGCCCGCCAAACGCGCGAGCACCTGACTGCGATCGACAAGAAATTCTACTCGCGGATTGAGAACGCCATTAAGGGGCAACTGCAGTACGAGCCGCTGACGCGCACACGTAACCGCAAGCCCTTGCGCCAACCTACCAGCTTCGGCGCGGCGTGGGAGCTCCGTTGCGGGCCGGAAAACCGTTTTCGCATTCTCTACGCGGTAGATAAAGCGGCGCGTGCGGTTATCGTGGTTGCCATCGGCAGCAAAATCGGTAATCGGTTGTTCGTTGGAAAGGAGGTACTTGATCTGTGAAAATTGCTCCACTCGCCCAAGTCAAAGATCATCTCAGTGAATACATTAACGCGTGCCAGGAGTCGCCGATTGTCGTCACCAGAAACGGCAAACCGGTCGCGATGCTCGTGTCTGTGCAAGAGGACGCGGATCTGGACGATCTGATCCTAACGCACAACCCGCGATTGCGTGCGATAATTGAAGAGGGATACAAAAGCGTCAGAGAAACGGGCGGTATTCCTCATAAAGAGTTCTGGGCGCAGGTGAAAAAGCGCCGTGCGCGAAAAAAGGCAGCGTAACGCCTTCAACGGACCCGAAGGGTTTCTGCAAACCCTTCGGGTCCGTTTCTCCAACCCCAATTACCAGGTTGTTGCAAACCCGTTAAGCACGCGATTATTCATTTCCGGTCCCCGGAGCAATTACAGGAAACGTTGGTGCAGATGGGGCTGCTAAAATAGAGGAACGGTTCCCAAACCTCGATTCACTCCGCGGCCCAGACGAGCCAGTGGCCTCTTCGCTGGACCAAATAAGAGTTCCCCATGAGGCTCGCCGAGCGAGCAACGTCCGGATCGGGCAAAATGGAGAGCGCCAGGCGGTAGACCTGCGGCCTAAAGCTGCGGATCAATGCTTCGAGGGCCGCCGAATCCCCGTCCTGACAGCCTGTCGGTACCTGTGTGATGTCGGTGTAGGCATTCATCTGGTATTCATCTGCTAAATTAGACGCGGGTGGATGCAAAAAGCGGAAAGAGGTATTTTAGATTGTACCACGAATCCGTGGGGAACAAATAGGTACGCGCGTACTCTCTTTTACGAGTACGCGCGTACTCTTTCATTTGCCTACCAAACTGCATCCCTCACTTGGCCAGCAGCGCCATAAAGGGCAGCAGCATAAAGGCGAAATTCATGCCTCCGTGCAAAATCATCGCAAGATAGACATTCTTTTTCCAGTAGCTCACGTACGCGAGCGCCAGCGACCCGGTGACCACCGATGCCATCGACCGCTCGTTTCAATACTCGTTCTCATTGTAACCTCCCCTCATTCCTGTCGCACGTCCAATATGCGAATACTCATTACCACAACTCGCACTCTTCCGCATCGCAAAAAAGAGTGGTTTGCGAGTAACAAAAAGACCACCCGAGTGGGGTGGTCTTGAGGAGCGACGGTACAACAGACGGGGTACGAGCGTCCGTCAAACGCGGTACGCGTTGCCATTACTCGACAGGGCGCTGCTGATAAGCCCGCAATTCCTCTGATGATAGCTCCTCGGGACGAACCAACTTGTAGTGCCTCTCTGAAGAGATGGCGACGCCCTCCTCCGATCGAGCAAGCTCAAAGAGAGCGATGAGATCCCCCTTCATGAATTGAGCGGCAACGGAACGGCAGACCAGGTCCGGGAATCTGGCCGCACACAGCGCCATGTCCTGTTCAATCTGAACAATTCCGATCTTCTCGGACCGACCCTTGGCTTGAACCGGGATAACGTAATGCACGCCCCGCTTGTCGATGCCAATGTAAATCTCATCGGTCTCGACCTGCCCAAGGCCCGGTACTGTTGTGCGCAAGTGATTCTGTAGTGAGTAGCATGCGAGCCCGGTGAAAATATCGACCAGTCGGTTATATCGAATGATGGCCAACAGTGCCTGCTCGTCGCTCTGGGCATATTTGGTGATGACACCTGGAGTGGCGTCCGGCACTTTGGTTTCAATCAACATCGGCGAAGGAGAAATGCTCGCGGCCGTTGTGAGCTCCAGCCTATAGCGCCCGCGTCCGGCAGGCCGCAGAATCCACATCTTCCCCGGTGGTGTCTTCGCGATTATGCTGCTCGGCAGCGTCGCTCGGTAGCGGAACGTATACAGAACATCTCCGAGATTCTTCGGCAGCTTTATCTTCAGTCGTCGAGCAGCCTCGGACAACTCCGACCGGTCAAACTCGATCGAGCTAGCGCCTTCCTTATAGTGCCTGCGGAAGATGTCTTCGATGAGCCGGGTGTAACGATTCTTCCCCTTTTCTGCCATCCGGCGCTACCTCCTCTTTTCTCCCGGCCAGCGTAAGACGACCACTTCCTCGCGCAGTTGCTCGCCCGTCGCGGTTGCCAGGCGAGTGCGGAACAGATCAATTCCGACGAGCTCGTACCCAAGCGACTGGCCAATCTCGGAGAGGATTTTACCCGTCCGTATCATGACACGCAGATAAGAAGCCTGATCCCCTACCACGTATGCCATGTGAGCGCCCGGATGCAACACCCTCCGCAGTTCGGCCAAATGGCGTGCCATTCCGCCGAAGTAGAGCTTGGTAACCCGTGGATAGAGCCGTTCGAATCCGGAAGTCTTGCCAAGCTCAATCCGCCGGGCTTCGATCGCCTCCGCGATGCCCTCGATCTCCGGATACGCCTTTGCCCACGCGTCATCACTATCTACTTTGTATACGCTGCGTGTGTTCGAGCGGACCAGATTCTGCTTGACGGCTCTCAAGTCATCCCGGCTTTGAAGAAATCCAAGCAGCACCGATTCCAGTCGGGTGGTCCGTGTGTAATCCTTTTCATTCGGATAAGGTGGAGAAGTAATTACAGCATCGATCGAATCGGGCTGGAGCAGTTCCAGTTGCCGTGCGTCGGCCAGGTGGACCGTCGATGGAGTGGGGTTCAGGCCCTGCAGCTCGATCAGATCGCGCGCCATCGTGTCGACCTCGGCCAGCCAGGCGGAAACAACCGGAGCATCCGCTTTGGCCGCGCCGACGCCGACCTCCGGCCCAAAGACCAGATTGCTGATGGAAAAAACCAGGGCCTTGGCGAGCGCGAGGCGTTCGTGCGGATCATATTCGGGATCCCGGTATTGCTTCAGACAATCGAGCAATACCAAGACCTTGTGAAGCGGAAGAGGGCTGATGGAATGAGTGAGCAGTAGCTTTTCTTGCTCGGGGGAGAGGGAGCGCAGATCCTTGTAGGTATGCCGGCCGATAAGGAGCGGCGTGTCCTCTATGCCTTCTTTCTCCAGTTCTGCCAAAGCACGCTTTGCAATTCGGTGAGCGTGGCTTTTCAATCCGTCGGGGGATGGGCTCCAGTCCACCTTCACCTGGCTCGCGAAATGAGCCATCGGATTCGCCTCGATTCCCACACTCGGAATCCCGTGCTTCTTGCACTCGACCAGGGTGGTGCCGGTGCCACAGAACGGATCTAGGACGCGGTGCGTTTCCCCCAATCCAAAACGCTGAATATAGTCACGGACGAGGTGCGGGGGAAAAGACAAGACAAACCGGTACCATTCGTGGGCGGCCCGGTCTTCCGGAAGGAGCTTGTTGTTATTCCCGTTGTGACGTCTTGCCCTATTCGGCACTGTGGTCCTCTTTCCAGTCCGTGCGCTTGCGTTAGCGGATGAGCGCGATCAGCCTCGTCGCGCATTATAATCCCTGTGCTGCGGAGCGTCAATTGACGAAGAAACGCGCTATTGAAAAAGTGCGCGCGCAATATGGGGCTGCCTCCAGGTCATCAAGATCGACGCCGCGCGGCGGACCGACCTGGCGAACCAGTGGGGAGTGTTGAGCGTTCCGACGACACCGATCCTCGACGAGAACGCGCAGCCGCGGCATGCGAATAGCGGCGTCACGTCTGCGGCGCAACTGCTGAAACAGCTCCACGAGATTCGAGGGGGGTGCAGGGGATGATTTTTCCTACCGGCCGGGTTCCGCTGCCTTGCGACGCAACATCATTGATTGCAACAGGTTAACGGTGCTCGATGTGGCCCAGTACAAACCGAGACCGGCAGCCAGTTGCCACAAAAAGAGCGCGGTGATCAAGGCGGGGAGAACGGCAAAGAGATAGTGCGTGCTCTGGGGCAGTCCGGGACTGATGATGCTCACCGCGTAGGTGAGAACGGCGACCATGGCCGTCATGAGCAGATCAGGCTGTGCCAAATTGGCGATCCACAAGAACCGGCCCCCGATTCCGACGCCTTCGCGGATCGCCGAGCACAGACCGACAAAGATGGGCAGTTGGACGAGGCTGCCCAGGACGCTCGCCGGGTCAAAAAGGCTGTAACCGTGACGCCGGTACAACTGGGTGAGTTCTTGGGCAAGACGTTCGGGGTTGGAGCGATAGCGCCGCCGCAACTGGTCAATCTGTGGCTGAAGCGCCTTCAATTGCTCCTGGCGTCTCTGCGCGCGTCGCGCAAGGCGCAGCGTGACGGGTAACAGCGCAAGGCGCGCCACGAGCGACAGCGTAATGATGGCCAGTCCCAAATTGCCGCCATAGACTTGCGCCAAGGTGACGAGCAGCATGACAAGGGCTTGTATCACATTTGACCAAATGAACATCGCAACGCTCCGTTCTTCGCTAACCTCGATGAGCTAGCTTGGCGAGCACCGGGTAGAAGGGACGCGTCGGTCTTATGTAGCGCCTCCGCGCGCGTAGAGCCGCCACATCAAGAGTGCTCCTAACGCCCCGCCGATGAGCAACCCGAGGGCAGCGGCTGGATTCAGAGGTGGAGGCTCCGGGGTTTGCCAGGTCGATAGCGCGAGCAAGGCGCCCATCCCGATAAAGAACACGGCCCGCCAGCGTTCGGAAGCATTTTTAGCCTTGAGCCAAATGTAGGCGCCATAGCCCCAACCAAGCGCAATGAGCAGCGCCGCAAAGAGAAGGGGCGGAATCGCCTTCGTGTACAGCACCGCAATGACGCTGGCAAAGGTCAGGACGAAAAGGATTGCGTTTGTTCGCGCTCTGCTCTGGGGCATAGGGGGCAAGGTAATCGGCGGCAGCGCGCGTGCTCCGATCCCTCCGCCCACCCCTCCAAGGATCGGATGAAGAAGGAGGCTGGCCAAACCGAGGTCCAGCCTGGGGGGCGAACCGCCCGCGATCCCGACCGCCAGGCCCGTCACGACAAGCGTTATCAGCCACCAACTCGCGGCCACCGCGCCGACGGCAAACCCCCACTGCCTGCTTGTGGCACCCGCGACCAGCCCCGCGAGCAGCGCCACAGGCAGAAGCAACCACCAGCTAAACCGGAAATCGAGATTGATGAGCTTGGCGAAAGACAAGAGCGCCGTTCCGGACATGAAGAACGTGGCTAGGCCCAATCCGGCGCCGAAAACGAGACGCCTCAGGCTTTCGTAATCTAGAGTCTTCACTTCGCCCCTCCCCGGAAAACAAAAGCACCCGCCACCAATCGCGCCTGCCCCTAACCACCCAGGCTGCGTCTGACGAGAGGTGCTCGGTCTTTAATTATGAAGCGAGCGCCATAGAGTCGGCGCGTCCCACACGCGTTTCGATGGCACCGCATTCAGGAATCTCTCCTGCTCGTGGCCACCAAGAGCCACCCGCGAACCGAGGGGACTGGGTCTATCGACCACCTCATTATAACACGGTTCCCACTCGCCGTGCGCCATCATAACCCACGCCGCTCGACTATCGAATCATACAACTACTCATCTATCCAACTCTCCAACTGTCTTCCGCCTTCTCGGAGCGAGGCGAAGACCCCGCGACCTCCAGCAGGGCGTCCTTTGCGGGGTGCCTAGTGCCTTCTGCCTTCTGCCTTCTGCTCCGCCCCTTGACAATTCCCTTGCCTCGCCTTATACTACTTGCGACTAATTCAGTATATATAGTCACAGAGAGACCCATGCCTAAAGCGTTTTCGGACAAGGAAAAAGAGGTCATTCGCCGGCAGATGCGCGAAAAGAGCAAACGCCTTTTCGAGCAGCATGGTCTGCGCAAGACCAGCGTGGACGAAATCACCCAGGCGGTCGGTATTTCCAAAGGCGCTTTCTATCTCTTTTACGATTCCAAAGAGGATCTGTTCCTCGAAATCATGGAGCAGATGGAGTCCGAACTGCGCGGGAGTGTCTTTGCCCATACTCTCAAGCCCCAAGAGAATGCCCGCGAGAGCGTCCGTCGGATTCTCACCAGCTTTCTTCTCACATACGACGCCTATCCCCTCCTCAAGTCCTTTAGCCAATCCGATTTTGATTACCTCGTCCGCAAACTGCCTGCCGAGCGTCTCCAGGCGCACGTGAATCGGGATAACCAATTCTTTGACAGCCTGATCAAAAAGGTCAAGCGCGAAGGCATCCCTCTCAAGGTCCCTCCGCGCGTTGCGATGTACCTCATTCTCAGCTTGTTCCTGGTCAGTCTCCATCGCCAGGACTTTGGCGACGCCTACGCGGAGACGATCAGGATTCTCACGGACCTTGTCGCGGGCTACGTGACCGAAGGTGCCCCATGAATTTTGCCGTCGAGACGAATGGGTTATCGAAATCTTATGGTCCGGTTTGTGCCGTCGACTCGGTTAGCTTGCGGGTCAAGCCGGGAGAGATCTATGGCTTTATCGGTCTCAACGGCGCGGGCAAGACGACGACGATCCGCGCCTTGTTAGGTATGATCCGACCGAGCGCAGGCTCAGTGCAAGTCCTCGGGCAGACGGTCGGCCCGAATGGGCGCGGCCCGTGGCGCCGGGTCGGCCATCTCGTCGAGGCGCCCGCCGCCTATCCCGAATTAACCGTTCGGGAGAATCTCGAAATTGCCCGCCGCTTGCAAGGCGTTGGCGACAAGAACGCGACGACACATGTGATCGAGCATCTCGCGCTCGCCCCTTATGCCGACCGCAAGGCAGGTGTCCTTTCAACCGGTAATCTCCAGCGCCTGGGGCTCGCCCGCGCGCTGCTGCACGGACCCGAGTTGTTGGTTCTCGACGAACCCGCCAACGGGCTCGACCCGGCGGGCGTGGTTGAGATCCGTCAGCTTCTGGCCACTCTTGCTCATGAACAGGGAGTCACCGTCTTCATGTCGAGCCACATCCTCACCGAAGTGGACCGCCTCGCGACGCGCATCGGTATCATCCACAAAGGCCGCCTGATCGAGGAACTCGACGCCGGGCAGATGGAAGCCCTGCGGTCGCGCCGGCTAGAGATCAAGGTCCGTAATCCAAAAGCCGCGCAGCACGCGCTGGT
Organism: Chloroflexota bacterium; assembly: GCA_023381515.1. Next base: position 165,120 of record JAMCQI010000049.1, on the reverse strand, counting down.
CCAGGCGGGCTATACGGCGAAAGCGAACGGGACGAAGATCGTTCTGACGCAAGCGCGTGCCGTCGACGCTCCGGAGGAGGTGGCAACCCTTCTCGTCAACGCCGGCACGCCCCCTGCCCGGCTCGCGGTAGAACAAGAGGACCTCGAGGCTTATTTTCTGCGTTTGACGGGAGCACAAGCATGAACGCTTTCATTTCCGCTTTTTGGGCGGAAGCTCTAAAAGCCCGCCGCTCCAAGATGACTCTCCTGACCGCCGCCGGATTCTTGCTTCTGCCTCTCGCCGGCGGGTTCTTCATGATCATCCTGAAGAATCCCGAGCAGGCGCGGGCCATGGGATTGATCAGCGCCAAAGCCCAACTCACCGCAGGCGTGGCCGATTGGCCGTCCTTTTGGGGATTGCTCTCGCAGGGGGTCGCCGCGGGGGGAGCCATCCTGTTTGCGCTGATCACGGCCTGGGTCTTTGGACGCGAGTTTTCCGATCACACCGCCAAGGAGCTCTTGGCCCTTCCTACTCCCCGCTGGGTCATCGTCGCGGCCAAGTTTGTGCTGATGGCGCTGTGGATACTCGGACTCACTCTCCTGATCTTTGTGGTTGGGCTTATCGTTGGCACGGCGGTCGGTCTTCCCGGTGGGTCCGCCGAGTTGGAATGGACATCCTTTTGGACCGTGTTGGTCACGGCGCTCCTGACGTTCATGCTCATGCCGCTCGTCGCCCTGTTCGCTAGCTCAGGACACGGCTACTTGCCCCCTTTGGGTTGGACCATTCTGGCGCTGGCCTTTGCCAACATCGTGAGTGTCCTGGGCTGGGGAGATTGGTTCCCGTGGGCGGTCCCCGTTCTCGTGAGCGGAATGGTCAAGACGAATGCCGACCAGGTCGGGCTGCATAGCTATCTTGTGGTCCTCCTCGCCTTTTTCGTCGGCCTTGCCGCAACCTTTACGTGGTGGCAGACCGCCGATCAGACGCGGTGACCGGAAATCTCTATTAGACTATCCAACTACACAACTGTCCAACTATTCAACGGCAACGTGTACACCACCGGCCGCCGCGCCTTTCTCTTGCTGCCGCGGAACGGCGCCTCATTGCCGGTGCCCACAAGGGATGGCCCATCCTCCCCGTTCGCCGCTTTCCGCGCTTTTGCCACTTTCTCCTCAATCTTGCTCCGGTTCAGCCCGGCCGGCTGCAGGATCGTCTCCATCGCGCGCAAGAGCAGCTCCCCATACTTGTCGCTGTCGTACCCGCGCGTCGCATCAAACAGTTCCAACGCTTGCGCCCGGTCGCTCGGACAAGCTGCCTCCGCCGCCGTAATAATATACTGGATCGATTCCCCCGGCCGCAGTGACACGCCCCGCTCCATCAGCGCGCGTGCCACGATCGCATTCAACGTATTGTGCCGGTATTCTTTCGGATCGTGCGTCAGGTGATACGTGAGCACGAGATCGCGATAATTCACCTGCTGCGACTCGAGACGGTTCAACGCATCCGAGATCAGGTCCAACACCTCCACCGCCCGCTCGCGGAACTCGTGCCGGTTCTGCGCCGTCGCTAGGATGTCAATCGCCTGCTGCTGCACCTGCTTGATCCACGCCGGTGTATCCCTCCGCCGCAGCTCAATCCCGCGGATCTTGACCGTGCCGTCGTGAAAAACGCCAAAGTAACGGTTCGGCACGCTCAAGCGCGCGTGCTCACGCGCCGGCAGGAACGCGATCCAATGATAGACGCCCTCCAGCGCGATCGGCAAGCCCGTCTCGTGCGTGATTTCGGCAATGAGCGCCCGATAGTCTTCCTCGCGCGCGTCCTTCTTCTTGACCCACAGGCAGTCGACGAGCAGGTGCAAGACTTGAAATCCCCGCGCCTCGACCAGTTCTTTGGCCTGGAGGAGCGCGTGGCGTGCATACGCATTGATCGATTCGTGCGCTTCGATCTTGCCAAAGCGCGCGTTCTTATAGCCCGTGTACCCAAAGCAGGTGACGAGAATCCATTTGATCGCGCTCGATCGCCGCTTGTATGCTTCCCGCTGCGGCCCCTCCGGCAGTTGCTTCGCCGTCATTTTGTACCGCACCCGCTTGGCGACGAGCGGTTCCAGCGTCGCCGGAATCAGCCCCTGCCGTTTCCGGCAAATCGAATAGCCGATCTCCGGGACCGCCTGGTTCTCGCAGCACGGACAATTCACCGTCTCCGGGCTGATGTTGAATTTGGCCATAATGAACGGATACATCGACACGAAATCCAGCTCGGCGACATTTTCGTGCAGCCCCAAAATCGGCCGGTAGGTCAGGCCTCCCTTGTCCGTGAGGACCAGGTCCCCCGCGCTCTTGAAATCCTCCGGCTCTCGTTTCTGATACGGGATCAGAATGTTCTGGGCATACGCCGTCGCCGCTTCCATCGCCGAAATGCCCGTGCCCGTCGACGTGCGCACCACTTTTTGAACGTTCAATCCGGTGAGCCGCGCCAGTTCGAACACGCCTTCCAGCCAATAGTCGTCCACGAGGAACGCGTTGCGCAAATCAATGTGCCAGCGGCCAAAGAGGATTTGCGAAGAGGCCCGATATACGATCCGCCCGTAGGAAAAGTAGGAATATTCTTTCTTGTAAAGCGGCGTCTGCGCGGGATCGCGGTTCAGCGGCAGGGTGACTTTATAATACTTGGATAGGCGCAAGAGCTCGGGCAGGATGAACGAGTCTCCGTACTCGGAAATGAGCACGTCCGGATCGTACTTGTCGATCAACTCGCCGAGGTGAACGAGCATTTCGTATGGGTCTTCCGGATTGAGGAGGCGGGTCCCGTCGTCCGTCTGCACCTCGAGCGGCCCGCGGAACCCGTGGTTCGGATTCCGCGCTTCGCCCTCCAGCCGCAGGAACATGTACTTGAGCGGCGGCAGCTCATAATCCAGGTCCCACCGCGAGTCGAGCGCGTGGATCTCTCGAATGTGGCCGCCGGCATCCGCCTCGATCTCACAGTGGGCGAGCGGAAAGAGCCGCTTGGCGAAATAGTAAAACTGGGCCGGGGCGAGATCGGCATTGTAATAGGAAAGCGCCGGTTTAAAGCGGTACACGCGCCGAAAGAGCGACGCGAGCAAGACCGGTGGCTCCACCTGCACCTCGAGCACGACGATTTCGCGGCGCAGGAACAGGTCGTAGCGCTTCGCCCGGCGCAGGCGGACCGGCGCCCGTGTCGCGGCGAGCATCACGCACACCGCGTGCAGTTCGGCATCCGGTCCGTAAACAAAAAACGAAGGCGCCAGGGTATCGTGCAGGCAGTGGGCGGCGCCTTCCGTGTCCATCGCCCAGACGACCATGCCGGTCCCCGCCGCATAGACGTCAAGGATCCAGCCATTGATCTGCATCGTCCCCCTGCTGCTCCAGCAGATATTTGATCGCGCTCTGCATGTGCAGGATCATCTTGTGCTGTTCCAGCAGCATCGCAAAGTAGATCAGCATCTGCAGGTCCGCCGCGCCCGAAAAGGCCAACGGCGCGATATGAAACTGCGCCAGCGCAAAGAGGTCTTGAAAAGCTTCCTGGTCCGCCTTGCGCAGCGCCGTAAAAAACTTGGCCAGTTCTTGTTGATGGAACCGGATTAGCTGCGTCGACGTTTCGTTTGTGCGTCCCATCGCACCATCCTATTTCCTCACCTACTGTCCGCTCAATTAAACCGCGTGGTTCAGGTTCAAGGTTCCACGTTAAGTTTCCCTCATCGCTCGTTACCTTTCACGCATTTGTCGTCGAGCATTGGCGCAAGGGCCAACTGATTCGCACCGACCCCGGCGGGCGGGGCCAGGGTTGGCTCGTCGGCTTCCGTCTTTATCCTTGGAGCCGCGCCCGGCTCGATCACATAGGCCTTGTCCACCTGGCGCATCAAAGCATGGACCAACCCAAGGCGCGGGTCCGCGCGCCGAGACGGCAGTCTTATGGTAATTAAAATGGGGCAAGACCGCGCGAGCGTCTTGAGTGCCGCCGTAATATTGGAGAGCAGACGCCCGGCTTCTGAGAGGGATATATCTTCGTCGTTCAACGTCGCGAGGAGACCGAGACAGACGATACCGGCGCAGCCGGCGTGGGCGAGCGGAGCCACTTTCTGGGTGATCAATTCAGCCAGCTGGTAACACGTAAAGGCGCGTGAGAGTTTGACATACTCCAGCGCGGTTCGAGGATCCAATCCCATTTCGCGCGCATAGCGCGCAATCCAGTACGAGCGAAAAGAATTCTCGCCATCGACGACAAGAACGGTGCGGCCGCGTCCCGTCATCTGCACAATCGGCTTGAAAATCCATTCGTTTTGTATAGCCGCGCCGCACAGGAGCGTAATCCCCGTTTCCATAAGCCTCCGCGGAGGGCAGAATCAGAACCTTTGTTCTTACCTTGAGATTATAGCAGAACTTTTGTTCTATGTCAAGGGTTTTTCGCAATTTTACGTTTCACTCTTGTCACATCTCATTTGCCACTTGCGTAATACCATGTGGAGAGACAATTCAGGAGGAGAAGAGAATGAACATCTCGCGCTATAACCTCATCGCCTTGACTACTCTGTTCACGTTCGTCGCCCTCTCGGCCTGTGCGCCCTCTTCCGCCGGACCAACGGCGCCTGCCTCCACGGCCATTCCGACGACCGGAATCATCGCCGCGCCCACCACCGCGGCCGCCGCGCAAGCGCCCACTCTCGCTCCCAGCAGCGCACCCACAACCACCGCCGGGGCACTCACCATCGTCTTGGGCCCCGGCCGCGATGGCCGCCAGACGGGCACGGCCGTGCTGACGCCCCAGGGAGAAAAAACTCAAGTCGTCATCAATATCCAGCCCGGCCCGGCCGACGTCCCTCAGCCTGCACATATTCATGTCGGATCCTGCCCGGGCGTCGGCGCTATCACGTATCCGCTGCATAACGTCGTGGATGGCACGTCTACGACCATCGTGAACGATTCTCTTCAAGATCTGCTCAAGGGCGGCTATGCCATCAATGTACACAAGTCGACCTCCGACCTGGGCGTCTATGTCTCCTGCGGCAACATCTCATCCAGCCCTAGTAGCGCCGTGCCCGGCACCACACCCGGAACGGGTGGCGTCTCCGCCACCGCGACTCCCTAAGCATAAAAAATCTCCCCTATCTGAGAGAAGTGTCTCAGATGGGGGAGAAGGAACGCTACACCGACGAGATCGTCAATCGGCGACGGCGTGAGCCTCTGCCCGTAATTCTTGGGCGCCGCCCATCGTATCGTCTTCCGGAGTAGAGCCTTGGTTACTCCCGTTCCAGCGCATCCGGGACTGGTCCACCCAGGCGAACTTGCGCTGAAGCGTCTTGGTGTAGAGACGTTTCCACTCAAAGCCCACGTAATCGCCCCACGCCTTATACACTCGCGGATCGATATAGTTTTTGAGCGACGTACCCAGGTTATAGTCACGGGTCGATTTGGCCAGATCGAGCTGGCGTTGGGCCTTGGCGAGGCGTTCTTCGTACTCTCGGGTCGCGCGCGCCGGTGCCTCTCTGGCGTGTGCCAGAGCCTCTTGGGCCTTGGCAATCCGTTCGTTCAAGCGCTCGGCTTTTCTCGCCACTTCGGCCCTGGTCTTTTCCAATGCCTTTTCGGCCGCCTGGGACTCTTTTTCTAGCTTCGCCGCCTCTTCCCCCGCCTCAGGCGCTGGCCTGCCTTGCAGGTCGGCGAGAGTCTTTTCTTTTTCCTCGACGCGACGCGGCTTGTCCGCCTCGAGTTGTTTCTGCTCTTCAAGCAGTTTATTCAGTGCCGTCTCGCGTTTCTCGATTTCGGCGTCCAGTTTCGTGACGTCGGGCTTGGCCGCGCGTAATTTCTCGACCGCCTCTTCTTTCTTGACGAGATTCTGTTCCCAATTCTTGGGCGGCGTCCGCTTGTGGTTGCACGTGATGGCCGCCTCGAGATTTGCCAGCTTGGCGACATACTCCTTTTCAAAGGTCGCGGCGTCCTGCTTTAACTCGCCTTTGTTTCCCAGGTAGCTTCGCACCGTCGTCGTCGCGTGGTAGGTGCGGAACACCTTGGCGGTGAGGCCGGGCAGCGCCTGGCCCAGAAAGCGGTTGACATGAGTCGAGTCGATCTTGTCAAAGATCTGTTCGGTCCGCTCTTTCCCGCGCATGAAATCCTGCAGGTTTCGTGCGAGAGCGCGCTCGTTGTCATCCCGCGGGATGGATTTTTGCCACTGGACACTGTCTTTGCCGAGGAAATCGAATTCGATGCGATCGGGGAGAACGTGAACGTGCTCCACCCGCAGCGTGGACGCACCCACCGTATCCGCTTCGTCTTCGTCCTTTTCGTCGCCCACGCGCATCGCCAGCCGGTCGATGAGGTAGCAGACGGTCGCGATCTGGCGTGTCTTCATTTCCGCCGCGTGCGCCTTCTCCCGCCGCTTGGCCAACGCCTCCAAATCCTTCTGGACCGCGGCCGCATCGTCTTCCAGCTTCTTCCGCTTGTCCGCGTTTCCGGCTTCGGTCGCTTGCACTTGCAGCAACTTGGCGTCGAGTTCCTTGGCCCTGGCGTGCAGCTTTTTTTCCTCGCGGTCGATACCGGTATGAGCCCGCCGGTCTTGGTGATTCATACCGGAGCGGATGGCCGCGCGCACGCGCCCAAGGCCGCCTTCGAGCTTGGCGGCCTTGAGGTATTTCTCCTTGTCACGCTCTTGACGCAAGTGCGACGAGTCCGCGAGCCAAACGTACTTGCGCTTTTGCGAAAGCTTGTCGTACCACGAGGCGACCCACATCGAGTCGTGCTCGTGGACGACTTTGCCCCACTGGTGTCCCTCGGGTGCCGAAGTCACAACGGCATCCTCGTCGAGGTTCAGCGTCACCTCTTCCGGCTCGACGCGCGGTTTCCATTTACCCCGCAGGGGATGAGCGCCGCGGCCCATCAGGATTCCAGGCGGCTCGACCAGGTAGGCTCCGATCTCGCACTCGACCTCATCCACCTCAGCCTGCCCGAACTGCGCCTTCAAGTCGTCACGAACGGCCTTGCGTTCCGCCGAGCGCTTTTTCTTTTCCTCGGGCGTCAAATTGGCCGTCTTTTCGCGCTCGACAATCGCGTGCAGCTCCGTCCAGTCAATGTCGTCAAGAGTAATGTCGGCGAAGCGTTCGGGCAGATTAGGCCGGAGGTCGCCGAGAAAATTCTGCTGAAAAATGGGATCCTGGACGTAGACCGTATCCTTCTTCTTGGCCCATGCCATCAGCATCTCTTCTTGAGCTGGGTTGAGCCGATAAGGTTCGCCTTTGATTTTTACAGTGAGTGCGCGGTATTCATAAGGTGGCGGGAAAGCCACCCCGTTGTGCCGCAATGTCGTCCACTTCAAAGCCGGAATGCTCCTCTCCTTTTGTAATACGAGCCAATGCGCAGATAGGTCAAACCTGTCCGCACGCGTGTATTGAGGAGTAGGTGATGGATCTATTGGCCCAATTGAGCGTAGGCGATATTATAGCGCAAAAACTACTCGCGGACAAGGCGAAAACCATCCGGGCCGTGGAGTGGAGTGACTTGACCTGTCGAGAACTCGCATATATAATCTCTCAGGTTTGTTTGGTCTTTTTGCGGCAAGTCAAGGTCCACGAGGCTGCGTTACGAGAGCGCCAGTTACCCGGTCTGATTCCTCTGAAAGACGGATCTCTGCATTCCTCTGCAGCGGGCGAAACGGCTCGTTTGGAAGCCGGACGGACTCTGCCCTTTGGCTCCTACCGCAAAATTCTCCCCTCGTTCTTTCGCCGCAGTTGGTTCGAGACATACCAAAACCGTCAATAAAGAGGTGATGGTAGCCGAAAAGTCGGGTTCGCTACCCGTTGGCTCCTAGTTCTCACCGTACTGAGAATGTATCCAGCTCGCGAAGCAGCGAAGAAAGGAAAGGAGAGAAGAAGATGTCTCGCATTCCCCGTTCTTTATGGATTAGCCTCTTGCTAGTATCAGTTCTTGGCCTCGTCGTCGCGTGCGCACCCGCGCCGACGCCAGCGCCCACCTCCGCTCCGCCGACCTCCGCGCCGGCCGCCACGGCGCCCGCGGCGACCAAGCCGGCGGCGACGACGGCTGCGACCTCCGCGCCTTCCGGCACAGCCAAGAAAATCGTCATCGGCTTTACCGCGTCTCAGACCGGTAGCCTCAACGTCGAATCGACCAAGCAGGTGCAGGGGTTGCAGTTGTGGCTGGACGACGTGACGAAAGCTGGCGGCATCAAGCTCAAGGACGGCACCGTGATCATGCCGTCGCTCAAGTTCTATGATGATCAAAGCGCTGCCAACCGCATTCAGTCCTTGTACACGCAGCTGATCAACCAGGACAAGGTTGATTTTCTGATCAGCCCCTACGGCAGCGGGTTGGCTAAAGCGGCCGCCGTGGTTTCAGAGCAGTATAGCAAGCTCATGATCACGACCGGCGCGGCAGACGATGCCACGATGGAGCAGGGTTTTAAGAACACCTATCAGTTGTATACGCCTGCCAGTCTGTACCTCGCGGGCGCGATTGACCTCTTGGGCAAGATAGCTCCATCGGCGAAGAAAATCGCGATTGCCCACGAGAACGATGCCTTCTCCTCCACCGTGGCCAAGTATGCTGACGAGTACGCCAAGGCTCACGGATACACCGTCGTCATGGACGAAGGTTACGACACCGGTACGACCGACTTTTCAGCGCTCATCAACAAGATCGCCGCGGCCAGTCCGGACGCGATCATGGGCGGCGGCCACTTTGCCGACGGCAGCACTTTTGCCAAACAACTCTATGAAAAGAAGGTGCCCGCACAGATGCTGGCTCTGCTCGTCGCCCCGCCGGAACCTACCTTCACGCAAATTGGCGATGCGGCTCAATACGTGATCGGCCCCAGCCAGTGGGAACCCCAGGTGACGTACAGCGCCGACGCCGCCAAAGCCGCCAACCTGCCGTGGTACGGCATCAGCGTGAAAGATTTCACCGCGGAATTCAAAGCCAAATACAATGCCGATCCCTCCTATCACGCGGCGGGTGGATACGCGGCCGGGTTGCTGCTGCAAAAGGCGATTGAAGACACGAACGGTGTCGATCCAACCGCGATCAAAGCCGACCTCGACAAGACCGACTTGCTCACCTTCTACGGGCATATCAAGTTCAGCACGGATGCCAAGACTCACGGCAAGCAGATCGGGCACGAGATGGTCTACATGCAGTGGCAAAAAGACGCCTCCGGCAAGTTTGTCAAGCAGATCGTCTGGCCGGCGAGCGCCAAAACGGCTGACGCGCAACTCCGCAAGTAGCGCCGCCGTACGACAGCAGGACAGTGCGACCGTGGACACGCCCACGGTCGCACTGTCTAACTCTTGCACCCGCGCGCTCACTCGGAGGTGGGCATGATGGTTCCTGCGCTTGTCTCTTCCGCCATAGACGGCTTGATGCTTGGCTTTATCTACGGCCTGGCGGCTATGGGCTTGACGCTCATCTTCGGCGTGATGCGCGTCATCAACCTCGCGCATGGCGCGGTGATCACGCTGGGAATGTTCGCGGTCTACCTACTCAGCATCCGGCTCGGACTGAACCCCTATCTGGCGCTGGTGGGCGCTCTCTTGATCGGCCTGGCATTCGGCGTCGCGATGTACTTTGTGGCGGTTCATCGCGTCATCAACGCGCCGGAATTGACCACCCTCCTCGCCACGTTTTCCGTCAACCTCGTCATCATCGGCTTGGGCACCGCGATCTTTACGACGAGTCCGTACGCGGTGGATGTGAATCTCGGCACCTATGGCTCCGGCGCGGTCACCGTCCTGGGGACCAAGGTCGTCGCGGTGCTGGTGGCGATTCTTGTGACGGCCGGGCTGTACTACTTTTTGTATCGCACCCGCGCCGGCAAGTCGATCCGCGCGGTCGCGAACAACCGCGGGGCCGCCGAACTGATGGGCATTAACACGCCCATGATGCTGGCACTCAGTTTCGGAATCGGCACGATGCTGGCGATGATCTCCGGCGGGCTGATTGCCACTCTGTTTGCCTTCACGATCCTCATCGGCACCGGCTACGAAGTCAAGAGTTTCGTCATCGTCGTGCTGGGCGGGCTGGGAAATCCGACCGGCGCGCTCGTGGGCGGCATTCTCCTCGGCTTGCTGGAAGGGATCACGACGCTCTTCATTCCGATCGGTTGGGTGCCGGTGATCGAGTACGTGGTGTTCGTGCTCATTCTCCTGATTCGTCCCACCGGCCTATTCGGCGCGCGCGCGTGAGCGAGGTCATCCTGCGATGAAGAATCTCCTGAATCCGTTTCTCTGGATCATCCTGCTCGTCGTCGCGGCCTTCTCCGTCATTCCCATTCTGACGGGGGATGCGTCCCTCCGCGAAACCCTCTTTCTGATTTTGATGCTGGTGGTGCTCGCCTCGAGTGTGAATATTATCATGGGCTATGCGGGCTACGTCAGCTTCGGCAATATCGTGTTCTTTGGAATCGGCGGCTATTTGGCTTTTTACCTCATGCAAAACTTGCAAACCCATTTCGTGCTGGCCGCTCTCATTGGGGCCGTCGGTGCGAGTATCGTGGCCGTGCTGGTCGGTATGCCGGTGCTGCGGCTGCGCGGCGCGTACTTTGCCCTCGCGACGATCGGCATCAACGAAGCCTTCCGCACCTTCGTGGCCAGCTTCGACCCGTTCGGCGGCGCGGTGGGGATGTTTTTCAATTATAGCGTGTACAATGCCTATGGGGGCGCGAAGAATGCCTTGTGGCTGGCTTACTACGGTATCGTGGTGGTGGCGCTGGCGACGATTGCCGCCAGTTTTCTGATCAAAAAGTCGAAATTCGGTTTGAGCCTGATGGCGATCCGCGAGGATCAGGACGCGGCGCAGCTGCTCGGGATTGACCCGGCGCGCGCCAAAGTGGTCGCATATACTCTCTCGGCATTTTTCCCCGCCCTGGCGGGCGCGCTCTTTTTCTTCAAGAACGGGATTATCGAGCCAGACGTCGCCTTCGATCTGCTTACTTCGATCGAGGCGCTGGTGATGGTGATGCTGGGAGGTTACGGTTCGGTGGTGGGCCCCATTGTCGGCGCCGTCGTCTACGAGCGCCTCAGCACACTCCTCATCGTGGCTCCTCCCCTTACTGTGGCGGGAATCACCGTGGGCTTTAGCCAGCTGCATCTCGCCATTGCCGGTGTCTTGCTGTTGCTTATCGTTCTGTTCGTGACCGCCGGATTCGCCGGCTGGTTGCGACTGCGTGTGCCAGGGCTGCGGAGGTATCTAGAATGATTCTTGAACTCCGACAGGTGAGCAAACGCTTCGGCGGGCTCCTCGCGCTGGACAAGGTTTCGTTTTCCGTGGAGGAGGGGCAGATCCTGGGGCTGATCGGCCCGAACGGCGCGGGCAAGACGACCCTTTTCAACGTCATTAACGGCGTGTACGCTCCTCAGGAGGGTCAGATCGTCTTCCATGGTCAGGATATCACCGGACAGCCTCCTTTCCGAGTGGCCAAACGCGGTGTCGCCCGGACAAATCAGATTGTTCGTCCTTTGGGGGAATTGACCGTCAAAGAGAATGTCCTCGCTGGCGCGTGCTTCGGACGGGAAAACCTTTCGCTCGGCGCCGCGGAGAAGGTAGCGGACGAGGTGCTCGACTTTGTCGGGATTGCGAACCGAAGCGAGATGCTCGCGAGCAAGCTGAACGTCGCCCAGAAAAAGCGCCTGGAGATGGCGCGTGCCCTCGCGGCCCACCCGATTCTGATTCTCCTCGACGAGGTGCTCGCGGGTTTGAATCCGAGCGAGGTGGCAGATATGCTGGCCGTGATCCGCAAAATTCGCGAGCAGGGGATTACGGTCCTCATGATCGAGCACCTGATGCATGCCGTGATGAACGTCTCTGATCGCGTCGTCGTCTTGGACTATGGGCGCAAGATTGCCGAGGGAACGCCGGCGGCCGTCTCGGCCGACTCGAAAGTGATTGAAGCTTACCTGGGCGATCCCAAGGTAGCGCAGCGCTTTTTGGAGAGTGCGGCATGAGTATCCTCAGCGTGCAAGGGATCGAGTCGGGATACGGCGAGGTCCAAGTCCTTTGGGGCGTCTCCCTCAAACTGGAGGCGAGCTGCTTGACCACCCTGGTGGGAACCAACGGCAGCGGCAAGACGTCTCTCTTGCGGACGATCATGGGGGTGATACCGGCCTGGAAAGGGTCGGTGACGTTCGACGGACGAGATGTGACTCGGCTCTCTCCTCACGAAAAGGTTCAGAGTGGACTCGTCCTCGTCCCCGAAGGGCGCCAGTTATTCACGGACATGTCCGTGCTGGAAAATTTGGAAATGGGCGCCACGCCGGGACGGGCGCGCGCCGACTATGCGCGGACGCTCGAGTGGGTGTTCGAGCTGCTCCCGCGACTCAAAGAGCGCATCAACCAGTCGGCGGGCACGCTCTCCGGGGGGGAACAGCAAATGCTCGCGATTGCCCGGGGCCTGATGAGCAAACCGCAAGTGCTCATGTTCGACGAGTTGTCTCTCGGCCTCTCGCCTCTCTTGATGATGAATCTCTTCGAATTGATCCGGAAACTCAAGGGGGAAGGGCTGACGATGCTGCTCGTGGAGCAGAACGTGCAAATGGCCCTCGCCGTCTGCGACTATGCCTATGTGATGAGCAACGGGCGCATTGAGACGGAAGGCGAGGGGAAAAAGGTACGCGAAATGGAAAGTGTCCGCAAGGCGTATCTCGGGCTGTAGAGGATGGCGAAGCGTTTCCTCGTGCTGCGAGTGGTGGGTACCCTCTTCAAGCTCGGCGCGTGCATCGAACTCGCCCTGGGGGTGGTCGTGGGCGGGCTCTTGGTCGTGCTCGGCTTGCTCGGCAACCTTGGCGGCTTGACTGCTCTGAGCGACCTCGTGCGCGCGCTCGGCCTGCCATCGGACCTTGTGGCCCTGCTCTTTCAGGATCGGATCCTGAGCATCCTGGGGGGCATCGGCGCGGTCACGCTCGCGCTCTGGCCCTTTCTCTTGATCTATGCCGGCGGAGAATTCATTTACTTGCTCATTGCCATCGAGGAGAATACGCGGGAGAGCACCGAGTGGACGGCGACAGAAAGAATGGAACATAACGAGAGCGTGGAATTGGCCCCAAAATCCATCGCTCCTCCGGCGCCAGCGGCACCGCTAGCGTCGCAGAGCGTCTGGGAGGAGCAAGCCCCTGCGCCGGCCGCGGCGGGGCAGACTGCCGCGCCGGCGGCGGTCGAGGGAAAAGGGAATGGCGCGAGCGAGCCCGTAACCGGTGATGCGAAGGTATCGATCTAGAGAGTGCCCCCAGCCCCTACTATAGCTCCCCGGTGCAGACCTCACGCTTGGTCTCGCCTCGAAGCTGGTACGCCCCGCGCAGCGGTGTGCGCCCCCCACCGTCCCCTCTCCTCCAAGGCGAAGCCTTGCGGGAGAGGGATTTTCTATTTATGGAGGGAGGCGGAGGCAAAGCCTCCGCCTCCCTCCACACCTACGACACCTCGGACTGACGTTGCGCGTCGACGGTCGCGATCGCGGCGATGTTGACGATGTCTTTGACCTCATCGTCCTGCTGGAGGACGTGGATCGGCTTGCCCATGCCGAGCAGGATAGGGCCGATCATTTCCGCGTCGCCGAGGCGGTGGAGAAGCTTGTAGGCGACGTTCGCGGCTTCCAGGCTGGGGAAGACGAGGACGTTCGGGTTGCGGACCTTGGCGAACGGATAGCGGCCTTCGAGGATTTGGGGGACGACGGCCGTATCCGCCTGCATCTCGCCGTCGATGGGAATGTCGGGGCGACGCGCGCGGACGAGGTCGAGCGCACGGCGCACCTTTTCCGCAAAGGGATGGGGCGTGCTGCCAAAGTTCGAGAAGGAGAGCATCGCGACGCGCGGCTCGATGCCGAATTCCTTGGCTTCGTCGGCGGCGAGGACGGCAATCTCGGCGAGGTCCTCGGCGCTCGGATCGATGTTGACGGTCGCGTCGGTGAGGAACATGACCCTGTCTTTGACGATCGCCATGTAAAGACCAGCTGCCTTGTTCACCCCCTGACGCGTATGGACGATCTGGAGGGCCGGACGGATGACGTCGGGATAGTTGAACGTGAGGCCGCTGACAAAGGCGTCGGCATCGCCGAGATGGACCATCATCGGCCCGTATTGGTTCGGGCGGACGAGGCGGCGCTTGGCGATGGCGGGAGTGACCCCCTTGCGCTTGCGCAGCTCATAGTAGGCGTCGACGTAGCGGATCCATTCCGGACAATCCTCGCAATCGCCGGGCGTCACGATCACAGGATGAAAGTCAAGGCCGAGCTCGACGATTTTGTTCTCGATGATATCGCGGCGTCCGAGCAGGATGGGCTGACCAATGCCCTCCTCTTCGACCTGGAAAGCGGCGCGGATGATCTTGGGCTCTTCGCCTTCGCCAAAAGCAATCCGGCGCGGGCTGGATTTCGCCTGCTTGATGATCGTGCGCATGACCTCGCGGCCGCGGTCCATGCGCGACTCGAGCTGCTCGCGGTATTTGTCGAGGTCGATGGTCCGGCGCGCCACGCCGCTCTCGATGGCCGCACGGGCGACGGCGGGGGCCTCCCAGAGGAGCACGCGCGGATCGATCGGCTTGGGAACGATGTAATCCGGGCCAAAGCGCAGAAACTCGAGCCCGTAGGCCTTGAGGACCGAATCGGGGACGTCCTCCTTGGCAAGGCCGGCAAGCGCCTTGGCCGCGGCGACCTTCATCTCTTCGTTGATCGCCTTGGCGCGGACGTCGAGCGCGCCGCGGAAGATGAAGGGAAAGCCGAGCACGTTGTTGATCTGGTTGGGGAAATCGCTGCGGCCGGTGGCGACAATGGCGTCCGGCCGGGCGTCTTTGGCAATCTCGTATTTGATTTCGGGATCGGGATTGGCGAGGGCGAAGATGAGAGGTTTGGGCCCCATCGTCTTGACCATGTCGGCCGTCATGACGTCCTTGGTGGAGAGACCGAGGAAGACATCCGCGCCCTTGACGGCGTCGGCCAAGGTGCGCGCCCGCGTGTTGGAGGCGAAGCGAGCCTTGTAGGGATTCATACCCTCGACGCGGCCTTGGTACACGACGCCCTTGGTATCGACCATCGTGATGTTTTCACGCTTGACGCCGAGACGAATCCAAAATTCGCCGCACGCGACCGCGCTTGCGCCCGCGCCGTTGATGACGACGCAGAGCTGATCGAGCCGTTTGCCCGAAATCTCGGCGGCGTTCAGGAGGCCGGCGCCGGAAATGATGGCGGTGCCGTGTTGGTCGTCGTGGAAGACGGGGATGTTCATCTGCGGCTTGAGCGTCTCTTCGACGACAAAGCACTCGGGCGCCTTGATGTCTTCGAGATTGATGCCGCCGAAGGTCGGTTCGAGCGCTTTGACGACCGCGATGATTTCTTCGGGCGTGCGCGCGTTGATTTCGATGTCAAAGACGTCGATGTCGGCAAAGCGCTTGAAGAGGAGCCCTTTGCCTTCCATGACGGGTTTCGCGGCGAGTGGGCCGCGGTTGCCGAGCCCCAGGATGGCGGTGCCATTGGAGACGACGGCGACGAGATTGCCTTTGGCCGTAAGATCGTAAGCGGATTCCGGATCCCGCTCGACTTCGAGGGTGGCTTCCGCTACGCCAGGGGAGTACGCGAGGGTGAGATCGCGCTGCGTGAGAGAGGGCTTGGTGGCGACCACCTGGATTTTGCCGGGGCGGCCCATCCGGTGGTACTCGAGAACCTCTTCTTTCGTGACTGGCATAGGCCTGTCCTTTCCTTGGAGAATGGCAAGCGAAATGCCCTCACCCCGGGCACGAGGTGAGGGCGTTCGCGACACTGCCTTACTACTAGTTAACACCGAGAGTGACGATTTGTCAAATTGCCCAACGAGCAGAGGTAGGCGCCGCAGATGGACCAATGACCATCACGCTATCCAACAGCGATTGCCATCTTGAGCCGGCCTTGAACCTGCTGCCAGTCGCGATCAGATAGATGACCTACGATATTAATACTTGTCGCGGGCAGCGTTACCAGAAACGCCCGGAACGCTGAAGGGGTATGGAGCCCGGCTAGGTGCCAGTCTTGCAACACATAATCCGTCGGAGCGGTCGCGCCGGCCAAGTTGCTTGTCACCAGCCCGAGAATCAAATCCGGGCGGGTACCGTGGTAGATGTCCGTAGAGACAATGACCGCAGGGCGGCGCTTGATTCCCCGGATACCAGGAAAATCCACAGTAACGATGTCACCGGCTCTCGGCATTGGTATCCTACGGCTCAAACGTCTTGGTCAGCATGAGCAAGGGAGGCGGCGACTAGATCTCGCATGTCCTCCTCATTCCAAGCGCTGTCAGCATCGATGGGCGGAGTCCCGCCGTACCGCTCGCGCAAGAAGCTCAAGTAATCATAGGCCTCCGCGAGTTTATCAGAAGGCAGCGACTGCAAAATTTCCAGGATCTCACGGGCTTGATCTCGTGTGAGCATACTCCTTACTCCTTCGCTCTCCCGGCAGTTTAGCACACTCTCCAATGACCTGCAATGCGACGCAGACGAAGAATGTAGTTCAGTTTCGGGGCGAATCGACACAGACGAGCGTCAATGCGAGGAGCCGCGAAGCGGCGGCGTCCTGTGGAGTGCCATCCCGCAGACCCCCGCAGGAGTCGCGGGGTCTAGGGACCCGCGGGATCGATGATCCCGCAGACCCCCGCAGGAGTCGCGGGGTCTGCGGGACCATAGCGGGGCGGGCGCAATCTCAGCCTGCGGTGAGATTGCTTCGCTCCCTACGGTCGCTCGCAATGACGAGTTGCCCCCAATCTGAACCGCACTCTTCATGCAGCATGGCGAGTCGTGCGACCTCAACGGAAGGAGCTCTCATTTCGAGCGAAAAGGGATTGGAGCAGAGCATTTGAACCAAGGTGGAACCCTGTTTTGACCAGTTTGTGGTATACTAGGCGGAGAGAACTGGATTCTCTCTGCGGGCGCGTGATGGCTGCGCGCAAACAACTGAGCACGACCGTGGCGAGAGCGGGACGTTTTGGGTCTCGCTTTTTTGTTTTCCCCTGGCATTGTCCCGGGAGGAGCCGATGGAAGCGATGGGGGGACGCACAGTAACCCATTTCCCCACGACGGCGAGTTTGGTCGAGTTGGACGTCCTCGGGAACGGCAAGCCGGTCACCCTGGAAGGATTGGCTGAGATCTTCGAGGAGATGTTCAAACTCGGTTGGATGCCAAATGCGGCCTGCGAGTATGAACTCCTGAGACGAGTGCGGGCGCGGAACCATGTACCCGCCAGTTTTGAAAGAGCCTACGCGACCGCTCTCGGGCGGGAATATGACAAGTTTCACGCCCGGAAAAAGCCACACGTCTCGGGTTGAGGGACAAGGAGACGAATCTAAACCCGGCGGGTTTGGCGAAAATTAAAGCGAGCGGAAATAAGCTGTATTTCCGCTCGCTTTATTCAAGACGGGAAAAGGTCTTCTAGTCCAGATCTTGATCGCTCGGTACCTCGCCTCGAAATGGGCCGGGCGCCTGCAATTTGCGTCCCGTAAGGGTGGCTGCAAAGCGCGCGGCCGCTGCCGGACTCGCGGTTAGCCGCTTGCAGAGATAAGAGGAAATGCACGTGTCCCCTCGCCCGGTGCGCCCTTTGATTTCCTTCACCCGCCACCTTTCCTCATACAATTGCCCTTGCGCGAGCACCAGTACGCCACTGTTCTGCGTCAGGACGATTTCCTGCGGCCCGAAAGAGGCGAGATATTCGGCCGCCGCACGCATGTCTTGCTTTCCGGTCAGGAACTCGGCCTCGGTCGAGTCCGCCTTTAGTACATTGACGAAGCGGAGCACCTGCGGCATCTCAGGCCAATTGGCATAGCGAAGGGTCCCGCCTTCGTTAACGCGAATAAAGCCTTGCACGTCAAGCGAGAGACGTGTCTTTTTCGCCGCGAGAGCCTCGACGACGGAAAGGGGTACTTCGCCGCGAATGGATGCGCCGATGTGGAAGGCGCGCGCCTCGACGGGTGCGACCTCTTCCGGGGCAAAGGGGCCTGCGGACCCGACCGCGTAAATCGTGCGTTCGTCGAGATTCGCGGTGGGATAGACGATGCGTAGGTTTGTGGATTCGGGGGTGGCCCTAGCGAACAGAGTTACGCCCATTTGCTTTAGCTCGTCCACGATCACCCAGTCCTCGCGCGCGAGTCGAGTCACCACGGCAGCCTTGAGCCCCATGCGCACGGCGACATTCGCGCCGTAGTAAAAGGCGCCTCCCAGGTTGACCGTGCTTCCTTGCGAATTCACAACCGTGTCTTTGGTAAAGTGACCAACAAAGGCGATATCAAACAAGCGTTCCTCCCGCCGTCCATATTACCGCGAACGGTCTGTTCTGCCAAAAGGGGCGGTTCTTTGCGTTTTGGGTGATGGTCTCTGGGCGATCATCCCCCGGGATCCCCGCTGGGAAAAATCGCAGCACCCTCTCCTTTGCACACATGCAGTTAAGATGGTTGGGCGGATGCCCGCACGTCCTGTTGCAGCCGATTGGGATCCGGTGTTTGTACTCCGGCGCGGTTTGGAGGACCATCCTTGTGAGTGCTGCTTCGGGAGGAGGCTCTATCTTTCGCGCCCTTCGCTTCGGCTTCGTTGGCTGCTTCCCGGGGTTCATTTCACATGTCTGCCACCTCGGGTTTGTGGTGATATACAAGAGAACTACTCGTGGACATTATACCTTACAATGTCGCCGTGACAATCGAGAGCTTCGCGAACGGCGATTTGCGAGCCCACCTTGCCTTTTGTGCATCGGGGAATCTCCAAATGGAGAATTGAGAGGAGCGGCGGCAACGCTGTCAGTGCGAACCGGCAGCCTCGGGCAGTTTGGCTCAAGGTGCCCCTTGAATGTATAATCGAATGGTGCGCGGCCATATCGCTCTGATCTTGGGTCGCACGGCGAAACCTCTCCCGCTGTTTGGAGGACTCGCATTCGGATACTAGCCCCGAAACCGAGATTCAAGGTCCTGGAGCGTGTTGAAAAGAAAGCGGGTTGCGCAACCTGGCCCGCTCGCCGATGAGCAGAGGAAAGAGGTGGCCCAGCCGCTTGCTCCAAAGGCGAATCGTCCTCTCGTATTATGGGTCGGCCGTGGGGGAGACACTATGCCAAACAAAAACGACTCGAAAGCGAATCCGATCGATTGGTTGCTCGAGGAGGGTGATGCCGGAGTACGATATTTGGCTATGCGTGACCTCGCGAGGAGCGATAAGAAGGAACTCGCTGCCGCAATAGAAAAAGCGCACACGCAAGGTCCCATCGCCGGTATCCTTGCGAAAATGAACAAGAAAGGATACTGGGAGCAGCCGGGCCCCGGGTATCATCCAAAGTACAGAGGGACCGTCTGGTCGATCATCCTGCTTGCTCAGCTCGGCGCTTCGGTCGAAACGGATGAACGCATTGGTATCGGGTGCTCTTTTATTCTGGAGCATGCGCTGACCGAGCGAGGACAGTTCACCATGAATGGACTGCCCTCAGGGACGATCGATTGTTTGCAGGGGAACCTCTGCGCGGCGCTGCTCGACCTGGGTTATCAAGACCCGCGTCTGGATCGGGCGTTCGAATGGATGGCGAGGAGCGTAACAGGTGATGGCGTCGCTCCAATGAAGGACAAGACCGGGCCGCTCCGTTACTACGCCGGTAAATGCGGTCCCGGATTCGCTTGCGGCGCGAACAACAAACTGCCGTGCGCCTGGGGCGCCGTCAAAGTGATGCTCGCCTTTGGCAAATGGCCAAAGAGAAAGCGGACGCCGCTCGTCGACGCCGCGATTGAGGCGGGGGCCGATTTCTTGCTCGGGACAGACCCGGCCAAGGCCGATTACCCTTCCGGCTATAGCGCCAGGCCCAGCGGGAACTGGAACAAGTTTGGTTTCCCCGTATTCTATGTTACCGATCTGCTGCAAAACGTCGAGGCGCTCGCGGCCCTGGGTTATGGCAAGGACCCGCGGCTCGCAAACGCCCTGACGGTCATTCGGGAGAAGCAAGACGAGCAAGGGCGCTGGATGCTGGAATACGACTATGCGGGCAAGACCTGGGTGGATTTTGGGCGCAAGAGGCAGCCCAACAAATGGGTGACGTGGCGGGCGCTGCGAGCGCTAAAGGCAGTCGGCTGAGGGAAGGATGCGAGAAGGAGTAACACCGGAAAACACGAAAAAAGCCAACAAGCCCGGCTCGGGACGAGTTCTGTGGCGATGCTTTACTTACCTGCGACCGTACTGGCACATGACGTTCGGCGCCTATGCCGCCCTCGTCGGCATCAACGTACTAGCCCTGTCGATTCCGCAATTCATCCGCTGGATTGTAGATCAAGGTATTGGTGGTCACAACACGAGTTTGCTGACGACCTCTGTCCTGGCTCTCCTCGTCCTCACTCTGGCCAAAGGGGTCTTGACCTTTTTCCAGGGCAAGTGGACCGAAACCGCTTCTCAGAGCGTTGCTTGCGACCTCCGCAACGCCATTCATCGCAAATTGGCAAGCCTCTCCTTCTCTTACCACGATCGCACCGAGACCGGTCAACTTCTCTCCCGCGCGATCCAGGACGTCGAACGGGTCCGCTTTGTGACCGGGCGCTCGTTCCTGCGGTTGACCGATGGCTTGGTTCTCCTCGTCGGCACCACGGGGATGCTGGCGTCGATGAATTTCCCGCTCGCCATGCTGGCGTTAGCGACCATGCCCATCCTGGGCTGGCGCGCTTTTGAATTGGGTCGGCAGCTTCGCCCCTTGTCGCTCACCATCCAGCAGCAACTGGCAGTCCTGACCACGCGGCTAGAGCAAAACCTTCGAGGTGCCCGTGTCGTCAAAGCGTTTGCCCAGGAGAACGCAGAGGTCGCCCGGTTCGACCTCGAAAACGAGCGGCTCTTCAACCTTTCTGCCCGCTCAGCGCGCCTGCAAGCCGTCAACACGCCCCTAATGGATCTGGTCGCAAATCTCGGAACCGTCTTCATCGTCTGGTATGGTGGTCTTCTCGTCATAGGACATCAACTGACACTCGGCGAATTGGTCGCTTTCTCAACTTATCTGGCACAACTCGTATTGCCTGTGCGACGGCTGGGCACCATCATCCCAGCCCTGGCGCAAGCCGCGGCCGCGGGGGAGCGCGTCTTTGATATACTGGACACTGAATCCGAAGTGCATGATGCTCCGAACGCTACTCCGCTCCCCCTCGTGCAGGGGCACATCCGTTTTGATCACGTCTCCTTTGACTATTTTCACCGCCACCGGGTGATCGACGAGGTCACATTCGAGGTTCGGCCGGGCCAGATGGTCGCGCTCCTCGGAACCACGGGGTCCGGCAAATCGACGATCATCAATCTGATCCCACGTTTTTACGATCCCACTCGCGGGAGGATTCTGATCGACGGCCGCGATGTCCGAGCGGCGACGCTAAATTCCCTGCGGGATCAGATCGGCATTGTTTTGCAAGAGACCACCCTCTTTGCGACGACGATCCGGGCGAATATTGCCTTTGGATGTCCTGAAGCGAGCATGGAGGAAATCATCGCCGCCGCCCGGGCCGCGCAGGCACACGGTTTTGTGCAAGAGATGCCGGATGGGTACGAGACGCTGGTCGGTGAGCGCGGAGTGACGCTCTCCGGGGGACAAAAGCAGCGCGTTGCGATTGCGCGTGCACTGCTCAAGAATCCCCGCATCCTGATTCTGGACGACGCAACCTCCAGTGTGGACACCGAGACCGAGCAGTTGATCCAGGAGGCGCTGGAAGAGCTCATGCGCGGACGCACCTCCTTTGTCATTGCCCAGCGCCTCAGCACTCTACGGAAGGCGGATCTTATTCTCGTGCTCGAAAAGGGTCGCATTGTGGCACGCGGCACGCATGAGGAATTACTGCGTACATCGGGATTGTATGCCGAGATCTATCACCGGCAGCTCAAGACGATGGAAGGCCCGATCGTCGAAAACTAGGTTCTGTTCACGAGAGCATCAATGAGTCTATCAATCGGGGCATCCGGTTCGCACCTGGGCCCGCGCAGCACCATGGAGCACATGGGCAAGCGAGCGGAGGGCCGGGTCTATGACCCACGAGTCATCCAACGGCTCCTCTTTTATCTGCGGCCGCACTGGCAGCGGATGGTTACTGCTATTGTTCTGATGCTCATGGCTTCCGTACTCACGCTGGTCACGCCCTACCTCGTCAAAGTCGCCATCGATCAGTATATCACCCCGGGAGATGCGCAGGGACTGGCACAAATCGCCTTGCTGATTGCCGCCACATTCGTCGGCATTTATGTGACGACGGCGGGGCAGCAGTATTTGCTCTCGTGGCTTGGAGAGCGCACACTCGCGACGATGCGCGCCGATCTCTTCCGGCACCTTCAGGCGCTCCCGTTGGGTTTTCACGATACTCATATCGTCGGCGTGACCATCTCACACGTGATTAACGACGTCGCGGTGATCGACGATCTGCTCTCGCAGGGGGTCGCGACTTTGCTCGGAGACACCACCGTCCTGGTAGGTATCATCGTCGTCATGCTCTCGATGAATGTGCGGCTCGCGCTCTTCACTTTTTCTGTGCTGCCGCTGATGGTCTTGGCCACCTGGCTCTTTTCGCGTCGCGCTCAGATCGCGTTTCGCCAGACGCGTGCCCGCATCGCGGCCGTCGTCGGGGGACTTGCCGAGGACATCTCCGGGATGCGCGTGATCCAGGCCTTCGCGCAGGAAGAGGTCGCTCAGGAACGGTTCGACGAAGTCAATCGTGCCAACCGGGATGCAAACATTCAAGCCGTGTCCCTTTCGTTCGTGTTCTTGCCCGGAGTCGAGTTTCTGGGCATGCTGGCGACGGCAGTCGTCCTTTGGTTTGGAGGGCTCTATGTGGCCCGGAACGAGCTCACGCTGGGGGTCATGGTTGCGTTTCTCGCCTACGTGACACGCTTCTTCCAGCCCATCCAGGAGTTGAGCCAACTCTACACGACCTTGCAGGCAGCCATGGCCGGGGGCGAGCAAGTACTGGATCTGCTGGACACGCCACTCCTGGTCACGGACCGGCCGGACGCAGTCGAGATGCCGCCGATCGGCGGCCGGGTCGAGTTGCGCCATGTCTCTTTCTCGTATCGTGACGATACGCCGGTGCTGCACGACCTGAACCTGGTCGTCGAGCCGGGACGGACGCTTGCGCTCGTTGGACCGACGGGCGCGGGCAAGACGTCGATCGCCAACCTCATCGCACGCTTGTACGACGTGACGGATGGGGCAGTCTTGGTTGACGGAGCGGACGTACGCCAGGTGACCATGGCCTCTCTTCGTCGGCAAACGGGGCTCGTTCCACAGGATCCTTTTCTCTTCTCCGGCACGATTGCCGATAACGTCCGCTTTTCGCGCCCCGACGCGTCGGACCACGATATGGTGGAAGCAGCTCGCCTGGCGAACGCCCACGATTTCATCGCCGCCCTGCCGGAAGGGTACCAGACTCGAATTTTGGAAGGGGGAGTCAACCTCTCTCTAGGACAGCGCCAGCTTATTTGCATCGCCCGCGCGGTCCTCGCCGACCCGCGGATTCTGATTATGGACGAAGCGACGGCGAGCGTAGATACCCTGACCGAGCTGTTGATCCAGGAGGCGCTCCAGCGGCTGCTCGCCGGCCGGACGGCAATCATCATCGCCCACCGGTTGAGCACGATCCAGAAAGCGGACCTGATTTGTGTCGTGCAAGCGGGGCGTATCGTCGAGCGTGGTACCCACGCGACGCTGCTTGCTCAAGGGGGCTTGTATCGGGAGCTGTACGAGCGACAGTTCGTGGGCGCGGACGGGACACAAGGCAGAAAGCAGAAAGAAGAAAGCTGACTACTGCTTTTCCGCCTTCTGCTTTATGCTTTCCGTCTGATTCGCGTCGAATGCCCGCGAAGGTGCGCCTCGATTCTAGGGAGCCATCCTCTCGCGGTGTGCACCTGAATGCCTTCTTTGTGTAGATTGGCGCAGGGTACGGGTTCCCCGCATTGGCGAGGATCGGAGTTTCTCGGCGCACCCCTTTTCGGTGTGGGTTAGCCGGATGGCCGTGTGCGCGGTTGGGTAAGAGAAAAGATGTTGCCATCGGGGTCGGCGAAAAGCGTCTCGATGCCAAAGGGCTGTTCCGTTGGCTCTTTGATAAAGTTGACGCCGCGCTCTTTGAGCGAGGCGAAATCCGTCCGGCAATCGTCGGTGCGAAACACCATCCCGGTATGACCGCCGTGGGGCTGGACATTGCTCGCCCCTGCCTTCACAAGCACGATCTGCGGCTCGTTCTGACCCTTGGGTGCTACCGCCAGAAAACGTGGGAGCCCTTTGAAGTTGAGGTCGATGCGCTTTTCGAAACCTAGCTTGTTCGTGTAAAAATCCAGTGCAGTGTCCTGGTCGTTAACGACGATCGTGACGAAACTGAGACTGGCGATCATGCCTATGCCCTCCGTGGTATTGATGCCGCTCGAACGGTCAGGATGATAACGTGCAGAACGTGAAAAGTCAAAAAACCATCCAGGTAGCCCAGGGCAATAGCAGGCGCGAGCCCCTCGCCGATGTTCGGCGGGGGGCTCGCTTTTTCGGAAACGTGAGAAGCCAGGTTCCTGGCAGAAACCTGCTTTCTGTGCCGCTATTTAAAGTTCGCTTCGGCGAACGTCCAGTTCAGGATCTTCCAAAAAGCTTCCACGTAATTCGCCCGGACGTTCTTATAGTCGATATAGTAGGCGTGCTCCCAAACATCGCAGGTGAGAAGAGGCTTTTTCCCTTCCTTGAGGGGATTGCCCGCGTTGCTCGCTTGCTCGATGGCCAGGGTCCCATCGGTGTTCTTGATCAGCCACGCCCAGCCCGAGCCAAAGAGTGTGTTCGCGGCCGCCGAATATTTCTCTTTGAACTGGGCAAAGGAACCGAAGGTCTTCTTGATCGCATCGGCCAAAGCGCCGCTCGGCTCGCCGCCGCCATTGGGCTTTAAGCAATTCCAGTAAAAGGTGTGGTTCCAATCCTGCGCGGCATTGTTAAAGATGCCTCCGGTGGCTTTCTTGACGATTTCGTCCAAGGGCATGTTTTCGAACTCGGTGCCGACGATGAGCTTGTTGAGATTGTTCACATACGCCTGATGGTGTTTGCCGTAATGATAGTCGAGCGTCTCGACAGAAATATAGGGTGCGAGAGCATTTCGGTCATACGGCAGTGGGGGCAATTTGTGTTCCATTCAGTTCCTCCTTGTTGAGTTTGATGGAGACAATCGGTCAGGACGCCAGAAGCAACCGTGTCAGTGTCCGGTTCGTGCGATCGTCAATCGGTTTACGCGCTTGATCTACCTCCTCTTACCTTTGGTTCCGACAAGACCGCCGCAGGCGCGAGCTCCTCACAATTGCAAGAATTTTAGCATGGCTGATGCATTTACGCAATGCCCCTCCACAACCCGCTGTGACGCGGACCTCAAGCGCACGGATTTGTCCAATTCTGCCGGAGCCTTTCGCCTCGAATGCGATTCTAGCTGTTCTCCTCCTGAGCGACTAGCCCTTGCGCGAGCAGGCCCCTCAATATGTCTCGTACCTGCTCCAGCGGCTTGAGATCCAGGCCGGCGCCGGGGAATTCAACGCCGAGGATCAGGCTGAGCGCCGGGTTGATTTGCTCCAGAGCGGCGCGCCGGCGAGCCGCTTCGGGGGACGCGGGATCATCGCGCAGGCGTGCGATGAAGGTATCGCGCATGTTTGCGACCAATTGCTCGAGCATGTCCGCCTTGGCGATGGCTTGAAGGGGCGGCAAGCCGAACATCTCCTCGATCAATTCGAGCGCCTGCCGGCATTGGTATGCCGGAGATGGCGGACCAACTGTTGAAGTGACGTTTACATCAGCTGTGTCGATCAATCTCAGCTCCTTGCGCCTGCGGGCACGGTGGCCCGCAGGACAATCTCGCCAGAACCGCTGGAAGGCTGCGTCGAGAGGAAATAGTCTTCGGGGATACGGCCGGAAGCATTCCCGGCGAAGATAAAGACGTAACGCATGAGAAAGCCCCCGACGAGGGCGCCAACGGGGGCGAGCGCTGAAACGTGAGGGAGAGTGCGACCCCTGACAACTTCGAGCACATGCACGACGAGAGGGCCAACAATTCCGAGGCCAAGGACGCCATAGCGCCACCCGCGCCGGATAGAGGCATCTTGCAGCGGCGCGTCCACCTTGAAACGCCGCCACTGGCGGGTGACGAGGGAAGCAAAGAAGAGCTCAGTGGCACTGGCGAAGAGCGCGAGCCAAGTGAGACGCCGGCGCGTGCTCGGCGAGGCTTGAGATGCTTCCGCCGCGAGTGTCAGCGCGGCCGTCGCCGTCGAAACTGCCGAGTTGGTGAAGAGGGACGAGAGATACGGGAAACCGCCCGTCCAGAGGGGAATATTTGTGGCCGCGAGCAGTGTGCCGGTATAAAGCGAGACGACCCCGCCCGCCAGAGCGGCCGGCCATGTAAAGAGGCGCGCCACCCAGCGTCCAAAGGTCCAACCAAAGAGATCGTCCAGAGCCTGGCCAAACGCGACGACCCCGGTAAAGGTGCCAAAAGTGGCGAGCGCCCATGCGCCGATGGACATCGCCGAGGTGCGCCGGTAGATGCGCAGCATATTGTACCAGCGCCGCGGCGTGTGCAGATCGCCGATGAGGAGAACAGGACTGATCAGCGCGCCCAATAGCGCGATGTATCGGCCCGCCCGCACCACTCCACGGTCTTGCTTGCGACCAAAGAGATCGACGATGTTGGCAATGAATGGGAGCGGACTTGCCAGGCCCCCAATGAAAAAGTACGCGACGATCAGCCAACCATAGTAGCTGGACTTGATGGGCGGAAGACCATAATAGGTCTCTCCTCTGTACCGTGAGCTGAACGGGTCTGTGGATTGCAGCAGCTTTGTTGGACGGGACGGCCCTGGAGACGCGCGCACGGCGGGCATTTTTCATCCTCCATCATGTCGCTCTTCCAAGAGGGGAAGAGGACTCGGGTCTGCGTAAGGTGACAAGTAAGGCAAAAACAGTATACCATCATCGCGCGCGGGGTCTATGGGGTCTAACCCTACCTTTGTGCTTGCACTGTCCCTATTCATCAGGCGCGGTGAGGGCCGCGGTCGCATTTGTCAGACTGTCTCTCCATCTGGTATACTATGAGTGAGGGATTGGTCTCTGACCGGGGATCATGCTTACGACGGCAGGGCCGCCCGAACATGCGGAGAGGTGATTGTGGCAGCTGCCAATGTCCTGATTGAAACGGACCATCTGGTCAAGCGCTATGGCGACAAGACCGCCGTCAACAATGTGACTTTATCAGTGCGCGGCGGCGAGATTTTCGGTTTTCTCGGGCCCAATGGCGCGGGCAAAACGACGACGATCAAGATGATTGTTGGCCTGCTGCGCCCCACGTCGGGCGTCGTTCGGGTCGCGGGATGCGACGTCGTGACCCAACCCATGCAAGCCAAGGCGGCGAGCGGCTATGTACCCGACGAGCCGAACCTCTATCCCAAGCTTTCCGCACGCGAATTGCTCCGCTTTGTGGGCGATCTCTACGATATGGAGCACGGGCAGGTCGAGCGGCGCATCGACGAACTCTTGCGCCTGTTCGACCTCGGCGAAGCGGGGGACGATCTGATTGACTCATACAGCCACGGCATGCGGCAGAAAACCGCGCTCGCCGCTGCTCTCATGCACGACCCGCATGTATTGGTCCTCGACGAGCCAACCGTCGGGCTCGACCCCAAGTCCGCCCGCCTTATCAAAGACATGCTGCGTCAAATGGCCGATCGCGGGGCGGCCGTATTCCTATCCACTCACATTCTAGAAATCGCCGAGCGCATGTGCGACCGGATCGGCATAATCGACAAGGGTGAACTGGTCGCCGTGGGCACGATGAGTGAGCTGCGCGCGTCCAGCGGGGGCGCGACGAACCTGGAAGATGTCTTTCTGGGATTGACGGGCGGGGCGGAGGACGCGGCCATCGCCGAGGTGCTGCGGTGAGTCTGGCCCGCGTGCGTGCCGAATACCCCCTGTGGCGCTATGTCTGGAAGTTGCTGCGTCTCAGCTGGTCCATCACCTTAAGCAACTTTCGGCGAGCGAAATGGCTGCGCAAGATCGGCTATGTGGTCATCGCCCTGATCGTGCTCGGAGCCGCGGTCGGCGTCTTTGCGGTCAGTTGGGCCATCCTCTCCGCGCTGCGTTCCCCCGAACTGGCCGGCCTCGTCGATCCCACCCTCTTTCTCTCCACCGTCCCGGTCCTGATCGCTACGATTGCGTTCGGCGGAGTACTGATCTTTAGTTCCGGCGTTCTGCTCCAGGCGCTGTATCTGGCCGGGGACATGGATTTTCTGCTCAGCTCGCCGGTGCCGGTCCGCGCAGTGTTCGTGACCAAGATGCTCCAGGCGGTGCTGCCCAACCTCGGTCTCGTCCTCCTGTTCGGATTGCCCGTACTCTTCGGGTTGGGTGTGACCGGTGGGTACAATGTCCTCTACTATCCGCTCGTCGTCGTCGTTCTGGTCGCCTTGGTGCTTGGCGCCGCGGGGCTGGCGAGCTTGCTCGTCATGGGCATTGTGCGCATCTTTCCGGCGCGCCGGGTTGCGGAGGTCCTGGCGCTCTTCGGCAGCCTCCTTTCACTTGTTTGCTCCCAATCCCAGTACCTGGCCCGGTCGTCACGGCCCTCTCAGGCGCAGGTGTCGCAGGCGCTTGGTCTGCTCTCACGTCTGGATGTGCCCTGGTCGCCTCTCGCGTGGGCAGGACGCGGACTGGTCGATATTGGCCAGGGCCGCTGGGTCTCCGGAGTCTTCTTTCTGCTCGTCACGGTCGGTCTCGCGAGCGCCATCTTTGGAGTGACCCTGAGTACTGCCGAGCGCCTCTACTTCACGGGTTGGACGCGCATGCAGGTAGGAACTCGTCGTCGGAAAACGACCCGGCCGGTCCGCGCCGCGACGGCGGCCAGCGCGCCTGGAGACGCGCTGTTGGGTCGCTTGCTGCCCGCGCCTGTGCGCGGATTGATTGCGAAAGATGCGCGCGTGATTCGCCGCGACCTGCGCAATATGTCTCAGCTGCTCACGCCGATGATTCTGGGTTTGGTTTACGGGATGGTCTTTTTGCGGGGAGGCGGCGACCTGTCCACGGGACGAGGTGAAGCACCTGCGTGGTTCGTACAGACAATCAAAAGTGCATGGGTCTATGGCAATGTCGCCATTGCGCTCTTTGTCGGCTGGTCGCTCTTGTCGCGGCTGGCATTGATGAGCTTTTCGCAAGAGGGCAAGCACTATTGGCTGATCAAGTCAGCGCCGGTGAGCGAAAATGAGCTTCTGGGAGCCAAGTTCCTCATTGCCTTCCTTCCCACCCTCGCGCTCGGATGGGGGTTCCTGCTCCTCTTTTCCGTGTGGCAGGGAACCGGACCGGCCGCATTACTGTTTGGGATGCCGGTGATTGCGCTCGCGATTGCGGGCGCGGCAGGCGTCAATCTCGCTTTTGGCGTGGTCGGCGCGAATCTGCAGTGGCAAGACCCACGCAGAATGACGCGGGGCGCTGCCGGTTGCGCTGCCGCCCTGGCGAGTTTCGGTTACCTCGGCACTGTTCTCGTCCTCTTTTTTGGTCCTCCCATTGCGTTTGCACTCCTAGGGGGCCCGGAAATTGTGGGTCAAGCTGTCGGCCTGGCGGCCGGGGGTGCGGCCAGCTTGCTCTGCGCTATCGTCCCGCTCACGCTGGTTCGCGGCCGGGTGGCGCGGATGGGGGAGGGTTAGCTCCGAACGAGGGATTTACTTTCTCCTGCCTTGCAGAAAGCACATGGCCGCTGCCAACCCGAGTCCTGCCATCGTCAACATGCCTAGAGCCAGTCCTTCCGGGACGCGCGCGGCTGGGAGCACCGGCGCCGTGGGCAAGTTATAGACCTCCGGCCGGTCGAGGAGGAGAAAGAAGGCGTTCAGCGAATCGATGTCGCAGGTCGCGCCCGGAGAACCCGGCACTCCATAGAGGTAAGCATTCCGCACGCCCAGCTTGTGGAGAGCAGCCACGCGTTTTTGCGCCCGAATCTGCAGTTCTTCTACTTGGCCAAATTGGATCGAATCCGTCGGGCAGGATTTTGCACACGCCGGCTCCAAACCGCCTTTCAAGCGGTCGTAGCAGAGCGTGCACTTGTGCGCCTTGCCGTCGTAGAGATTGAGGTCGATCACGCCAAAGGGGCAGGAGGGAACACAATAGCCGCAGCCGTTACAAATGTCCTGTTGGACGACGACGGTATCGTACTCGGTGCGAAAGAGCGCGCCGGTAGGGCAGGCGTCGACACAGCCGGCATTCTTGCAGTGTTTGCACACGTCGCTCATCATCAGCCAATGGCTCTGAAAGGGCTTGAGGATACTGACGCGCCGGCCGTCCGCCCCACGTATCTTTTCGACAAACGTGACATGCCGCCACGTGGTGGCCGACAGACTGCCCGTGTTGTCGTAGCTCATGCCGGTTAGACCGATGTGGTCGGCCGGAAGCAGATTCCATTCCTTGCAGGCTACCTCGCAGGCCTTGCAGCCGATGCAGAGCGAAGTGTCCGTAAAAAAGCCATAGCGGCGGCCGGGCACGATTCTCACTCCCGCCGATAATTCGGATTCGTCGGGAATCATTCCTGGGAGAATGCTGTCCGTGTGGTCAAGAACGCGAGGATGAATCATGATCCAGCCCGCAAACGCCCTTTGCGCAGGTTGCATGTGAACGCCTTGCCTTCATGGATCGTCGTGTTCGGGTCGCCGACGATGGCCGAAAGCGTGTTGGCAATATCGCCCGTCGCATATCCCTGCCACCCAAAATGCCAGGGCATGCCGATCTGATAGACGCGGCGTCCGGCGATTTCAAAGGGTCGCAGACGGTCGGTGACGAGGGCGCGCGTCTCAATCGCTCCACGCGCGGTCGAGATCACCACCCAGTCCAGGTTCTCGATCCCCTTTTCCGCGGCCAACTCTGGCGGGATCTCGGCAAAACCTTCAGGCTGCAGTTCGGCGGTGGAAGGGACCATGCGCGTGGGAATCGCGCCCGAATGATGTTCCGTGAGGCGATAGGTTGTGATCACGTAAGGGTAGTTCGAGTCAGCCACGGCGTGGTACGTATTCCCCGGCAGGCTCCATTTTTTAGCCGCCGGATTGTCTTGCTGAGCATAGAGAGGATTCGCGGTGGGCGACTCGACCGGTTCGTAATGCGTCGGGAGCGGTCCGTCTCTCAGCCCCGCGGGCACAAAGAGACACGCTTTGCCTGTGGAGAGCATGATAAAGGGAGCCTTGCCGCTGAGCGCCTCCATGCCCTTGGGCTCCGCGGGCCAATCCGGCTGATAGTCAGGCCGTTTGTCCAGTTGAAAATCCACCGCGTCGTAACCGGTCCATTGCCTCGCGGTCTCATCCCACCAGACATAGCGTTTGGCTTCGGACCAGGGCTTGCCGTCCGGATCGGCCGAAGCGCGGTTGTAGAGGATGCGGCGATTCGCCGGCCACGCAAATCCCCAGCCCAGGTGCGTACCCGGCCCGTCCGGGCCGTCATTCTTGCGCGAGCGCGCCTGGTTGTGATCGTTCGTCGGGTAAACACCCGTGTAGATCCAGCATCCGCAGGCCGTCGAGCCGTCGTCCTTGAGGTCGGCAAAGCCCGCGATTTGGTTGCGGTCGGGCCACGTATAGCCGTTGATCTCTTTGGTGATCGCTTCGACCACCGGTTCGTCCAGCGGGCCCTGGGTGCCATAATCCCACGTCAGGTTCTTGATCGGATCGTCCTTGGAGTCAACGCTGTCTGCGTAAAGGATTTTCAGGCGCCGGCCGAGATGGTATACAAACCAGGTATCCGAGCGGGAATCTCTTGGGGGATCCACCACCTTGTCATGCCACTGGATCAGCCGGTGCGTATTCGTAAAGGTGCCTTCCTTCTCTCCGGGCAGCGCGGCGGGGAGTAGAAAGATTTCGGTCTTGATATCCTCCGGGCGTAATTCGCCCCGCTCGACTTCCGGCGATTTATACCAATAGGACGCCGCCTCGTTTTCAAAGATGTCTCGCACCACCATCCACTCCAAGTTGGGCAGCGCCATACGGAGCAGGTGGGTATTGTGCCCGCCGATCACCGGATTCTGGCCGATGAGGAGCAGCCCCCGGATCGTGCCGTTCCGAATCGCAAGCGTCATCGGCAATTGGGAATGATCGCCGGTGATCTTTGGGACCCACTGATAGCCCCACTCATTATCGGATCTGGCATGGTCCCCGTACCACGCGCGGAGGAGGCTCACCGCGTATTTCGGCAAGTTCGCCCACCATCCGGTTTCAGCCGTCTCGGTTTCCAGGTACTGCTTCAAGCTCGAGTGCGGCGCGTTCGTCTTCGGCTGAGGCAAGTAACCGGGAAGGAGGTTGTAGAGCGTCGGGATATCCGTACTCCCCTGAATGCTCGAGTGACCGCGCAACGCGAGAATGCCGCCCCCCGGCCGGCCGATATTTCCCAGAAGAGTCTGGATGATCGCCGCCGCTCGGATCATCTGGACACCGGTCGTGTGATGCGTCCATCCGACGGCGTAGCACCACGCCGTCGTGCGATCCCGTCCCGAATTGCGCGCCAGAGTCTCGGCGACCTGAAGAAAGGTCTCTTTCGGACAGCCG
Organism: Chloroflexota bacterium; assembly: GCA_023381515.1. The sequence goes on along the minus strand of JAMCQI010000049.1, from coordinate 132,645 downwards.
GTCACCCGCTCGACCATTTCCGGTGTGTATGCCGCATAATGCCGCTTCAGAATCTGGTAAACGCATTTCGGGTTCTGGAGCGTCGGATCGGTCGGCGGGTTGCCGGGCGTGCCCGGTTTAAACGTTTCGCTCCGCGCCATGCTCGTCTGGGCGTAATGCTCGGCCAGCTCAGAGCGGGCCATTTCTCCCTTGTACTGCCACGAGTCGATGTGATACGAACGCGTCATGGGATCCCACCCGGAGAAAAGCCCATCTAATTCGCTCGCGTCCCGGAAATCATCTTCGACGATGTTGGCCATGTCCGTATAGTTCAGGACATACTCTTTGAACCAGAGATCGTTTTCGAGGAGATAGTGAATGATCCCGCCGAGGAAGGCAATATCGGATCCGGCGCGCACGGGGGCATAGATATCTGCGAGCGCCGAGGTGCGGGTAAAACGGGGGTCGGCGTGGATGATCGTCGCCCCTTTTTCTTTCGCCTGGAGCGCAAAGCGAAAGGCGATCGGGTGCGCTTCCGCCATGTTGGACCCCATGATCATGACGCAGTTCGCGTTCGCGATATCCCACTGTGCGGTAGTCGCCGCCCCTCGCCCGAAACTGGCGCCCAAACTGGGCACCGAGGAGCTGTGTCAGACTCTGGCCTGGTTCTCGATCCACACCATCCCCAGGCCGCCTCCGAAGAGCTTTTTGATGAGATAGTTCTCTTCGTTATCGAGGGTGGCGCCGCCCAATTCGGCGATGGCCATGGTGTGGTTCACGGTCTGGCCGTCGGGGAGATGGCGCACAAAAGTCTCGTCGCGCGTCTGCTTGACGAGAGTGGCGATGCGGTCCATGGCCCAATCGAGCGAGCGGTCTTCCCAATGATCGGAATAGGGAGCCCGGTACCTGACCTTGGTCAGACGGTTGGGGTTCATCATCCAGCCGATGGTCGCGGCCCCTTTGGGGCAGAGGGTGCCTTGATTGATCGGGCCGCGCGGGTCGCCTTCGATGTGGAGCACGTCATTCCCGCGCGCATAGACGAGTTGGGCGCACCCGACGGCGCAATAGGGGCAGATGCTTGTGCCAACGCGGTCGGCTTGCTCGAGACGCGGCCGCCAGCGGCGGGACCCTTCGCTTTCCGCGGCCGTGCTCATGGCGTCTTCACCGACAATCTGGCGAGGGAGGGACCAATCTTGAAACGCTTTTACGAGCTTGTCCCGGAACGGCTTTGCCATAGGTTTTCTGGACATGAGGGAGCTGAGAATAGGAAAACCAAGTCAGGGATTTAGGCTCCAAATTACTCGGCGGGCGACATGGAACGAATAGAGTGGGCCGTACCCATTTCCAAATTGGGACGGCCCGTATAACGAACAATCACATGCGCGCCCGCAGCCTGGAGCGCGGCGAGGTCGCTCGAATCGAGAGGGACGTCATGGGCGAGCGAGAGAACCAGTCCCTGCCCGTCATCGGTGAGAACGCGAAAACGCTCTTCCTGGACGGCGATAATGTGACCGCTCGTGACATGAGTTATCGACGCGTGCATACACTGTGCCTTGCGTGTGACAATACCAAAACAGTATGGCACGGGTGAGCAGAATGCGCTATGGGGACTTTCCCTACCTTTGGCCGAAAACTGCCCCCACAACCTCCGGTTCCTCACCGCGCCTCAACCGGCACCCACCTCCGTCCCCGGACTCCGATGTACTCTGAGCTCGGACGAATCAGCTTGTTCTGTTCACGCTGTTCCTCACAGTGTGCGATCCACCCGGCCGTGCGGCTGGCTGCGAACGTGGGACTGAAAAGGTCCGTCGGCAGGGCGAGTCCGTGCAAGACCAGCGCGGTATAGAATTCGACATTCGTCTGCAATTTGCGCTCGGGATGATACTCGGCAAGGAGTCTGAGCGCGGTCTGCTCCACCGACTTTGCGAGGTTGTAGAGAGCCATATCCCCGCCGTTCTGGTACAGGCGCTCGGCCGCCGCGGCGAGCACATCCGCACGCGGGTCGCGTGCCCGGTACACCCGGTGCCCAAACCCCATGAGTCGTTCGTTGCGGTCAAGCTTGGCCCGCAGCACGCTCTCGGCGCGACTCGCCTCGCCGATTTCAAAGACTGTATTGAGCGCGGGTCCGGGAGCCCCTCCATGGAGCGGCCCTTTCAGAGCCCCGATCGCACCGACGATCGCCGAGACCAAATCAGAGCCGGTGGAAATGATCACAAGCGCCGTGAACGTCGACGCATTCAAGCCGTGATCGATCACAGTATTGAGGTAAGTATCGAGGGCGCGTGTCCGCTGAGGACTGGGCTCGTCGCCCGAGAGCATATAGAGATAGTTGGCTGCATGGCTGAGGTCCGGGCGCGGCTCGATCGGCGCCTGACGGTGCAAGAGTCGCCAGTAGGCCGCGATCATCGTCGGAATCCGTGCAAGCAGCGCGGCTCCTTCGGCGAAGAGCGTGTCGTCTGAAGTTGGGGCGGGCTTGCTCAGGCTGAGGGTGCCGGCTCCCATACGCAGGGCATCCATAGCCGGAACGCGTTGAGCCGCGGCGGCCTTGAGGACATCCAGGGCGATCGCAGGAAGGCGCCGCTCTTTCGCCAACCGGGCTCGGAACTCGTCCAATTCTTGCCGGTTCGGCAGGCGATCGTTCCACAGGAGATAGGTCATCTCTTCAAAGCTTGCGCGTGGAGCGATCTCTTCTACCGGGAAACCGGCAATAATGAGATCACCTGCCTGGCCATTAATATAGCTGAGCCGAGACTGCGCCGCGATGACTCCTTCCAAACCGGGGATGAAATGAGAATTCCCGTTCGAAGGGTTGGTTTTCGCGTTGCTCGGTTCTCGGGTTTTCAATTGATTCTGTTTTAACATAAGTATCTCCCATCCATAAACCTAAACGGTATGCCGCAACTGACTGTGACTGTGCGGGATGGCAACGGACAAGCCCAGGTGCGGCTTGTCCGCAGCGCAGAGAACCGTCTCTCACGTACCAATAATTATAGGATGCGCAAGATGCGGCGTCAATCAAGATGAGGGATAGGATACGAGGACGCCAAGGGGTGGCCCCCGGGTTGGTTGCGGGGTTTCGGGGCGGACGGACGGGGCTTCGGTGTTGTCGGTGGTCGGGCTGGAGCGCGGCGCTGACTCTGCAGCGTCGGAACGGAGCAGAGAGACGCTGCACGCTAGCGAGGGTTTTGTGCACTAGTCACGCTAGGCGGGGCAAAAGGGTTTATAATGGGAGCTGTTGATTTCCCAACGATGGGATTGGAGGATAAGACCCTGCACAATATAATTGACCCTGGAAACTGGACCACATGCTAAGAATATAGGTATCAGTACAGAGGCAAAGAGCATGCTTGAAAGACTAAATGGTGAGACACGTTTATTCCCGATCATTGGCGATCCGATTATCTACGTGAAATCACCCGAGCGCCTGACCAGCGGTTTCGCGGCACGGGGACACAACGGAATATGTATTCCCATGCAGGTGCCGGGAAGGGATTTGGAGAGTGTCATGTACGGTCTCGCTCGCATCCCTAACATCGATGGCCTATTGGTTACCATGCCGCATAAATTTGCTGCTTATACCTACTGTGCCACCAGCTCCAACCGGTCGAGGCTGCTGAAAGTTGTGAGCGTGATGCGTCGAAACGCGGATGGCTCGTGGCACGGTGACATGCTCGATGGGCTCGCCTTCGTGAAGGCGCAAAGAGATCAAGGCGCCAATCCAGAAGGCGCGCGCGTACTGTTGATCGGCGCAGGTGGGGCAGGCAGCGCCATCGCCATCGCCCTGCTTGAATCTGGAGTCCGCGAACTGATCATCCACGACACGAATGAGGCCCGCCTCGTCGAGCTGGTGGATTTGGCTGCGGACTTGGGCCGCGGCCGGGTTAGTGCCGGTCCCGCGGACCCGACGGGCTGCGACATGGTGTGCAATGCGACACCGATGGGTATGGCTGAAGGGGATCTGTTACCTGTCGCTGCGGATTTGCTCGCCCCGTCTATGTTTGTGGGAGACGTGATCGCTGGGCATGGGGAAACACTATTCTTGCGGAGTGCGCGCGCTGTAGGCTGCAAGGCAGCGAATGGTGATCAAATGGTCGAGGCCGTACAGGAGATGATGCTCGATTTCATGCTCGGCAAGTGACAGGGTGACTGAACCCCCAAGTCCGGTAATTATTAGAAAGGGTGCAGGTCAAGGTCAGCTAATGGCTGGAAGCGGTAAGCAACAGCATCGGCCGCGATGTAACACGCGTATGCAGTCCGACTGCCTTGAGCGCGCGAGATCGCTGCTATTTTGGCGTTTTCCGGTGCGGAGCGCCTCGGCGGCTGATGCGCAGCCCGTCTGAGAATGGCTCACTGGTTCCACCTTATTTCTTGGTACAAATGGTCTTGACAAAGGGGTCAGGTATAGACAAAAGTACGCCTGCCCACCGCGTCAAGATTTCCTTCTTGAACCGCACCCGCTCTCTCCGCGTTCGCTCCCCCGCTCGCCGCCCAGGATCAAGTCCCCAGACCGAGCCGTTCTCCATCCCGTCAATCCACGTCTCCGGTCCGGGAGCACCAGCCGAGAATCGTCGCGTGCGAGAATGGCGCTCAAGGTTGCTGCAGGGTCGAGGCCCATGTGTCACTGCGAGGAGGCGGGTTTTGCCGACGAAGCAGTCTAGCTCTTGGCTGGGTGAGAGTGCGCCCGTTGAGTCCCACGGGCGCCCGCCCCGCGCCCTGGGCGGGGTCGGCCTAAAATCGGCTTCGCAATAACAGACAAGGGCGATTCTGCAACAGCCCTCGGATAGCGCCCGCGCGGTTTGGCCTTCTTCTGCCCGAATGGTATAATGGGCCCAGAGGCGTCGAATTCTATGAAAGCACAACTCTTTATCACCTGTCTCGGCGACCAGTTTTTTCCGGATGTCCTCAAGGACATGGTCCGAGTGCTGGAACGCTTGGGCGTCGAGTGCGAGTTCCCGGGGGCGCAGACGTGCTGCGGCCAACCGCTCTATAACAGCGGTTTCCAGAGCGCGGGCCGCAAGGTAGCCGAGCAGTGGGTTCGCGCCTTTGGCCGCACCGATGGCTACATCGTGTCTCCTTCAGGCTCCTGCGTCGACTTTGTCCGCCACCATTATTCCGAGCTGTTCCCGCCAGGGAGCCGCGAACATAAGGTAGCCCAGGACGCCGCCGCCCGCACTTGGGAGTTTACCCAGTTCCTTGTCGATGTTCTCCACGTCGTCGACGTGGGCGCGCGATTTCCACACAAAGTGACGTACCACGCGTCCTGTCACACCTTGCGCGGGCTGGGCGCCCGCGACGAGCCCAAGCAGCTCCTCCGCGCCGTCCGCGATCTGGAGCTCGTACCGTTGGCGGATGAAGAGACGTGTTGCGGTTTTGGCGGCGTCTTTAGCGTGATTTACCCCGAAGTCTCGCAGGCGATGATGCAGGACAAGCTGCGCAATATCTCTGCGAGCGGCGCCGAGGTGGTCGCCGCGTGCGACCCGGGCTGCCTTATGAACATTGGCGGCGGATTGGACAAGGCCCATTCGACCATCCGCGCCATGCATCTCATCGAAATCCTCGCCTCCGATGGAGGCAAATCGTGAGCATCCCGCTCACGCCGATTGATTTCCGCGCCAACTCGCGTCACGTATCCCCTCAACTCGTCGCCGCGACCCAAAAGAACACGCGCACGGCCGTCGTCAAGCGCGCTCAAGCAGTCCGGGCACTCGGCGAAGAGAACTGGGAAACGCTCCGGCAAGCAGGCCATGCGTTGCGCCTGCATGCGATTACGCACCTGGATGAATATCTACCTCTCCTCGAAAGGCGAGTGACCGAGGCGGGGGGTATCGTGCACTGGGCCCGAGATGCCGCCGAGGCGCGGCAAATCGTCCTCGACCTCGCTCACGCTCGCAACGTGAAACGCGTCGTCAAATCCAAGAGCATGCTCTCGGAGGAGATCGGGCTGAATGTGGCGCTGCAGGCTGCAGGCATCGCCGCCGTCGAAACCGATCTCGGCGAATACATTGTCCAGCTTGCCGGGACCGGACCATCGCACGTGACGTCGCCCGCGCTGCACCTGACGAAAGAGGATATTGCCAAGCTATTCCAGGACAAGCTTGGCGTCGAGGCGCCCCCGGACCCTCACGTGCTCACCGAGATTGCGCGCGTACGTCTCCGGGACGAGTTCTTGAAAGCCGACATGGGCATTTCCGGCGGCAATTTCTTGGTGGCCGAAACCGGTACCCTTGTCCTCGTGACGAATGAGGGGAACGGCCGGATGTGCACCTCGCTCCCTCCCATCCACGTGGCCATCGTCGGCATTGAAAAAGTGGTGCCTGATTGGGAGAGCCTCGCCGTCCTTCTGAAACTGCTCGCCCGTAGCACGACCGGCCAGGCGATCAGCGCGTATACAACCTTCATCACCGGCGTGAGTGAAGGAGGGCCCCGCGAGTTTCATCTGGTCCTTGTGGACAACGGCCGCACGCGGGTTCTGGCTGATCCATATACGCGCGAGACACTCCTCTGTATCCGGTGCGGTGCCTGTCTTAACGTTTGTCCCGTCTACAATCAGGTTGGCGGATTTACGTATGGCACCGTCTACCAGGGCCCCATCGGCTCGATCATCTCGCCTCAGCTCCTCGGGACCCAGCTTACACGCGACCTTCCGTTCGCCTCGTCCCTCTGTGGAGCTTGTGCCGAGATTTGCCCGGTCAAAATCCCGATTCCTGCTATCTTGCTGCACCTGCGCCATCGGGTGATCGAGGGAGATTCCATAGAAAGGCCGGCCGTGCCTGCTACCCTCGGCCTGGGTGCACGCCTCGCCGCTCTCGCACTCGGCACCTCTTGGGTTTACAGGTCTGGCGCGGCGGCGATACGGGTCCTGCAAAAGCCATTCCAGAGGAGTCTTGGATCTCGCGATTCCCGGCGGGACGGCTGGCTTTACAGCCTGCCCGCGCCCATGAATCGCTGGACGATGGTCCGCCCGCTGCCCGCGTTTAGGGGCGACTTTCGCAATTGGTGGAAGAGGCGGAAACGCAATTAGGTGATTGCCCTGCCAAGAGGGAGGATTCCTCGCATATGCAGCGGCTCGTTCGACAACGGAGCTGCTAGACCCTTCGTTTCACTCAGGGTGACAACAGACGCTCATGCTCGTCGGATGGTTCTCGTGATCCATCGAACCCTGAACTCTGGCCTGGAACATGAGACTTGAAACCTGAAACTCGAACGATAACCGCACGCGAAGATATTCTGGGGCGTCTGGCGAGTGAGTTGGCTCAGCCGCCCCGCCCCCCCGCCTCGCCGTTGCCAGACGCGATGCGAGTCGCGCCGCGGGCCGCGGGCGAGACGAGCGCCGAGATTACACTCCTGCTCGCGACAATAGAGAGTCTGGGGGGGCATACGCAGCGCGTGGGGAACCGCGCGCAGTTGGAGACCGCGCTCTCAGCTCTCGTGGAAAGCGAGAAGGTTCGGCGGGGAGTGCTGTGGAGCACGCTCGGCTCCGAGGTTGAAGGGATTTTGCAGCAACTCGGCGTGGAGATCGTCTCGCCCCCTGCCGACAAGCGCTCGCTTGCCGCATGTGACCTGGGCGTTACCGGTGTGGATGCCGCGCTCGCCCAAACGGGGACGCTTGTACTGCGCTCTTCCTCTGAACAGCCGGGGCTTGTCTCTCTCCTGCCCCGGGTTCACCTGGCCATCTTCCGCCCGGCGGTGCTGTGCCCCGACTTGTCGCAACTGTTCGCGACGGTCAAGTACGACAAACACTTGGTGCTCGTCAGCGGACCGAGCCGCACGGCCGATATTGAAAAGACGCTCGCGCTCGGAGTCCACGGCCCCAAGGAACTCTATGTGTGGTGCTATGAAGCCACGTGACAAGAGACCTGGTTTCTTGGAGAAACCAGGTCTCTTGTCACGTGCATCACTGAAACCGGATCACGCGAAACGCTTCCGCGTAAAACTCTCCCTCGATGTCCGGACGGCGCAGCCGGTCGCGGATGCGCTTGTCCAATTGTGCCACATCTTTGATCTGGCTCGCGTGTTTGTGCAGCGCCGCGATCTTGATGTCGACGGTGTCGCTCACGTCGACCCACGTGTTAGGCTCCCCAGGGACGGAGAGCCACAGTTCTTTCGGCATATAGGGCTCGAGTCCTTCTGCCAACAATTCGGGAAAATACATCCGATTGCCCGCGGCAGGAAAAATGGCGTCGACCGTCGCCGCGCCCGCGGCGCGGTGGTCCGGATGATTGATTCCGATGTTCGCGCGGATTAACGCCGTCGGGTCTGAGGTCACGACAATGAAAGGTCGAAAGCGCCGGACCTCGCGCACAATCGCGCGGCGCACTTCCAATGTATTCGCCAGTTCCCCGTCCGGATAGCTCAAGAAGCTGATATCCTTAGCGCCGATCACATCGGCCGCCGCGCGCTGTTCGGTCTGGCGATCCGAACACAGCGCTTGCGGTGTCATCGTGGGATCGTCGCTCCCCTTGTCGCCGCAGGTCAATAAGAGATAGCGTATCTCTCTCCCTTGGCGCGCCCATTTTGCGAGCGTTGCGCCGCAAAAGAACTCGGGATCGTCCGGATGCGCGAGCACCACAAGCACCCGCTGGTTTTCAGCGTCCATTGGCTCTTCCTCGTCGTAGTGGATTCGTTGCCACGGATTATAGCACAAAGTCGACAGGTTTCCTCGCCCTCTCTGCGGTTGTTAGAAGCTGAGCCAGAGGACGCCGACCACGACCGATAAGATGCTCGCAAACTCCATGACGCTCGCTGGTTTCTTGGCGAGCGCGTTGAGGATGGCGATCCGTCTAGAATCCGCAACAGGCCCAAAGTGCCGTGGGGGTGTAGTTCAGTTTCGGGGCGAATCGACACAGACGAGCGTCAATGCAAGGAGCCGCGAAGCGGCGGCGTCCTGTAGAGTGCCATCCCGCGGGAGATCGCGGGACCATAGCGGGGCGGGCGCAATCTCGGCCTCGGGTGAGATTGCTTCGCTCCCTACGGTCGCTCGCAATGACGAGTTGCCCCCGATCTGAACCGCACTCGTGCCGTGGCCGCGACTTGCTTTTGGTCAGCGGATGCAATATACTGAGAGCAGAGTCAAGAATGGGTTTTGCGCAGGTGCAGAGGCATCTCCAAACCCATCTATTCGAATGACCTTTGCGCGAACAAGCGCAGGGGATTTTCATCTTACGACACCTGTCGCCGGGCGCACCAGGCTGGGTAGCCACTCGCGGCAGGTTTTTTATTCCGCTGGATTGTTTCTCTGGTCAGTACACACTCTGCTCGCATCTTCGGTTCGAGGAGGAACCTATGCAACGAGCTTCGTCGCTAGCCAAACGATTGGCTCTGCATTTCACGTCGCGCCATCCGGCGCTCCCCGCTCTGCGATCTCCCCGACTCGTCCTCCTGCTGGTCTTGTTGGTCTTACCGGTAGTCGTCTTGGCGAGTTCGACTCCAATCCCCGCCCAGGCGGCTTCGTCCACCATCGTCATCAGTCAGATATATGGAGGCGGTGGCAATGTCGGTGCCACTCTGAAGGACGACTTTATCGAGCTATTCAATCGTGGCACGGTGTCAGTCGATATCACCGGCTGGTCTGTCCAATATGCCTCCTCTTCGGGCTCTTCTTGGCAGGTGACGCCCCTCTCAGGGAGCATGGCTCCCGGTACTTACTATTTGGTTCAAGAGGCTGCCGGAAGCGGCGGCACCGTCAACCTGCCGCCTGCAGACGCAATCGGGACTATAGCCATGAGCGCCACAGACGGAAAAGTGGCGCTTGTCGGCAGCACGGCACCGCTCACCGGCACCTGCCCAACGGGCGGCGCGATCGTGGATTTCGTTGGTTTTGGCAGCGCCAACTGCTTTGAAGGAACCGGGGCCACAGGCACTCTTGGCAACACGACGGCGGCAATACGGAATGGTGGCGGCGCTACCGACACGGATAACAACAAAGCTGACTTTTCCGTCGGTGCGCCGAACCCACGCAACAACTCCAACAACCCACATGGCATTGGGCTCGCCATCCCAAGCGGCGTCCTGCGAGGCGGCACGACTTTGCTCACTGTGGCAGTGACAGCTGGTGCCACCCCCCCCAGCAGCGGACTGAGCGTGACCTGCAATTTGGCCGCGCTCGGTGGCTCCGCATCCCAGCCGTTCTTTGATGACGGTTCGCATGGGGATGCGACGGCCGCGGATAACACCTTCTCCTACTCGATTTCCGTCCCGAGTGGCGCGACCGGTGGGATAAAGAACATTTCCTGCACGGTCGCTGATGCACAAAATCGCAGTACGCCTGTTGCGCTTGTGGTCTATGTAGTCATTCCCATCGGCGCCGTGAACGGTCCTGTCGCCAACGCGGATAATGGGACCACACACCAATCGCCTTACAAGGGCCAATCCGTCGCCGTTCAGGGTGTGATCTACGAAAAGACACTGCAGGCGACCAGCAATCCGTCAAATACATACAAGGGCTTTTATATTCAGAACACGTCCGCAACGACCGACGGCAATCCGAATACCTCCGATGGGCTCTTTGTATATATGGGAACGAGCAGCACCATGAGCGGGCCGAGCGGAGCTTATACGCCTGCCGTTGGGGACGAAATTGTGTTGGCAGGCAGCGTGACCGAGTACTACAATATGACGGAACTCCAGTACCCGACGCTCCTAGCCCTCGTGCGCAACGGAGTAAACGTCAACGCCGAAGTTCCACCGGCCGTGGCGAACCCGCCCGCCGACCTCGCGGATGCGAACCGCTACTGGGAGCGGCTCCAAGGGATGCGCGTGCAGGTGCCCGCAAGCAGCATCGTCCTCGGTGGTCGCAACGTTTTCAATCCGGCCGACGCCGAGGTCTGGGTTGCGAATCCAGATAGCACGGTGGCCAAGCGAGCGGATCCCTACACCCGTCGTGCCTTCCGGGATGCGCACCCGCTCGACGATAATTACGACCCGAACAACTGGGATGGCAACGGCTACCGCATCCTGATGGGCAGCCTGGGTATCAAGGCGGCGGCGAACGATGCCAAAGCACTGATCGCTCCGGCGCGCACCTTCGCTACTCTGAACGGTGCGGTTGCCGGCGGCCTCAATTATACCTACAGCAAATACCGGATCGAGGTCGAGGCGCAGCCGGCGTTCAGTAACGGCGTTGATCCTGCCGGGAACAATCCGCCGCCCACGTTTGACCGCAAGACTTCCTTTAGCGTCGTCGATTACAACCTGGAAAATCTGTACGATTATCGCAACAATCCAGTCTCCGGCTGCGACTTTGCGGGCGACACAGGCTGCTCCAATACCGGTACTCCTTTCCTGGCTCCGATCAAGCCACCCTACGATTATGTTCCTGTGAGCGAGGCCGCGTACCAGGCTCGCCTGACCGACATCGCCAAGCAGATCATTAACGACCTGCACAGCCCGGATATCCTCATGCTTCAGGAAGTCGAAAATCAGGATATCTGCACCGTGTCTGGCGGGGCGCTGTCCTGTGGAACGACCAACAATGCGGATGGGAAGCCGGATGTGCTGCAGGACTTGGCGCTCAAGATTGCCTCACTCGGCGGCCCGGCCTACGATTCGGCGTTTGATCGCAACAGTTCGGACCTTAGAGGCATCCTTCCGGCATTCATGTACCGCACCGACCGCGTGCAGCTCTTGCCCGCCGCCGGCGACCCGGTGTTGGGCGCAGCTCCCGCGATCGTATACGCCGGCGCACCGGTGCCTTACGATAGCGATGTCTCGAACCCCAAGAGCCTGAATGCTGTGTTGCCAGCCGGGATAACCGCCTGCGAATCCAGCTGGGTCTTTCCACGCGCTCCCGATATCGGGCTCTTCCGGATCCGTGAGTCCGCTCTTGGCGAGGACAATCACGTTGACGTGTATGTGATTAATAATCATTTCAAGAGCGGTCCCGATTCATGCGTTGCGCACCGCGCTGAGCAAGCCAAATACAACGCGGCGATTGTGAAATTTATCCAGACCGCCAAGCCGGGTGCGCGTATCGTCCTCGGCGGCGACCTCAACGTCTACCCGCGCCCCGATGATCCCTTTGCGCCTATCGGTCAGGCCAATTCCTCGGACCAACTCGCCGCGCTCTATGACCCCGCCTTGGGCCTCAAGAACCTGTGGGAGGTTCTGAAGGACCAAAAGCCGGAGGCGGCATACAGCTATGTCTATAACGGCATGGCGCAGACGCTCGATCAGTTATTTGTCAACCATGCTGCCCTTGCAGGACTCCGAAACTTTCGAATTGCCCACATCAACAGCGACTTTCCTGCCGACTATACCGGCGACGTAGGCCGCGGCACGAGCGACCACGATCCGCAGGCGGCGTATCTCTGCACGGACGGGACAGCGCCCGCAGCCGTTGCTACTCCGAACAAACTGTGGCCGCCGGAGCACCAATACGTCACTGTAACGGTAAGAGGGACCGACAATGCCGACCCCAACCCCACGGTCAAGATCCTATCGGTCAAGTCAACTGAGGCGGACAACGGTCTGGGGGATGGAGACCAACCGAACGACATCGGCCCGATAAACAATAACACTGTCAAGCTGCGCGCCGAGCGTTCCGGAACCGGCCCCGGCCGCACCTACACGATCCAGTACGAGGCGACGGACGCGTGTGGAAATGTCGGCACTGGATCGGTAACCGTAACCGTACCGCACGATATAGGCACCAACTAGCAGCTCAGTTTTGCCAACGGAGAGGGAGCCGCGTTGAGCTTGCGGGTTCCTCTCCAAACCCACCTACTCGAGTGATCTCTGCGCGAACAAGCGCAAGGGATTTTCATCTTACGACACCTGTCGCCGGGCGCACCAGGCTGGGTAGCCACTCGCGGCAGGTTTTTTATTCCGCTGGATTGGTTCTCTGGTCAGTACACACTCTGCTCGCATCTTCGGTTCGAAGAGGAACCTATGCAACGAGCTTTTTCGCTAGCCAAACGATTGGGTTCGTACTTCCCTCTGTCCCATTTGGCGGTCCCCGTTCTTCGATCTTCAAGACTTGCCTTCCTCGCACTCTCCTTCATCCTCGCCGCAGTCGTCTCTCTGAGTTCAGCGTCGCTGCCAGTTCAGGCGGTGTCCACCACAGTGGTCATCAGCCAATTCCAGGTGGCGGGAGCATCTGCGGCGGACGAGTTCATAGAGATCCACAACCGGAGCTCCAGTCCGGTAGACCTCAACGGCTATAACTTGGTTTACCGATCGGCGTCAGGCACCTCGGATGTGTCACTCGTAAGCTGGTCGGCTAGTACGGTAATATCTGCTGGTGGATACTACCTTGTTGGCGCAACACCCGGCTACGACCCGGCAAATCACGGGAACGTTGCTCCGGACACCACCTATGCCGACGGCGATACCGGCAGATTAGCTGGTGATGGCGGTGGGCTTGCATTGCGAAATGGTGCGCCGAACACAGGGACGCGCATTGACTCCGTGGGGTATGGTACAGCGGCGAATGCGTTTATCGAAGGAACCTCAACCACCGCGCCGGCCGCCAATGCCGGCATGGGCCGCCAGAACAGTGGTTGCCAAGACTCGGACGACAACTCGAGTGATTTTACCTTGGTCAACCCATCGGCTCCCCGCAATTCTTCCACATCGGCTTTCATCTGCCCCACTCCACCAAGCGGCGTCGGTACAGCCACTCCGAGCGGCCTGCCAGCTGGCAACTCTACTCTCCTCACCGTTGCCGCCACGCCTGGAGCGAACCCGGTTAGTACAGGTATGGGTGTCACTTGCAGCCTTACCGCGATCGGCGGCGGCGCCTCTCAGGCCTTTTACGATGATGGCACGAATGGAGATGCGACCAATGGGGACAGCACTTTCTCGTATATTGCTATGGTCAATGCGAGTACGCCCACGGGCGCCAAGTCTCTCCCGTGCACCATCACGGATGCCCAAGGCCGCACGGGGACTGCAACTATAAAACTAGTCGTCGCTCCGCTTGTCAATATTCACGATGTTCAAGGCGCCGGCCAGATCTCTCCCAAGAGCAACCAACTCGTGACGCTCAAGTCCGCTATTGTAACGGCGGTCCGAACCAGCGGCAGCAAGGGCTTTTGGCTCGAGTCGCCGCAGGCAGACTGGGACGCGGATGATGCTACATCTGAAGGTATCTTTGTGTACACTGGCTCCACGCCCACGGTTAGCGCTGGAGACGCAATCACGGTGGCTGGAACGGTCAACGAATATCGTCCCGGGGGGAGCAGCAGCGCAAATCTCACAGTAACCGAGATCACCTGGCCGACCATCACAAAAGTCTCAAGCGGGAACACTCTGCCTCCTGCTGTAGTTGTCGGCACTGGAGGCCGCATTCCACCGACCAAGATCATTGAGAACGACGCGACTGGCGGCAATGTCGAAACGGGTAATGTCTTTGACCCGGCAGAAGATGGCGTTGACTTTTGGGAAAGCCTTGAAGGAATGTACATCCGGCTTAACGATGCCGTTGCCGTGGGCCCGACGAACATTTACGGCGAGACTCCGATCGTCGGCGACAATGGCGCGAATGCTAGCTTGCGGACGCCGCGCGGCGGCCTCGTCATCCAGGCGGACGACTATAATCCCGAGCGCGTCGTCCTCGATGATTCCCTCTTGCCCTCGCCGCAGCTAAATGTCGGCGATCACTTTACCACACCGGTCGTCGGGGTCTTGGACTACAACTTTGGCAACTATATGCTCGAATTCACCGAGCCGCTGACGAGGGTGACGGATGGAGTTGCACCGCAAACAGGCCCAGTGGCAGGGAATAACCAGATTGCGATTGCCACGTTCAACGTGGAAAACCTGGCTCCCTCCGATCCAGCGTCCAAGTTCAACACCCTGGCGGGTCTGATTGTCAACAACCTGAAAGCGCCGGATATCCTTGCCGTCGAGGAGATCCAGGATAACAACGGCAGGACGGACGATGGTACGGTCGACGCAGCGACTACCTACGACAAGCTCATCACGGCGATTCAGACGGCAGGTGGTCCCGCCTACCAGTACCGCCAGGTCAATCCTGTCGACAACCAGGATGGTGGTGCACCCGGCGGGAATATTCGCCAGGGATTTCTCTTCCGCACCGATCGCGGCGTGTCGTTTGTCGACCGCAGTTGCGGGAGCTGCAATCTGTCGACGATGGCCGTCCAGGCCGTCAAGGATGCAAGCGGCGTGCACCTCTCGTTCAGCCCAGGGCGCATCGATCCGCAGAATGCAGCTTTCGTCGATAGTCGCAAGCCGCTTGCCGGCGAGTTCTTGTTCCATGGTCGTCACCTGTTCGTGATTGCCAACCACTGGAACTCGAAGGGGGGCGACCAGCCGCTCGTCGGTCGTTACCAGCCGCCCGCGCTCAGCTCGGCAACCCAGCGTTTGCAGCAGGCCCAGGTCGTCCACGATTTCGTGAACAGCATTCTCGGCTACGATCCGAACGCCGATGTCGTCGTCATGGGCGACTTGAACGATTTTCAATTCTCGGCGCCTCTGCAAACTCTGAAAGGCACACCCCAGATTTTGAATGCGCTCATCGACACGTTGCCGCCCGCCGAGCGCTACACCTACGTCTACGAAGGCAATTCGGAAACGCTGGATCACATTCTCTTGAGCAACGACCCGTTCAATGCCTGGACGCGTACCTACCAGGTCGTGCACGTCAATTCCGAGTTCGCCTACCAATCGAGCGACCACGATCCGCAGGTCGGCGTGTTCACGGTCCCATACGCGGTTCCAACTCTCACGACCGTCGGGCCATCTTCTGGCAAGGCGGGCGGCGCGGCATTCACGCTGACGGTCACCGGGACGAACTTTGCCAACGGCTCGACTGTTCGCTGGAATGGCAGCAATCGCACAACCAGCTACGTGAGCGATACGCAGCTTACCGCATCAATTCCGGCTAACGACATTGCCGGCGTTGGAACGGCGAGTATCACCGTGTTCAACCCGACCCCGGGCGGTGGGCTATCCAATGCGCTCTCCTTCACTATTGGCCAAGCGAATACGAGCCTCGCACTTGCCTCGTCCAAGACTCCATCTGTTGTGGGCGAAACAGTGACGTTCAGTGCGACGTTGACCCAATCCGCTGCAATGGCGGCACCGCGCCAGCCGAAGGACGTAACGCCGACAGGCGTCGTAACCTTCACCATCGACAGCCGAACAAACGTCACGCGCACAATGAGCGCGAATGGCGTCGTGACGTTCAGCACCTCGGCGCTCGCGGTCGGCTCGCACACGATTACCGCGCAGTATGGCGGCGATGCGAACTTGGTTCCTGCTGCGAGCGTCCCCTTGACGCAGGTGGTGAACGCCAGCAAGCTCTTCCTTCCGGTGCTGACCCGGTGATGTCTATCGGGCCGCGGCCCATCATCCCGAGCGGTGCCGCCACGAGGAACAACCTGCAGGCGACCAAAAAGCCGGCGAGTTGCAGAAGATAGAAAAAAGAGCAAGGCAGTGACTTGCTGCCTTGGTCTCCTTTTGGCGAATGCTTGGTCGCGCGCCGTGCGAGATTTGAACGCATTCTACTATAGCTTGGGCGGGTGAGCTAAACGGAGGGTAAAGGGGCAAACTGCTGGACATCGTGGAACGAAATGAGCTCGATCCCGGAGGTTTGGAGCGCGGACCTCGTGGTGGCGTGGCAGAGCGTTTTCACTTCCATGGCTCTTTCCTGGCGGTAAGGCGACTCCAGTTGCGGATCCAGACCTGGGTGACAAGCTAGTTCAGAAATTCCCGGGGGCAGGCTGGACAGAATTTCCAGGAGACCGGCTATGCTGACGTTCTGGGGCCAGGGAGCGCCACGCGAGTCTTGGCCGTAAAAGCGCCCGTCGTAGCGAATCCAGGTTGAGCATTCGCGCAGAGGTATGGCCAGTTCCTGAGCGACTCGCAGCAGGAGAGAGCGGACTGGCTCACGCCGGTGGACGTGTTGGTGCGAATCGAGGTGTGTCGGGTCATGTCCCACAATCTCGCGAAAGCGTTCAAGCTGGCTTTTCAGTTCGGTCTCTATCCCAAACACATCATCCTCAGGCACGACTTGATACACTGGGACCCAACGGTCGTCGCGGTAGGCCCATTCCCCGATGTCGAAATGCAGGCCGAGAGCCAACTCGGGATGCGCCCGGCTGTACGCGCCCGCGTCAAGCGCGGCGGGATAGCGGGTCATGAGACTCGCGCTCGTCACGATCCCCTTTTCGTGCGCTTGGATGATGCCTTGATTGACTCCCTGGCTCAGACCCAGGTCGTCGGCATTGACGATCAAATGGCGAGTGGTGTTTACCATCATAATTTTAGCCTTTCGGCGAGCGAGATCGCCTCGCGAAGCCAATTCTGTGCGTGCTCAGGCGGCGGCGACCAATGGGCAGACCAGCCGAGCCATTGCACGGCGAGGTGCAGCCGACAGTAGTCCAGCGCCTCCAGGAACACCTCCCATTCCCATTCGCGCGGCGTCGGCAGGGCGAGATAGTAGGCACGTGCCAGCTGCCTCTTTTGCTCTTCCGACCAATTCCCGGCGATGAGCGCTCCCAGGTCTATTAAGCCGGGGCCGATTGCCGCCATTTCCCAGTCGACCGGGCAGACGCGCAGGCCATTCTCTCGTGGAAGCACAAGGATATTCGATGCATAGAACTCGCCGTGGAGCAGGGTTTCACCCAATGTGAGCATGCGGTCGACGACCTGATCGTATCGCTGCGCGAGCATTTCAATCCAAGCCGCCGTTTCTGTCCCGGCGGAAAACGCGCGCGCCCGCGTGATCCAGCGATGGTAAAAGGCGCGATCATAAACGATCAATGGCGCAAGCCGTTCCAGCGCCTTGCCCTGTCCGGCGAACTGCGTGTGCATCCCGGCCAACCAGCGCGCGACCTGCTCCCAGATGTCAAAATCGCCCATCTGAAAAAGTTCGCAAGCGTTCACGCGTTCGATAAATAGAAGATAGCGTCCGCGTCGGGGCTGGATCGAGGCGCCGTAGCAAGTGCATGTGGTCAGCCCGTGCGGCATGAGAATCCGGCGATAGGTTTCGATTTCGCGCATCGCGTTATGGAGCCAGCGGGGTTTGGCGCGCTGGGCCCCCGGATCCAAAGAACGACGCGCCAGGCTCTTGCAGAGCATTTGGAGATGACGGCCATCTTCCAGGTCCATCTCCAATTCCTCTAGCGCAAAGCTCGTCCGACACGCAAAAGGCCGTCGCTCTAGACGAGAGATGTGCTGGGGCGCGTGGTAGTATTCGCCGAGCAGCTGCTCCAGTTCAACTCGAAGGTCGATTGCGTCGAGCTCGCAGACTTCCGGCTCTTTCATCCGACCGCTCCCACTCGCTCCAAGAGCGAACTCAGGACGAGATCAGAATCGAGGTATGCCTCCGCCAATGCCCGCGCCGCATGCGCGTGACGAATATAGTTGCGGTTCAATTCTTGAATCGCTTCGAGGGCATCGTCCATCGTCGAAAAGCGGAACAGCCCCTCTCCCACAGGGAGATAATGGCTGAAACCGGTTTCTTGCGCGAGGACCGGCCGCCCCGAGGCGAGGTAGCAGGTGCTCCGGTCGCTGAACCAACCCGAGCGTGCCGCCACGTAACCGCTCTTGGCGATGCCGAACTCGGCCATAGACGTTTGGACAAATTCGCGGTAAGCGTTCGGGGTTCCGGCGACCCTTGCGGGATCCAGCAACTCCCAGCCATTTGCGCGGAGCGCTTGCAGGTCCTTTGCTTCGCCGGGGTGAATGGCCAACGCCAGCATGAATTTGAGCGGGCTTGCTCTCGGCAGGGCGAAAAAGGGCCGAAGGGAATGAGCTTTCTGGCCGTAGAACACACCCTCATGCTCGACGGACCCATAGCCTCGCCAGTTGGCGACCGTCGTGAGTGCATGGTAGCGTACATTCTGGGCAAGAGGCCAGTGTTCGAGTACGACCGGCTGAAAGGTCGAAATCCAGCTTCGGCCGCAAGTAGGAATGTGGCAGTCCGGCTGCCCCAGAGCGCGGGCGATCGTGACGAAATGTGTGTGCCCAGCCAGGTGCATATCGATGCCCTGCGTATGCCAGATCTGGATAAACGCAGGGTCGAGATCGAGATAGACACGCCGAGGGATTCTGCTCAGCAACCTTTCGTCGGTCAGCATTCCCGAGATGTTGAACAGCACATCCGCGCCGGCGGCGATTCGTGCTAGTTTGCTGTAGCTCAGTCCGAACGTCTCCGTCGTGTCCTTGACGAGCAGCGCGGCCGATTCTGCCAGTTCGAATTGTTCGACGACGCTGCGGAAATAGGCCGCATTCGTCGAGCCGGCCAGGTCTGTCCCGTTCGGTCGCAGCGCGCCGGCTTCCACCGGCTCGACGAAACAAACGTCATGCCCCAGACGTTTAAAGCCGAGCAGATACTGTAAAACCGCCCAGGTCGCGCCCCCCTGATAAGGCACGCCTGCCATCAGGCCGCTTAGCAGGATCCTCATCCGTTAACGATGAGTTGTATGGTACTCGTCGGACTACCCTTTTCCTTGAGCCACAGCATGCCTTCCCAAACTAAATCGAGCTCGGCCCAATGATAAGGGACGGGCTGTGGGAGGAAGAGGTTGCTCACCCTGAGCAGTCCCCAGTCGGGTCGAATTTCGGGAGTGCTGCCGAGCGCGAGAAGGTGGTAGCGGAGTCGTGGGAACCGGATTCGGAGCATGTCGTCAAATGCCTCTGCCTCCTCGCGGGTGATATCCAACCGTATCAAGAGCACGCGCCGGGACGAGTCCAGCAGTTCTAGCAGACGTCGGGAGCGCCGCTCGTATTTGGCTCTGACCTCGTCATACGCTCGCATAAAATCGAGATCGAGTGGAAAGTCGTGCAGAAAACGGATCCGGTATTTGCGGTCTAGCACATTCCATCCCGCCCCATCATCCTGTACCAGTACGGTATTTTCCTTTAGCAACAGGTCGGCAAAATTGTTTTCAATCAAAGTGTGTATGCTCGAAAAAGGCGGGACCACCCAATCGAACGGCAGGCTGGGGCCCTTGAGCTTGTTCACCTCAAGCTGATGCGCGATCTGACAACTGCCGCCCAAGCCGATAAAAGCATCGTACAAAATAAGACTCCTCGAGAAAGGTGTTCGTCCGGCAAATCGTCAACCTGCGCTCTTCATTCGCAGACCGTCAGACGCACGAGACTGGTCGCATTGCCGGTTCGCTTGAACCAGCACAAGCCTTCCCAGACCATGTCAATCTCGGCCTGGTAGGTGCCTTGCTGATGAGGCGCTACGATGGGGAGCTCGATAATTCTTTCTTCCCCCGGTCGCAGCGGCTCGCTCAAATAACTCCGCGGGTTATCGAATTGAAGCATCTTGCCATCCGCTTTTCGGAGATGGTAAGAAAGTCCAAATAGAGCGCCGCGCTCGACGAACGGAATGTTCGACCGGTTCACGACGCGTACCGGCACAAAGACGGTCTGTCCCCGGTGTGCTTGGAATTGACTTGCACGCGGCTCGAGCGTGGCCCGCAGCTTGGGCACATCCTTCGCCCTATCGCCGTCCTTTTTCGGCCTCAGCAGATAGCGAAAGAGGTCGTCGAGTGGCACGCGGTACTTTTCCGCCCCTCTCAGGAAATGTTCGCTAAAGCCCTCGGTGTGCAAGTAATGGCCCTCGTCGAAAAAGAGCGCCCGGTAGCGCTCGGGGTGCTTGGCGAGGAGGAGCGCATCCTTTTCGAAAAAGCGATTGCGCTCTGCGTGGCTCTCGCGTTCGACATCCCTGAGGTGCGGGGGATGGTAGACGCGCACGTCGCGGCCGAAGGGGATTTCGCCGCATTCCAGCGCTCGCCAGCCGAGATCGGTGTCCTCGCGGAAATGGGGATGGTCAAAGCGGTCGTCGAATCCATCCAGCGCCATGAACGTTTCACGCCGCAAAAAGAAATTGGCCGTCATGAACCCCCTCCCTTCGAACCCGGAGTTGGTGACCGCCCGATAATTGGGGTCATCCCGCCTGTCGGAGAGGATCAATCCTTCGACGCCCACGACGCCGCGCCGTGCGAAATAGCGGGCGGCGGATGCCAGCCAATCTGGGAGAGGCTGGCAATCGTCGTCTGTAAAGGCAAGGACATTCCCACGTGCCGCGCCGGCCGCCGAGTTGCGGGCATTCACCACACCCCTGACGTCCGTGTGGACATAGAAAAGGTCGAGGTCGGAGTACGCGGCATAGCCCTTCCAGGGCTCCTGGCTCTGATCGACGACGATGACTTCGAAATCACGATAGGTCTGGGAGCGCAAACCCTCCAGCACGCGCGCGAGAAGTTCTTGTCGCTCGTAGGTTGGAATGAGAACGCTGAAAAAGGGCCGTGGCTCGTGGAGCTTGAAAAAAGCTCTGCGCAGTAGCCGCCCTGCCTGCGCCGAGATTCTCTCCCAAGAGTACACCTCTTCCACGGCTCGGCGCGCCGACTGGCGCAGTTCCTCAGCCCGCTTGCCGTCCGCCAGCAGCCTGCGTATCGTGGGGGCGAATTCGGATGCCGGACAGACCTCGTGCGGCGTGTCGGCAGCGGATCGGATGCCGCGGGCACCCACTTCCGTAGTCACAATCGCGAGGCCCGCCGCCATAAAGTCGAACATCTTGACGTTGGTCCCGGAGCCGGAGAACATGGGATTGAGGGCGATCTCGGCGGACCGAAAGTAATCGCGTTTCTCTGATTCGGCGAGCCGCCCTGTCACCCGGACGTTGGGCGCGATTTGGTCTGGCGAGAGTGCCGTGCCGACATCGCCACAGATTACAAATGTGACCTCCGGCAGAGCCGGTGCAAGTGACACGTCGATGAACTCGGCGGCCTGGACGTTCGGCGGATAGATGCTGCCGAGAAAGACGGCGACCGGGCCCGGGCCGAGCCCAAGCTTGTTCTTTAGCTCCTGCCTCTGCCGTTCGTCGGACGGCACTATTGACCTCGTAAACGTCCCGTTCGGCACGACGAGGATCTTGGCATATGGGATGCCGTAAAACTGGTGGAAGAGTTCGCGGTCCTGGTGCGAACAGGCCAGTATCAGATCCGCCGATTGGCAAAGCTCGTGCTCGAGCGCGATGACGTGCCTGGCCATCTGCGTGCCGAACGCACCGTCGTCGAGGAGAGTCGTGCGCAGCAATCCCTCGACGTTGTGCGCGTCGTAGACGACGAGCTGTGGGTGCGCGCGGAGCTCTTGCTTCACCTGCGGATAGATCCACGGATGTGAAAAGACGACGATGTCGGCCTCGCCGGTCTGCGCTCGGGCCGCGTTGGCATAGTCCGGAGAAAGATGCGCTAGCAAGTCGAAGGAAACGTCGACGACGTTCTTGCCGCCGGCCCGAGCCTGCCACTCCGCCGCCGCCGAAAAATGAGCGTCTCCGAGCGGGATTGTGATTTCCTCCAGTGTTGCGCTGTGCCGGTAGCGGCGATATTTTTCGCCCGGCCAATCGTAGGTGCCGACATACGTCGTCGGCATATCCTCTCCCAGGGCGTGATAAAGGCCGAGGAGGCGCTGGCGCCCGCCACCGACCGGAGGATCGATAGGCTGCATATCCAGCACGGTCACCCGGCATTCAGTCTTGGTGGGCGCGTCTTGGTCTTGCGCCTTCGCTGCGGTGACCACCGGGGACTGCCGACTGTCGGGAGGGGCGCCCACCAGGGCATTGGAAAGCGATTCCCAATTGATGTCTTGGACAGAGGCGTGACCCTTTCTGCCCATGGCGGCCGCCTCCAGAGGATGCTCGCTCAAGAACTCGATCCGGTCTGCAAGCGCTTGCGGACTCGGTTCGACAATGAAACCCGTTTCCGAGTCCTTTACGAGCCGCGCCGGCTCGCCCGAATCCACACAGGTGATGACAGGTTTTTGGCTCAGGAAAGCTTCGACGGTGACGAGGCCATAGTCCTCATAAAGCGGTACAAAAGGGACGACCAAGGCGCCCGCGTACAGGTCCAGCAATTCGCCATCCGAGACTTGGCCCAGGAATTCGATGCGCGGGTCGGCCGCCGCCAGTTCTCGCAACATCGGTTCGTCTTCGCCCGTGCCCGAGATCTTGAGCTGGATATCTCGTTTCAGAGATCTCACGGCGCGGATGACGAGATCGGCCCTTTTCCAGCGATGCAGTCGACCCGGCAGGAATACATATTCGCCGGGCCGCGGTGCGCGAAAGCCGGCGAGCGCGGGGGGATGATGCAGGGCTCGAAATCCGACCCCGCGCCAAAACGGGTCTGCATCGTACAAGCGGTAAATGGTCTGCCAGCCATTGGCAAAATGCGCTCGCACACGGTCCGGATGCAGGCCGAGCTTGTCGAGGAGATGAATGACCTCGCGCTGCTTGTGCAGTTCGGGCGTGCCCGAGCCAAACTCGCGCTCGAACATGTCGTAAAAGACGCGGATCGTGTGAAGGAGGTAGGAAACATGGTTGGGGTGACGGACCATGTAGGTCGGAGCCTTGGTCGAGACGACGAGGTCATACGCGCTTAGATCGAGGTCATAGCAGCGTGCATACGAACTCAAGATGGCGTCAAAGCTGGACTCGTCGACCGGTACCACGATCTGGTCTGCCGCGTGTCCGGCGCGGCGCAGTGCTTCCACCAATCCCAAGTACAGATTTTCGGCGCCCCCTCTTTCACCGGATTTCATCTGTGCCGTGACGACGGCTATCTTCATTTTAACTCGTGTCCCGGATCGAGTGCGATCACCGCAGGCGCGCGATCGCGGCATAGTCTTGATACTGGTCGATTTCGGCTGGCCATTCCAGGGTCTCCATGCGCGGCGCGGCCGCGCTCTGCTCCACGGGTGACTCGAACCTCAGGGCTTGTAACAAAAACCCTGCTTCTTCGAGCAGAAAAGTGAGCAATTTCGGCGGCACGGGCCGGATGTGGGTTGGATCCATCCAAAAGTTGCTCAGCGCGGATGGGCACAGCGGATTGACGGTTTCGAGCACAAGCAAGCCGCCGGTTCCCAGTCTCTGGCTGCAAAGGTTAATCAGCAGCCGAACCTGCTCAGGTGGCAGGTGTTCGATGACCTGTGCCGCGAAAATGCCATCCAGGCTGGAAGGCTGCAACTCTTTAAGATATTCGAAAAGGTCGGCATGCACGACGTTCAATCCCCGTTCGCGGCTGAACTCCACCATGTCCTGATCCGCGTCGACTCCGGTCGCGCGGATGCCGTTCGCCGAAACAAGCTCGAGGAATTCGCCGCGTCCGCACCCCAGGTCGAGAACATGTCCACGCCCGCGGAAGAGGTCGACGTAGGCGGCCTGGCGCGCGCGGACGCTGGTCGGCGAGCCGCGATACTTTAGCGCAAACATGAAATAGTCAAAGGGGAGCTGCGAGTTGCCTGCTGTGCTCTCGGCCGCTTTATCGTTCGCCTCGGCATTGGCACTGGGAGCGTTCAAGGCCGCCTTGTTCCGCGCAACACGTTCGGCGCGCAGCAATCGCATGGTGAGCGCGTCGAACCGGTCGTCGATTTGCCCTTGGTCCTTTGTTCGGTGCACGGCGAGTGTATCGAGTTTGTGGTCGAGCGTTGCGATCCGGGCGGAAAGGTCGGCGCGCATGAGCACCTCACCCTCCACGCGGCCGTGGAGTTGTTCCAGGCTCTGTTCCGCGTCATGCGTGCGCCCGGCAACAAAGTCGATCCGCTTGCCGGTGGCATCCAGCACAACTTGGAGCTCGCGGACACGCTCTGCCCGCTGAGCGGCGATCCGGATCTGCTCATACTGCTGCCTACGAGATTCTTCCTGCTCGGCCGTGACTACACGTCTCAGTTCCGCCAGGCCTTGCTCCGCTCGGGTCCAGTCGCTTTGGCCACGCGCCAAGCTCTCCTGAACCGCTTGGTCCAGCTCCGTGGCCGCCCTCTGCTGTTCCCGCACCTGCGCCAGGTCAGCCCGAAGAGCTGACACTTCCGCGCCGAGCATTCTGAGTGTGCTCATCAGGTCGTGATTAAACTCCGCCTGGGCCTTGAGCGCATCGCCTGTTGCCATGGGTGGGGCCAGTTCCGCGGTGGGAGCTTGTATCGGCGTCGGCCCCGGAGGGCTGGTCGCTTCACTTTGCACCTGCGCGCGAATTTCAGACATGATCTTGTCGATATCCGCGCTTGTACCGGCTTCCATCAAGTTATCCAAATTCAAGCTTGCCATCTCTAGATTCCCTCAACTGCCCAGCCCGGCTTGTTCCAGAAACCGAGCGAGCACCTTATCCGAGTCAAAGTACTGCTCCGCCACGACCCGCGCGGCGCGGCAGTGGGCCGAATACTCTCTCGTAATTTGCTCTGCGCCCGCGGCCGCCTCGTCGAGTGTCCGGAAAGGCACCAGCCCTCCGGCGGAGGCATAGTCGCTTTGAAAGCCGGTGTCCTGCACGAGTGCGGGCTTGCCGGAAGCGAGATAGCGGACCGTACGATCGCTGAACCAACCCGACTGGGTTTCGACATAGATGCCTTGGGCGACGGAAAACTCTGCGCCAGAGGCTTGAACATACTCGCGAAAACGGATCGGGTCGGAAGCGACCATGCGCGGATTAACCAGGTGCCAACCGAAATCCAGCAGCCTTCCCCAGTCTTGGATCTCGGCCGGGTGAATATCCAGTGCAATCTCAAATTCATGCGGAACGCGCCGCGGCAATTCGATGAACTTGCGGAACTCGTGTGCTTTTTGTCCAAAGAGCTTGTCTCCCCATTGCACGCGACCAAAAGCCCCGCGCCAACTGGCAATCGTCGTGAATCGGTCTGCCTTGATGGCGCCGACGAATGGCCATTCGTCCAGTAGGACGGGCGGGCGCATGGGAATCCAGTCAATGCCGTTGGTCGGAATGCGGCAGTTCGCCGTCCCGACGTTCTCGCCGAGTGTAAAGTAAAGGTCATGGCCCGGGAGCCGTGCGTCGTCGCCGTTCGCGTGCCAGATCTGGGTGTAGCCGGGATCCAGGTCGAGATAGGCCTTTCTCTTGATCCGCCGCAAAAGTGATTCGAGCGTCAGATGCCCGGAAATATTGACGAGCAGGTCCGCCGACTCGAACAGGTCGCTCAATTCGGCGATTGTCAGCCCAAACGTGTGAGGACCGTTGAAAAAGATGCAGGTCGCCGTTTTTCGCAGGCCAAAGGTCTCGGTCACGTGGTTGAAAAATGCCAGGTTGATCGAGTCTTGGAACCCGGCCGGACGGCCATACGGGTCGATGCAGTCCCGCGGCAAAAGCTGTTCCACAAAATGTACTTGGCAGCCCAGCCGTTGGAGACCGCGGACCCAGGTGAGCACCACCCAGGCGTTGCCGCCGTTCAGATACTTGTTGGCGATAACGCCGCTGACGATGATGGTCGTCATGATTTCGCTTTGGCTCCGCTTTTCCTGGCAGGCCTGTGCGGCGCGGTGCGCTTGCGGCGTGCCTGCGATTTACTTGCCGCGGCGCGCGGCGCGTCCGAAGGTGAATGCGCAGGCGGCTCGAGCGAATAAATGAGGCATGTATCGTCGGGTCCGCACACAACCCGGTAGTGAGCTTGCAGGTGTTCTCTGAACTCGCGATAGTGCTCCAGCCACCACAAGGCGGTTCGCGGAAAGACGAGGTACCTGCCCCCCTTTAACCGGAGAGCCTCAAGCTGCGTGATGGCCTGGACACTGTCGGCGGGATAGTACCCGGCATAGGTGCCGCGTTCGTTCTGCGGAAAGTGCCAGGCGTTTCTTCCTTCCAACTTGAGCAGTTCATTGTCCCCCTTGCTGACCACGATGACCGTAGCGTCCCGGGGCAGCGTGCGATTCACGACGTTTCGGACTCGGGTTATCAGGTTTTGATACTCTGTATACTCGTTGGAAATCGCGACTGCCTTTGCCACGGCCGCATCGCCCGTTGTTTTCTGTTCGGCCTGGACCGCGGTCACCCTGGATTCGAGACTCTCGAGCGCCGCTTGAATCGCCTGTTCACGTCGCGACCACTGCTGAGTCGCGGACAACATCAGGGCGCGCAATTCCTCTTCCCTTTGGGAAAGGTTGTCCATGGCCTCCGGAATCGAATTCATGTCGCCGTCAAGTCCATCCATAAGCTTTCTCCTAGAGTGTTAGTCTCGCAGGCCTGTTCGTGCGAGAATCAGATGGAGCGGCAGGCCGCGCGAGCGGAATGCGGTTTCTACCTCTTGTCTCGGCTCTGTCCAGGCAGTAGATGATACAGTCCTTCCCGCGCCAAACACAGCGATAGGCCCCCTCGAGATGTCGTTTGAATCCTGCATAGTGGTCGAGCCACCAAAAGGCGCTTGCAGGGAAAAGGAGGTAGCGCGCTCCCCTGGATCGCAGTTCTTCCAGATGTCGGATCGCTGCCGCGCTGTCGGCAGGGTGGTAGCCGGCGTAATCGCCTGCTAGAGTTTGCGGAAAGTGCCAGGCGCGCCGTTTGTCGAGTTGAAGCAAACGGTCGTCTCCCTTGCTCACCACGGCGACCGTACTCTTCTGTGGGAGGACCCTGCGGACGGTGTCGCGAATCTGGGTGGCGAGATTCTCATAGTTCAAAAAAGCCGACCATGTTGCGTGCCTAAACGCTGCCAAGTCGCGGTGCACTGCGACGGCTTTTAGTCGTTCTTGAATCCGCGCGGCAATGCTTGCCGCCGAAAAATAGGCGAGGATGTCACGCCGGGCAGCCTCGCCTCGTTTCGCCGCATCCTCACGGTTCTCGAAAACGTGCCGCATTAATTGGGCCGCGTGCTCCACCGAGGGCTCTGCCCAGATCTCTCCTTCCCGGTAGGGACCCACTCCGTTCTCGATTTCGACGAGCTCGTACTTGACGGGGAAACTGTTGCCGATGTTCATGAAATCCATGTTGCCGGACCAGCCGGTTGCAATGACCGGTTTGCCGAGAGCCATCGCATCCGATATGGTCAAGCCCGTACCCTCCGAGCGGTGGAGAGAAACAAAGGCATCACAGCCGGCCGCCAAATCGCGAACTGCCTCTCCCGACCAATAGCCCTCGAACACTGAGATGGTCGATCCGCGAGCCCGTTCGCGCAGTTCGCCGAATCCCTGCGGGTCGGAGGCGCCGTTGACGCATTTCACGACAAGACGAACAGAGTCCTGCGGCGAAAACGCGCACCGGAAGGCATCCACCACGGCGAGAGGGTTCTTGCGCTCCATATGGCTGTGAAAATCAAAGATGAAGAGAAAGATGAACTCGTCAGGATGAGCTCGAATCAGCGCGCGCCCTCGGTCGCGTGATCCAAGTCGCGCCGGCACGAGCACGGGGGGAATCCGCACCACAGGAACAGGCGCTACCGGAGCCAACGCGTTGGCGACAAAGGAGGTCGTAACCCAAATTTCGTCATAAAAGCCAAAGCGGTTGAACCAATTGGCCGGAAAACGGGGCAGCTCCCACGCCCATCCGCCGATGTTATAGTGTCCCTTGAAATACGCGGTGCCGGCTTCTGATAGGAAAGCAAAGTGTTGGCTCGGGTCCACGCAGACGAGATTGATGTCGTAAGGATTACTGTGCTGCAAATCGAACCCGGCACGCTCCTCGGAGCGATTGTTTGTCAGGGCAGAAAAGTCGTTGAGGGCCAACGGCATCCCAAGGTGCTGCAGCGCTTTCGCGTACCCTCGCCCTGCTGCGCCCCAACCGCTCTCGTCGCGCAAGTACCCGCTCAGATTGATGCCGTCCCGCGCGGGTCGCGTGAGCGGTGGCGATACAGACTGCTCCGGCGTTCTCATACCAACGCGCAAATCCGAAGCGAGCATCATGATCCAACCTCCACATGATCAGATATGACAAGCGCCAGTTCGCGGGCTAAAGTTGCTTGTCCCACCCGTACCAAGCCGCAAGAGGCGTTATCGGGAGACAAATCGTCAAACCAAGCCACGTTTTCCTGGACAAGCGTGAGGTGAAGAGCAAACTCTCCGGTTATCTCCGGTGCCTGAATCTGCACCCGGAACGGATGAGACTCGAAAGGACCCAAGGGTTCCGGCAGTCCGGTCCGCAGCCCTTCGATTCCGGCGAGACGCTGACCGGTCTGTGGGTCGAGCCATTTGTAGGAAATGTGTATCGGGAAGGGTCTGGCCGTAGCCAAAGGCGCTCTCCCCAAATTGGCGATGACGCAGTCCAGCTCGATCAAGCCCCCGGCGGGCGTTTCAGCCGGCAGCACGGCTTGCAAGCGCACCTGGCAGTCTTGAGGAACGAGAGGTTGGCCCGGCCAGGCGGGAATGGGCGTGGACGGCTGGGTCGAGGACCGCCGTGGTACCTGGGGCTGCATGCCCAGTTCCGAGAGCAGATGGGTAAGGACAACCTCATGATCGAAATAGCCATGTGCGATTTCAAGCGCCGCACGCGAGTGTCGTTCGTAATTGCTATTGATTGCCTCTATGGCCTTGACAATTTCATCCATGCCGGAGAAACCGAACAGGCCCACGCCCGTCGGCAGAATGTTGCCGAAACCGGTATCTTGAGTGATGACGGGCTTGCCCGCGGCCAGGTAGGTGGCGGAGCGGTCGCTGAACCAACCCGAGCGCAGGCGCACATTCTGGTCCTTCGCCACCGTGAATTCCCCACGCGAACTCTGGATATAGGCGCGATAGCTATCAAGGTCCGTGCAGACGGACTCCGCTGGAATCACGCGCCAGCCACAAGTTTCCAGCATATGGCGGTCTCCGTCCGAGCATCCGCTCAACGCCAGCTCGAACTCTTGCGGGGCATGTTGCGGCAGGTCTAGGAATTTCAGGAACTCGTAGTGCTTACTCCAGGTATATGTCTCGCCTTGATAGACCACATGGCGCCCTTTTTGCTGCCAGTTGCCGACCGTAGTAAAGAACTCAGCCGCCACTCTAGGAGCCTGCCACCAGTCCAGCACCACGGGCTGGCGAGTGGGCTTGAATGCAAAGCGGTCGGACACGGGCAGCCGACAATCGGGCTGACCATAGTTCTCGCCAAAGGTAAAAAAGGCGCTGTGCGGGGCCAAAAAGTCGATTGTCTCCTTCCGGTTGTTGAAAAGCTCGATTTCCAGCTCCACTGGGTCCGTTTCGAGAAATACGAGCCGGCCCGTCTTGTAATGCTCCGGTCGAGGAGCGGTGCCCCCGTGCAGATTGATGATGAGATCGGCTGACTGATAAAGGTCTTGCAGCTGGGCCTCGCTCAGGCCGTAACATTTGCCGTCGGCATGCAAGGCGTGAAAGGCCCAGTGATCGTTCAAATCAACGCGCCGCATAATTCTGGCAATAAAAGCCGCAGCCCTGAAAGAACTGTCCTCGGATGGATCTTGAATGAGGCGGTTGGGCGTAACCCCATGTGCCTCGACGTAATAGACGTCGTAGCCCAACCGCTGCAAGCCGATGACATAATGGAGCGTTTGCCAAACCACGCCCGGCTCAGGATGGCGGCTCATCATTCCCAGGATCACGATCTTTTTGAGAGGAACTGTCGGCGTGGCTGCCATACGGGCCTCTCGCTGGGGCTCCGCACTGCGTTCAGGAGGCTCGGCCGGAGGAACAGCGGGAATCTGCGCGGGAGGGGAGGATTCCTCCAGCATCGGCAGCAAACGGTGCCTTCTGCGGGTCTGGCCCGCTTGGATCTCGTGCAATTGCCTGTAGAGCTCGTTGTTCTGTAGCAACTCTTCGTGTGTTCCCTTTCCCACCAGTTTGCCTTCATTTAGGACGAGGATGAGATCCGCGTGGCGAATGGTCGAAAGACGATGAGCGATCATAAAAGTCGTGCGGCCGGCCATCAACCGATCGAGGGCGTCCAGGATCACCGCCTCAGTCTTGGAGTCGATCGAGGAAGTCGGCTCGTCGAGAATCAAAATGGGCGCGTTCTTGATGAACGCGCGTGCGACACAGATTCGCTGCCGTTCGCCTCCAGACAGCTGCACGCCCCGCTCGCCCACGGTCGATCGGTATCCGTTCGGCAAGCGCATGATGAACTCGTGGGCGTTGGCCGCCTTCGCCGCTTCCACAATCTCATCCTCGGTGGCATCGAGCCGGCCGTATCGGATATTGTCGGCAATGCTCCCGGAAAAGAGAACGGGTTCTTGCAGCACGATGCTAATCTGGTTGCGCAAAGATTCGAGCGTCAACTGACGGAGGTCGATCCCGTCAAGGCGCACACAGCCGCTCGCCGGGTCGTAGAAACGGGGGATCAGGCTCATCAAGGTGG
Organism: Chloroflexota bacterium; assembly: GCA_023381515.1. Next base: position 101,689 of record JAMCQI010000049.1, on the reverse strand, counting down.
TCTTGCCGGCTCCTGTTGGGCCGACGAGCGCGATGACCTGCCCTGCAGTCGTTTCGAATGAAATATCCTTGAGCGTGTCGTGGCGCCCCGGATAGTTAAAGCAAACCTGCTGGAAGGTGATATTGCCTTGAGCGCGGCCAACCCGAATGGCATCCGGCGCTTGCTGGATTTCAGGCACCGTATCCAAGACGCTAAAGGCCATGGTGAGGCCGGTGAATTTGTCTTGCAGCGAGCCAATCGTGTAACTGATGGCTTCGAGAGGCTTGTAGACGGAGCCGATGTAGGACATGACGACCAATAACTCTCCGGCGGTCAGCTGACCCTGGAGGGCGTGATAGGCGCCCAAGCCAAGGACCAGGGCTGTACCAGTGGCCGTCGTCATGTTGATGACCAGAGAGAAGAGCGTCTGTTGGACGGTGACCTTGACTCGAGCGTCGATCGTGCGCCCTCCTTGATGGCGAAAGCGAGAGTATTCGAAATGCTCGCGTCCGAACGCCACCACGACCCGCAGCATCTGCATCGCCTCGTGTACGATCGAGAGTGAGTCGGCCTCCATCCCCTTGACGTATAGCAGGCGAGACTGGATATGTTTGCTATAATAGCCCACCGAATAGTAAAGGAACGGGACGACGGTGAGAGAAAGCAATGCCAGCATGGGATCGATTTGGAACGAAATCCAGGTCATGCCAATCAAGGTGAGCCCGCTCTGGACGAGCGGTTGCAGCGCCATAATCAAACTGCCCGAGGAAGCGGCCTCAAAGTTGATCCCGTACATCAAGCGCATGGAACTGACGCGGTCCGCATGGGCTACTGAGAGGCGCTCCGCGTGCTTGAACAGGTCGCAGCGAAAGTCGAGGACGATGCGCTGTTCGAGCCAGGTGTTGACGTATTCGGAGAGTACGTTGAGACCTCCGCCAAGCAAGGTGATGACGAGCCCGCTCAGCACGGCAAGGAGAAGCAGCGCGACTCGATCGGGCGTCCGGGCTCCAAAGAGAGGCTGCAGGCGAACCGGCAGCGGGTTATTCCCCAACACGTTGTCGATCAGGATCGTGAGCGGCCAGGGAGCCAAGAGGCCGATCAGCGCGGCCAGGACGGTAAAAGTCACGGAGGCCGCGGCGACTTGCCAGTAAGGGCGCACATAGGGCAGAACTCGTCTCAGGTGATGCATGTGAAATAGGTCGCTTTTCGCACGAGGGGCTGGTCAAATCCGGCCTGCGTTTATCCTATCCTTTCGATAGTTTGGGTCACGGCCTCCATCACCGTCGCGGACTCGACGACCGAGCGCACGATCAGCAAGGACGCGACAAGTGACAGTAGAGCACAAACGAGCAGTTGGCCGCTGAGAGCCGCCGCGGCGGCGAGCGACTCGAACATGACAATAGCGCCTCGCCCGCTGACCGACCAGCGCGGGGCGGCGGACACGCGTACAAGCTGGCGGCCGGCGCCATGCTCCTCGACGGCGAGGAGCAGCCGGACGCGGCTGAGTTGCCCCAGGCGCGCTTCGAGGTCCCAGCGATCAAAGTTGCCGCCGCGTATGACGAGCGTGCCCGAGCGACGAAGCGTCGACTCGATTTGCTCGAGCTGTTCCTGACTCGACCGCCAGTGCTCGCGCCACAGCGAAAAAGTGCGCGGCCGCGGCAGCGTCAGCGCACGCATCGAAAGACGCGTGAATCTGAATCCGTCCCAGCGCCGGCCGACGAGGCGGGCGAGAGGTTGGAGCATATGGAGTGCGAAAATCAGCGCGCGGCGCTTGACGCGTGCCCGGCGCGCCAAATGAACATGGGCCAGAGGCGCGCGCGCGGCGGCGCGGGCCGCTTGCGCCAGCAGGAGACCGGATGCGGCGGCGCTAGGAATCAGAAACAAGAACAGAGGCGGCCAAGCCCAACCCAGGAGCGAGGGAACGGCAAGTGCCGAAATGACGAGATACCATTCAGGTAAAAGCAAAAGCCACCAAAAGCCTTCCGCGCTCGGTTCGTAGACGGACTGGAACAGAGCACTTCCAAAAGTGCCGTAAAAGATGCGCTTGTGCGATCGCACGAGTGACTCGGGCAAGCCCTTGCCATACACGCGTCCCGACCAGGAAAAATTACCTGCCGCGTTGCATTTGTGCGGCCACTTGCGCTCGAGTAGGGCCTCGGCTCTACCATACCCCTCTTGTTGCCTCCAATACGCTCGGATCGAGTTGCGCCGGTGATGCCAAACAAATGCAGCCGGATTAAAGCCCAAGGTCCAGCCGCGCTCCCTCAGACGCCAGCAGACATCCACATCGTCGCCGGCCACGCGGAACCGAGGATCAAATCCACCGATGGCCTCCAAGGAGGACTTGCGAATGGCTAGATTGCAGCCCGGGATGTGTTCCGCTTCTTCATCGGATACAAGTACCTGGACCGGGTTGCCAGGAGAGTGCGATACACATTCAGCTATAGGACCATCTTCCGGCGGAGCAAAGTTCGGCCCGCCGACCGCGGCGTGATGGGTTGTCATGAATGTGTGCGCGAGAAGGGTCAGCCAATCTGGGTCGGGTCGGACGTCGTCGTCAATATACGCGACGATTTCCCCCGTAGCGGCAAGCAATCCCACATTCCGGGCGTAGCCAAGACCGTGGTTCGTGATGCGGAGGACGGTAAAGCCGTATTCCGCGGCAATCGCGGCCGTCTGGTCCTTTGAGCCATCGTCCACCACGATCACTTCCCAATCGGGATAATGAACTCTCAAGAGACCTTCGCAGCACTCACGAATGGTGCGAGACCCGTTATAGCTGCAGATAATGACCGAGATGCGGGGCCACTGCTCATACCGGGGGAATGGCGCGGCAGCAAATGCCTTTTGGACGCTCGCCAACGCGGGCTTGGGCCGCCTCTGCCGGTCTGTGAGGCCAAAGTCCCAATCGAGAATCTCGTGGCCGCCGCGGTGCCATTCGTCGGTCCATGCAAATACGTACGTCCCGGCGCACCCAGCCGCGAACACGCTGTCAATCTGCCACTCGAGCATGCGCGCCTGGGTCGCTTGCCCATTCCGTCGGCTGTCCAGACCGATTTCGGTAATGACGAGAGGCCGCTCGCCCGCGATGTTTTGCAGACGTGCGAGGTAATTGGCCAATTGCCGCGTGGATTCGAGAAAGACATTAAAGCAGGCTAGGTCCAGAAACGGGAGGTCCAAGTATTCGGTCGAGGGGTAATTGACGTACGTCACGAGCGCCGCCGGGTCCTCACTCTTGGCAACATCGTAGAGGCGCTCGAGGAACTGCTCAATCTGGCGCGGGCCGTACCAACGCACGATGGAAGCCGGTATCTCGTTCCCGACGGTGAAACCGAGAAGAGCTGGATGACCGGCACATGCACGTGCGCCCGCCCGCACCCGCTCTTGGATCGCGTGCGTGCGCTGCGGATCGTCGAGGAAGGCGATATGTTGCTCCCACGGCAGGCCGACGAGAACATGCAGTCCGTGCTCTGCGGCGAGATCGAGCAGCCAGACAGGAGGGACCGTATAAGTACGTAGAGTGTTGATCCCGTGGGAGGCCATCAAGGCTAGATCTTGAGCGGCGCTCTCCGGTGTGTGATATTCGCTGCCCTGCTCGTCCCGGCGAAACGGGCCGTAGGTCACCCCGCGGAGAAACAACTTGTCATCGCCCAGAAGGGTAAACTTGCCGCTCACGCGTGGGCGTACATTCTGTGGCCCGGTGGTGTATTTAATTGAGGGTGCTCTGAGGATGGGACCCGTAGAGATCTGACTCACGCTGCCTCTTTTGGCAATAGCGTGATGCAGAGCCGCGCTCGTGCTCGTGAGAAAAAGGGCTCCTGGCCGCGAGCCTGCGGGAAGCAGGCGCGTGGAAGCTTCGACAACGTAACGGCCTGGGGGACACGGAACAAGTGGAAAAGCGAGGCCCGGCAATGTGGGAGGTCTACCGGACCATTATTCAATTAACTAGATGGCGGTGCGCCCGCATGCAACTTTGAACACGAGAAGCATGACCATCGCATGGCTCTGCATCTGCCTGTAGTTAATTAAATCATTGCACTCAGCTTACAACAAAAGGGAAGAAAATCCAATGGGAAATATGACCTAATAAAAAGGACCCCACGACCTCTTATGGAAATTTGACTCGAGTGGTCAATCGTGCTACAGTCAAATTGGAGATCCCTCTCTCCGGTTGTACGGTGCCGAGGGGGGCGGCCTAAGCAAGGATCGCTTATGGCCAACGAAGCATGCATCATCACCCGCCCAGGGGTATGTCTCAGGGCGGGTTTTTGTTTGCAAGTCTCACACACGACTAAGAGAACGCCCCATGGATCAATCTGTGGGGTCTGGATTCGATTCTGTGACTTGCTGTTGCACTGGTGGGGGAAGTATGAGCGACGTTTTTGGGAAACTTGACGCCTACGCTTCGCGCGCCAAGGCTGAGGAATGGCAAGGGACGTTCCGCGATTATCTCTCGATTGTCCGCGCTAATCCATGCACGGCCCAGTTCGCGCACTCGCGGATTTTCGACATGGTTCGCTCGCATGGAGTCGAGACCGACCCCGTCTTGGGGACTGAAAAGTACCTCTTTTTCCAAAATGACCTTTTTGGCATTGACGAGGCGCTGGCGCAGATCATGGAATACTTTAAGGCGGCGGCGCTCGGGTCGGATGTGGGGCGCCGCATCCTGATGCTGTACGGCCCGCCCTCCTCGGGCAAGAGCCAGTTTGTGATTCTGCTCAAACGCGGCCTGGAGGACTATACGCGCACGCCAGAAGGAGCGGTCTATGCGATAGCCGACTGCCCGATGCACGAGGACCCGCTGCACCTGGTTCCGCACTCGCTGCGGGCAGATTTTCTCAGCGAGTACAAGGTGCACATTGAGGGTGAGCTCTGCCCGCGCTGTGCGCTGAATGTGAAGGACAAGTACAAGGGCGACATTTATGCGGTTCCGGTGAAGCGGGTATTTTTCTCGGAACGAGAGCGGATGGGGATCGGGACGTTCGTGCCGGCGGACCCCAAATCGCAGGACATCACGGAGTTGGTGGGGTCGATCGACCTGTCGACGATTGGGGAGTATGGGGCGGAATCGGACCCGCGGGCGTACCGGTTTGACGGGGAACTGAACGTGGCGAACCGGGGGCTGATGGAATTCATCGAGATGCTGAAGGCGGACGAGCGATTTCTGTATGTATTGTTGACGCTTTCGCAGGAGAAGAATATCAAGACGGGGCGATTCCCGCTGATTTATGCGGACGAAGTGGTGGTGGCGCACACGAACGAGACGGAATTCAATGCGTTTATGGCGGACAAGAAGTCGGAGGCGCTGCAAGACCGCATGATCGTGGTGCGGATGCCGTACAATTTGCGGGTGACGGCGGAGGAAAAGATCTACGAAAAGCTGTTGCGGCAGTCGAACATAGGCGGCATCCACATTGCCCCGCACACGCTGAACGTGGCGTCGATGTTCGCGGTGCTCACGCGACTGGAAGAGCCGAAGGCAAGGGGGCTCTCCCTCGCCGCCAAGATGAAACTATATGATGGCTCTGACGTGGAAGGGTATCACCGCAAGGACATCAAGCAGATCAAGGAACAGACCGAGCGGGAGGGCATGGACGGCATCTCTCCGCGGTTCATCATCAACCGGATCAGCGCGGCGTTCACGCGCCCGAGCACCACTTGCGTCAATCCTATCGACGCGCTCCGGGTGATCAAAGAGGGCGTCGAGGGACACAGTGGCTTAACGAAAACTCAACGGGAACGCTACATTAACTTGATCGCGGACGCGCGCAAAGAGTACGACGAGATCGCGCGGACGGACGTTCAGAAAGCATTCTTTGTCTCGTTTGAAAAGGAAGCGCATGCGCTGCTCGAGAATTATCTCGACAACGTCGAGGCGTACCTGGACGACACCAAGCTGTCGGACCCCATTACCGGCGAAGAGGTGCCGCCGAACGAAAAGCTGATGCGCTCGATCGAGGACAAGGTCAAGGTCCCGGAGAGCGGCAAAGACGGTTTCCGCAACGAGATCTTTCGCAAGGTGGCTATGGCCGAACGGCGCGGCGAGAACTTTGACTATCGCACCCATGACAAGCTGCGCGAGGCGATCGAGAAGCAGCTGTTCGACGAACGTCACGATACCATAAAACTGACCGTCACCTCTCGCAACCCCGACCCGGAGCAACTGCGCCGGATCAACGAGGTGGTGGATACCCTCATTTCGCGCGAGGGCTACTGCCCGGTGTGTGCCAACGAATTGCTCAAATACGTCTCGTCGCTGCTGGCACGGGAAAAGTAGTTGGCGCGCTGACCAGAGAGCGTCAGGGAGGGGTGAACATGTCAATTGTCGTCTGCAATATGGAAATTCCCTGGGATTTGCGCCGCCGGGGCTTGAAAGATTCCATCCGGCATGACAAGCGAGTCCGGGAAGCGATCAAGCAAAACCTGCGCGAGCTGATCGGAGAGGAAACGATCATCACGTCCGACGGCCAAAAGATGATCAAGATTCCGGTGCGGTACCTCGACCAGTATCGGTTCATCTTCGACCGGGCGACGAACGGGCGAGGGGTGGGGCAGGGGCCGGGGAATCCGGGCGATGTGATTGCGAAGGAAGGGGACGGGGCGGGCGGAGGTCCGGGGGGGAATCAACCTGGGCAGGAAATCTACGAGGCGGAGATGTCGCTGGACGACCTGACCCGCATGATGGTAGAGGACCTGGCGCTTCCGTGGCTGGAAGAGAAAGCCAAGGACCAGATCAAGACGACGACGGTGCGCTACGAGGACATTCGGAAGAAAGGTCCGCTGGTCAACCTGGACTGGCGGCGCTCGCTCCGAGAGAATATCAAGCGCCAAGCGGCCAAGGGCGAAACGAAAGTCGGCAAGATCACGGACGACGACTTGCGCTTTCGCGTTCCCGAGATTCATGAGGAATACCAGTCGAACTGTGCGGTGTATCTCTTGATGGACCGGAGCGGGTCGATGACGACCGAGAAAAAGTACATCACCAAGAGTTTTTTCTTCTGGATGGTCCGTTTCCTGCAGCTCAAGTACCGGACCGTGGAGACGATCTTCATTGCCCATGATACCGAGGCGGCCATCGTCCCCGAGAAAGATTTCTTCACCCTATCCAACAGCGGCGGCACGCGGTGCAGCAGCGCTTACCAAGTTGCCCTCGATCACATCACCAAGCACCACCCGCGGACGCGGTGGAACAATTATGTGTTTCACTTTTCCGATGGCGACAACTTTGCCGATGATAACCCCCGCTGCATTCGGCTCATCAAGGAGCTGCTCGACGTGAGCACCATGGTCGGCTACGGCGAGGTGAACTACGACGAGTTCTTTAGGGGCAAGTCTACGTACACGCCCTTTCGCGACCCGCCCTGGAGCACTCTATATCGCCAGTTGGGTACGATCCATCACCCACGCTTTATCCCGGTAACGATCGAGCGGCGCGAGCAGGTGTACGAAGCGCTGCGAGAATTTCTCAAAGTGCGGGAGAATTGAGGGGGGCGCGTGTTCGAAGATCGTCTCATCGAGATTGAGAAGCTAGCGCAGGCGGCGGGGCTCAAGCCGTTCGACACCTACTTTGAAGTAATCCCGCTCGACATCATGCACGAAATCGCGGCGTACGGGCTGCCGACGCGGGCGCAGCACTGGAGTTATGGCAAGGTGTACAACCACCACAAGATTCACGGGGAGATGGGGCTGTCCAAGATCTACGAGATCGTGTTGAACAACGACCCGTGCTATGCGTTTTTGCTGGATACGAACGACGAGATTGAGAATCTGCTGGTGGGGGCGCACGTGCTGGCGCACAGCGATTTTTTTCGGAACAACGTGTACTTTGACGGGACGAACCGGAACATGGTGAACGAGGCGGTGGACCATGCGCGGCGGATCGACGAGTACATCGAGCGGTACGGGTTGGAGCGGGTGGAGCACCTGATGGACATGGGGTTTGCGTTGGACCGGCATCTCGATTCGCACAAAGGGTTAAACCGGAAGCGGTATCCGGGGCGGGAGGTGGTGGAGAAGGAGGTGGTGCGGGGGGCGTATGCGGACCTGTTTGGGGAGGACGGGCTCTCGCTGGGGACGGCGGTGATTGGGGAGAAGCTGCCGCCGCATGCGGAGAAGGACGTGTTGTGGTTTCTGGCGAACTATGCGCCGGTGGAGGAGTGGGAGAAGGATGTGCTGGAGATCATCCGAGAGGAAGCGTACTACTTTTTCCCGCAATTCGAGACCAAGGTATTGAACGAGGGGTGGGCGTCCTTCTGGCATGCGGAGTTGCTGAATCGGTATGTGGACCTGTCGCCCAAGGAGACGATCGAGTTTGCCCGGCTGCATGCGGGGGTGGTGACTCCGGGGAGTCCCTTGCAGCTGAACCCGTACTATCTGGGGTACAAGATTCTGGTGGACATCAAAGAGCGGTGGGATGCGAGCTATGCGGCAGGGGAGGCGAAGCTGGATGGGTGGGGGAAGCTGTTCGAGGTGCGGGCGACGGAGAATGACATTTCGTTTCTGTCGAACTATCTGACGCCGGAGCTGGCGGGGGAGCTCAAGCTGCTGACGTATGGGTATGCGGACGAGGAGGATGCGGACGAGGAGGACATCGAGATCAAAAGTCGGGAGTACGACGAGATTATCCGACAGCTGCTCGCCCCGCGCTACAACTATGGCGCCCCGAAGATCGTGATTACGGAGGTGGAGCGGGGGGAATTGCACCTGCGGCACGAGAAGGGCTCGCTGGGGGATCTCGATCAGCGCTATGCGGAAAAGACGCTCGGGTACCTCTATGAGCTGTGGAAGGCGCCCATCTATCTCGAGACCACGCAGGGCGACAAGCGAGTCAAATTCTTCTTCGGACCGAATGGCCTCAGGGTAGAAGCGGGCATCGGGGGCCCGGCACTGTCTGTAGCTTCCATGGCGGCGTAACTGCTCAACGTACTATCAGCCAGGTTCCCACAAAAAGAACGAGCATACCGATCAAACGACTCTGATCGAGAGGGCGGACAGCTGTTTCCAGGAAACCGAATTGGTCCAGGAATGACGCCGTAATGAGTTGGGCGGCCACAATGAGGGTGACAGAAGTGGCCACACCGATGCGTGGAATTGTGTAGCTAACCGCGCTGAGGATGACGAGCCCGAGCGAGCCGGCCGCGAGCGCATACCAGGGCACGGTCCGCCAGGCGCCCAGATTCCCGCCTCCAACGGCGAGGAGGAGGAGGCCCGCTAAAAGCGTCCCGCCGAGATGGACGATGAAAACGCTCTCGAGTGTGCCCAGACGCTGGCTCATCAAGCTCGTCAACGGACCCTGAAGTCCCACGGCCACCCCACCTGCGAGCGCGACCACCATGACGACAAGTATGCTCTGCATGCCTCTGACTCCCAAGTATGAACCGGATGTCCCTAGCCGCTTGCCATTCATGCTGACTGAAGCTTTTCGCGAGGCTCCTCGGGAATTTCCGCGACTGACTCGATATGATCCGTGTTGACCATGATCGCTTCCTGCTCGATCAGACCGCGGTCGACGGCCCCCAGCGTCACACGTGCGTCAGTGACCGCCAAGAATCGCTCCCCTGGCGACGAGACCATATTGCGGACGTCAAGAGCCCCGGTTGTGTGTATCTTGCCCCGAATCTCCATACCCGAGAGCGCGAGGAGCACCATATGCGCCTGTTTTGGCTTGTAAGTATACAGTCGCAAGGTTGGCGGGATTACTCTGGGAACGGACTCAAAAATAATGACAATGCTTGGCCTGCGAACGGCGACATACAACTGGCGGGCGACGGGCTTGCCTGGATGGCTGAGCTCCGCGATGGTTGCGTTCTCCAAGACAACCACCGAGCCTTGAAGCGCGTTGAGAAAGTCCGATAGACGCCGCTCTCCGACCTCCAGCTGTCCGGAAATCGAGTGAGTCGCGGTGAGCAAAACGACCTGAGAGTAAGCCTGGTCAGAATCATTCATGGCCAATCACCTCCGAAAGTGAACTGCTTTCAGGCTGCGGCCCAAACTACACGGCGGCTGCGAGACCGATGTTCTGCGAACAGAAATTCAAGCGCCTGCTGCTGGACATGCTCGCGCGTCTAGCGGCAGGCGCCTTGATGATCTGGGCCAGCTTGACTGACGACCACCCTGCGAGTGATCACGTCTCGGCCTCCTCTCGAGAGTGACGTGCCCCGCTAAAGGTCTAGCCACACCTTACCCAGTATACCACGTTGTCCCGAGCGGGACAATTGGACTCTGGTCACCTCATCCCCCTGCCCTCCCATTACCTCTCTGCTTCTTCCACGCTTTCTTGCTCTCCCTTGACAAGAAGGCTAATCTGAATATAATTAGCAAATCTAATCGTTAGAGAGGTTAACCATGATGGAGGCTACCCCCAATCTAGTCGCCCAGGAGGTGCTCGAAGTCGTGCCGCTGGTGATGCGCGCGATACGAGTGCAGATGCGGAGCCAGGCCGCTCCCGGGCTTTCCTTACCCCAGTTTCATGTGCTCGGTTTCCTCGACCGCAATCCCGGCGCGTCCTTGTCGCAAGCCGCCGAGTACATCGGGGTGACTCTGCCTTCCATGTCCAAGATGGTGGATGGTCTGGTCATCGAAAAGTTGCTGACGCGCGAATTTCAACCGGAAGATCGGCGTCGGGCAACCCTCGAACTGACTCCGCAAGGACGCGCGTTGCTGCGATCCGCGCGAGTCTCGGCCCAGACCCATTTTGCCGACCTGTTCGAAATGCTTCCGGCCTCCAGACGCGCGACCGTACTGCAAGCGATGGAAACCCTGCTGTCTCTCTTTACATCCGAACGCGAGGTGCTTGAAAATGTCCGGTGAAGCCAAGCCGATCCTCCAAACCGACGGCCTGACGCGTCGCTTTGGCCACTTGACCGCGGTCAACAAGCTCTCAGTATCTATTGAGCCGGGAGAGGTTTTTGGCTTGCCTGGGCCAAACGGTGCGGGCAAGACGACCTCGCTCAAGATGCTGACAACGCTCCTGCCGCCTACTTCGGGCAAAGCGCGCATTGCCGGATTTGATCTCGGCCAGGACGCGGCCCTGGGCACGCCCGCGGAACCATAGGCTTCAATCGGCGGGAACGGAGCGACGCTCGACCAAGTCTTTGCCCACTATACGGGGAGTGAGCTTGAATCAGGAGCAAGTTACCGTGAAACTAGTCGGACGCGACGTAACGCACGGCGGCTGGGCTGATCTTGCCCTGCCGCGCCCGTCCGGCACATTCCAGGCGGTGATCGGCTTTATCGACAAGACGCTCGTCAATGCCGAGCTCGAAATACGCAAGCTCCGCCACGACGCGACCGAGCTCCCAGGCGGTGGTCATCTATGCGCTGGCGTGGCTCCTGGGGGTTGCGATCAATTGGAACCCGCTGGCCCTGCTCGGGGTGCTGTTGGTGGTGGTTTTGAGCGCCGCCTTTTTCTCGATCTTTTCGCTCATCATCGCGTGCCTGGTCAAGACCCGCGAGCGGTTCATGGGCATCGGCCAGGTGCTGACGATGCCGCTCTTTTTTGCGAGCAATGCGATCTACCAGATCTCGATCATGCCGGCCTGGCTGCAGGTCATCTCGCACGTGAATCCGCTGACCTATGAGGTGGATGCTCTGCGTGCGCTCATGCTGACGCAAGCGACGAGTTCGTACGGCATAGGTCCGGACTTGGTCATTCTGGTGGTGGCGACGGCGATCCTTGTCTTTATTGGCGGGCGATTGTACCCGAGTGTGGTCATTTAACGCACACCTTTGTTCGAGAACAGACTCTATATCAGGAAGGTGAAATGGAACAGACAAAAAAGGTCCCCACGGCGGGAACCTTGCCAGCTCATGCGGGCTGGCTCGGGCGTTTTGAGTACAAATGGGTAGCTCTGAGCGTCACGTCGATCGGTGCGCTCATGGCAGCCGTCGATGGGAGTATCGTGATCCTGGCGCTCCCCGACATGATGGTCAAGCTGCATGCCGACCTGGTCGAAATGATATGGGTCATCATGGGCTATATTCTGATGAGCACCGTCTTCCTGCTGACGTTTGGCCGGGTGGCTGATATGTTCGGCCGGGTGCGAATGTATAACCTGGGCTTTGTCGTCTTTACCGTCGGTTCAGCTTTGTGCGGTTTGTCTCAGAGCGCAGAGCAATTGATCCTGTTCCGCTTGGTGCAGGGCGCGGGGGCGGCGATGATGATGGTGAACAGCACGGCGATCATCGCCGAGGTATTCCCAGCGAACGAACGGGGACGTGCGCTCGGCATCAATGCGGTCACCTGGGCCATTGGCGGCGTCGCCAGCCCCATTCTCGGCGGCATTATTCTCGCGGTCGCCGATTGGCGTTGGATTTTCTTCATCAATGTGCCGATTGGCATCTTGGGAGCCGTGTGGGCGTATCGCGCGCTGCGCGAAGTGTCGTCGCGCAAGAGTGGGGAGCGCTTTGATCCGGTGGGTGCCGTCCTGTTCAGCCTCAGCTTGGTTGCCCTGCTCGTGGCCCTGACACTCGGCATCGAGTTTTCGTGGACCTCGGCGCCGATCCTTGCCTTGTTCGCGCTTTTTATAGTCATGCTTATAGCTTTCGTCCTGTGGGAAAAAAGGGCGGCGGATCCGATGCTGGACTTTACTCTCTTCAACAATCGGGTATACAACTTTTCCGTCCTCTCCGCAATGCTCCAATCGCTCGGACTGTTCGCGGTCAACTTTTTGATCGTATTCTATCTGCAAGCAGTCCGCGGGTATGACCCGCTGACGGCTGCATTGCTTTTAATCCCTCTGCCGATCGTATCTTCCATCATAGCTCCGCTAAGCGGCACGCTGGCGGATCGCATTGGCGCCCGGGTTCCGGCGACGATCGGGCTGCTGCTCCAAGGCACGGCGCTGTTTTGGTTCACCAATCTGAGTCCGACGACGTCCTACGTCGAGCTTGCTGCCGGCTTGGCATTGATGGGTTTGGGAGGGGGCTTGTTCTGGTCGCCGAATACAAGCGCGGCCATGAATGGAGCGCCGGTGCACCGGCTGGGGATTGCTTCGGCAACGCTCGCGACCTTTCGGCAGGCGGGCATGGTGACGAGTTTCGCCTTGTCGCTCGCCGTCGCGGCGGGGAGCTTGCCGCAGGCTGTGATGATGCAGCTCTTTGTCGGGACCAATGTCGTGCTCGGCTCGGCGCCGATGCAGGCATTCGTTGTCGGCATGCACAGTGCATTCTATGTGTCGATCGTGCTCTCGCTCGCCGCGGCGGCAGCGTCGTTTGTGCGCGGCAAGGAAGACCGCCGCAAGCTCGCCGCACCGGTGGTGGTAGAATAGCGACACCGCCCAAGCCCTTCACAGACCAGCCTTTCGAGGCTGGTCTCTTTGTTGTGTTGCCTGAAAATGGACCTCATCGTCCCAAGACCCCACTTGCGGTGTCCGGAGAACCGGCGATCGGCTGTGAATTCACCATGGCTTCCGCCGGCAGGGGCCCTTCAGGGGTCGCGGTGGGTCATTTTGTCGAGGGCCCGTTCGGATTGTGTGGTATAATATGCCAAGTGAGGATCGACAACTGTGGAACGTAAAGATAGACTGTTCATAGATTTCAATAGTGCCCTCTCACATCTGCGTGAGGACGAGGCGCTTTCGCCGACCGCATTGGGGGCTCTGTCGGGTGCCGGCAAGAGAGAGCTGACGCCCTTTGCAGAGACCTGGGCTGCGGTGCCGGCGGAACGGCGGCGCCGCGCGGCACGGATGCTGGTGGATCTCGCCGAGGACAACTTTGAGAAAGATTTTAATGTGCTCTTTCGCTACATGCTGAACGACGACGATCCCGGCGTCCGCGCGAGCGCCATCGATGGACTGTGGGAAGACGAAGACAGCGGTCTCATCAGGCCGCTCGTCGGTTTTTTGCGCAGCGATCCGGACGCGCAGGTGCGGGCCGTAGCGGCCGACGCTCTGGGGCGTTTTGTTCTGCTTGCCGAATACGACCGCCTGCCCCAAACGCAGTTCGTGGACTTGATCCACCAAGCGCTCCTTGCGACGATTCGCAACCCCGCCGAGCCGGTGGCCGTGCGTGCGCATGCGCTCGAAGCGCTCGCCTACTGGAGCGAGGACCTGATGCGCGAGGTCATCGCCGCGGCGTATGCCCATGAGGATACGCAGATGCGAGCGAGCGCCATCTCCGCGATGGGGCGGAGCGCGGACAAGTACTGGCGCGAGGCGGCTTCGAGCGAGCTGGATTCGGCCGATGTTCGGATGCGCTTTGAAGCGGCTCGGGCAGTCGGCGAATTGGAAGACCGCACCGCGGTGCCCCGCTTGATCGAGTTGCTCGAAGATAGTGACCGCGAAGTGCAGGGCGCCGCCATTGCTGCCCTGGGGCAGATTGGCGGCAAGCAGGCGCGCGAAGCGCTCGCCGCTGCCGCGCGTTCGAAGGACGAAGTCGTGCGCTCTCTGGCCGGCGAAGCTCTTCAGGAGCTGGAATTTACCCGCTCGTCCGATTTCCTGCTTATGGACCTGAATACCGGCGACGAGAAGCTGGTGCCGGAAGTGGACGAGGACGACCTCGGCGGCGACCTCGAAGAGGAGGAGCCCGGAGAAGACGACCTCGACGATGATTTGGAAGAAGAGGAATGGGACGCGGATGACGAGTTCGCCGACGAAGAGCTCGAGGACGAGGAACTCGACGATGAATCTCCGGACGAATAAAACGTCCCGCTAGATGAACCCCACCGCATTGGCGTCCATCCTCGTCAACATTATCGCGCCCATCGTTCTGGTGGCTGCGGTGGGTTACATCCTCGGGCGGGCATTTGACCTGGATGCGCGCTCCCTTTCTCGCCTGACCCTCTACTTTTTTACCCCTGCCCTCACCTTTGCCTCCGCCTACCGCTCCGAGCTTGGCCAAGAATTCTTTGCGATCGCGGCATTTGCGTTCTTAATCACCCTCCTCATGGGCATCGTCACCCTGGCGATGATCCTGCTGAGAGGATATGATCGCACCAAGGCAAGCGCCTTTGCGCTCAGCGTCCTGTTCGTCAACGCCGGTAACTATGGTCTTCCTCTCATCCTATTCGCTTTCGGGCAAGAAGCGCTCGCTCTGGCCGTCATCTTTTTCACCGCGAGCACGGTTCTGATCCAGACCCTCGCCGTCTTTATCGCCGCCCGCGGTACGGCGAGCGCGACCGCGGCGGTCACCAATGTGTTCAAGATGCCGCTGGTCTACGCCGTGGTTCTCGGGCTCGTCTTTAACGAGATCGGGTTCACGGTTCCGGATCCGATCATGAAATCCGTGGACCTGGTCGCGGGCGCGGCCGTCCCTGTGATGATTGCGATTCTCGGAATCGAGCTTTCACGAGCCACCCTGCAGCAGGACCGTTTCGATATTAGCTTGGCGGCGGTCGCCAAACTGGTCATTACGCCGCTCCTCGCCTTTGGATTGGCGGCGTGGATGGGAATGAGCGGGATCCCGCGCGCGGTGTGCATCCTCGAAGCCTCGATGCCGACGGCGGTGATGTCTTCGATTCTGGCCGTCGAGTTCAAGTCCCGTCCCGAGTTTGTCACGGGAACTGTCCTCGTCACAACCTTGGGGAGCATCGTTTCGCTGACATTGTTGCTGGGGATTCTGAGATGATCGGCGCTGGTTTGCGGCACTGTGGGATTCAGGATATAATACGAATTGATAGGGTCCCCTGAATCTCCCGCACGCGATAGCCCCAAGGCCTAGTCACCATTCGACGTCGAATGTACCGGAGAGGAGGTGATAATCGGCTCGGAATCGTTACCACCATCATCTTACTCGCTGTTGAGTTCCCATCAAGGAGGAGAAAAATGCGTACCCGAGTTCTGACGATTGCTACTCTGCTTGCGCTCTTTGCACTTGTTGCCGTCGTCGCCTGTGCTCCTGCCCCGACCCCAGCGCCCACATCCGCGCCGCCCACCAAAGCTGCGGTCAGCGCGCTCAAAGTCGCGCTCGTAACGGATATTGGCGGCATCGACGACAAATCTTTCAACACGACAGCGTGGAAAGGCGTTCAGGAGGCCCAGGCCAAGCTGGGTATTCAGGCCAAGTATCTCCAGTCCAAGCAGCAGACGGACTATGACAAGAACATTCAAGAGTTCGTCCAGGAAGGGTACCCGATGATCGTCACCGTCGGCTTCTTGTTGGGCCCCGCCACTGCCAAAGGGGCGCTCGCGAATCCGAAGGTGAATTTCGCCATCGTGGACTATACCTATCCCGACTGCGCTCCGGGCGCCAAAGTTGGCGTGGACTGTGGGTCTGACAAGCCCATTCCCAACGTTCGCGGGCTCGCGTTCCAGACGGACCAGGCCGCATTCCTGGCCGGCTATCTCGCCGCCGGCATGTCCAAGTCAGGCAAGGTTGGCACCTTCGGCGGTCTGCAGATCCCGACGGTCACCATCTTTATGCAAGGTTTCCAAGCGGGCGTCCAGTACTATGACACGCAGCACAAAGCCAACGTCCAGGTGCTCGGTTGGGATACCAAGGCGAACAAGGGGCTCTTCACGAGCACATTCACCGACCCGGACAAGGGCCGGACGTCGGCCCAGTCGCTCATCGACGAAGGCGCGGACGTGATTTTGCCTGTCGCGGGTCTGACCGGCAACGGCGCCTTTACGGCCGCCAAATCGGCAGGGAACGTCTACGCGATCGGCGTGGACACAGATCAGTGCGTTTCCGTTCCTGATGCTTGCTCGGTGCTCCTGACGAGCGTTCAGAAGAACATGGACGTGGCTGTGTTTGACACGATCAAGTCCGTTCAGGATGGCACCTTCAAAGGCGGGGTGAATTATGTCGGCACCTTGGCGAACAACGGCGTCGGCCTCGCCCCGTTCCATGATCTAGACTCCAAAATCCCCGCGGACCTGAAGAAAGAACTCGACTCGGTCAAAGCGGACCTGATTAGCGGCAAAGTCACGACAGGAGTTGCAGCACTAAAGTAGGCTTGGACAAGACCTCGGGAGGGTTTGGACATTCTCGAGGTCTATCTACCGAAAGGCAATGGCTTTGGCGGTGCCGGGGCCGGCTCGGCGCCGCCAATTGCTAACTCTAGGTTGGTGCGATGGCTCCTCTTCTCGAGTTGGACAGCATCACAAAGCAATTTCCGGGTGTTCTCGCCAACGATCACATCAGTCTTACTCTTGAACATGGCGAGATCCACGCGCTGCTCGGAGAAAACGGCGCGGGCAAGACCACCTTGATGAATATTCTTTACGGCCTCTATCATCCGGACGAAGGGAAAATCCTCGTTCGAGGAAAAGAGGTGAGAATCTCCAGCCCTGACGAGGCGATTCACCTGGGGATTGGAATGGTCCATCAGCACTTTATGCTGATACCTCCATTCACGGTCACCGAAAATGTGATGTTGGGAGAGGAGAAGCTAAAGAACGGGGTTTTTCTCGACCGGGCGGCCGTGGCCGAACGCATTCGCGCAATCTCGGAACAATACGGTCTGCAAGTGGACCCGGAGTTGCGGATCCGGGACCTGTCGGTGGGCGCTCAGCAGCGCGTTGAGATCGTCAAGATCCTGTACCGGCAAGCGGATATCCTCATCCTCGACGAGCCGACCGCCGTGCTCACTCCGGAAGAAGTGGAGGATCTTTTCCGCATCATTCGCGGGCTCGTGAAACGCGGGGTCTCGATCATTTTCATTTCGCACAAGTTGAAAGAAGTGATGGCGATCGCGGATCGGATCACCGTTCTCAGAGGTGGGCGCGTCGTCGGGACAACGCGCCCCGCCGAAACCAATTCGGCTGCCCTGGCCCGCATGATGGTCGGTCGCGAAGTGATCCTGACAGTGGACAAAAAGCCTGCCGAGCCTGGCGATGTGGTTCTGGACGTCGAGAATCTCCAGGTCCTGAATGATCGGAAGCAGGTTGCAGTAGACGGCGTCTCCTTCCAGGTGCGTGCGGGAGAGATCCTCGGAATTGCAGGCGTGCAAGGGAACGGCCAGACCGAGCTCGTGGAGGCATTGACGGGCCTTCGAGGAATCACTGGAGGACGCACGCGCATTCTGGGCAAGGAGACGACTAAGGCGACGCCCCGGCAAATCCTGGAAACCGGCGTGGCACATGTGCCCGAAGATCGCCAGCGGGACGGGCTCGTGCTCAGTTTTCCGGTGGCGGACAATCTCGTCCTGAACACCTATTATCTTCCTCCCATTGCAACCGGCATCGTGATGCACCGCGGTCCTATTTTAGCCGAGGCTGAGGAGTTGGTCGAGCGATTTGATATCCGAACGCCGAGCGTGGAGGTACCGGCGGCCAACCTTTCGGGCGGGAACCAGCAAAAGGTGATCGTCGCACGGGAATTTTCGAGGCCGATCAAGCTGCTCATTGCCTCGCAGCCGACCCGCGGCCTTGATGTCGGTTCGATCGAGTACATTCACCGTCAATTGGTCGAACGGCGGGACAACGGTTGCGCGGTCCTGCTTGTATCGCCCGAGTTGGACGAGATCATGTCGCTTTCGGACCGTATTGCCGTCATGTATCGCGGCAAGATCATGGACATTCTTCCCGCGGAAAAAGCGACGCGTGAGCAGGTGGGTTTGCTGATGGCGGGAGTCAGTGCCTGATATCAGAACGGACGCATCGGCTCTCGGCGGCGTGCGCCCTCTGACTAGCAGGCGGTTTCAGTCGGCGATTTGAGGTCATCCTTGTGGCGAATACAGTAAAGGCAGAGGAGCTGCACGCGGAAAGGCCGAGGGCCAAGCCGTCCGGGAGTCGCACCGCGGCCTGGCGCCAGGCCCTGAGCGTACTTGTCATTCCCGTGCTCGCGCTGATTAGTGCC
Organism: Chloroflexota bacterium; assembly: GCA_023381515.1. The sequence goes on along the minus strand of JAMCQI010000049.1, from coordinate 82,972 downwards.
CTCATTTTGAGCGCGTTCTTCATTCTTGCCTCGGATGTCTCCGTCCTTTCGGCCTACGCCGCGTTTTTCAGCAACCCCGTCCATGCCCTCGCACTGTCCTGGACGGTGATCGCCGACTCGTATCGGGCCCTTTTTGTTGGGGCTCTCGGCGACCCCGGACAGATCGTCGCAGCCATACGGTTGTACATTACGACGGGACAGACCCAGCCGTTGATCCTGGCTTTCTATCCGTTCACGGAGAGCCTGGTCACCTCGACGCCGTACATCTTTGCAGGTCTAGCCGTGGCGGTCGGATTCAAGTGCAACCTGTTCAACATCGGGGCCGAGGGACAGATCTTTATTGGAGCGATCGTGGCGGCCTTTGTCGGATACAGCTTTACGGGCCTGCCGTGGATTGTCCACATGCCGCTGACGTTCATTGCCGGGGCCGCGGGAGGAGCCATCTGGGGCGGAATTCCGGGGTGGCTCAAAGCGAAGACAGGGGCACACGAAGTCATCAACACGATGATGATGAACTATGTCGCGTTTCGCCTGGCGGACTATCTCTTGAACGGACCGATGAAACGAGGCGGGCCGACCGGTTTCATTCCGATTTCGCGAGACATCGAGCCGAGCGCGTACTTTCCACAGTTTTTCCCTGCCCCGATTCGCCTGCATATGGGCTTTATCGTCGCGCTCCTGGTCGCGGCGGCGGTCTATTGGTTCCTTTGGAAAACGACGCTTGGATTTGAAATTCGAACCGTCGGTGCTAACGCTCGGGCGGCGCAGTACGCGGGCGTCAGCGTGACCCGCAACTATATTGTGGCCATGGCGCTCTCCGGCGCTCTGGCCGCAATGGCGGGCGCAGGCGAGGTCATGGGCGTTAACCATAACCTGGCGAATGCATTTTCGCCCGGCTACGGCTTTGATTCAATCGCTCTCGCGCTCTTGGGAGGGAGCCATCCCGTCGGAGTTGTGCTCGCCGCACTCCTCTTTGGCACCCTGAGAAACGGTGCGACCAAGATGCAGTCGCTCGCCGGAATCCCAATCGATATCATCTCGGTGGTCCAGGCCTTTGTCATCATGTTCGTAGCCGCACCCGCGATCATCCGCTGGATCTATCGCCTGAGGTCTGAAGGAGGGGTCCAGGTGGTGTTTACGCGCGGGTGGGGAGGCTGAGCCATGGCAGTGATGAGTCGGATTGGGGAAAAGGTCGCCCCACTCTCGCGCCAACGCGCTTTGGGCATCTTCTACGCGGCAGTTGGGTTCCTCATTCTCATCCTTTTTTCCCGCGACGTGCAGGCGGGCGACCTCGCTACCCTGGGCTTGAATACCCCCCGCTCGATCGAGTGGGTCAAGCTGCCGGACCTCGTGCTGCCGGTCCTGCCAACCGTGTGGGTTCTGGGCCTCATCACCATTGGCTTGGGAAGTTATCAGGCGCTGCGGGGTTTTCAAAAGACAGGCTGGCTCTTGGGCGTCGTGAGCCTTGCTTTTCTCTCTACCTTTCTGGTCTGGGCGGCGCGGGCCGGATCCTTCAGCCTTATCGGCATCCTGTCGGCGTCTCTGCAACTGGCGACGCCGATTCTGCTCGGCGCGCTCAGCGGCGTATTGTGCGAGCGCGCCGGCGTGGTCAACATCGCGATTGAAGGGATGATGCTGGGGGCCGCTTTCACTTCCGTATTGGTCGCCAATGTGACCGGAGATATCATGCTTGGGCTGGCCGCAGCCCTGGCGACCGGCGCTTTGCTCGCGGCCTGGCATGCCGTCATGGCGATCGAGTTCAAGATGGACCAGATCATCAGCGGCACCGTCATCAACATCTTTGCTACCGGGCTGACGAATTTTCTCAACCAACGCGTGATGCAGGTCTACCAGAACCTAAACAACGAAATGACCTTCCCCTATATCAGCCAGGTATTTCCGGATTTGGCCAAGATTCCGATTGTCGGTCCGCTTCTCTTTGACCAGACGCCGATTGTGTGGCTCGCTCTGATTTTGCTCGTCGTCATCCAGGTGGCGCTGTTCCGAACGCGCTGGGGACTCCGCACACGCGCCGTGGGCGAGCACCCGCGGGCGGCAGATACGCTTGGCATCAACGTATTCCGGGTGCGCTATACCAACGTGATCCTCGGAGGCATGGTCGCCGGACTGGGTGGCGCCTACTTTACGCTGGGGTCGGTGGGCCGCTTTGACAAGCAGATGACGAACGGGCGCGGCTTTATCGCCCTCGCCGCAATGATTTTCGGCAACTGGACGCCGGTCGGTTCCTTTGCGTCCAGCCTCATCTTTGGTTTCACCGATGCGCTCCAGGTGAAACTCCAAATCCTCATCGGCAAGGTGAACATTCCGTCCGAGTTCCTGCTAATGCTCCCTTACATCGTGACGATGGTAGTGCTCGCGGGTGTTGTGGGCCGGGTCATGATGCCTGCGGCAGACGGGCAACCTTACAAGAAACAGTAAAAAAAGTGAAACGTGTTTCGCCAATTCTCCTGGCCGTGGTCCTCGGCCTGTGCCTCGGCAGCGTGCTGGGAGGATTCGCCTTCCTCATGTTCGAGCCCTCCGCGACAGACCTCATCACACAAAAGTATCTCTCACTCCGCTACCGCGTGGCAGAATATCTGCCGCATCCTGACGAGCCCGAGTTTGTGCCGACGCCTCTCGTCGCCGCCACGGTGGTCGCGACAACTACGCCGACCTTCACTCCCGCGGCGACGGCGGTAGCGCCGGCCAGGACGGGTACGGCGACTCGAGCGCCCTCTCCCACGCGCACGCCCTCCGTACCCGTCGACGTTCTTCCGGTTGCGCCAAGCGTCGCGCTCACCGGCGTCAAGCACGATTACCAGCGGTGGAACAACTGCGGACCGACGACGCTCGAAATGGACTTGAGTTTTTTCGGGCGCTCGGATACGCAGGCGCAAATCGCGGCATTTCTCAAGCCGAATCCGGACGATCGGAACGTGCGGCCGGATGAAATGGCTGCTTATGTGAGCAAGACGCCGTTGCACTCGATCGTCCGAATCGATGGGACGGTGGAGAGGCTCAAAGCTCTGTTATCAAACAACTTGCCCGTCATCGTAGAGACCGCTCTCGTCAAACAGCCGCAGGGCTGGATGGGGCATTATCGACTCCTCGTCGGATACAACGCTCAGACGTTCAACACGATGGACTCGTACGACGGTCCGAATGTGCGCATTTCGTTTAGCGATTTCGATGGAGATTGGCAGGCGTTCAACCGCCTTTATATCGTGGTTTATCCGGCTGCGGAAGAAGGCCGTGTGCGGGCGATTCTTGGAGAGGACGTAGACGATGCCAGCATGTATACGCAAGCGGTGCAAGTCGCGCAGGCCGAAAGCGCGGCCAATCCGCGAGATGCTTTTGCCCAGTTCAACCTGGGAATGAGCCTCAACGGATTAAAGCGCTACGCGGAGGCCGCGGCGGCATTCGACAGGGCGCGGACGATTGGGCTCCCCTGGCGGATGATGTGGTATCAATTCGGCCCTTATGTGGCGTACCTTCACTCGGGCCGGCAGACCGAAGTGATTGCCCTTGCGGATGCGATGCTGCACGGGGCGGATGATCTAGAGGAATCGCATTATTACAAGGGGCTGGCACTGCAAGCGCTCGGACGCGTGCCTGAGGCGCGGCGCGAGTTCCAGGCGGCTGTCGGGTATAACAAGAATTATGTCGCGGCTCAGCAAGCGCTCGCGCAGCTCAAATAGCAAAGGTGATAAGCAAAGGATGACCCTCGGGCGCCCCGTGAATCTTGTCCGCGCGCTCGTCGCGCATTCCCTCTTCTCCGACCGCCGGCTCCTGGGGTCTGCGGCCATCGTCGCGGGCGGCCTGTTTTCGAGCAAAGTACTGGGGCTGGTACGCGAAATCCTCATTGCCCGCACGTTTGGCACGCGCGGCGATTTGGATGCGTTCTATGCCGCGACCTCCTTTTCGGATCTTCTCTTTTCGCTCATCGCGGGCGGAGCGCTCGCCTCGGTTTTTATTCCTGTCCTCAGCACCTATCTGGCCCAAAACGGCGACGGATCGAAAGCGGAGGCTGAGACCGGTTGGCAATTTGCGAGCGCCGTCATCAACGCGGTGTTTGTGATTGTCGGCCTTTTTTCCGCTTTCGGCATGGTTGTCGCCCCTCAGATCGTTGAGCATTTCCTCGCCCCCGGTTTTTCTCCAGAGCGCCAAGCACTGACGGCGGCTCTTTTGCGGCTGGTGCTGATCTCGACCGTCATCTTTGGCGTCAGTGGGACACTGACGGGCATTCTGCATGCGCACAACCACTTCCTTCTCCCCTCGCTCGCCCCCTCTCTCTATAATCTCGGAATTATCGCAGGAGCGGTCCTGCTCGCGCCCCGCTGGGGAATTATGGGCTTGGCCTATGGCGTGGTGGCGGGCAGTGCGCTCCATTTGCTGATCCAGGTGCCGGGTCTGGTTCGCTACCGGGCCCGCTATTTTCTGACACTGGGAATTCGCCTGGATGGAACGCGCCATCTGATCGAGCTCTTGGGCCCGCGGGTGATCACGATGGGTGCCGTTCGTCTGACTTTCATCATCATGACGAATCTTGCCTCGCGGTTGGGGGAGGGGAGTATCAGCGCCCTGAGCTATGCTTACTCGGTGTGGCAGTTCCCTGAATCGCTCATCGGCACGGCGATTGCCTTGGCCGTCTTTCCGCGACTCGCGGCGCGTGCGGTCGAAGGAAACATGCGCGAGCTGCGCCGCACCTATCACCTTGCCCTTTTTTCTATTCTCGCGCTCGCGGTGCCCGCGGCTCTGGTCTTGATCCTCTTTCCCGAGCTGATCATCCGTCTGCTCTTCCAGCGGGGCGAGTTCGGCGATGCATCCGTCGCCATGGTGGCCCTGGTGCTCAGGTTCTATGGCCTGGCCGTGGTCGGCGAATCCCTTCTGGAACTGACCTCACGGATATTCTACGCGCGGCACGATGCGCGGACGCCGATGTGGGTCGCACTCGGTTCCATGTTGGCGCGGGTAGGAATGATGCTCTGGTGGAATACTTTATGGGGCGCCGCCGGCATCGCGCTCGCCTACGCGGTCGGGGTTGGGCTCGAAGGCGGCGCGTTGTATTGGCTGGCGCGAGCGGGCCTCGCCGCGGAGACAGGTCCGGCAGTCCTGCAAGCGGCAACCCCGGCTAAAGAAATCGAATAGAGGGCTGTGCTCCCAAGGAGTTGACAGATGCCACGCCTGTTGATTCGGAACGTCGACGTTCTTACCCTCGATGCTCAGGATCGCGTGCTCAAGAACACGACGATCGCCGTGGACGGCAAGACCATTTCGGCCATCGGGGAGCCGCCGCGCGGGTTTTCGCCGGATGAGATCATCGAGGGACGGGACCATGTGGCCTTGCCCGGTTTCTTCAATGCGCACACGCACGCCGCGATGTCTCTGCAAAGGGGTTGGGCGGAGGATATGCCGCTCGACCGTTGGTTCAATGAGAAAATCTGGGTGGCGGAGAGCGCGCTGACCGAGGAGGATGTGTACTGGGGCACGGCGCTGGCCGCCTGTGAAATGATCCGGAGCGGCACCGTCGCGTTTGCCGACCACTATTTCTGGATGTCTCAGGTGGGACGCGTTGTCGAGGAATCGGGGCTAAAAGCGCTCCTCGCGTGGTGTGTGTTTGGTCTCGGCGCCGAGCAGGAAATCGGAGGCACTACTCTCGAACTGACCGAAAGGTTCGTTCAGCGTTGGCGGGGCGCGGCCGATGGCCGCATTCACACCATCCTTGGGCCGCACTCGCCCTATGTCTGCAAGCCAGCATTCCTGGAACGCGCCGTGGCCTCTGCCAGGAAATTGGGCGCCGGCATCCATTTGCACGTGGCGGAATCGCAAAGCCAGGTGGACCAGTCGCTGAAAGAGTATGGGAAAACGCCGGTTGCTCACCTCGCCGCGCTGGGAGTGCTCGATGTCCCAACCCTGGCCGCGCATTGTATCTATTTGAACAAAGAAGACATGGCGATTCTTGAACAAAAGCACGTGAACGTCGTGCAGTGTCCCAAGACGCATCTAAAGTTGGCAATGGGTACGACTCGTGTTCCTGAACTGCTCACGCAAGGCGTGAACGTGGCGCTTGGGACTGATGGACCGGCTTCGAACAACGACCTGAACATGCTCGAAGTAACGCGCCTCGCGGCGCTGGTGCAAAAAGCCGAATGCCGCGATCCGGAACTCTTGCCGAGCATGCAAGTGCTCAAGCTGGCGACGGCAAACGGGGCACGCGCGTTGGGGTTTGAAAACAGCGGCGTCCTGGCACCTGGTCGCACGGCCGACCTTATCTTGATCAACATGGGCCGGCCGCATCTGCGGCCGAGACACAATGCAGCGGCGAATATCGTATACGGGGCGCAGGCGAATGACGTGGACTATAGCCTCGTGGATGGGCGTGTGCTCATGCGAAAAGGAGCGCTGACGACCCTCGACGAGGAGAAAATTCTGGTCGAAGCAGAGAAGCGGGCGCTGCGTTTGGTCAATCAGAAGATGAGCATTGTGCGGGAGTACAAGAGCTAGATGTTCGATTCAGTCACCCTGGCAGCGGTCGCCGACGAGCTGAATGAAAAGATCGTTCGTGGGCGAGTGCAGGAGATTGTGCAGCTCGATGCATTGTCCTTCGGAATGGAGATTTACTCCCAGCACCGGCGACATTACTTGTTCTTGACCGCGCACCCTGAAGATGCGCGCGTCCACCTGGTCAGCGGCAAGCTGCGGGGCAGTGGGGAAGCCCCTGCTCCGTTGGTTTTGCTGCTGCGCAAGTACGTGGAGAACGCTTTTCTCGACTCTGTCGTTCAGCCCCCGCACGAGCGCGTGCTGAGGATGACTTTTGATCACGCGGCGGAAGGGGTCACGAACCTGGTGATCGAGACTATTGGGAGATATTCAAATCTAATACTTGTTGATGCCGGGGATCAGATCGTCGATGCCCTCAAGCGGATCGGCCCCCAGCTCAACCGAGCGCGTGTCATTCTCCCCAAACATCCCTATGTGCCTCCGCCTCCCCAGTCCAAGATCGATCCCTCGCTCCTCACGGCGGCTTCGCTTGCGCGCGTTCTGGAAGAGAATCGAGGGCAGCCCTTGTGGCAGGTGCTGGTCAAGTCAGTGGCCGGTGTGAGCCCGCTGCTGGCGCACGAAATAGCCTTCCGAATCGAGAATGAGGCGCACAGAGGGAGACGGGAGCAAGAGGGGACGATACAGGCTGAAACTGCCGTCGCTGTGCCGGTGCTGAGAACCTTGCTGCAGCTGTCGCATGCTCCCTGGCGGCCGACTGTCGCATTTGAGGAGGCAGATGAGCGCGGGGAGACGGAGAGTCGCGCTCCGGCGGATTATGCACCTTTTCTCATCACACAGTGCCCGGTTGTCCAGGAATTCGACTCGATCAGCGCGGCGATAGAGGCATTTTACGGCGCAGTCGAATCCTATGCTGCTGCCAAGGAGCCGCTCCGCGGTGCTCTAGAACAGGCACGCGACCGTCTCGCGCGCAAGCGGGACGCGCTCACGCAATCGCTCCCGGAGGCCGAGCAGGTCGAGGGGCTGAAAACCAAAGGGGAGCTGGTGCTTGCCTACGCTTCCCAAGTGAGAGCGGGGCAGAAACGCTTGGCGGCAGAGACAGAGACAGGGTCCGTCGAGATTGAGCTGAATCCCAAGCTGTCCGCGATCGAGAACGCTCAAGCCTACTTTAAGGAGTATCATCGCGCGAAAGATGCATTGTCACGCGTGCCTCCGCTCCTCGCCGCGGCCCAAGCCGAGGTCGATTATGCTGACCAGATGCTGAGCGATCTAGAGTTGGCGGAGAACCGGGCGGAGATGGATGCCGTCATTACCGCGGCACGCGAGGCGAGGCTGCTGCCGGGTATATCGTCCAGGGGAAAGCGCGGGGCAAAGGGGGCACCGGGTGGGCCGCGTACAGTCCCATCGAGCGAAGGATTCACGATTCTCGTCGGCAGGAACGCGCAGCAGAATGAGGAAATCACCTTTCAGCGCGCCGAGCCGGAAGACCCGTGGCTGCACGCACGCAATGTACCGGGAGCACACGTCGTCGTCTTGAGCGGCGGCCGAGATGTGCCCGAGCCGATCATTCAACAAGCAGCCGAACTGGCCGCCTTTTACTCACAGGCACGGAGCGAGTCGTACGCGGATGTGATGGTTACTCCCCGCAAGAACGTGCGGCATTTACGCGGCGGCAGGCCGGGCATGGTGACGGTGAGAAGCGAAAGGGTTCTGCGGGTATCGCCGAGAAGCGAACAGGATAAAGAGTGATACGGTCCTCGGAAGTCTCCAGCGCTGCTTCTGCGCCGGAGGCTTCCGAGGCCATACACTCGTTGTTCTCGGGACTATTCGACCACGATCCGCGATTGTTTGGGCGCGGATTTTTCTTCTTCTTCGGCTTCCAGCTTGGAGATCCTCGCGTCCAGCAGGGAGCGACAGGCCATGAGCATTTCCCGGTGGGCGGCGCGGCGGTGTGACCAAAACTCGGAGGGCAATACCTGCGCACGCCATTCCCGGCGCAAGCCTTTGACGGCCGCCGCGAGGTGGTCTTCCCAAGACATTTCTTGTTCAGTCTTTACTTCTGCCATATTTCAACCTCCAACTAGAGATGATCTCTTCCGTGGTTATGGTTCATCCCTTCCATAGACTTTATCCGCAATGCAAGTAAGCGATGTGCCGATCGGCAGGTTGACCCATTTCAACATAGCGGCTTCGACGCGGCCGACGCCACGCAGAATCTGGTTGAGCCACGGCGCCACGGGCTCCATCTCGACCTGATAGGCATCCTGTTGAAAATGGTGCGAGCTCAGATGTTGCTTGCTGCCCCGCAGGTTACGTAAGAGAATGAGCGGCGCGGACATGGGAAAGACCATAAAGAATCCGAAAGTCAGACGGCGCACTCGAAAGCCTTCCCCTTCAATTCCCTGACGCAATCCACCCGGTGTGTACCGACGCCGGTGGCCGTTCAAGACGTCGTTATAGCTCCACAGCCACTGGAAGGCGGGGGTCGAGATTACCAGTAGGCCGCCGGGCCGCAGGACCCGATAGGCCTCCCGAAACAGCGGCTGGTCGTCGTCCATGTGCTCGATCACGTCGAGCGCCGTCACGAGATCAAAGGACCCGTCCGGAAAGGACAGGCCGCGAGCCGGATCGCCCAGTTCGACCTGGTAGCCGCGGGACTGGGCCATTGCGACGGGCCGGGGATCAATATCGACTCCGCGGACCTGTCCGTAGCGGCTCAAGTGATGAATCATGTTTCCCGCCCCGCATCCCACATCAAGGACGCGGTTCGTGCGGGTAGGTATGGTTACGTCCAAGAGATTCAGCAGAGACCACGTCCGGGTGGCAAACCACCAGTGCTCGTCTTCAGGTATCTCTGTGACTGCCGGCTGAACTGGCTGGGCTATTGTGGTAATGGTCAACTCCTGCGCTTTTGAAGGTATTTTACTCCGTTTAGGTGCATCGTGCAATTGGAGAAGGCGGATTATGAGAAAAGCACTTGACAATGAAGCGCTGATGATGTATACTGATTCTTGTAAACTAGTTTGTATCACAAACCATAGGAGGCACTGCCATGACGACCTCTAGGCAAATTGACGAATGGATGCAGCGGACACGGCGGTATTGGTACCTTGACGGCATTTCAGACGCGGCTATGGGGCTCTTTTTGCTCTTGCTCGGCTTGTTGTTCGTCGGCGAGTCGGTAACTCCGCCGGGCTCGCCTTTATGGCTGTTGTGGGGTACGGCGGGCCCTCTCCTCCTCGTAGGGGGAGCGGTCGCCGTGGGCTGGTTGGTAAGGGTGCTCAAGGAGCGCTACACGTATCCGCGGGCCGGGTATGTCACATTCGAGAAGCAGGGGTCTCGGCGTGTGGCCCGAGCGCTCGCCGGGTTCTTGCTCGCGGCGATTATCGGAGCGGGCATTGCCGTCGCGACCCATCGCCTGGAGCATATTTCGTTCCTCTATGGCCTTGTGTTCTTGGGAGCATTTGGTTATTTGAGCTATCGCTTGGGGTTGCGACGATATCTGCTCTTGGCTGCATGGAGTCTCGTTCTCGGAATTACACCGCTCGTGTTCTCACTGTCTCTGGACCAGGAGGGCGCCCTTTTCTTTATTGGGGTGGGCGCCGGCATGCTTGTGTTAGGAATCGTCGCTTGGTACCGATTTGACCATAGTGCCCCACGACAACCGGAGCGTGACGATGAAAACAGAGCCGGCGGCTAAGCCCGTGGATGCGCAGAGCCTTTTGGAGGTGGATCGGATCATCCACGAACCGGCGCGGCTGGCGATTGTCGCCGTCTTGGCAGCGTGCGAATCGGCAGATTTTGTCTATTTGCGCAATATCACCGGCATGACACAGGGGAATCTGTCCGTGCATCTGACCAAGCTCGAGGACGCGGGCTACGTCGCCGTGGAAAAGCGCTTTGTTGGCAAAAAGCCGAATACGTTGTGCCGCCTTACACCCAAGGGGACAGCGGCGTTCAAACAGTATCGGGCTCAGATGGCCCGGCTGGTGAAATGAGGGATGAAAAACAGTCGAGCCTGCGCTTCCGCGGGCTCTTTGCTTAAGAGGAGGCCTCTCCCAACAGGGGCGGAAACTGCATGGGAACGTAGACCCGGATAGCGGCCGGGCCGACGAGCGGACACTGGTACTCGCAAATGCCGCAGCCAATGCAGAGGTCATGCTGGACGCGGGGACGCTGCAGGTGCACCTGACGACCATCCGGAGCAATGACGTCCACTTCGTCCAGCTTGACGGCCTTATCGGGCAGAGGGCACATTTCCTGGCAGACGATGCATGGGCGGTAGCTGGCCCAGGGGATGCAGCGGTTCTGGTCGATGTACGCGACGCCGATGATTTTTGTACGCTTGTCCGCAAGGGCGAGGCGCGGGATGGCCTCGGTCGGGCAGATCTGGCCGCACGCGTTGCAGGAATAGTCGCAATAGCCTAACCGTGGGACGAGGACCGGCGTCCACAGTCCCTCCAGGCCGGCCTCAAAAAGACTCGGCTGCAAGCCGCCCGTCGGACAGACTTTGACGCATTCGCCGCAGCGCACACATTTGCTCAGGAAATCATTCTCACGTGCCCCGGGCGGGCGAACGAGAAAGCTGTCATCGCGGCGGGCGGCCGGCGCCGAGCGGAAGAGCGCGACGGCCGCCGCGCCGAACACGGCACTCTCGACAAAATGTCGCCGCGACAGGTTGAAGCTTGCTTTGGTCTCGTTCGACCTGGAGAAACCAAACGTGATCGCCGATTTGGGGCAGGCGGCCACGCAATCGAGACAGACGACGCATTCGGCGGGATCGACGGCCAATCCGGTCTTGGAGATTGCGATCGCCCCGGTAGGGCAGACACGCACGCACGCGGCGCAGCGGTCGCATTCCGCCGTAGCACGCGGCCGCAGGACAGAAACCTTGGATTCAAGGGCATAGACCGCGCCCAGAGGACAGAGGTAGCGACACCAAAAGCGCGGTGCCACCCAATCCAGCGCAATCACGGCGGCGAAGGCTGCCGCGAGGAGCCACCCGAGCTGATAAAAGGTCTGCTGGGCCGGCAGAATGGTGCCGCGCACACCCTGCTCGATCCAATCCAAGGGCGCTTGCAGCGGAGCGATGGGATAGAGCAGAGTCTCCAACCCGACGACGATCACGTTGAGCGCCGGCATAAAGGCGCTGGCAAAGGTCCGATTCAAAAGCGTGATCGGGTCGAGGATGAGAAGCGACAGATTGCCCAGGACGGCAGCACACAGAAGAGTCAGCAGGAGGACATACTTGACACCGCGCCAGCGAGTATGTCGCTCGATCGGGTGCGGCGCATGGGGGGAGACGATGTCCAGGATGCCGCCCAAAGGGCACAGCCAGCCGCACCACACCCGGCCCAATACGTACCCGAGCGCGAGCGCGACAGCGGACGTGAGGAGAATGGTAATCAGTGCACGCGAGGCGATGATGGCACTCGCCGCGACCAATGGATCGAGACGAAAATAGAGGTCGAGCGGAACAAGGGATTGCGATTCGCGATAGGTCAGTGCCGCGAGCAGGAAGAAAAGGAACAAGCTCGCAATTTGGGCTACTTGGCGGGCGCGCCGCCAATGGCGTGCGTTCATTACACGGAAACTTCTTTGATGACCATGTTCTGTAGATCGTACTTGCCGATCCCCATTTCGCCGCCAAGGCGGATGTACCCAATCTCCTGAGGCTGCCTTTGGAACAATGTCTTCGCCGCATAGGCATCTGCCGCGACCACGTCATGACTCGCAATAACAGTATTGGCAACCACCACATTCGCCGGGTTCCAGTTCGTCGGGCCATTTCGCACCACCACGCGGACCGCATCGACAACGTTCAGCGTGGGATGGACGACTGTGTTCAAATCGGCAATGCGCTGGTCGATGGAATTGTGAAACGCCGATCGGTTAGCATTGGGAATGACGCCCATCAGCCCCTTCATCGCGAGGGTGAGCTTGGCGAGGTCGTGCGTCTTGGCGACCGGGACATTGATGAGGACATCCGCTTTAAGAATGTCCTCGTACACCTTCCAACTCTTGATATCTCGGCCTTGGGGAAAGCTCGTCGTCACATACTTCATATCGCTCATGATTTCCATCTGCCCGCCGGCGCGTTCGACGGCGTCTCGAATTCCACTTGTCTTGTAAGCCTCAACCGCCGTGCCGGAAAAGGGTTGATCCATGACACGTACGCGTTTCGCACCGGCATCAAGACACAGAGTCACGAGTGTGGCGACCACCTCAGGGTTGGTTGTCGAGGCGAGCTCCGGCTTGAGCGAGGCGTTGCAGATGTTGGGCTTGATAATGACATCATCACCCTTTTTGACAAATCGGCCGATGCCTCCGAGCGTATCAATCGCGGCACGCGTAATGGCAGAGGGACTGGGCCCGTGTGCGACCGAGAGATAGGGCTGGAATGGCGTCGGGGACGGGGGTACGCGTGTCAGGGTTGTGGTGGCCGCGGCCGTGGGCGGAGGTGCTCCGTAGGGGACCCCTGTTGGAGAGAGCGTATTGGTCGCCGTGGGGGAGGGAGGCATGGTCGAGGTAGGGATGATCGGAGGGGGCGTCTCCCTTGGGCTGCACGCGGAGAGCGCACTTCCGCCCGCGTACAGGCTCAGTGTATAGAGGAAGAAACGGTGTAGAAAATCACGGCGAGATAGCATGGTGTCACTCCTGGTCTATTCAAAGCTGCGCAGGCGGACAAGGGCACCGGGTCAGGCCCTCAGCCACCACCATGCACCCACAATGCCCAAGGCAGCTCCTGCTACGACCTCGATCGGCGTGTGTCCGAGCAGTTCGCGCAAGTGAGTCTCGCTGATCGGGTGACCCTGGAAAAGCTCGTCAATGATCTGATTGAGAATCCGAGCCTGGATACTCGCCGCGCGGCGAACACCGGCTGCGTCGTACATGACGATCATCGCGAAAACCACTGAAAAAGCAAAAAGACTGGACGAGACGCCATCATGGATGGCAATCGCGGTGGCAAGTGCGCAGACCGCAGCAGAGTGCGAAGAGGGCATGCCGCCTGCGCTGGTCAGGAGACGCAGGTTCAAGTGACGTTTCCAGACGAGCTCGATCAAGACTTTGAGAACTTGGGCTAGCACCCAGGCGAAAAACGTGGCCTGGGCGACACGATTGGCCAAAAACTCGCTCAACGAATTTCCCCCGTGGTAGTTAAGTGGGGCAACTACTCTTCAATTTCGAGATCGGTCATGGTGAGCCCACTATCCCCGTGAGGTGCAAGCTCCTTGACGCGCAGTTCGGCGCGCTCCAGCATTTCGGTGCATTTCTTCGCCAGTTCCATCCCGCGCTGGAAAAGGACCAGGGATTCGTCGAGCGACAAATCTCCGGCCTCGAGTTTAGACACGGTTTGTTCCAGTTCCGAAAAGAGTTGTTCGAAAGAGGGCTCTTTGGTTTTGGCCATGAAAGCTATCCTGTTTCCTTCTGCCGTCTACTTGATCGCCTTGCGCGCAGCAAAGCGGCCGACCTTGACGGCAACGTTGACGCCAGGGAAAAAGGTGCCGACCACGTCGGCGCCAATATCGAAAAGGGCATCGTTCTCCAGCACCCGCACCACATGCTTCTTGATCTCGCCGCTCTCGGCTTTGGCATCGCCGGTCAGCCCATCGAACTCCAGCACTTGCCGCTTGTCTTTAGCTTTCCACAGATACTCGACTGCAAAGACCGGCCTGTAACAGAGCGCTACTTTTTCGACGTTGATCTTTTCTTCCAGGATGCGGTCCGCTTGGAAGGTCTTCATCAGCGAGGCGATGAGCTTGCGGACGACAAAAGAGCTGCGCACCTCCGGGGCAATGACGAGTGTGCCGTTCTGGCCGAGGGTCGTCGCGTCGGGGACGATCGCCTGAGGAAAGCTCAAATACTTGTCCATTTTGACGTCGTTGCCCCGTATGGCATCGAGGGTGAGCTCCTGGCGAAATTCCTCCAGGCAAGACTCGACACCTTCGAGTGAAAAGGCACGGGCACGCGCTGCCGGCACAGGATGCGCGTTTCCATATACGGTGACAGACTGAACCTCGGGGGCGACATTGACCTCATAGGAATGGCGACGCTCGTAGGCGTAGCGTGCCGATGCGACGGCATACCAGAACGGTTCCAAGCGCTTTTGGCGGGCTGTGATTTCAATATCTTCAAGTTTGGGTCGCTGGATGAATTTAGCCATTTGCCCAAACGCGTCCATGCGCTTGGCGAGCACTTTATCTTCGAGTTGCTCCGTCGTAAAAGGGGTTTGCAGATTGATAATCTCCTCGTCCCCGAGGTTGATTTCCATGCGCGGTCTCCTGGGATAGATTAACCTTCAGGCCGCTGGGCGCGAACTACGATATAGAAACCCGCCCAGCGCGCCCAACAGCGCGGCGACTGCCAGCGAGACGATCAGCCATCCGATGGACCAGATGCCGGAAAAAAGTGCGCGCGCAGCCGGTCCAACGCTTGGAAGCAGGAAACGCGGTCCGAAGAAAAATGAACGCGCGAGGGTGAGGCTGGCACAAAATCCGACGAGCCGGCTGACGAGCTCGGCCAGCGCGGCGGCCGCCGCGCCGTCGACCGCGGCTGAAGGTGCGGCCAGCAACCCTGTGCGCGTCCCCCAGGCGGCCGCCATCGCGCCGATGAAAAAGGGCAGGGCCAGACCGAACACAAGGGCTACCGGCGTGGCTAGGCAGCCCAAAACTGGAACGCGATCCAGGAACGCAAAAAACAGTTCTGCCAAGATGCCGAGGACCAGGCCCACCGCGGTGGCGACAATTACGTTAGATTTAAGCATGTAATTAATGAAGGAGAGAAATCTGGTCGCGAGCGCGGGCATGCGACCAGATTTCGCGGACATTATGCAGCGGGTTGTTTCGGTTGTGTGAGTGCAGCGTAGACGACGCCTCCGATAGCGGCGAGAATGGCGGCGACGATGATGGCGACGACAATGGCGACGAGCCCGCCGACACAGGCAAGGGCGATGCTGGCGACATCACCGGAGGAGCCGACCAGGTCCAAAAGGCTCCGTAAAACCGCGGTGATCCAACCGACCGCACCGGCAATCAAGCCCGCAATAGCGCCTGCGACCGCGCCATCCATCAAGGCTTGCTGAGTTGTTTCGGTGGTCCCTTGTTGCCTCCCCCACATCACCGCCAGCACGCCCGCGCCTACATTGGCGACCAATCCGACAATAGCGACCAATGGAGCGGCGACACAAGCGATCAAGGGGCCAATCACCGGGATGACGCTGATGAGCGAGACCACGGCGACGACGACTCCTGCTAGAACACCTGCGCGAACGATGTACGGCTTGAGATAAGTCTGCACGAGTCCTCCTCGGTAGCACGGGATTGTTTTTGACTGCCTGACGTACCTCGATCCGAGTTCAACGAGTAAGAACCTGGGTTGTCGGCCTAGAATCAAAGCAGGCGCGGCAAAGAATGGACGCGGCAATGGTCCACAACCGGATTTGCCGTTTTATCCCTCCTTTCAAGAACCGTTCATTCGGACGTACATCGCCTACTGTCATCGCGCCGCACTCTCAATAGCCTCTACAATCTTGTAATACCCCGTACACCGGCAAAGGTTGCCCGTGAGTGCCTGCTGAATGTGTCCGCGGGAAGGGTGAGGGACCTCCTCGAGGAGTTTGGCAGCGCTCATCACGAATCCGGGAGTGCAGTACCCGCACTGAACTGCCCCGGCTTGCACAAACGCTTTCTGAACAGGATGCAAGCCCTCTTCACTCAGGCTCTCGACCGTGGTGATTCTGGCCCGGTGAGCACGAGGGGCTGGGACCAGGCAGCTCATAACGGCAATCCCGTCGAGAAACACAGTGCAAGCGCCACACTCGCCTTCGGCGCAACCTTCTTTCGTTCCAATCAGGGCGAGGTCCTCTCGCAGCAAGCGCAAGAGTGACTTGTCATTCGCGCCGCGTACTTGGTACGACCTGCCATTTACGGTCGTCTCGATCGGATCCGAGTCGAAGAATTCCGCGCTCGTGTCCAGGGCAGGGAACCGGCCGTTCGACTGACCCCACAGCATGACGGGAGCCTCCGGCAAGCTCGTCCGCTCGGTTCCGTCGCGGATCTGCGAGAGCGCGCGAACGACCAGGACGCGGACCATCTCGCGGCGATAAGCTGCCGTTCCTCGAATATCGTCGATGGGCTGTGCCGCCCGCACCGCCAGCCGAGCTGCCTCGGCGCAAGTGGATTCGTCCAATCCCTTGCCGAAAAGGAATTCTTCTGCCTCTACGGCCGCGACGATCGTCGGAGCGACCGACCCGAGAGTTATACACGCGGCCTGTATTCTCGAATTCCTGGAGGGCTTGGAGTCAAACCGGAGCACGGCGGCGACGTTCACGACCGAGATCGCCTGGGCTTGCCGGAGCCCCAGCTTGATAAAGGTGCCGCGCTCGTTTTCTTGGAGGGCGGGGAATGAGACGTCTGTGAGCATCTCATCCGACGCGAGCGCCGTCTTGCGTACACCGCGCATGAAATCACTCAAGAGTATTGTGCGTTCGCCGCGGGCCGCACTCTTCAAAGTGACCTTCCCCTTCATGGCCCAGAGCGGAGATATCGTGTCATTCGCAGGTGAGGCTGTGACGAGATTGCCGGCAATCGTGCCGCGATTTCGAATCTGGGGAGCCCCCACTTCCCAACAGGCGCGCGCCAGAGGATAGGCGCGCTCGATCAACTCGCGCGATCCCGCCGCTTGATTATGCGTGACGCTCGGGCCGAGGTGAAAAGTGCCGCCTTCCAGGCGTATGGCGTCAAGGCGCCGGATCCGGCTCACATCGATGATGGCGGCCGGCGTTCGTACCTTACGCTCGATTTCGACGAGCAGGTCCGTCCCCCCATTGATCACACGCCCGGCTTCACCATATCTCGCCAACAAATCCAAAGCTTGTTCAACCGATGCCGGCTGGAAGTACGTTTCCCACATGCATCCTTCTTATATGCTTTCCAAGGTTTGTCCGACCGCTGGCCCAAAGGTTCTGGATCATCTATCGGGATCAAGCCCTACTTGCCTTGCCTCCGGGCAGCGATGATCTCTCCCATGATGCTGACCGCGATCTCTTGAGGGGTTTCGGCGTGAATCTCCAGGCCGATTGGAGCGTGCACGCGGGCCAAGGCCTCTTCGCTCACTCCTTCCTTTTTGAGCATGTCGAGGACAGTCAGGACGCGGCGCTTGCTTCCTAGCATTCCGATGTACGCGGCGGGTCTGTTCACGAGCGCGCGCAGGACAGGGGCGTCGAGCGTGTGGGCGCGGGTGACGATCACCACATAGGTTTGGGGAGTGATGTCGAGCTGGCGAATCTGCTCCACGAAATCGCCACCGCGCCTTTCGTCTGCGTATGGGAGGCGATCGGAGGTGACAAAGTCGGGCCGATCGTCGAGGACGACGGTTCGAAAGCCGAGAAACTTGCCGAGCTCCGACGCGGCCGCGCCGATATGACCGGCGCCGACAATGACGAGGGTGAGGGCTGTCAGGAGGGGCTCGACAAAAATCTCCATTTCCCCGCCGCAGATCAGCGGGTCGCCGCGCTGGTCATTCGAGAGGTTCATATCGAGATAGCGTGTTTGCCCATCTCGCAGCACCTCCTGGGCGGCTGAAATCACGCGCATTTCCATTTCGCCCCCGCCGACGGACCCGACGATCGAGCCGTCCGGGTAGACGACCATCTTGGCTCCGGGGTTGCGCGGGCTCGCGCCGCGGACCTTGACGACGGTAGCCAAGACGGCGGGTTTATTGCTTTGCAGAACCTCGACGATAGCTTGCGAAACAGGATCCATCTAGCTCCAATCTGTCTTGGATATCAATATCCGGCTCCGTTTACTTTCAGACCCACCTGCTGCGCCAGAACCACGTGAGCATGCTGGTCGGGACCAGGACCAGAAAGAGAAGGATAATCCCAAAGGCTATGGGATTATCAAAGGGCATTTGCTGAAAGTTCATTCCGCCCAGGCCCGTGAGGAAGGAAATGGGCATAAAGATGGTGGCGATTAACGTGAGGCGCTTCATCACTTCGTTCAGGCGGTTGGAGACGGTCGAGAGATAGGCATCGAGAGAGTTGCCGAGCAGGTCTCGCGAGGTCTCGATCAGATCGTAGATGCGCACGAGATGATCGTAGACGTCGCGAAAATAGAGTGCCGTATGTCCATCCACGAGCTCGTAGCGTGTTCCGGCAAGCGCACTCATCACATCGCGCATAGGAGCCGTAATTTTGCGGAGAAAGACGAGTTGCTGTTTCAGCGTAAAGATATGATGCAAAGTGGCTTGGGTGGCGTTCTCAAGGATCTGGTCTTCGAGCGCGTCAATCTCATCTTCCATCTCGTCGAGCAAGGGAAAGAACCGGTCGACCATATGGTCGACGATCGTGTAAAGCAGGAAATCCGGCCGCGGGGCGATCACTTGGTGATTCTTTTCAAAATGGGCGTGGACTTCTTGGAGCGCGGCAACCGGCTCACGATGGGCCGTGATCACGTAATCCTGCCCCAAGAAGGCTTCCAACTCGCGTGCTTGGAGGTCGTCGTTGACCCGGACGGCGGTCGTGAGTGAGATGAAGAGATAATCGCCAAAGGACTCGATCTTGGCGCGTTGATTGAAATTGCGAATGTCTTCAATGGTGAGAGGATGAAAGTGATAGGTGTGTTCCAGCCACGCGAGGTCCTCTTCCGTGGGCGCGTCGACGTCAAGCCAGACGATGCCGCCCCCGGCAGTGGGGAGCGCGGCTTCTGGGGCGAGTAAGCTAGCTGCACCGTTCTCGAGGTGGATTTGTTTGATGGACATTATAATAGGACGACTGGGCCTACACAGAAGCTGGACCGGGCGAGCATCCTTCGGGGAGGCGATTTGCATCAGCCTCGTTCATATTGCATCTCGGCCGTCGACAGCACTCGTTTTCGAAAATATGGGCTCAGATCCTGCCGGGTACGCAACTCTACTTTCCTACCCCCAGGGATGGATTCAAGTTCTCTTTCCATGTGGGCAGGCTGAAAGAGCCCAGGCGTGTGACCAGGTTCAAACTCCACCAGTACGTCCACGTCGCTATCCGGTCGGAAATCGTCGCGCAGGACTGAGCCAAACCGAGCTAGCTTGGCGATATGGTAACGCTTACAAAAGGCCTCTACAAGATCATGAGGCACCCTCAGTCTCGTTTGTGGCATAGTACGACTTGCCCTCTGAAATCGAGGCAGAATCCGATTGCCGGATGCCTTTCCACACCCGCTCGGGCGTCATTGGAATCTCGTCCATCCAGACGCCGATCGCGTCGTACACGGCATTGGCGACGGCGGGCGCAACCCCATCCATCGGAATCTCGGCGACGGCCTTCAGGCCAAAAGGATGAGAAGGTTCATAGGTCTCGACGAATATGGTTTCGAGTTCAGGCATTTCGTCCGCGGCAAAAATCTTGTAATCGCCCAGGCGGCGAATGACCGAATCACCGGAGGAATCATACAGCATTTCCTCGCACACGGCATATCCGAGCGCCTGAGTCATCCCACCTTCGATCTGGCCGGAAGCGGTGACCGGGTTCACGATGATGCCGCTGTCCACGGCCATGATGAGCTTCTCGACGTCGATTTGTCCGGTTTCAGTATCGACGACCACTTGCGCGAACTGGGCGGCGAAAGGAGGCGGCGATTTCGGCGAAACGTAGGAGCCCACCGCCATAATCTGATGCTGGTCTTTATGGTGCAAGGATTCGAGGGCCACTTGTTCCAGGGTCACAGACCGGCCATCGGGAGCGATGACCTTGCCGTCTCGCAATGCGAGGTCTCGATTCTCGACTGGCGATGCCCGATCTTGCTCTTGCTGTTCGTTTAGCATCCTCGCCGCGACCGCTTTGATCTGGTCCGCCACTTGCTGGGCTGCCTTGACAACGGCGCCGCCGGAGATATAGGTCGTGCTCGATGCATAGGCGCCCTTGTCGAACGGGGTAAAATCGGTGTCGCTGGAATAGACAAGAATATCGTCCATCGGACAGCCGAGGATTTCCGCGGCTAGCTGGGCGAGCACGGTGTCTGATCCGGTTCCCAGGTCCGTCGCGCCGACGAGCAAGTTGAAAGATCCGTCGTCGTTGATCTTGATGGAGGCGCCCCCCATGTCGAGATAGGCGATTGCCGTTCCCTGCATCACACATGCCGCGCCAATGCCCCGGCGCAGATGCGGACGGCTCGGCACGGCGTGCCACGCGGCATTTCCGAATTTTCCCGTCCAGCCGATCGCGGCCGCCCCGCGTGCGACGCAATCCGTGAGACCGCAAGTCTCGACGATCTCGGGATGCGGCTCGCGCCCTTCGCTCCACGCCTTCGACGTGGGAAGTTCGTCCCCCGTCTTGACCGCATTCTTCAGTCGGAATTCGAGCGGATCGAGGCGGAGTGCCCGGGCAATCTTTTCCATGTGGACTTCAAGCGGGAAAAAGCCTTGGGGCACGCCGTAGCCTCGGAAGGCGCCCGCCGGCGGTGTATTCGTATACACCACGTGCGCGCGGAATCGAATATTCGGCGCATTGTACAGCCCCATGGCCTTTTGGCCCGTATTGCCTGTGACGGTCAACGCGTGGCATCCGTATGCGCCGGTATCGCTGAGAGCATACATCTCGTTCGCGACGATGGTGCCATCCTTCTTGACGCCGGTCTTGACGCGCACCCGCATCGGATGACGGGAACGTGCGGCAATGAATTCTTCTTCGCGCGAATACTCGAAACGGACAGGACGCCCCGTGGCAATCGTCAGATGCGCGGCGACGTCTTCGATCAGGACTTCTTGCTTGCCTCCAAATCCGCCTCCGATGCGCGGCTTGACCACGCGGATGCGCTTGGGAGCGAGGCCCAGCACCGGAGCCAAAATGCGGCGGGCATGGAACGGCACCTGGGTCGAAGTGCGAATGACAAGTCGATCGTCTTCATCCCAGTAGGTGATGACGGCGTGTGGCTCGATGCTCACCTGTTGGACCTTGGGAACGATGTATTCGTCTTCAAAGATCTCGTCTGCCTGCTTAAACCCCTCGGTCACATTTCCGATTTCAATATCGATATCGGCCGCAATGTTCCTGGAAGGGTCGGATTCGGCAAAGTTGACGTACTCGGGCTCATCGTGGATGTGAGGGGCGTCCGGGCTCATCGCATCGCGCATATCAAGAACAGCTGGCAGTTCCTCGTATTCGACGTCGATCAAGCCGACCGCTTGCTTCGCGGTCTCCTCGCTCTCGGCGGCCACGAAGGCGACTCGGTCACCCACAAAGCGGACTTTGGAATCGAGGGAAAAGGTGTCGAGCGGCCCGGGAATAGGGTCCGATTGCCCTGCGGTCGAGTAAACGACCCGCGGGATGTCCTTGTGGGTGAGAACAGCATGCACGCCGGGCAGCGCCCGCGCTCTGGCGGTATCGATATTCTTAATCCGAGCGTGCGCCACCGGCGACCACAGGACTTGCGCGTACAACATGCCGCGTAATTCGACATCATCTGTAAAGGCCGGCTTGCCCTGAACAAGCTTGGCGGCGTCCACTTTTCTTTCCGGCTTGCCGACGACGCGTGTTTCAGGGCTGGCGGGCGCGACGACCAGAGTGGGAGATTGAGTGAGAGTTTGAGACGGCGCGATGGGGTGACTGGGTGATTCGGACCCGGAAGGGGAAGTGTCCTGCGGTCGCGGCGACCATGCTAAAAGCATGCTCGTGCCATTATCCAGAGTGTGGAGCTGCGAACTCCGCATTCGCTCCGCAGCGCGCAGGACCGCCTGGACGGGCTTGACGTATCCGGTACAGCGGCAAAGGACGCCGCTCAGAGCGTCACGTACTTGATCTTCGGTCGGCGTGAGCGACTGGTCGAGGAGAGCTTTGGCGGCGAGAATCATGGCGGGCGTGCAATAGCCGCACTGCAACGCGCCTGTCTCGACAAACGCTTGCTGGATGGCGTGCAAACCCTGCGTATGCTTCCACCCTTGTTCGGCGGCCTGCCCCATGGATTCGATAGTCGTGATGTGCTTGCCGCCGGCTTGGGCAGCCAGCATCACGCAACTGGCGACCGGCTTGCCGTCGAGGAGGACAGCGCAGGCGCCGCATTCGCCATTTTCGCATCCGTGCTTGACGCCCAAGTATCCGTTCCGCCGCAGAGCGTGCAGTAGGGTTTCGTTTGGAGTAATTTCCCAGAGCTTGGCTTCTCCGTTGATTCGGACGCTCACCTGCATCGTACCAGACCTCGTTGTCAAATTGCTTTCGCAATTATACCACACAACCAAGCCTGAGAAGAAACCTTCATCAATCGTTTGACTTTTTCTGCTTTTTCGGGATAATGGAGTCAAATCCCTCTATTGAGGCTGTGAATGCCAGCTCGAAAACCTGCCGTCAAGGCCAAACCCAAGAGCGGGTTGCCTTCTTGGCTCGTAGTTGCAGCGATCGTCGTGGTCGCGGTAGTCGCCGTTGTCATCGCGGCGGACTTGATGACAAAGCTGCAGCCAACTTCCACGGGCTCCGGCTCTTCGGATGTCGCTGCGTCAGGACGGACCCAAGGCGATCCCAACGCTCCCGTCTCGTTCATCGAGTATTCGGATTTTCAGTGACCGTATTGCAGAAGTTTTGCAATTGGCGCGGAGCGCCAAATAACGGACACCTACGTAAAGACGGGCAAGGTCAAGTTCACGTACAACTACTTTCCGGTAGTGGATCAGGGGCGCGTCGGCGAATCGACCTGGGCAGCGGAAGCCGCCGAGTGCGCCAACCGCCAAGGCAAGTTCTGGGAATTTCACGACATGCTTTTTAACCAATGGCGCGGCGAGAATGTGGGCACATTCACCAAGCCCAACCTGGAAAAGTATGCCGCAAACCTAAAGCTCGACACGGCTGCCTTTAATCAATGTCTCGAGTCGGACGCGACCCAATCCGTAGTTCAAGGGACGACAAACGATGCGGAGCGGCTGGGGGTCAATGCGACGCCGAGCTTTTTCTTGAGCAAGGCGAATGGCCAGCTCCAGAGCCTGCAGCCAACCACTCTCGATTTTAGCCAGTTCTCGGGACCGATCGATTCGCTCCTGAAATGAGCGTAGAGGTCAAAGCGCATCTAGTCCATCACAGCCGCCCTCGCTTGGAGAGCGGCTGTGATATTGAACCATCCTGAGTCGACATGAGCATTGGAAATCCTGCTGGATTGATCGCGGGGTGGTTCGCTCGAAGTAAGAATAGCTCTGATGCTCGCCCTTTTTCTCAAAGCATACCGTGACCTGACAAAAAGACGGATTCGTTCGCTTCTCACCATCGGCGCCATCGCGATCGGAGTCGGCGGAATCGTCGCCATTGTTTCGACGGCTCAGAACCTCACGCGTGCTCAGAGCGCCGCGTACCATGATGCGTCTCAAGCGGATATCACGTTTGCACTCTCGGATGCCCCTGCAACCACCGCGCGTGCGCTCGCGGAACTGCCGAACATTACCGCAGCGGAGATGCGAGATGCTTTCTTCACCCGCTGCAAATGGAACGGCCAGTACCGTGACGTCTACTTTTATGGCCTGGAAAGCTTTTACACTGCTCGCATCAACCAGATTCAGCTGCTGAGCATAGCCCCTGACACCGGCGAGTTTGTTGCCGAATCGACGGTCCGCGACCTCTTCCCCGTTCAAATCGGCGACGAGGTAAGTTGCCGCGCTCAGGATGGCTCGACGCACATGTTCACGCTGGTCGGTTTCGCTGCCAGTCCCAACTATCCAACGGCGACGATTCTCAACTTTGCGACCGTGTATGCAAATGCCGTGGACGTGCGCAAGTTGCTCGGCATCGGCGGTTGGAATCAAGTCTTGCTCAAGGTTGGCGACGTTTCTCAGATCCGTGAAACCGCAGATGCCGCGGCCAAGCTGCTGGATCGGCGAGGTGTCAATCATGGTACGCCGGATATCCGAGATCCGCAAAACTATATGGGCAAGCGCGAACTCGATGCTCTCTTTGTCCTTCTCCTTGTCTTTTCCATTGTCGGACTCGTCACGAGCGGCTTTTTAGTAGCGAATACACTTGCCGCGATGACCGCGGAACAGGTCGGCGAAATCGGCACGCTAAAGGCGATTGGAGGAACGCAGTCCCAGGTCCTGGCGATTTATGTTATCGCGTCCCTGCTGTATGGAGCGGTTGGAACAGTGGTTGGCCTGGGCTTGGGGACTCTTGCAAGCTGGCGCCTCCTCGCCTACATCGGCGGCCTCTTGAATCTAGATATGGGCTATGTTCTGTCTGCCCAGGGTGCCGTGCTCGGGGTTGTGGTTGGCATCGGGGTCACAGTGCTCGCCGGGCTTGTTCCCTCATATGCGGCGACTCGCATTCGGGTCAAGGAGGCATTGGAGGCCTACGGAATTAACTCCACTTATGGACAAGGGTGGAGCGATCGCGCCTTGCAGCGCGTCATTTCATTGCCTCCACTCGCCGCCATGTCTTTACGGAATCTGGCGCGCCGCAAGGTGCGGACACTTATTACGATTGCGGTGATTGCCGTGGCGGTGGCGGCTAGCCTGGCGGCCCAGAGCACGAGTGTCTCCGTGAACACCGCAATTGACGGCTTGTTCCAGACCTATCGCGCGGATGCGTGGGTGTGGTTCGATCAATGGGTCGGAACGAATTTCGCGGGCAACCTGCTGGCTGTCCAGGGAGTGCGCACGGTGGAGGTTTGGTCGCTCGGGGATGCTTGGGTCCACACCTCCAAGGCGCGGCTCTGGGGTGTGCCGGCCGATACGGTCCTGTACAGTCCGCGCCTCGTCGCCGGAAGATGGTACCGGCCGGGCGAGACGGATGCGGTTGTCGTTTCGACGGATTTAGCACAGGAAGAGCATCTGAATGTGGGCGATGTTATCAACGTGCAAGTGCAGCAAGACCGTCGGCCCTTCCGTGTGGTCGGAATAACGATTGACAATAGCATCTTTCTGGGGAGCACGGTGGCCGGAAAGGTTTTCATGCCTGAGGAAATGGTCGAGCGCATGGAAAACCGGCAGGGTTGGGCCACCTTCTTTGCGTTGTCATTTGACAAGCACGATCCCGCGACCGTGGAAAAGCGGCTTGGCGAGCTGGAAACCCAATTCAGGGGCTATCAGATAGCGAGCGACTCGGCGTATCTCGAAGTGCGCGGCGCCAAGGAGCAATCGCGAATACTCTCGTTGGCGCTTTATGCCATGAGCCTCATTATCGGCGCAATCGGTGCGTTGGGAGTCTTGAACACGCTTACGTTGAATGTGCTTGAACGCCGTCGCGAAATTGGTGTCCTGAGAGCTATGGGGGCGGCCAACGCGAACCTCATCCAAGTCTTTATGACGGAAGGGTTAGCCCTCGGATTGGGGGGCTGGGTAGTCGGCATTGCGCTGGGTTATCCCCTCGGGCTTGTGCTTGTCAGATTGATGCAGTCCGTGTTATTCCATATTGATTACATCTTCAGCCCTGCGATGCTAGTGGCGAGCCTCCTCTTTGCGCTCGTCATTGCCGTTCTGGCCAGTCTAGCGCCAGCGCTTGGAGCTGCCCGCCTTCGCGTAGGCCAAGTGCTCAGGTACGAATGACGATGAGGCCGGAGAGAAGAGGCAGCAACGCCCGGTGCGCAGGCAGCGGCCGTGGCCAGGGGAACCGGCGACTTTGCCCCCAGCCGGAGAATCGTGGGCGACGATCTGGGTGCCATCAAACCTTCCAAGATTGGACGTTGGCACAACGTTCATGACCAGATGAACCATCCCGAAACCTTGGATATGCTCTCGGCGGTGATGCAGTGACAAGGGCCGCACCAGATGGCACGGCGGTTGATTGGGCGTGTCCCCCGATCACGGTCGTGGGCGTCATAGACAGCAAGCCGGCGTTCGAAGCGTGATATATCCTTGTTGAGGTCAACATGCCCAAAGCCCTTCTCTTCGATCTGGATGGAACCCTGATTGAGAATTCGATGGAGACGTTTCTCCCACCGTACTTTTCCGCCTTGACGAAAAAACTGGCCCGATGGGTGCCCCCCGAAAAGCTCATTGCCCAGCTTCAGTCTTCCACCCGCGTGATGATGAACCATGACCCGGCTCGGACCAACGCGGAGGTCTTTGCCGAGGATTTTTTCCCCAAAATCGGCGTTTCGCGCGAACAGTTGATGCCGCTCTTTGACGAGTTTTACGCGACCGAGTATCGTGATCTGCGCATCTTTACCAAGCCGGTCGAAGGAGCGCGCGAAATCCTCAGTCGGGCCCTGGAACTCCGCCATCCAGTGGTGATTGCCACAGCGCCGCTCTTTCCCATTGGAGCGCTGAAGGAACGCTTGGAATGGGGCGACCTCGCCGACCTCCCTTTTGCACTGATCACCGACTATGAGACGATGCACTCGAGCAAGCCAAGCCCGGCGTACTATCTCGAAATAGCCACGCGGCTCAAGTGTCCGCCCGAAGAATGTGTCATGATCGGCAATGAGGTGGAGATGGACATTCTGCCGGCGCGGCGCGCGGGAATGAAGACATTTTGGATCACGGACGCGCCTGAATTGCCGACGGACGTCCCGGCCGATCGGCGCGGCACGCTCGCCCAACTCGGAGCACTGTTGGGGACGGACCTGGCCTAGGCGGCCGCTTCGTCATGCCCTTTGAGGCTTGGGTAGAGAGCGGCAAATTTGTTCGGGATCATCGGCACGCGCAAGCCGCTTTCTACTTGCCTTCAACGTTTTTTGTGGTATAATTGTTTTCATCTGCGGGCGGTTAGCTCAGACTGGTTAGAGCGCAGCGTTGACATCGCTGAGGTCATAGGTTCAACTCCTATACCGCCCATCCACAAGAAGCTAACGGCAAAGACCAAGACGAGTAGTCGAACGAGCGGCAACAGGGAGACCGGGTCAGGGGCTAAACCACAAGGCCATGCCGAGATTGCGAGCCCGGTTAGCGAGCCTTCGGCGAAAACCACTTGCGAGCCGGGCGAAGAAGTGCAATGACCGATGAGCAAATGACCCAAGAGGGTGCATCGGCTTCATTGTCCAGTAAACCGCTCCGGGGCCACCGTTAAAGGCAAATCAAAAGCGTGTACGCGCGTCGTACAAAACTGGGTGGAACCGCGGGAGCACTCTCTCGTCCCAACAGGGAGGAGAGAGTTTTTCTTTTGTAGATGTCATGTGGCGTGTGCGACAGCGCCGGCTGGAAAGGAGTTTTGTGGCAACCATTGATGTGTATCATTTCGCGCGCAGCGAAGCGCTCGACGCGATTTCGGAAGAAGGCCTCAACCCTGGGTCTCGCGTGATGACAATCGAATCTCCCCTGCGCAAGGCGGCGGTGACTGCGTGGCTGGCGCCCGACTATGACGTGATGGGATACAACGAGAATCCCAGCTACGTGTGCCTGCGTGCGCGCGTGGACGCGGCCCGTTGCCGGGTAGCACCCATGGAACTGGCGCAGGCGGCCTATGTCAATCATATCGGCCGCGGACAGCCCAAAAATGAGGAGATTGCGGAGCGCCTGACTGCCGCCTATGAAAAAACGTCGGTCCCGGTGGCCGAATTCACCTTAGGGCTGTTCCGCGCACCGGAGGTCTTGGTCGAAGGCCCGATCAGCGCAGACGATATCGCGGTGGTCCGTGCCCCGGAGGCGGGGACACGCGGTGAAGAGAACCGCCGGGTCTATGCGGCGCGCTGGGGCGAGCATTTGATCCGTTTCCTCTCCATTCAGCGGACGCTGATGCAGTTGAAAGAGCTGACTGAAGCAGCGCTGCATCGGGGGGCGGCAGTGCGAGTAGCTAAACACGACGATGCGACCGCGTACCTCGAAACCTACATGCTCATCGATAGCGGCGAGTTTTTCACGGTGGAAGACGAAGACTAGAGGCCTATGGATAAACAAGACGAAAACCAGATTCTGTTGCGCCATTCGACAGCTCACATAATGGCTCAGGCGGTGCTCGAACTCTTCCCGGAAGCAAAACTCGGGATCGGGCCCGCCATCGAAGACGGATTCTATTACGATTTCGAGCTCCCTCGGGCGCTGGTGCCTGAAGACCTGCCCGTCATCGAATCGCGCATGCGAGAGGTGATCGAGTCCAAGTATCCTTTCGTGCGCAACGAGCTCTCGATCGAGGAGGCGCGGCGCAAGTTCGCCGATCAGCCTTTCAAGGTTGAGCTCATCGATGCACTGGCACGGGGAGAAATGGGCGAGCACGGTGAAGCGGGGGCCCAGCCGGCCACGCAAGTCTCGACATACCAGGATGGGACATTCGTAGACCTCTGCCGCGGGCCGCATATCGCAAACACCGGCCTAGTGCCGCTGGATGCTTTCAAACTGCTGTCCATCGCCGGCGCGTACTGGCGGGGAAATGAAAAGAATCCGCAGTTGACTCGCATCTATGGGACGGTCTGGCCCTCCAAGGCACAATTGGACGAGTATCTCTGGAAGCTGGAAGAGGCGAAAAAACGCGATCACCGGAAGCTCGGACGAGAGCTCGGGTTGTTCGTCTTTTCCGACGATATTGGCCCCGGCCTACCTCTCTTTACCCCCAAGGGGGAGATGCTGCGTTATCTGATGGAATCCTACGTCCGCGAGCGGCAGACGAAATTTGGCTATCAGCATGTCTGGACTGGGCACCTGGTCAAGGAGGACTTGTACAAAAAGTCCGGCCATTATGAAAACTATATCGACTCTATGTTCCCCCCCATGATGGACGAAGATCTGGTCATGCGGCTCAAGCCCATGAACTGCCCCAGTCACATGGTCCTTTTCAAGGAGATGGGACGTCATTCCTACCGGGAACTGCCGTTGCGATTTGCCGAGTTCGCCACTCTCTACCGTTATGAAAAACGCGGCGAACTGACCGGGCTGACGCGTGTTCGCTCTCTCACACAGGACGACTGCCACGTCTTTTGCACCGAGGACCAGATTGGGAGCGAGTTCACACTCGCCTTGCATCTCATCCGTGAGATCCTCGACACTTACAATTTCAAAGACTATCGGGTTCGACTCTCACTCCGGGGAGAGCAGGGCAAATACGTCCAGGATGACGAAAAATGGGACAAGGCGACACGGGCGCTCAAATCGGCGCTGGATGCGAACGGAGTCGATTACTTTGTCGCGGAAGGCGAGGCGGCTTTTTATGGCCCCAAGGCGGACTTTATCGCCAAGGACGTCCTCGGGCGTGAGTGGCAATTATCCACGATCCAGGTGGACTTTATCCAGCCGGCGCGTCTGGGCGTCGAATACATCGCCGAAGACGGCCAACCCCGCACGCCCGTTCTGATTCACCGCGCGGTCACCGGATCGACGGAGCGCTTTCTCGGGGTCATTATCGAGCAATTTGCGGGCGCCTTTCCCGTGTGGCTCAGCCCGATCCAGGCGATGGTCGTGCCCATCGCCGATCGGCATCTCCCGTATGCGGAAAGCGTAGCAAAACGCCTGAAAGACGAGGATATCCGGGTCGAGGTGGATACGCGGGCGGAGCGCATGAATGCCAAGATCCGGGATGCGACTATGCAAAAGATTCCATACATCCTTGTCGTAGGCGACAAGGAAGCAGCCGCCGGGGCAGTCTCGGTGCGTTTGCGCACAGGGCAAGACTTGAAATCGATGCCACTCAGTCAATTCATCTCGCTGGTGCATGACAAGGTCAGCACGAAATCACAGGAATTGCAATAATGCTTGACACGATCGGCTTTGTAGGCGGCGGCATTATGGCGGCCGCTATGATCCAGGGACTGCTGGAAAAGAATCTGACCACGCCGGACCTCATCATGGCCAGTGCGCCGCGTCCGAAGAGACGCACCGAATTAGAAACGCAGTATCATATCCGCACGACGGGCGACAATCGCGAGGTTGCCTGCAACAGCCGGACGGTTGTCCTCTCCGTCAAGCCGCAGATGCTGGCGCGCGTGTTGCCCGAACTGAAAGGCTGCCTAACGCCTGACCAACTCGTCATCTCGATTGCAGCAGGTGGCCGCATCTCGACCATCAGCCAAGGTCTGGGTCACACGGCGGTCGTACGCGCGATGCCGAATGCTCCCGCGCAAATCGGCGAGGGGTTGACCGTGTGGACCGCGACCCCGAGCGTCACCCAGGTCCAGCGTGATCAAGCGCAGGCCATTTTTCAGGCCCTTGGTAAAGAGATCCTTGTGGATGATGAAAAGTACCTCGACATGGCGACGGCCGTGAGTGGAACCGGGCCCACCTACGTCTTTATGGTTCTCGAGGCACTGATTGATGCGGCCGTCCACCTCGGCTTTCCGCGCCACGTTGCTCACGATATTGTCGTCGAAACGATGCGCGGGTCTATCCTGTTTGCCCAAGAGTCCGGCAAACACCCCGCCGAATTGCGCAATATGGTCACGTCTCCGGGGGGAACATCGGCGGAAGCGATCTACCAGATGGAAAAAGGAACTCTGCGGACAGTCTTGTCCAAAGCCGTCTGGGCCGCCTATCAGAAATCGCGCCTGTTGGGCGAAACGGTCGGCAAACCGGAGCCTCGCCATCCGGTGGATGCCTAAAATGTCTATTCTCCTCGACCGTTACCGCCCCTTCCTCCCTCTCACACCCCGAACTCCGCCTCTTTCCTTGGGAGAAGGCGATACACCGCTCGTCAGCGCGCCGGCGCTGACGAGCGAGACCGGGGCGCAGGTCTGGCTCAAGCTGGAGGGCTGCAACCCAACCGGGTCATTCAAAGACCGCGGCATGGTCGTGGCCGTTGCCAAAGCCGTCGAGGAAGGCGCCCGAGCCGTGATCTGCGCTTCCACAGGCAATACGGCGGCCAGTGCCGCAGCCTACGCGGCGCGGGTCGGCCTGACCTGTGCAGTGGTCATTCCGAACGGTAAAATCGCGCTGGGCAAGCTGTCTCAAGCGTTGATGCACGGCGCCAATGTCTTGCCGGTAGAGGGCAATTTCGATCGCGCGCTCCAGCTTGTCCGCGAGTTGGCTGAACAAGGATCGATTACGCTAGTAAATTCGGTCAACCCGTACCGGATTGAGGGACAGAAAACTGCCGCCTTTGAGATCGTCGAAGCGTTGGGCGAAGCACCGGAGATTCTCGCGTTGCCCGTCGGCAACGCGGGGAATATCACTGCCTACTGGCGTGGATTCTCCGAGTTCTATCGCCTGGGCCGCGCCCGCCAGCGCCCACAGATGTTTGGCTTTCAAGCCGCGGGGGCCGCGCCGATTGTAAAGGGTGAGCCCATCCCGGAGCCGCATACTATCGCCACCGCGATTCGAATCGGCAACCCGGCGAGCTGGAAAGGGGCTGTCGCGGCCCGCGACGAATCCGGGGGGCTCATTGAGGCGGTGAGCGACGAAGAGATTCTGGAGGCCTATCGATTCCTGGCCCGGCGGGAGGGCGTCTTTTGCGAGCCCGCCTCGGCGGCACCGGTCGCTGGGATATTAAAACTGGCCCGAGAAAAAAGACTCCCTCAAAAAAAGATCGTGTGCATCCTGACCGGCAATGGCCTCAAAGACCCTGATACGGCGATTGCACAGGCAGAGCTCCCTGCGGCTCTTCCTGCTACCATGGAAGCGCTGACGCGAGCATTGAGTTTGTAACGATGAAAACGGTGGAACGTGCGAGGAAGCTGACGGTCCGGGTGCCTGCTACAACGGCGAACCTTGGCCCCGGGTTTGATTGTCTCGGGTTGGCGCTGGACTGGTGGAACACGGTCCGCGTCGAGCCGATAGAGCGCGGGCTCAAGGTCGAATGTCGTTGCAGTCCGGACACGCGATTGCCTTGTGACGGGCACAACCTTGTGATTCGGGCGATGCGCACCATCTCTCGCCGCGCGGGGCGCGGGCTTCCGCCGATCAAGGTTTGGCTCGACTGCCAAATCCCGGTGGGTCGTGGTCTGGGATCTAGCGCGGCCGCGATTGTTGCAGGTTTGGTCGCGGGGAACGTTCTCTTGGGAGAAGGCTTGACCCAAAATGAGCTGCTCCGGTTGGCGGCCCGGATCGAAGGGCATCCCGACAATGTCGCGCCCGCGCTTCTGGGCGGGCTGGTGATTGCCATTCAGGATGGCAGGGAACTGAGGACCGCTCGCAGTCCTTTCCCCCGCGACTTGGATTGTGTCTTGTTCATCCCCAAACGCACCCTCTCGACCAAGGCGGCCCGTCGGGTTCTACCGGCCCGTGTACCGCGAGCAGACGCGGTTTATAACGCTGGGCGCGTAGCCCTGTGGATTGCCGCCTTGCATGAGCGACGTTGGGAGTGGCTGGATTGGGCTACACGCGACCGTTTGCATCAGCCGTATCGTGGCCGCCTCGTGCGCGGCATGGAGCAACTCTTTGCGGCCGCGCGCCGCGCGGGTGCACGCGGAGTCGCTTTGAGCGGCGCAGGACCGAGTTTGGTCGCGTTCACAGACCGGGAGAGCCAAGCCGTTGCCGCGGCGATGGCTGGCACGGCGGCGCGACTGTGCATCGCCGGAGAAGCGCGGATTGTCAAGGCAAGCACGCGCGGCGCCTATGCAACCGGCTGGGGATTTGACTAGCCGCATGTCTTGTGCTATATTTATGATACTGTTTGGAGATTGCTAGATTCAAGAAAGAGGTCACTAATCAGCGACGAGCATTTTCGAATTAACCAACAGATTCGCGCCAAAGAAATCCGCGTCATCGACGACGCGGGCAAGCAAGTTGGCGTGATCCCTACGCATGAAGCGTTGCGCCTCGCTCAGGACCGCAATCTGGACTTGGTCGAGGTGGCGCCGAATGCCCAGCCTCCTGTTTGCCGCATTATTGATTTTGGCAAATTCATGTATGAGCGGACGAAGAAGGAACGCGAGGCAAAAAAAGGGCAGAAGGCGATTGAAATCAAAGAGTTGCGCATCCGGCCCAAGACCAACTGGTATCACACCAGCTTTAAGCTGAAACGGGTGCGCGAATTCTTGAAGGCCGGCAACAAGATTCGGGTCCGTGTCCTGTTTCGTGCCCGCGAGATCACTCACTTGGCCATCGGCCGCGAGATCCTGGAAAAAGTTGCGGTCGAGCTAGCCGACGAGGCAAATATAGAGCAGGCTCCATTGATGGATGGCAAGAGCTTGGTGATGCTGCTCGCGCCGGGGCCGACGAAGGGAGGCCCCGAAGCTGCCCGGGCCGTCGTCCGGGGAGCGCGGGTGGCCGCCGCTCGACCGCAGGAGCCGGCGACTGCCGCCCCGCCTCTCACCCGTTAGGCGAGCGGTATCCTGTGCAAGGAGAGTAGTGGTCGGGGTTCAACCCCGACTTCTTTTTGAAACCACAAGAGAGGACTCGATGCCGAAAATAAAGACACACAAAGCCACATCGAAACGCTTCAAGGTGACGGCCACGGGCAAGGTGATGAGGACCAAAATCGGAAAATCGCATCTGCGCCGCCGCAAGTCCAAACGCAACAAGCGCATGTTCGACCGCCGCATCCCGGTCGAATTGCACGAAAATACGAAAAAGATCAAAGCGCTCGCGCCCACCATGGATCAAAAGTAGTTTTAGATTGCAGATTGCCGATAATTGCGGTTCGCTCTCTCAAACTGCAATCTTGATTCTGCAATCAGAAATTTGAATTTGGGAGGTTCTCTTGGCCAGAGTAAAACGCGGCGTCGCCTCGCACCGCCGCCATAAAAAGATTCTAAAGTTGACCAAAGGGCATCAGTTGACGCGCCACACGCTCATCCGGCGTGCGAACGAGTCCTTGATTCATGCCAAATTCTATGCGACCCGCGATCGCAAAGATCGCAAAGGCGAATTCCGGCGTCTGTGGATTGCCCGCATCAACGCGGCCGCCCGGCCGCTCGGCCTCTCTTACAGCAAAATGATGGCAGGTCTCAAGCGTGCCGGTGTCGACGTGGATCGCAAGATCCTAGCGGACCTGGCGGTGCGGGATCAAAGTGCCTTCGCCAAGCTTGCCGATACCGCCAAGGGCGCATAAGGGGAAGGCACAAAGTCGTTTGCGCATTTCATTGCTAGCTGCCTGATCGGCAGTTGAGCCATTGGCCGCAATGATTACTAGCCTCTCAAATTCAAAGGTCAAGCTGGTCCGTTCGTTAGCGCGGCGCCCGGTGCGGTATGCGACGGAGCAATTCGTCGTCGAGGGCGTCCGGCTGGTCGAAGAGGTTATGGGAGCGGGGATTACCCCCGCTCTTGTTTTTTACACGCGTGCGGTAGAGCAAGAACCGCGGGCCGCCGTGCTCCTGGAACGCCTGCGCGCGGGTACCCCGGAGGTCTATGCAGCCGGCGATGCTGTGATGAAGGCGATGTCAAGCGCGGAGACGCCTTCCGGCATTCTGACCGTTGTTCCCTTTATGCACTTGCCGATCCCGCCCGAGCCTCAGTTTGTTTTGATTCTCGATGCGGTAAGGGACCCCGGCAATGTGGGGACGATACTGCGCGGGGCCCGGGCAGTGGGCGTCGATCTTGTTCTCTTTGCGCCGGACACTGCCGACCTCTATAATGAGAAGGTCGTCCGAGCGGCGATGGGGGCCCATTTTCGAGTGCCTTTGCGTGTCGAGCACTCTTGGGATGCGATCGCAGAGACCGTGCGGGGCATGGCGCGAATCTATCTTGCCGACGCGAACGGTGAAACGGTGTACACCCAGGTAGGGTGGATGCGCCCACTTGCACTGATCATCGGAGGCGAGGCGGAAGGAGCCGGGCCGCCCGCGCGTCAGGTCGCCACGGCGCGTTTACGAATTCCGATGCAAGGGGATACGGAATCGCTCAACGCCGCGATGGCGGCGACTCTGCTCTTGTTTGAAGCTGCGCGCCATCGTGAAGACGCAAAATAGTGGTATAATCGGGTTGACTGTACCCGCATAATCGGGTGGGCTGCACTCGCCGGATCGTGCTGATCAAATCCTCGCCGATGGAGACAATGGATGGACGATTCGCTCGCGCGCTATCGCCCATGCCTCGTAATGACCCTCTTGTTCTTGGTCGTCCTCGCCGGAACGATCTTGCTGCTCCGCCGGCCGGGGCCTGCTCCATTAGCTATGGTCACACCGACGCCACGAGCGACGCCAACCGTGGCAGTGGTTGTCGTGGATGTGCGAGGAGCCGTCGCCAAGCCGGGTGTTTACACACTGCCTTATGGCAGCCGAGTACAGGAGGCGTTGGCCGTTGCCGGCAACACGCTGGCCAATGCAGAGATCGGCGGGCTTAACCTGGCGCGCAAGCTCATGGATGGCGAGCAAATTTATGTCCCGACGACCGCCGAAGCGACTCGCGCTCCCCAGCCGGTAGGAGCGGCCGTCGCGACAGCGCGGCCCCGCACCACAACCCCGATCGGCAAGATCAACATTAACACCGCTACGTTGGAAGATTTGGACACATTGCCGGGAATCGGGCCGGCAATTGCTCAAAGGATTCTGGACTATCGGAATCAAAATGGTCCGTTCAAAAGGCTCGAAGATTTGAAAAAGGTGCGCGGCATTGGCGACGTCATCTTTGCCAATATAAGGGATTTGATTACGCTTGACTAGCCACCACAAGCACCGCTCGATGCCGCGCCCCCGTCTCATTTCCGGTCTTCTGTCCGACCCCCGCCGCTGGGTAGATGCGCTCGTCGTTTTCGTTCCGGTCGCCCTCATTCTTGCCTTCCTTCATGCCGACTCGACGGCAATTTTTATCACCGCGGCCCTGGGCATTATTCCGCTCGCCGGAATTCTGGGCGAAGCTACCGATGCGCTCGCTACCCGAGCCGGGACGCGGGCCGGGGCTCTACTGAATGCGACGTTTGGTAACGCGGCGGAGTTGATCATCACGATCACAGCAATCCGGGCCGGTCTGCTGAACGTGGTCAAAGCGTCCATCACCGGCTCGATCATCGGCAATATCCTCCTGGTGCTCGGGCTGAGCGTGCTCGCCGGAGGTCTGAGGCACGGATTTCAACGGTTCGGTCGGGGCGGCGTCTCCGTCAGTATGACGATGATGACGATTGCGATCATCGGGCTGCTCGTTCCGGCCGTCTTTGCCAGCGCGATTGCGTCGAGCAGCCGAGTGAACGTCGAGTATCTGAGCCTGGGGGTTGCAGCGGCACTCATGATTGCGTATGTGCTCAGCCTGCTCTTTTCGTTCACGGCGCTGGCGAAGAAGGAACGCGTGGCGCCACTGGCCCCCGAGCCGGAGGAAGAGGGTCTACCTGACTGGAGCGTTCGCCGCGCATTGATCGTTCTGGTCGCGGCCGTTGTCTTTATTGCCTGGTTGAGCGAGATTCTTGTCGCTGCGATCGAACCCGTGATTCTCGAACGTGGCCTGACCGAGCTTTTCGTGGGCGTCATCGTCGTGCCGATAATCGGAAATGCGGCCGAACATCTCGTTGCGATGCAGATGGCGCTCAAAAACAAGATGGACGTGGCCCTCGAGATTGCGCTCGGTTCCAGTACCCAGGTCGCGCTCTTCGTCGGGCCGCTCCTCGTTTTTATCAGCCTGGCCTTTGGCACGCCAATGAGCTTGGTTTTCAACCCATTTGAGCTGGCCGCGCTCGTCGCTTCCGTCGTCATCGCGGCGCTCATTTCACTCGACGGCGAATCGAACTGGCTCGAAGGGGCACAGCTCTTGATAGTGTACATTATCCTTGCCCTCGCCTTCTTCTATCTGCCAGTTGCGTAGGCAGAAAGGGACTCGAGATGAAATTTGGCATCGGTTTAACAAATTATGGTCTTGGCGTCGCCTTTGATGATCTCAGGCGGGTGGCCTTGACCGCCGAGCGATTGGGCTATGTGTCCATCTGGACGACGGATCACCTTCTCGTTCCGAAGGAGAATATCGAGCCGTATGGCAATATCTTTGAATCCGTGACGACTCTGGCAATGATGGGGGCGCTGACCGACCGCCTCCAGCTCGGTACTTCGGTCCTTGTCTTGCCGATGCGAAACCCCGTGCTTGTCGCCAAGCAGATGGCGACGCTCGACGCGGCTTCGCATGGGCGGACGATCCTCGGCGTCGGAGTGGGTTGGAACGCAGTTGAATATGCGAACCTCGGCGCGAGTTTCAGGGACCGCGGGAGGCGCCTGGACGAGGCGATCACGTTGATGCGAACGATGTGGTCGCAGAACGAGGTCACGTTCCACGGCAAGTATACAAACATCGAGAACGGCTACTCGTCACCTCTGCCCGCTCGAAAAGGCGGAATTCCGATCTGGATTGGTGGTGACGAGGAGCCGTCCTTGCGCCGGGTCGCCAATCTGGGCGACGGCTGGCATCCGGTAGGAGCATCGCCGGAAACGATCGCGGCGGGCATCAAGCGCATTCGGGAGCTCAAGCCGGCGCGGCCCATCACAGTCTCGGCGCGGTTGTCGATTGACCTGAATTCGAGCGTGTCGCCGACCTATGAATATCGCAATAACCCGCGTCATCGTCTCGTGGGAAGCGTGGACGGGATCCGTGCGCGCTTGCGAGAGTATGCTCAAGCGGGGGTTGAGCACATGGTGCTCTTTTTCCCTGAAATTGCGGATAAGGCGATCGCTCAAATGGAGCAATTCGCGAACGAGCTGCGGCCCGAATTCATTTAATTTCAGATTTCAGATTGCGGATTTTGGATAAAAGACCTCACATCGAACATACTCCGAATTTAGAGAATCAAGAATCTGCAATTAACAACCTGCAAGCTGCAATGATTGTGGAGCGGATATGTCTAGCGTCTTGATCAAGAACGGGCGGATTATTACGGCGAGCGATGACTATTTTGCGGATGTCTTTGTCGAGGATGAGGCCGTCAAGCTGATTGGAGACAAGCTCAAGGTCCAAGCCGATCGGGTGGTTGACGCGATCGGCCAGTATGTGATTCCCGGTGGAATTGACTGCCATACGCATATGGAATTGAACGTCGGAGCGGCGACCTCGTCGGATGATTTCGAAACTGGAACGGTGGCGGCCGCGCATGGTGGGACGACGACCATCATCGACTTTGCCACCCAAGCGCGCGGGCAGCCGATGCGAGCGGCGCTGGACGAATGGCTGGCAAGAGCCGAGCCCAAAGCCGTGATTGACTATGGAATGCACATGATCGTCAGCGACTTGCCCGATCGCTGGCTCCCGGACATGGATGCGCTCGTCCACGAAGGAGTCACTTCGTTCAAGTTCTTTACCGCTTATCCGGATCGCCTGATGCTGGACGATGCGACGATTTTCAAGGCAATGCAGCGGACGGGGCAGAACGGCGGGTTTGTTTGCCTACACGCGGAGAATGGCAGCGTCATCGACTACCTGGTGCAAAAGCTCCTCGCGGAGGGCAAGACGGCTCCGAACTATCACTTGCTCTCGCGCCCTCCGGAGACGGAAGGAGAGGCGACTCATCGCGTGATTGCCCTCGCCGAAATGGCCCACGTTCCCGTATATATCGTCCACGTATCTTCGCATCTTGCCATGGAAGAGATTCGCGCGGCGCGGGACCGCGGCCTGCCCGTTTTCGGCGAAACATGCCCCCAGTACCTGTACCTGGCCTATGAGGATTACGCAGACGGCAGCTTCGAGGGAGCCAAATATATCTGCTCGCCGCCCATCCGTGAGCAGGCGAACCAGGAGCCGCTCTGGCAAGCGCTGGCGGCGAATGATTTGCAGACAGTGGCCACCGATCACTGCCCATTTTGCATGCGTGAGGGTTACAAGGGCCTACCGAAGCAAAAAGAACTGGGCATCGGAAATTTCAGCAAGATTCCGAACGGCGTGCCAGGCGTTGAGAACCGAATGCACCTGGTCTACCAGGGCGGAGTGGTCGAGCGGGGTTGGAGTATGAACCGCTTTGTCGAGGTGACGAGCACGACGGCGGCCAAGCTCTTCGGCCTATTCCCACGGAAAGGGACGATTGCCGTTGGTAGCGACGCGGACATCGTGCTCTGGGACCCCAACCGCAAGTACACGATCAGCGCGAAGACACACTTTATGCGCGTCGACTATAACCCTTATGAGGGATTAACGGTTGACGGTTCGCCTTCTCTTGTCATGTCGCGCGGGAGCGTGATTTTTGAAGGAGACCAATTCCTCGCTAGTCCAGGACAAGGGGAATATCTGCGCCGCGGTACGTACATGCTGCCGTGAAGGGCGTGGCGCCCCACTGGGCGAAGAGTACCATGGGTTCGAACGATCTAGTCCTTGCGGGATCCGGACACAGACCCAGACCTTCAGATGGCTACCGACGTAGAGTCTTTGCTAAAAGAACAGCGCGTCGCTCACCTCGCGACGGTGACGCCAGACGGCCGGCCGCATGTCGTCCCGGTCGTCTACGCGTATGAGGGCAGCCATTTTTATATTGCGCTGGACGACAAGCCCAAGCGCACGTCTCCGCTCAAGCTCCAACGCGTCCGCAATATCCAGGCAAACCCACTAGCGTCAATGCTTGTGGACGTTTACGACGAAAATTGGGCCAGGCTGGTGTGGGTGCGAGCAGATGGCGTCGCCCGCATCCTCCGGCGCGGCAAGGCACACGATCGGGCGATCGAGCTGCTCCGGTCAAAGTACCCTCAGTATCGCGCGATGAGCATCGAGCCCAACCCGGTCATAGAAATCAAAGTGACGCGCCTGGTCCATTGGACGGCGAGAGGCGCGGATCGGGCACCCGGCTCTAGCCCTTGATCTCCACTTCCGCTTCGATTTCGACGGGGATATTGAAAGGAAGCGCGGCGACGCCGACGGCCGAGCGAGCATGCGTCCCCGCCTCGTCTCCGTACAGCTCCATGATCAAATCCGAAAATCCGTTGATCACGGGTGGGGTCTGGTTAAAACCGGGCGCAGCGTTCACCATTCCAAAAACGCGCAGCCACGCCGTCACACGATCCAAATCGCCGAGTTCTCGTTTCAGACTCCCGAGGACGGCGAGCGCGACCAAACGCGCGGATTGGTACGCCTGCTCGGGCGTCACCTCTTGTCCCACCTTGCCCAACGGGCCGGCCACCGAGCCATCCGGGTTTAAGGGGCCATGTCCCGAGACGTAGGCGCGATTCCCGTGCACGCGCACCCACTTGAAGCGCAGCTTCATCCCCGGAGAGACGGTCTGCTCGGGCAGCGTCAGACCCATCGCCTCCAGTTTTGCCTCGATCCTCGACATTGAAATCCTCCTCCTCTTTGTACTCTTGCATGTCGTGTCTGCCGATGAGACAGATGGGGTGAAGCAAAAGCACCTGCCGTTAACGCGTCATAGCATTAGCGAGCAGGTGCCTGCCACCATTTGTTCAACCTTTGCATTCATGGGGCGAGAGGGATTTGAACCCTCACGAGGGGTTACCTCAGCGGATTTTAAGTCCGCCGCGTCTGCCGTTCCGCCACCGCCCCATATTCAGTTGAGCGCGATTCTACAACGGTTCCACCCTAATGTCAACGCGAATTGCTTGCATCGGTCTCTGAAAATGCAGCGGCGGGTACTTTTTGGGCACTCGCCGCTGGCTAGACTCTATGGTGTTGCACTGGGCGCCGGTGTCGGCAGCGCAACTGTAGGCACGATGTTGGGCGTGGCCGCACCAGGCGTTGCGGCGGCCGGTGTCTCGACGGTGAGTGTGCCCGTGATAGTTGCCGTCACGGGCGGGGTAGGTGTGAATGTTGGCGTCGGTGTGGGCTCGTAGGGTGGCGTGTTGAGCCAGCCGAGCATTTGGTCTACTACGTCGCTGCTGATGATGAATACCTTGGACTTGTCTCCCGTGTAGACCGCGTAATAGCCCGACGAATCGGGCGTCTTGGCGCCGATGGTCAGCGCGTAGGTCGTCGTGTTGCTCATTGTTATCCGGGCTTCAACGGTCGCCGTCACGAATCCAAAAGGGGCAACGTCGGTTACGTTCGTAAAGACCCGAGTGGCTTTTAATGTGACCAGCTGGCCGACGACATTGTCCACCGTGGCACTGTCGGCCGCTTTTTGGATGGGCTTGTCCACCTGCCAGCCCTTGTCCGTGCGCGTGAGAACGACTTCACGCGTGGAGCGGAGATCGCGTACTTGCAGGCTCTTGACATTGCTCGTATTAAACTGGAATATCTCCGGTGCCGTGGTCGGCGCGGGAGTCCCCAGCTGTTCCGGCGTCTTGTTCTGTTCGACAAAGAACACGTACCCCAAGAGAACTGCAAAGACCGCCACAAGGATCAGGGTTACGCGCGGGTTCAAGTTAACGCCTCCTCCACCAGACTAGCCCTCCGAGCACAAGGATGGCGCCTGGAATCATCAAGAAGGTGGACCAGAACACAAACGAGGTCTGCTCGCCTGTCAAAAAGATCGGGTGTTGATCCGGCGACTTGGCCGGGATCGCGATCAGGTTCTCCTGCCCGGCGAGCCAGTTCAGCGAATTGAACATGAATTGCCCATTCCCCGTATTCACCGGCTGGCCTCCCGCCGCGGACAGACGGGTGTTGACGACTCCGTTACTGATGAACGACGAATTGCCGACTACCACAAGGCGGGCAGGTTTGTTCGACGCGGTGGTCTCGACCGCATAGGCGATATTCAACGGGCCCTTGATATCGGTGCCCTGATTGTACTGGGCGGTCTGGTTTTGGATTGAAGCAAAGTCCGTTTCACCCCAACTGGCATCGCTGGTCGTCAAGAGCGCGGTGATCGTCTTGTTTGTCGGTGCCGGGCTTGTCTCCGCGAGCGAACGCGCCCCGGGGAAGAAACTGGCGATTCCGGTGAGGTCCTGCGTAATTGTGTGGCTTCCATAATTGACAAAGACCGGGACTTGCGGCTGCCCGCTGAGGCCAAGCTTGGGATCGAACACGACGTCGTTTTGGACGATGACCCCCCACGTTTTCAGCATATCGTCTAGACCTGTATTCGTCTGGGGATCCAGCATCACCAAGACGCGGCCATTCTTGGTATTGAGATAGTCCTGAACGAGCTTGACTTCGCTGGGGTCAAAAGCCTGACGCGGCCCGGCAATGACAAGCGCCGAAATGTCCGACGGGAGGGTGGTCGTGATGGTTGCGAGATTCAGGGTAGCGACCTTGTAGTTTTCCTGCTCCAATGCGCTCTTGAAGGCGCTGTATCCGTTCTGCCCCGAGTCGTCCGGGCTGTGCTCTCCATGGCCGGTCGTAAAATAGATTGTCGGCTGGGTGTCCTGCGAGACTTGGACGATCGCATTCGTCAGACTTTGCTCATCCGTGGCCGTGACATTCTGCCGCCGGGTTCCGCGCACCATTACGATGGTGCCGTCAAATTGCACTTTGTAATCATTCGCGACCTGCGGCTCGGCCTCGGGATCGATAAAGCGGTAAGTGAATTTGTCCGTTTGGGCCGCATACTCTCTCAGAGTGTTCTCGACGGCTTGGCGGTTGTTTGATCCGCTGTTTGTGAAGAAAGCAAGGGCCTGGACCGGCTCCTTCAAGTTCTTGAGGACCTGGACCGTGAGCGGCGACAGAGTATTCGTCTTGTTGGCCGTCAAGTCCTCGGTCGCATGATAGCGGCTCCCCATAAAGTTCAAGAGGGCAATGATGCCAACGAACGCGATGCTCATGACCAACGCGTTAGAACCGTAGCGCGCTCCGCGGCTGGTGACCGCCGCACGAACCTCGCTGGGCCGCGCAAAGATATAGATGGCGAACAAGATCACGCCCACGGCGAGGAGCGCGATCAGCCGCTCCCTGGGTTGATTACCCAGGAGGAACAAGATACCGGCGGCGGCCCACAGGGCCATGCCAACGGCCGCAAAATAGGTCGCCCACGCTTGTAATCGTTCGCGCATTATCGCCACCTCCTCGTCTGCAGAACCTGAGTCGCCAGAAACAGCGCCACGGCAATCACGCTCAGCGCGTACACGACATCCGTTGTGTCGATGACGCCGCGGAAGAAATTGTTATAGTGCTGGGTGATGGCAAGATAAGAGACCATGTTCCCGATTGAACCAGTGCCGGCAACCCCGCCGGCGGCGTCGGCAATCCACAGTAGAATCAGGATTACCAGCCCGGCGAAATAAGCAATCACCTGGTTTTGGGTGAGAGCCGAGGTGAAAACGCCGACCGCGAGAAAACTGCCGCCAA
Source organism: Chloroflexota bacterium (assembly GCA_023381515.1). Next base: position 39,664 of record JAMCQI010000049.1, on the reverse strand, counting down.
GAAGCAAGAGCCCCAGATACCCGGTGAGAATCGGGCCATAGTCCGGAGAGCCGAAAACCTTGAGGATCAAGACATAGTAGAGGGTAGGGCCTACCAGCATCACGGCAAACAGAATCAGACTGCCGAGGAATTTCCCGAGGACGACCTGCCAGTCGTTGACGGGCGAGGTGAGCAAGAGCTCGATCGTGCCCATGCGCTGTTCATCGGCGAGGAGCTTCATGGTCAGGGCCGGGGCGAGCAATAGAAGCAAGAACATCATGTTGCTGAACGTACTTTGCATGGAGGCATCCTGCGAATTGATCAGGATCAATGAGAACAGATAACCCATCGCGACCAGGAACAAGGCACTGATCACGTAGGCAATGGGGGAGACAAAGTACGATTGCAGTTCACGTGAAGTTATGGTCCAAACGTTTTTCATAATCACTCCATGTCAATGAGCCAATTATCTAATGAGCTAAATTTCGACCGATAACTGAACATTCCCCATTTGTCATTGGCCCACTTGCTCGCTCTCCTCGGTGGTCAGCTTGAGGAAGACCTCCTCCAGGCTCATGCCCACGGGTCTCAATTCGAGCAGGCCCCAGCCCTTTTGCACTGCCATGGTGGCGATGTCGGCGCGGCGATCGGTCCCCAGCGTCGTTTCGATTTCGTAAGTTCCAGTGGCCGAATCTTTCGCCTGCACGCCGAGCACGCCCTGGACTTTTTCCAGGGCACTCGGAATCTCTGGGGCGGGTTTGGCAACCTGAAGAAAGATGTGTTCAGCTCCGCGCACGCGTGCGGTCAAGCGGGCCGGCGTATCCTCGGCGACGATCTTGCCGTCGTTGATGATCAAGACACGTGTACAGGTCTGGCTCACTTCGGGGAGAATGTGCGTGCTGAGGATGACCGTGTGTTCGCCGCCCAAGGATTTGATCAGGTTCCTGACCTCGATGATTTGCTTAGGGTCCAGTCCGATGGTCGGCTCGTCCATAATCAGGACTTCGGGTTCGTGCACGAGCGCCTGGGCGATGCCGACGCGCTGCCTAAAGCCCTTGGACAGCTTTCCGATCAGCGTGTCTGCCCGCTCCCCTAAATTCGTCATCTCCATAGCGCGCTCGATCGCAGTATCCCGGTGGGGGACGTCGCGGAGGCGGGCGGCAAAATCGAGGTAATCATATACCGTCATCTCCGTGTAGAGAGGCACGCTCTCGGGAAGGTAGCCAATGCGCTTGCGCGCTTTGAGAGACTCGGAAAATATGTCATAGCCGGCTACGCGCGCGGTCCCACTCGAAGGGGGCATAAAGCCGGTCAGGATGCGCATCGTCGTCGTCTTGCCTGCGCCGTTCGGTCCAAGAAAGCCCAGGATTTCTCCCTTTTTGACTTCAAAGGAGACGTCCCGTAACGCCTCAAAGTTGCCGTAAATCTTGGAGAGATTCTGTACCTCAATCGTCTTTTCGGGTTCTTGTGCTTGCTCCACCGCCATAATCACCTCTTGCTCTCAGATTCCATAACTGCAGAGATTGCACTCTCGCCGGTACCGCCTGTAGCCCGCGAACGCCAGCGACGCCAAAGCCTTACAGTAACGTGCGAGGGTAAAAAGAACATTAAAAACAGATTAGAGTCCGTTAATATAGAGCTGGGTCAGAAACCTGGTTTGAATTCTAGGTCAACTGGTTTCCAGAGCATGAATTGCCCCGTCGATTCGCCAAAGTGTCTTCTCCCGCCCGAGAAGCCTTATGCTGCCGATGAGAGGCGGTGACACCGTCCGCCCTGTGACGGCGACACGGAGCGCACCAAAGAACTGGGCATATTTTAGGCTGAGGCGATCGGAAGCGGTTCGCAGCTCTGCTTCGATTCTCGTCTCATCCTCGAAGGAGGAAAAAGATTCCAGTACCTCTTGGGCGGTCCGGAGAGCCGTGAGTGTCGTCGCCTTGTCCATCTTCGGGCCGACAAGCAGATGTGGGTCATACTCGAGATCTTGAACCAACAAGAAATCGGCCAAGCTGACGATGTCACTCAGCTTCTTCAGCCGCTCGCGGAAGAGTGGCACCATCCGTTGTACCGTTCCGAGGTCGGTGACCAGTCCCGCGCCCATCATAAAGGGCAAGAGACGCTCGGCGAGTTGAGCGTCGGAGAGTTCGCGGATGTAGACTCCGTTCATCCAGTCGAGCTTGTTGCGGTCGAAAACCGCAGGCGCCCGCCCGATCTTGTCGAGGGTAAACAGCTCGATCAGCTGCTCGCGAGTAAAGAGCTCGGTCTTGTCGTCGTAGGCCCAACCGAGCAGCGCGAGGAAATTCAGCATCGCTTCTGACAGGTACCCCTCATCGCGGAACTGTATGACGCTCGTGGCGCCATGCCGCTTGCTGAGTTTCTTCTTGTCGGGACCCAACACATTGGGGACGTGACCGTGCGGCGGGATCTCCCATCCAAAGGCTTGGTAGAGGAGAACGTGTTTCGGGAATGACGGAATCCAATCGTCCCCGCGCAACACGTGCGAGATTTTCATCAGGTGATCGTCCACGACGACGGCAAGGTGGTAGGTGGGGAAACCGTCCGATTTCAAGAGTACCTGGTCGTCTACGTCTCTGTTAGCAATGGTCAGATTGCCGTGGATGAAATCGTGTAAGGTCGTCTCGCCATCGAGTGGAACGGCGAGACGTACAACCCGCGGCAAACCCTCGCGCTCACGCGCTGCGCGCTCGGCGGGGGTCAGAAAGCGACAGCGGCGATCGTAGCGGGTAGACTCCCCGCGGGCCAATTGCTCCTTGCGCATCTCCTCGAGCCGTTCGGGAGTGCAGTAGCAATAATAGGCCGCGCCCTTGTCAATCAACTCCTGGGTGTACTGGGAATAGAGCTGCAAGCGGTCGGACTGACGATAAGGACCGTAGGGACCGCCAATGTCGGGCCCCTCATCCCAGTTCAGGCCCAAGTAGCGAAGGGACCCCAAGATGAGGTCCAGGCCATTCTCCACCTCACGGGCTTGGTCCGTATCCTCAATTCGCAGGATGTATTTCCCGCCTGTATGGCGTGCCCATAAATAGTCAAAGAGCGCCGTGCGGATATTGCCAACATGCGGTGCGCCTGTTGGGCTCGGCGCAAAGCGAACCCGTACTTCCGACATTACGATCCCCCAATTTCTACAAGGGACAGCTTGCCCCGCTCAATCGAGACGCGGACGGCAAACGGCTGCCCTGCGATGCGGACGACATAGTCGCCGGCGGGTAGATCGCCTATTGCGAAATTCTCCTTCAGTTGATCGTCCGAGTTTACGGCCGGCCAACGGTCGCGGCCGTAGGTCTCGGTCTCAAACAGAAAAGTGTTATCTGTACGGTAAATGTCTACCAAGGCTCCACGAATCAGGTTCCCTTCCGTATCCGTATAGCGTCCCGCGAGCGACCCGTGTCCCGGCAGCGGCGTCATCCACAAGATCGGATTGCGCGTGTGAGAGTAATCGTTCACCCCCAAGCGGATCTCGAAATGCACATGCGGTCCCAGGGCAATGCCCGACATGCCAATTTCGCCGATAAGATCGCCTTTCTTGACTGCCGTCCCCGCCGTCACAAAAACCTTGTTCATGTGCCCGTAAAGGGCAAACACGGGCACTCCATTATAGTCTTGCGCGAGCCGTATGACGACCAGATTCCCGTAAAAGCCCTTACCGGCCGTGATATAGGGCCCGCACATGCCTTTCCCATCGTTGCCGCAGATGCGCTGCATGTCGCTCCCTGCCGTCACGACGGTCCCATCCGCAACCGCGTAGAGGGATGTGCCGATTGGATTCTCGAATTCTTCGCCGTGATGGACGTCAAGGTCCCCTTTTTCTGTTGTACCGTACAGGTAAGTGGGGTCAGGAAAGGTCATCTTGGCGTTTGGCGCGACCGGCCGCCCGACGAGGAAATGTTGAACCACGGGACGCGGTGTGGAGGTAGGGGGAGCAGTCTCAGACGGTTTGGGCTTTGGGGTGCTGCTCGTCGCCGTGACGCTTGGCGCCGGCGTGGCAGTCCGCACTCGAGTTGGGAAGATGGAGGTTGGAGTTAGAGTCGCTGTTGCGGTTGCTGTAGGAGTGTGCGTCTCCGTCGGGGTCCACGTGATGGTCGGGGTTCGGGTTCTGATTCCGACCGGGTTGGCGAGCGCGGTAAGGATCGCGGGTTGCATCAGAAAGAGACTCACCACGCACGAAGCGAGCACACAGCCGAGGAGGCAGCCTCCTCCTACAGCCAGCAACAGCTGCCGGAGAATTCGATCGTTAGACACCATGAAAGGCGATTATATCACAAGGGAGCAAGGATGCCAAAAGGTGAGCAGAAGAGTCCAGAGTAAGTAGCAGTAGGCTAGAGTTTCTTTGCCATGGTGAGGCGATTGCCATTCTTCGAAGAGAAATCAAATTCGACGCGGTCCATCAACTTGTGCATAAAAGGCAGGCCCAGCCCGCCTACGGCGCGCTGGGAGAGCGGCACACGAACTCGGGGCGGGACGACTTTTTTAGGATCGAATCGATCGCCATAGTCCCTTATGGTAATGATGAATTCTCGGCGACGTCTCTCGCACGTGATGTCGATCGTTCCGTTCTTCCGGCCGTGGTAGGCATGCTGAATGATATTGGTACAGGCCTCGTCGACGGCCATCTCGACGTCATAGATCTGGTCTGGCTTTAGCCCGCTTGCGCGGCCCGCCGTTTCAACAAAGTCGGCAATGTCGGTTAAGCGTTCTGCTTGGCTGAGAATCGATAATGTGTATCGCGGAGACATCGCCGATGGGTCCGTTTACTCGCGCTTGAATAAAGCCGTTCCGGTTCGGCCCCTGGAATCCTTGGTCTTGCAGTCCATGCTGGATGCCGTGCTGTCCAGCCCACAATCGAAATCAAGCGAGGGCGCATTCGGCGGGACGGTCGCGGTCGCCGTGGGCGCGACCGTTCCGGACGCGGTGGGAGTCCCGGTGGGTGCCGCGGTGGGAGTGGTCGCGGGACCAAAATCGACGTGAAAAGTAACACGGTCACCGCGAATAGCTCCGGAGGTGATGCGTCCAACGGTCTCGGTGCCTGTTATGACCGTCTTGAAATCTCCTCGCACGGCAGTTCCGATCATCCGCACCGTTGCTACATATTGGCCGGTTGGGATCGTCGCCGTCCAGCGCCCGGAAATAGCGGCAGGCGTCGGGGTCGGCGTCGGCGTGTTCGGGATACCGATGAATCCCGAAATGATGGCCGACCGGCCGATCTGATCGTAGACATCGACGGCCTGAGCGAATAGATAAACAAGACCTGCACCCATCGGCGACCAATCGCATTGTCCGATTCTCTCAGTAGTCGCATGCGCCTCGATCGTGCAGATCAGCTGCGGGCTTAACTGGTCTTGATAATAGCCCCACAGCTCTACCCTATCCAGCTCTGCGTTGCCCTGCCCGCTAAAGACTACTCGAATGGGCCAGAGGTTTGAAAAACGGTCGGTTGGCTGATTGATCTGAGCACTCGGGGGCGCCGGAGGCTGAAGGGTAGGAGTCATGGTGGGACGCAACAGGGGAGTGCGAGTTGGCGTTGGCGTCGGCCCACGGGTGGGAGTCGCTTGGCCGGGGCGCAGAACGCTGACGATTTGCGGGGGCGATTCCTTATAGTTGCCGTTTGCATTGACCGCCCGAGCGGTCAATGTATAATCTCCTGGGGCTCCGCTTTGCCATGGCATTTGAAGAGTCATGTACGTCTGGCGGGCCGCACTGCTGCTGCTGATAGTGCCCGATATCTCGCGCCCGGTCCAGAGCTCGACCCGCTGGATGCCGCTAATATCGACGGCTGTGATCGTAACGCTGATCGGCTCATTGGCGAGCACGCTAGTCCGGTCGAGCGCGAGGCTTACGGCAGGAGGATGGCTGTCGGTCACAAAGACTTTGAGGGGACTAGAGTCCGCAGTCTGGTTCTGAGAATCGTGCGAGCGGACGACCAGAGTATGGCTGCCCGGCGTCATTGCCCGCCAGACGAACACGGCTGGAAAGAAGGCCTGGCCATTGGGGTTCTGAGTGGTCACGTAGGTGTAGAGTTGGTTATCGACCAACAGATCGAACTGGGTCACCCCCACGTCGTCCGAAGCCACGGCCTGGACTCGCACGATGTTGCCGAGCTCCACCTGCGGCTGGCCAATGGGGAAAACGATGTTGGCCAAAGGTCGCCGGGCATCTGGCACTACGGTAACCGTCAGATCTTCGGGCGTGCTTGCCAGATTATTCACATCGTAGGCGACCACCCGCAGCACATGATTGCCTATTTGCGTCGGAGTCCATGAAAGGATGGAAGGGAAACTGGAGATGGGAGAAGGAGCGTTCTCCGAATGGACCAGAATGCCATCCGCGCTGAGATCGACGCGAGCGATTCCATTGTCGCTGGCCACTGTGGCGATGACGTAGACTGTTTGATTCAGGCTGACCAGGGCATTGTTAGCAGGGGCCACGACCTGGACGACGGGCCCAAGCGAGGATGAGGCGGTCAACACTTGGGTGGATGTGATCGTGGCCGCTGGGGTTACTGTATTTGCCGCGGAGAATGTGGGGCTGGGGGGAGGGAGGGTCGGAAAGGCCACCAGTACAGGGCCGGCGGAAGGCGAACTGCTGGGGGCTGCCGGAAGCCGTCCAGGAGATAAAGTGGCCGTCGCAGCTGCAGGAGGAGGGGGCGCTGTACAGGCACCGAGAATGATGATCAGGAGGACGGCGGAGCCAATGGCAAAACGCGCGCGGGTGGGCACACTCATCGACGTCTCAGGTCTCTGTCTTTGTATCCTGCAATGCAGTTTCTAGCAACTCTAGTTTGGAGAGAGCGACGAATCCTGTGGGCCATTATAGCCCAAAACCATGACGCGTCAAAATTATTGATTGTTGATTCATTGCAGCAGTGGTATAATCATCAACGACGATGAACAAGTTGTCTATCGCGCTTGCCCAAATGGACATCGTCCTGGGCGAGCCCATGCAGAATCTGGAGCGTGCACGTGCGCGGATCAACAAGGCCAGCGAGCGCGGCGCAGATGTGGTCGTTCTGCCCGAGCTGTGGGGTTCCGCCTATGATCTCGAGCACGCGGCCGCCCACGCGACTCCGCTCGAGAGTGGGCTGTTTGCGGACATTGCCTGCGCGGCGCAAGAGCAGCACATCGCCGTCGTCGGATCTCTGCTCGAGGCGAGTGAAGGCCGCGTCTATAATACCGCGACCTTTGTCGATGCTCGCGGCGTATGCCGCGGGGTCTATCGCAAACTCCACCTCGTTCCGATGCTTGAAGAAGACAAATACCTGACACCCGGGGAAGAGGCGGCTGTCTTTGATACGGCGTTTGGCCTCTGCGGTCTAGCAATCTGTTATGACTTGCGTTTCCCCGAACTATGGCGCCACTATGCCGTGGGCGGCGCCGTGCTGGTTTTTTTGCCGTCGGAGTGGCCGACCCCGCGTCTATCCCATTGGCGAACGCTTGTGCCGGCGCGGGCCATTGAAAACCAAATATTCATTGCGGCGACCAACCGCGTGGGTTCCGGCAAAGGGGAAAGGTTTGGGGGTCATTCGATGATCGTTAACCCGTGGGGCGAGATGTTAGCCGAGGGAGACGAACACGAGGGTTTGCTCGTCGCCTCCATCGATCTCGACGAGGTTCAAGAGACACGGCGCCGCGTGCCTGTCTTTCGCGATCGTCGTCCTCAAGTGTATAGCAAATGGGCATAGGCAACGCAATCACCGATGTCGAAGGAATTCTAGTCGGACACGCCACCGACCTGGAGAACGCCACAGGCTGCACCGTAATCCTCTGTCCACCGGATGGAGCGGTCGGAGGCGTTGACGTGCGGGGCCCGGCGCCCGGCACGCGCGAAACAGACTTGATGCGTCCGGGACACCTGGTCGAACGTGTGAACGCGATTCTGCTCGCGGGCGGGAGCGCCTTTGGCCTTGACGCCGCCAGTGGGGTGATGAGATTCCTCGAGGAAAAAGGGATCGGATTCGACGCCGGTCCAGCCCGCGTGCCGATCGTGCCTGCCGCGGTCATCTTTGATCTCGGATTAGGGAGCGCGAAGGTACGACCGACGGCGGAGATGGGATATCGGGCGTGCCTGGCCGCATCAACAGGGCCCGTCCAGGAAGGAACGATTGGCGCGGGAACCGGGGCGACCGTCGGGCACCTGCTGGGGAACAAGTTTGCCACCAAAGGCGGCTTGGGAACCGCGAGCCAGGCGATTGGCAAAGGCATCATCGTCGGTGCTATTCTGATCGTGAACGCCTTTGGAGATGTTGTGGATCCGTCCACGAGGGAGATTCTTGCGGGTACGCGCAAGCCTGTCGTGGGCGGCTGGCTGGATTCCGCGGCTGCGATCAAGACTGATCTGGCTCAGTCGGCAATGGCGATGACGCATACGACGATCGGAGTTGTGGCAACGAACGCCGCCCTGACAAAGGAAGAAGCGAACCTGGTCGCGATGATGGCGCATGACGGGCTGGCGCGTGCGATTCAGCCCGCGCATGCGCTCTACGACGGCGACGCCCTCTTTGCCTTGAGCGTGGGGAAGAAAAAGGGAGACGTCAGCGCGGTGGGGCATGCGGCCGCCGAGGTTGTCGCCCAAGCCATCGTCCGCGCGATCAATGCGGCAACCTCCCTGGGCGGCATCCCTGCGCGCAGAGACCTAAAGTGATTGTGGCCCTATGACTACTATTCTCCTCTTTGACATTGGCAATACTCACGTGACGATTGGTGCCTACAAAGGCGATGGGTTTGTCTCCACCTGGCGGATCACGACGCGCGTGAACGGGACGGCGGATGAGTATGCCGTTCTCCTACGCTCTCTCCTGAGGCAAGGAGACGCCAGCTCCTTGACCTTTGACGGCTGCGCAGTTGCCTCCTCTGTCCCCCCGCTCACGTCGACTTTCGAAGAGTTGTGCCAGCGCTATCTGCACTTGGTGCCAGTGGTCGTCGGCCCGGGAGTGAAGACAGGCTTGAATGTGCGGACAGATTCGCCGCGTGAGGTCGGCGCCGATCGTATTTCCAATGCGGTGGCTGCGAAAAAACTCTATGGAGTCCCCGCCATCGTGATTGATTTTAGCACGACGGCGACGATTTTCGATGCCCTGAACTCGGCGGGGGATTACGTCGGCGCGGCCATTGCCCCCGGTCTAACCACTTCTGCCGACGCCCTGTTCAGTCATGCCTCTCAGCTTCCACGTGTGGACCTCGTTCCCCCGGCTTCGAAAAGCCCAATCGGCAAGAACTCGATTAGCTCGATCCAGGCAGGTCTCATCTATGGATACGTGGCATTGGTGGAAGGGATGATCGCCCGTATCAAAAAGGAACTGGGTGCCCAAGCTCACGTCATAGGCACCGGCGAAATGGTCGCCCGGATGGCGCCGGAAACCAAAGCGATCGACTTGGTAGACGAATGCCTGACTCTCGAGGGATTGAAAATTATCTATGAGATGAACCGAAGAGAGCCGGCGGATCATTCATGAATCCTAAACTCATCGTCAACCCTATGGCCGCGCGCGGGCAGGTGGGAAAGCGTTGGCCGGAGATTCATGAGGTCTTGAAACAAGAAGGCTGGCCCTTCGAGGTGGTGTTTACCGAGCGGCGGGGGCATGCCATGGAACTGGCGCGGCAAGCGCTTGATTCAGGTTTTGACCTCATTGTGGCAGTGGGAGGGGACGGCACGCTGAACGAAGTGGTCAACGGTATGCTCGAAAATGGGCAGGCGGTAGACTCCGAGGCCGCGTTAGGAGTCATCAGCAGCGGCACCGGATCGGATTTTGTCCGAACGGTAGGAATACCGCGCGATGTCCTCGCCGCGGCCCGCTCTCTTGCCCATGCTCGCACCGTACGGCCGCTTGATGTTGGAGAGGTGACGTGCACGAATGACGGGCGGCCCCTCCACCGCTATTTTGCCAACGTGGCGGGCATGGGGTTCGATGCCGAGGTGGTCGATCAACTAGAGCGCGGCGGCAAAAGAGGCGGCGGAACCCTTCCTTATCTGACGACGCTCATCACGACCATCGCCCGCTATCAGAATAAAGATGTTTCCGTACATCTGGATGATCAGGCACTGCAAGGCAGGGTGAACGATGTTATTGTCTGTAATGGCAAGTACTTTGGCGGCGGCATGCGCGTAGCGCCGCACGCCACCCTAGAAGACGGCGCCTTCGACGTGATCATCCTCGGCGATTTCTCGACCGTGGAAATCCTGATGAATACCCCCAAGATCTATAACGGCACTCATCTTACTCTGGCCAAGGTCTCCGAGTGCCGCTCGAGCACCGTGAGAGTTGAAACCAATCAGCCCATGCTGATCGAGGCCGATGGGGAGCTTATTGGTCAGGGCCCAGCGCTCTTTCAAATCCTCCCGGGGGCGCTCAAGCTGAGAGTATAGATGGCAGGCAGGATTATTCTCAAGCCGGGCAGGGACAAGCCTGTCCTCGCGCACCATCCTTGGATCTTTTCCGGTGCGATTGCACGGGCGATTGATGCCTCGGAGGGTGACACGGTGGAAATCTTTGACGCGGGCGAGCATTGGCTTGCCCGCGGTTATTATAATCCAAGCTCGCAAATCGCCGTCCGAATTTGGACCTGGCGCCGCGAGGAGGAGATCGACCGCGCTTGGCTGCGGCGCCGGCTGGAGCACGCGCGGGCCATGCGAGAGACATTCGTCGACCCTGCAGAATCAAACGCCTATCGTGTCGTAAATGCCGAAAGCGATTGGCTTCCGGGCCTCATCGTGGACCGTTACGCAGATTTTCTAACCGTTCAGTTCCTGACGCTCGGAATTGAAAAATGGAAGGCGGACCTGGTAGAACTCTTAGAGGAAATGTTTCGGCCGCAAGGGATTTACAACCGCAGCGACGTGGATGTGCGCGAGAAAGAGGGGCTCACGCAGCAAGTGGAACTCTTGGCGGGCGCTGCGCCACCTGAGGAGGTCGAGATCCGGGAGGATGGTCTGCGCTTTCTGGTCGACGTCAAGCAAGGTCACAAGACCGGGTTCTATCTCGATCAGCGCGAAAACCGCCGCCGCGCGGCTCGCTACCTCGGCTCTCTCAACGCAACTCGGCTCGAGGCCAAGCCGCAGGGGCTGGGACCCCTAGTTCTCAACGTTTTCTCCTACACGGGCGCGTTTGGGGTGTATGCGTGTCGAGAAAACGCAGGAACTCGGGTCGTCAATTTGGATGCTTCGGAAGAGGCTTTGCGCCTTGCGCGGGAGAACATGCGGATCAACGGCTTGGAGATCCACGGGGAATATGTTCAAGGGGATGCTTTTCAACTTTTGCGCCGGTACAGGGATGAGCGCAGGACATTTGACGCCATTATCCTGGATCCGCCCAAGTTCGTCTATTCTCATTCCCAACTTACCTCGGGACTGCGCGGCTACAAGGACATAAACTTGCTTGCATTCAAGCTGCTGAATCCCGGAGGACTGCTCGTTACTTTTTCTTGTTCGGGTCTGGTGAACGCTGACCTGTTTCAAAAGGTCGTGTTCGAAGCGGCCGTGGATGCCGGGCGCGATGCACAGATTATGGCCAAGCTCCTTCAGGCGCCCGATCATCCCATCCTGCTGTCTTTCCCCGAGTCAGAGTACCTCAAAGGCCTCCTCTGTCGAGTTCCCGATTTCTGATTCGAAATTTGCGATTTGAGGGGCGCGTCACAAGCGTGGTTCTTGGATCACTTTCTGCGCTTGATCACCGCTGCCAGAGACACCATTCCTCCTCCGATGAACAAGACCAGAGCGGCAAGCCCGGCGAGGACGTACCAATAAGGGGACGAAGACGAGGAGGCGACGGTACGCGCCGCGCAGGCGCCCACCTGCGTCTCACTCCCCGATTCGTAAGTGGCTGCGCCGGCGGAGAGAGCTGCTTGCCATCCTGACTGACTGGCCTTGAGCAGCGCCCGCTTGAGTTGTGCCTCGCCATTGTTTGCAGATGCGCTTTCGAGGGGGGGAAGGAGCTTGGTGACCGCATCAAGCCGGCCCTGAAATGCTTTGCAGCCGGCTGAAAGGTCAACCGATTCGCGGTAGGCCGCGACTTTGGTCCACAGTTCGTTTGAATTCTCTACCGCCAAGTCTCCGGGTTCAAACACCGCGCGGACTAGCGCCCATTCAGCTGTGGCAGGGAAATGGGCAGCCAGGGGCTTGAGTTGCTCGGCGAGTGGTTCTTTTGAATCCAAAGGCACGACGATTGTAATCAGGGTGTCAGTGTTATTGGCCGCTGGCTCGACAGTCACTTGCGCACCGGCGGCACGCAGCGAATCGACGATAGGAGCCAGGCCGTTCTGCAAGTCCGCCGCGTGGCTGGCGTATGGGGTGAGCCGGAATAACGTCGTGCGTGACGTAGCGGTGGTCGAAACGTGTATTCCTGTGGTGTAGAAAGATGGCAGTTGGAGGGATGTGATAAAGGCATCTCCAAGCGCAGCCCGCGCTTTATCGACAGCGGAGGCGACGTCTTGTTCATCCAGGAGACTGCGAGCCCACGCGATATACAGTGCGCGCCGCTGCGACGCCGCGTGGTCGGGTGTATACAAGGGGCCTGCGCCGCCGGGAGATTCCTTGCTCGCCTTGTCGTAGTAGGCCAGGGCATCTGCGAACGCGCCGACCGACTGAGCATCAGAGCCCAGGAAAAAATAGTCCTCGGCGAGTTGCTTGCGGGCATTCGCGTCGGTAGCAGCAAGCGCTTCCCACTGCTCTACGGCCAAAGAGACATAGGCCGCCTGACGCGGGCCGGCCGCCGGACCGGCGCGCAGTTCATACAGCGCCGCCAGACCCTGGCGAGCGGTGCGGTTGGTCGGGTCCAGTCGGGCAGCCTGCTCGAATTCGGCGATGGCTTGGCTAGTGTAGCTTTCTCGACGCGGCGAATCCACCGACGCCAACTGTTGAAGGATGTTTCCAAGACTTGTGTGCGCGTTGGAATCATTCGCATTCTGCTGCGCATTCCGCCTGCGCGCGCCCAAGTCCTGCCAGACGGATGGTCGTAGAATCGTCACGGACGGATTGGCAGGAGGCTCGCGGGTCGTAAAAGTCCACGTTAGGCTGGTTCCATCGAAGGTCGCATCCGCGGGATTGTAGGCAACGATTTGCTCTGGCGTAGTCATCTCTGGAAAGTGGAGCGTGAGCCGCGCGCTGCCAATGCTCCCTTTCCATCCGACGGCAGGTGCCAGTCCATACACAAAGCGCGGCATTGGGCTATCGCCCAGGTCCTGCTGGAATTCGTAGCGCACGGTCTTTTTTTCGTCCGCGCCAATGGAGAGCGTGAAGGTATACCACTGGACCGTGCGGACGGCGCTGCCAATTCGCAGCTCTGCCTGAGATGGATTAAGCTTGACGTTTCTTCCGTCCACGGTGACGGAAAAGGGGCTCAGACGCGCCGGATCAAACGCATAGGGATCGCCGCCCCAGCTAGGAAACCCCACCGGCACTTGCTGGTCGTTCATCTTGTCCGTATTGTGAAGCTTGAAGGTGGAATTCCCCGAGAGGAGGGTGTGTCCGTTGCTCTCGCTGATATCGGCGTCGAGAGTTAGCGCAACCAGTTCGATCGGGCTTGTGCGTTGGACCGGAGCGAGCGCGATAGGAACGACAACGGGGGTGGGTGCGTCGGCGTGCGCGGCAGGCGTCGCCGAAAGAATGGCGAATCCGAGCGTGAGCCAGGCGAGGGCCAAGCCGAACAGCGTCTTGTTCTTCAGCGTTTGTGGATTTTGGAAAAGCAGGGGAGGGCGAGGAAAACGGCGGCTCACTGCGGCGAATCCAACAGCAAGGGCCCTCAACGCTTGAGTGCTCCGGCAAGGGGCACACTCAACGTCACCAGTGTCCCCTTGCCCGGTTCCGATTCAATAGCCAGTTTCGCGCTTGCAATATCGGCCCGTTCCTCCATGTTGAGCAGCCCCAGGCTGCCACGCTGACCATAAGCGGCTTCGACGCCGTCGACGTCAAAGCCGCGTCCGTCGTCGCGCACCAGAATGGTCAAGGAATGGCCTTGCTGCCTTGTCTCAATCCAGATATTCTTGGCCGCCGCGTGTTTCTTGGCATTTACGACCGCTTCCTGAACGATAGAGAAAATGGCAGCTTCGGCTTTCGGCGTAAAGCGGGCAGTGAACGAATCCAAATCAAGGTGTAGTTGAGAGTCGCGCTCTGTTTGCCGCTCCGCGTATGCCTCCAGGGCCGCGCGCAGTCCCTGCGTCTCGAGCAAGACTGGACGAAGGTCAAAGAGCATGTTCCGCACCTGGTGCAAAGCCTGCGTGGACAATTGCTCCAGGTCGACCAGTTCCTCCTGTGCGCGCTCCGGTTTGCGGACGAGGATCTCCCGAATAAAGCGGAGCCCCATGATAACGGCCGATATGAGTTGCGCGGGCCCATCATGCAAGTCGCGGGCGAGCTCTCGACGAATTAGCTCCTCGACCGCCAGAATGCGATCGCGTTCGGCGACGATCTGTTGATATAGCCGGGCATTCTCAATGGCGACGGCCGACTGCGAGGCGAAGGCCAACAACAGTTCTTGGTCTTCCGTGGTGAAAGGCTGGTCGGATTCTTTGTTCAGGACTTCGACCACGCCGATCGGGTTGCCTTTGTGAATCAAGGGCGCAGCAATAAGCGAGGCGGTATGAAATCCAAAATGGGCGTCAAACCCGCTGAGAAACCGATCGTCCCGGTCGACATTCTGCACGACGGTCGGCATGCGCTGAGTAAAGACATACCCAGCAATGCCCTGATCCGTTCGGATCCGCTTGTTGCGCAAGGCTTCGCCCCCTCCGCCCTGCACAACCTCAAAGACGAGCTCGTTCGTCGTGAGATCATAGAGGAGAAGTGAGCCCGCGCTGGCGTGCATGACCTCGACGGCGCTCTGGAGAATGCTGGACAGGAGCTGATCGAGGTTGAGCTCCGACGTGAGACTGCGTGCCGCTTCTTGAACAGCTTGCAGCGCGGTGACCTGTTGCTCTAGGTGGGCAATTCTGTTCGTCCAATCCTGGACGTGAATTGCGTCAGGGGTATCCTTCGAAGGTGGAATAGTCATGTCGGTTTGGATCGGTTAGCCTCACAGCGGCGTACGCGGGCGCCCCGTCACCAAATGTAGTAGGTACGGCATCTTGTCCCAGGCGGCCTCCTCCCCCGGTGGGTGTTCTGTGACAATATACAACCGGATTCCCAATTCGTCAAAACGCTTGTCTCCCAGGCGCTTGCGCAAATACTCCAGAATCTTGTCCCTCTGTATGAGGCCGGTAGGGCCGTCCCGAAACTGCAATCACGGCAGGCGATGACATTTACGCGCTCCTCATCGCCCTCTCGGCACGTCGTGCTTTTGAGGAGACAAGCAAAGAAAGATTTTCCTACCCGGTCGTCGAGGGAGTGGAGGCGGCAAGCCCGTCCAGGTCGGCCTCCGTGCGGCGGCGCTCCCCCTCCGCGCCTAGCCGAACAAAAGTGCTGAGGGCATTCTCGAGGCCCGCACGGGCTTCAGTCCATTGCCCGCGGTCGCGCTGGACGAGGGCTAATAGGTGTTGGGAACGCGCGAGTTCAAAGGGATTTTTGAGTTCGGTACAAATCGCCATGCTCCGCCGAACATAATCTTCGGCGGCGGTCCACTCCTGCCTGGCTCGAGATATTTTAGCGAGGGTCCGCAGAGCTTGACCTTCAAGCAGGCGCGTGCCGGCTTCTGACGCAACCCCTGCCGCATGCAAGGCGAACTGATTGGCTTGGTCCAAATCTTTCAATCCCAGATGAGCTTCCGCCGAAAGCCACTCTGCCTCGGCGAGATGCTCTTTGGAACCCATTTCTGAGGCAATCTGGATACTTTGAGTCAAGAAGGGAACCGCCGAGTCAAAGCATTCCTGTTGTATCTCAATATTGGCCAAGTTGTTGAGTGCGATGCAAATATACGTCCGGTTCTTTATTTTCTCGGCGATCTGCAGCCCCTTTAGGCACAGCTCCTTGGCCCGGGCATAATCCCCTTTTTCACGCCAGATCCACCCGAGATTATTGTTCAGGAGAGAAATACCTGCGACGTCTCCTATATTCTGCTTGGTGGTTAACGATCGCTCGAAGTGATCCAGTGCCTCATCCCAATTACACTGCTCTGCCGCGATCACGCCCAAGTTGGTTTGGGATTGGCTCACGCCATACGAGTCGCCGATGGCTTCACGGAGACGCAGGGCCTTTTCGGTGTATGCGGTCGAGCGCGCCCAATCCCCTTTGGCGCGGAAAAGGGCTGCCAGACCATTATATGACGCGGCCATCTCGTTATAATGGTCAGAGCCCTCGACGATCTGAAGGCTCCGCATTCGCCACTGGTACGCCTCCTCCGACTGGCCACGACGGTAGTGGACCCAACTGATATCGTTGTAAATCCGGATCCGCTCGACCGCACGATCGGAATTCGGATCTCGATTGAGCTCGCTCAAGGCACTCTCCAACCACCGCAAGGCCTCTGCATTATCCCCTCTCCACTCGAACACTCGCCCGATCCGTCGCATGATCTCTGCACTCGCGCGCGGGCGCTGGGGCGTCGCGGCAGTCCGGATAAGTTCGAGCGCAAGGCGGTACGAGTTGATCGCGCCATCATAGTCGCCCGCAAAGTTCTGAACTTGCCCCAGTCCCTCATAGACCTCGATACGCTGCTCGACAGTCGGATTGGCCTTGACCAAGGATTCCGCCGCCGTTCGGTAATAGCGGAGGGCCTCGTCGTTGGCGAAGCGGTCGGCGGCTCGTTTTCCGGCCCGCGTCAGATAGGGCAGCGCGCGTTCGGCATCCTTGCTCTCGGCATAGTGAAAGGCGAGCTGCTCAATGTGGTCTTCTAGGCGGTCCCTAAAGAGGCGTTCCATCCCCTCGGCAATCTTGTGATGCAACCGCTCGCGTCGGCGCAGGAGCAGGCTGTTGTAGACCGTCTCTTGAATGAGCAGATGGTAAAAGCGAAATTCCGGCTCTTCTGCGTCAACCGGCCGGATGAGCTCACGCTCCTCCAGTTCCTGGATATCCTCTGCCAGATTCCGCGCATTATCTTCCACGGCCGAAAGCAATCGCAGCGTAAAGTCACGGCCGATGACCGAGGCATACTGAACCGCCAGGCGCGCACCCTCACTGAGATGGTCCACGCGCGCCATGATCAACCCCTCCAGCGTGCGCGGGACGTCCAGGTTCCGGACGTCGGCATCTGAAGCAATCTGCCAGCGGCCCTCGCTCCGCCGAATGACGCCCCGATCGATCAACATCCGAATGGTCTCTTCGAGATAGAAAGGATTGCCTTCGGCACGTTGGGGAATGAGCTGTTTCAGGTGCTCGGGCAGCTCGGCAATGGTCAGCAGGAGGTCAATCAGGGCGACCACATCGGCATGGGACAGGGGCTGGAGAGGAATATGAAGAAAAGAAGGACCAAAGCTCTCTTCGCCCGCCTGTTGGATCTGAAAAGCCGCCGGCCCTTCACCCAGCCGTGAGTTGAAATAGAGAAGCAAGGGGGCCTGCTCGACAGCGGGCAAAAGAAAAGTGAGGAGGTCCAGGGAGAGCTTGTCAATCCAGTGAATATCCTCAAAGATCAGGATGAGCGGTTGACGCAGGGCCTGAGCGGAAAAGAGATCGCGAACGGCCAGGAACGTTTGTTGTTGTAGTTGAGCTGGTTGAAGGTGCCGAACTCGCTCGGCCAGTTCTTTCTCGACAATGTGGATCGAGAGCAGATTCTCGATATAGGGAAGCACGTGGGCTATGGGCTTGTCCTTGGGCAGGGCCTCTCGCACCGTCCTCTCAATCTTGTCGCGCGCGGTCGATTCGGGCTCATTCTCGCCGATCTGAAAGTAGGATTTCATCAAGCTCAGAAAGACGCCGTAAGCCGACTGCCCATAGGAGAGGCAGGCCCCCTCGACGATGGAAACCGGTTTGTCCGCGAGCGCGCTCTTGAACTCGGCGGTGAGACGTGACTTGCCGATGCCGGCATCCCCTGTGATCAGGACAATCCGGCCGCGCCGTTTGGCGTCCAAGTCTTCGACGGTCTCGAGGAGTCGCTCAAATTCCGCTCTGCGGCCGACCATCGGCGCGGTCAAACCCGGGATGCCGCGCACGCGACTCGCCGTCTGGCGCGGAGCAACTACCTCAAAAATCTCGACCGGCTCCAAGCGTCCTTTGACACGAATCGATCCCAACTCGCGGAACTCAAACAGCGGCTCGGTCTGTTCGTAGATCGGGCGGCTCACCAGAATGGCGCCGGGTTCCGCCACATTCTGCAAACGGGAGGCGACGTTCACCGTATCGCCGAGGGCCGTATAGGTCATGCTGAGATCGGACCCGATGCTCCCGACGACAACAGGCCCGGAGTTGAGACCGATGCGCGCTTTCACGGATATGCCGAGACGGGATTCCAATTCCTCGTCGATTCGTCTCAGCTCGCTCTGCATTCCGAGGGCGGCCCATACTGCGCGGGCGGGGTCATCTTCGTGGGCGACGGGTGCGCCAAAGAGGGCCATGACGCCGTCGCCCAAGAACTTGTCCAGGGTGCCTTCTCGCTTGAAAATCTCTAGCGTAAACGCCCTGAGCGTGCCGTCGATGAGATTGTAGACTTCTTCGGGGTCAAGTTTTTCGGCGATCGCCGTAAAGCCGCTGATATCCGCAAAAAGGACGGTGACCGTGCGGCGCTGGCCTTCGATTTGCTTGCCTACTCGTGAGATCTTTTCGGCAAGCTCGGCGGGGATGGAGCTCTGCAGTCGTTGGCGGGTCTCTTCACTCGTGGCTCGAACCGGGGCAGGGGTTTGTAGGCTGGCGCCACAGTTGCCGCAGAACTTGAAATTAGGCGGGTTCTCGAAACCGCAGCTATGGCATGTCCGTTCAAGGGGCGCGGCGCAATGGGCGCACACATCAACGCCGTCGGGATTCGAGTATCCGCACTTGGGGCACCGTTTGGACATAGAATGGCCAAAGCAGATGGAGAGTGAGCAGAAAGGAGGGAAACCGCGTCTGGCGCGGGCAAGATGATTATACTACAGGAACCCACGAAAACCAATTTGCCGCTGGCGTTCGGGAAGGCAGGAAACGAAAAGGCAACCCGATGACTTGCTCGAGTTGCCTTTTTCAGGGAGCCTATTTCATCTGGGAGTTGTGAACCTGTTACAATGCTACTCCGCTATGTGTTTACTGGAACCGGGGACCCGCGTTGAGCGACAAACGTCATGCGCTACAAATAACGCTTGGGGCGGCAACGCGCTCGCTGCTACGGCAGATTGAAAGTGAAGACGAGTATGCCCTTTCCAGAGTTGGACAGTGTCTGCGAGTTCGACTCGTCACCGTACCACACCGTCACTTCGTCCGGTGCGTGTTTGCCGTTGATTTCGACGACCACCTGGTTAGCGGCAGCCTTGGTCTTGACAACATGGCCCGAATACTCCCCCGTTACGCCACTTGGAAAGTCGCCACAATTCGCAGCGTTCCCGTACGAGGTACCCTTGGGCACATAGACCTTTATGCTTGACTGTCGTGCCCAATTCACAACCAGCCATTTGCCCGCGACGCACAACGCAGGATCCTCCATGCCCAGGCCGGCCGACGTCACGGTAAAGGTGACAGAGAGAAGCACTGCAACGAGCGCTGCGCTCACGACGACTTGCTTCATGTTGCTCCCCTTTTCTCCCCAGTTGGCCGGTTTGCGCGGAGAGCGCAAAAAACTGGGTGAAGAACGGTTCACTATCGTCTAGATAATACAATGTCGCTGCTAAAAGCTCAATAGGAGCGAGGTACCATCGGCTGCGAGTGATGGGGCTGTCGCCACCCGCCTTGCGCTCGACGGGACGGCCAGTGTATAATCAACGGAGCGCTTTTGATCTAATCGACCGTTATATCTACCGAATACCTGTTCGGAAGCTACCCTGGAACAAACCCGTTGTCAACTAGAACAACCCGCCCGCTAGGGTGCTGACGCACGTTCTTCTGTTAGAAAGGTTGCTCGATGTTCAAACGCTCCTACTGGGTCGCCATCCTCGGAGCAGCCGGCTGCCTCGTCCTCTTGCTCTGCATTGGAACGACTGCCTTCGCAGGCTATTTCCTCTACCGCAATGCTTCCTCCTCTCTACCGATTAATCGCATTGCTTATGTCGATAACAACATGGATATCCAGGTTGTGAATCCGCAAGGCGGGCAGCGCGTCGCCATCACGACAGATGCGGCGGCTTCTTCTAACCATGCCCATCTGTTCCCGGCCTGGTCTCTGGACAGCAAGCACATCGCCTTCATCAGCTTGAGCGGGGACGCCAACCAACAGGAAGGAAGCTTGGATGTCGCGCCCACGAGCGGTGGTCACCTTACGACCATCTACAAGAGTCAATCGGACTTGCCCTTTTATGCTTACTGGTCTCCGGATAATCAGCACCTTGCCTTTCTGACGCAGAATGATCAGAACCAGAAGCTCATGCTCGCGAGCGCAGACGGGAAAGCCGATGCCCAAAAACTGGGAGATGGATCACCTTTGTACTGGGCATGGTCTCCGGATGGGCGGACGATGCTGACGCACGTGGGGGGGACTCGGAGTGATTCACCCGATGCGCACATCTCTTTGATCTTTCCCCAAGCCAACCAGCCGCCTCAGGACTTGAGCGCGCCCGGTTCTTTCATGTCTCCGCAATTCTCACCTGATGGGTCGGCCATTCTATATGCCTCTTCCGACGGGACCGGCGGGGATTCACTCTACCGCGCGGACAGCCGCGGCAAGAATCCGCAGCTTATTCAGAGTTTTAGCGGACAAATCGCTTTTGCGTGGTCGCCGGATGGGAACAAGATTGCGACGCTCGTCACTCCGGCGGATGCCCAATTGCCAAACCAGGGTCCGATCACGGTGAGTGACGGAAATGGCAAGAATCCAAAGCAGGTGGTGAAAGAGGATGCCCTCGCTTTCTACTGGTCTCCGGATAGCAAGCAACTCGCCTATCTGACCATTGCTTCACCCGATAACAAGTTGGGCTGCGCTAGCTGTGAATTCCTCGGTAAAGAGATTCTGCGCGCCGTCTCGAACGCAGGGGCCGGGGCAGCACTCTCAAGCCAAGCCCTCGGGGCTCGACCCATTCATGGCCTGGGCGCTCCTCTCGGCCAAAGCCAGACTGTGAGTCTGAGTTGGCGCGTCGTAGATGTGCCGGATGGTCAGCCCCGAACCTTGGCAATCTTTGAACCAACCGACACCTTCCTTGCCGTGCTTCCCTTTTTTGATCAATATTCTCGATCGCTCACATTCTGGTCGCCAGATAGTCGATCGTTCGTTTACGCCAAGAGCGAGAATTCGACGGATGGCAGCGTCTGGGTCGTGGATGCAACAGCGGGATCACCGCCGCGCCGGATCGCCGACGGAACTTTGGCTGTCTGGTCGTGGCGCTGAGGCATGGAGCCGCAGATGAAGGTGCGCTTGGTCTATAACCCCTCGGCGGGGATGAAAACAGCGCGCGAACAACTTGCCCGTGCGGTGGACGAACTGCGCGAACGGGAGTGGTCGGTAGATGTGGTAGAGACCACCCGACTAGGAGAGGCCGAACATCTGGCGCGCCAGGCGGCAGGCCTGGCGTTGGACGCGGTGGTCGCCGTTGGAGGCGACGGGACGATGAACGAAGTCGCCAACGGCGTCGTGGGTACGACGACGGCGCTCGGCGTCCTGCCACTCGGCACGGCCAACGTGTGGGCGAAGGAAATGGGCTTGCCCCTGGGAGACCTCTCCGCCGGAGCGCGTCTTCTCACTCAAGCCCAGGTGTGCCCCGTAGACGTAGGGCAAATCCAGGGGCCGAGCGTGGCCCCCCGCATTTTCGTCTTGTGGTGCGGCATCGGTTTGGACGCGGCGATTACGCGCTATATCGAGCCCCAGCGGGAAATGAAACGGAGATTGGGCGCCCTCTTGTTCTGGCTGGTGGGCATCCGTGAAGCCTGGGGCTTCCGGGGCCGGCCGGTCATTCTGGAGATGGGCGATGTGCGCACTCGCAAGCGTGTGATCCTCGCGCTTGCGGCGAATGCGCAACTGTATGGCGGCATTGTTCGCATTGCTCCGCAGGCAAAGATAGACGACGGTTTGCTCGATCTTGTCGTCTTCAAAGGAACCGGCTTCGGAATGACGGCGCTGCACCTCGTGCGTGTGTTTCTGGGATTGCACCTGCGCAACCCGCAGGTCGAAGCCTACCACCTGGCGTGCGTTGGCATTCGGGGGAAAAACCTGCCGGTGCAGGTCGACGGGGAACCGGTCGGATGGACACCGGTAGATATCGCAGTGCGCCCACGGGCATTGCGCATTCTTGTTCCCAAGACGGCGAATCACACCCTGTTTGCTGGCAGCTAGCTATTTGGTCGCGGCGGGGCCAGAGCGTCGCGGTTTCCTCGGGATTCGCGGTTCAGACGTCCAGCGATTGGCATTTTGGGCAGTAGTGAGTGCCCCGCTGCCCGACCACCATCTTGGCAATGGCCGTGCCGCAGCGGCGGCAGGGACGTGCTTCCCGATCAAAGGCGCGCAGGCTGTCCTGAAAGCCGCCGCTCTCGCCGTTGACACGTCTGTACATGACGTCAATGCTCGTGCCGCCGACGGCAATCGCACGCGCGAGGACTCGTCGCACCGCCCGGTACAGGCGGACTCGCTCCGCCCGCGATAGGCTCTCCGCTCGCCGCAAAGGGTGCAGCCGCGCGTACCAGAGTGATTCATCCACATAGATGTTTCCTAGCCCGGCGAGAAACGTCTGGTTCATCAAAAGGGGTTTGAGTTGCCCCCTCCTCCCGTCGAACAGCGCAACAAACTCCCCTTGCGTCATCTCCAGCGGTTCGGGGCCGAGCTTGCCCACCACGGCATTTGGCTCTTTTACCAGCCACATCCGGCCGAATTTGCGCGGATCCCGAAACCGCAGTTCTTGCCCATTATCCAACTCAAAGCGGACGTGTACGTGCTTGTCACGCCGCACTGCGCGCGGATCAATCCTGAAACCGCCCGTCATGCGGAGATGGACAAAAAGGAATTTGTCGCGGCGCTGGGGCGTTTCAGTGTCCCGGGGAACCGCGGAGGAAAGGTAGAAAACGAGGAATTTGCCGCGCCGCCGGATATCGGCGATGACATAGCCCTTGACCTGCCGCACGAATTCCCTGGCGCTGGGCGCGGCAATACTGCGGGGCCAACCGACTCGAGCCCCGATGATCGTGAGGCCTACAAGATGCGGCCGTAAATCGCGGACCGTTGTCTCAACTTCCGGCAGCTCTGGCATCGCGTCAATGAGCCAGCTGGCTCATTGTCATCGTCCTCCCCACTTTTCACGGTGCACCAAGTCTTCCAGCGGCTTGCGCCCGGTGGTGGCGAGGACATCCTTAAGAGGTCTCCCCTCAATAGTGGGCTCGACGTTCGGACGGGGATAGCCAAAAGCGACAACTTGTTGAAGCCGGAAGGAGTCGGGGATGTCCAGCACCTGCTTGGCCTCTGCTTCTCGGTGCATTGAGGCGATGCACGACCCAACGCCGTCATTCCACCCGGCGAGCATCATGTTCTCAACGCAGCGGCCGCTGTCAAAATCCGCCCTTTTGGTTCCCTCGGTGATGAGGACAATGGCAAAAGCCGCTTCCCTCAGGTGGCTGGCATAGACCCCACATTCGGCCAAGCGGTCCAGCGTTTCGCGTTCTTTGACCAAGATAAACTGCCAGGGCTGTGTGTTCTTGGCGCTGCCAGCCCATCGTCCGGCTTCCAGAACTCGCCCGATGATGGGATCGCTTACCGGTGCGTCTGTGTACTGCCGGACCGCTCGCAGGGTTCTGATCGCTTGAAAAGTATCCATGCCTCAATTATAGTCCATGTCTAACTGGGCGACAACCGCGCTCGCCGAGCGGACACGGCAGTCGCCAAGCCAGGACTCGTGTGTCGCTGCGAGGAGCCGGGTTGTGCCGACGAAGCAGTGTCACCCCGGCTTGGTGAGATTGCGCAGGGGGCTCATTCCCGCGGGCCCATGCAGGGCAGACGCCCGCCCCGCGAACTCGGCAGGGACGGCCCGAAATCCACCTCGCAATGGCGCCCGAGGATGCCTTGCGCCAACCCTACTGAGTGGGGAGCGCGCTCTCTTTGGCAGGGCGGAGCAGGTCCGACAGCGCAGATTGCAGGTCGGGGAAACGAAATTGGAAACCCATTTCCTGCAAGTGTTTCGGAACTGCACGCTGGCCTCCCAGAAGCATCAATTTGGCCATATCCCCGAATACGAGGCGTAGGGCAAAGCCGGGAGTTGGAATGAGCGCGGGCCGCCCCATCGTCTCGCCCAGCGCGCGACTGAATTCTGCATTGGTCACGGGATTGGGCGCCGTCAGGTTAAGGGGGCCATTCGCCGTCGCTTTGCCGATGAGAAAGCAAATCGCACGCGCGTGGTCGACGATGTGTATCCAAGGCGTGTATTGTCGCCCATTGCCAATCCGCCCCCCCACGAAAAATCGAAACGGCATTGCGATGAGCGGAAAAACACCGCCGTCTCGGCTGAGGACGAGCCCGGTCCGAATGATGACTCGGCGGACTCCGAGTTGCTCCAAGGGTGCCGAGGATTCTTCCCAGTCACGGCAGACGTGCGCTAGAAAATCATCGCCGGGCGGGGTCTCTTCGGTCACCTGTTCATCCCCGCACAAACCGTAATACCCGACCGCCGAAGCTTGGATCACCACGCGCGGCTTGACCTCCGCAGCCCGGACTGCCTCTACCACTGCGCGTCCTGCATCGACGCGGCTCTGGAGGATGCGCCGCCTCCGCTCGGCGGTCCACGGCATCGGCGCGATACTTTCTCCGGCTAAATTCACGATCGCCGCGGCTCCGCTCGCGAGCGCACTCCAACCCTCGGCGGTTTTGGCGTCCCAGGCGTGGACGCGAGCACTCTGGGGCAGGTTGTAAGCGCCGCTCGCATGACGGCTGAGGATGATCACCTCGTTCTCGGCCGCGGCGAGTTCAAAGGCTAGGGCGCGCCCGATCAAACCGGTCCCACCCGTGATGATGATACGGCTCATGAGGCCTCCTTCTGCAGCGTGAGCTAGAGTCGCCGCCTTCGATTGCAGCAGTAGAACGTATTACAGCGTATTCTTGACGCTTTGTCAACCGATCGCAGCCAATCTACGCGGTCATAAATCGTGGCCGCGTTCGTTTTAGCACATAAACGGCTTTGCAAGGGAGGAAAGCTTATGGCAAGAGTCTCTGAACACCATGTGGTCCAGGTGGCCGATCCTCCGATCGCCCGGTTCGTCTTTGCTGACACTCGGATGGCCTGGCCCTGGCTGATCGTTCGTCTCTATCTTGGGTACAGCTGGATCACATCTGGATTTGAGAAGCTAAACAATCCCGCCTGGGTCCGCACGGGGAGCGCGCTCAAAGGCTTTTGGACGAGCGCTATCGCAACTGAACCGAAACCCGTAGTTACTTTCGACTGGTATCGATCGTTCCTTCAGTTGCTCCTCGATACCGGGGCCTACACCTGGTTTGCCAAGGTTGTCGTGGCCGGCGAATTGATCGTGGGTATTTGCCTGGTACTGGGCGCTTTCACCGGGCTCGCGGCGTTCATCGGCGGGTTTATGAATTGGAACTATATGATGGCAGGCACGGCGAGCGTCAACCCGGTCTTCTTCAGCCTCTCCGTCTTGTTAATCCTGGCCTGGAAAACCGCAGGGTTTTGGGGCCTGGACCGGTGGCTGCTTCCGGCGCTCGGCACTCCGTGGAAACCCGGATTCGTCTTGCGAGAGCGGGGCGCGACCGGCTCAAAGGCGGTTTCCGATTAGCCCATCCCGGGAACGACGAGCTTGTCCCTGAGGCGCTTGAGGAGCGGATAAAGCTGGTAGGAGCCAATGACATCAGCCGTATTGAATTTCCATTCGCGTTTTGCCAATATAAATGGAAACAACTGCTCCCCACCTACCGATCCGTGCCCGCCTACCTGATTCTCAAAGTTTATCTGATGGTCGTCCAGGTATTCGCCAAAGAGAATCATGTCGCCCGACCTGTGAAATGAATTCAAGCGGTCCAGTTGACACGCGAGGACATCGGGTTCATCGTATCTTGCGAGGAAATCGCGTGCCCCGCGTGGTAGCCTCCCCTCCGCGTCAAAGCGAAAGTGAGCCTTGCTCGTGAGAATATGGTTCTCGTCGCCATTGCGCAACAGGACAAAGCCAATGCCCGGCGTGCCGGCTACTTTAGCGACCAGGCCCGGGAAGCGTTCCTCGATTTCATCATATCCCAGGCGCCAGGAGATGTCCTTGAAATACCAATGGGCGAGACCGCCGGAAAAAGTGAGAAGAATGTGACCGTCGATCGCTGCCTTGGGCGTAAACCTTTTTCCTTTTAGTTCCTCGACCTCGAAAGTCGGCAGCCACTCGGAGACGATCTCGCCCAACCGATGGCCGTATTGACGGTCGAAGGGGACCGTCTCCACTTGCCCGTGGTCGGAGAGAATGACCAGCTCGTAATCGCGTCCGTCAGCCTTACCTTGTCGATTGGCTGCGATACGGCGGATGGTATTGTCAATATGGCGCAGAATGCGGAACGAATAATCCGATTCGGGGCCAAAAGCATGGGCGGTCTCATCATAAGCATAGAAGGCGGCATAGATGCTGGCATAGCCCTCTTGCATTGCCTCGACGGTCGCAAAGCGGGTCAATTGGTGCAAGAGGATCTCTTCAAGCATGTCGGAGACGATGTACATCTTGGCGGCCGGGCGGCCGCTCAAGAGCGTGCGCCAATATTGCAGATTGGCTTTCCAGATTTGGAGCAAGCCGCGCCAGGTCCAGTCCAGAAGGTGCAGAGGATTCAACGCCCAGTTCGCGAGTGCCCGTTTCTGGGAAAAGGGAGGGCGATTCATAGAATAGCCATGCTCCCGATACGCCAGGCGATAGGTCGCCGCGGCGGCGGAAGGGAAACAGGTGGCGATGGATGCGCCGTCCCGCACCAAGGGATCGCTGCCACCAAAGTACTTGTGGGCGACATGCTTGAAGGTCGACATGCCGCCGAAGCTGACCTCAAGTCCAGATTGCTTATCCCACCAGCGGAACGAAGGTATTTCGGAATTATCGCCGTACAAGATTCCCGCTTGAGCAAAAGGGGTCGTCGAAGGAATCCCACAGCGGTAGCGGAGCACCTCATAGCCTTCCTCGTCAACAAGATGCTTGACAAAAGGCATGCGGCCTTGCTCCAGCGCCTTGAGGAGATAACGGTAGCTCAGCCCATCCACGTGCAGGATGGCTAATCCCTGCTTGCCCACAGCTTGCCCCTAGCGAAATGTGACTTGCGCAAAGACCGGAATGTGGTCCGACCCCCGAATATCCAAGCTCCACGAACGGTACTGAAAGGGCCGGATGCTCTTGACCCAAATGGCGTCGAGCTTTTGCCGAAAGTGCACGCGCCGCACGCTGTGCGTCCAGCGAATTTCGCTCGTCAGATCTTGCAGACCTTCCGCCTCCGCCGCCCTTGTCAGGCTTGCCCAGGAAGGCCTCGAGCGAATTCGAAATGTGTTCATGTCGCCGGCGAGGATGGTCAGGTCCGTGGGGGGGCGATTGTGCAAATCACTGAGAATGCGATAGAATTGCTC
This sequence comes from Chloroflexota bacterium, assembly GCA_023381515.1. Next base: position 12,200 of record JAMCQI010000049.1, on the reverse strand, counting down.
GCGCTTGTATTCCAACCCGAGAACATCGAGATGGGCGACGTAAAATCGAAGCGCCTCACCGCCGATGGACCCTTCGCCAATGACGCCGATGCGTTGTTGTTGAGGCAGTGCGCAGAGAAAGGTGCGCTCGGCACGCGGCAGCCTCACCTGGCGTACGCGCGGCAGGAGAACGGTATCCGTATTGTCAATGCGTACACGCTCTCGGTTCCAGACCAGTGCGTTTGCCTGCGCCCGAGTGCCGAGCAAGTGCGCAGTCACCTGATGGCAATCGTAGGAAGGCCCCAAGGCTTGCGCCAAGGCGCGTGCGTCTTCCAGGTCCGAATGGATCGAGGCTTCCTGGAGTGCCAGCAGGTCCAGATCACGAAAATCGGGGTAGGTTGTCACCGCCTGCAAAAGGGTTCCAAGTTCGAGCCCAAGGTGCAAGTTCCACGTGCAGAGGCGCAGACTCTCGGTCATGAATCTCCACACCCTATAACGTACTCTGATTCTTGACGTGTCAGTTTGGCAGGTTTCAACCCGTCCAGGCACAATCCAGAAAGAAAGTTGAAAGGAGAAACGATGGAAAAATACCGCGTCAAGCCGGACAGCCGCGTAGACCTAAATGATTGGGACCCCGACGACAAGAGCGGCTATCGGGGCGACAAGGGCGAGGCGGAAGACGAATTGACAGTGCTCATCCAAAAGCTGAGCGACTTGCAGGAGCTATTGTACGCAGAGCACAAGAACAAGTTGCTGGTGATTCTCCAGGCGATGGACACGGGCGGCAAAGACGGGACCATCCATCACGTCTTTCAGGGAGTCAATCCCCAAGGAGTCCGGGTGGCCAATTTCAAGGTGCCAACCCAAGAGGAGAGGGATCATGATTTCCTTTGGCGCGAGCACAAGCAGACACCGGGCAATGGCGAAATAGTGATCTTTAACCGGAGCCATTACGAAGGGGTGCTGATCGAGCGTGTCCACCGTCTAGTTCCCCCGGAGGTGTGGCGCGAGCGCTACATCGAAATCAACCACTGGGAGCATTTGCTCGCGAACGAAGGGACCAAGATTGTCAAGTTCTATCTGAATATCAGCCGGGACGAACAGAAAAGGCGCCTGGAAGCGAGACTCGACGAGCCCAAAAAGCAGTGGAAATTTAACGCGGCCGACTTGAAGGAAAGAGAATTATGGCCCGAATACATGAAAGCCTATGCAGATGCGATTACGGCCACGAGCACCGAGCGAGCGCCCTGGTACATCGTCCCCGCGAATCACAAATGGTACCGTAACCTGGTGGTCTCGACCGTGATTGTCAAGGTACTGGAGGAATTACACATGTCCTATCCACGGCCCGATCTCGATCTCGACAAAATTGTAATCAAGTGAGAGACAAGCGAGAAACCTGGTTTCGAGGGAAACCAGGTTTCTCATTTAGGATGGGACCATCGGCACATTGGTGTTTGTCTGCGGCGTGTTCGCGTTCAATTTCATACTGCTTGTCTTCAGGCTTGGAATCGCCGCCGCAACATTCTCCCTGAGTGCCTTCTGGACGGCGTTCACGCTCCGTCGCGCGTTGATGACCACAAAATTGTAATCTTTTGCCAGGTGGTCAAACTCCCTTAGGAGCCGGGTCTGGTAGCGCAAAAAGCTATCGTAGGGGTCGAGACCGGGGTTCTGATCCCGCCCGGACTCCCAATAGTCCAGCCCCTTGGAAAGGAGAGATCGCCGGAAAAGGGTCTTGGCGTCTGCTTTCAAATAGAGGACCAAGTCCGGCTGAAGGGCAAAGCCAAAAATTTCTCGCATCCACTGGGGGTCCGCGCCGCGCACAATCGCTCGGGCAAAGGCCGTATAAACATAGCGGTCCGAAAGGACGATAAAGCCGGCTCGCAGTGCCGGGATGATCTCGTGCTCCAGTCGATCGGCAAAATCGGTTGCATAGAGCAAGTTCAACGTGAGCACATTCATCATGTGCCCTTCTTTGGCTAGGTTGATGGTGTCCTTGACGAGAGGCGATCGCGTCCAGCCCGTCTCAATGGCGGCGAGGCCTTCCACTTCAAGCCAGTCACGGAGGAGCCGGATCTGAGTGCTGCGACCTACCGCGTCACTTCCTTCGATGACGATGAGACGGCCCCTGAGATCGCGAATATCGACATAGGGCAGGCCGCGGCCGATAAAAGTGCGCGGTTCCGTCATGACATTTCCCCTCCGTCTCCTCCCGCTGTGGCAGGCTCGACCGCAGGCAGCTCTTGCGTGTCCTCTTCCTCCTGACGCAAGGCCAGTTGATAGCGCACAAAGTAATCGCTCAGCTCGGTTTCCACGTTTCGCCGCATCTGGCGTTGCTGAATGTCGATCGCCTCTTCTGCGTTCGTGACGTGAAAAGCGAATTCTTCACTCATCTTGTCGTATTCGTCAAGGACCCGGTTCTGAAATAGGTAATAGGACTCTTGCACATCTCTGGAGAGACCCAGGTCCATGCCCGCCTCGTAGTATTTGATCTTTCGGCGCGCGTTCATCAATCGGTCAATAGACACTTGGATGGGGACCCGAAAGTAAAAGCTCACATCCGGCCTCACGGCAAAGCTGTACACCTCGCGGACCCATTTTGGGTCGACCCCCCGCGCCGTGTCACGGGCGAAAGCGGTAAACACATAGCGATCGGCAATGACTACCATGCCGGCTTTCAGCGGAGGGACGATTTGATAGACAAAGCGGTCGGCAAAATCAGTGGCGTGAAGGAGACTAAAGGTTGTGGGCGTCAAGAGGTCTTTCTTCTTGCCCATTTTGGTCGCCGCTTTGACAAGCGGCGAGGAATTCCATTCCGTGAAAAAGACGGAAACGCCGGAACTGGCCAACCATTTCTGCAGCAACTGGGCCTGGGTACTTTTGCCGGAACCATCGATTCCTTCGACGACGATCAGTTTTCCAGGATAAGGACTCTGTTCATATAATCCAGCCATAACGACACCTCTGACTCGCCCCTTGTGGGGACGACACGAAGCAAATCACGTCGATCCTACTTCTTATTCCCGTTGGACTTGATTGGTATTCCTGCCGGGCTCGCAACGGGCGGTCCCTCGTGCACCAGTGCCTGCGCGTTAGCCTGCTCGCCCATGTCATAACCCGGACCAGGGAACGGCGGAGAAAGCGCGCTCAACCGCACCCGTATTCGCCGGTGCAAAACCTTTTGTAGCAAGTCGACTCGCCGAGAACCAGCCCAGCGCTCAAGCTCCGCATCTCCCCGAGTAAATATCTCTAACTCGATTGGGTCTCCGGTCATACTGACCTGCAATTGATTGACCACCCCAAAATGGGTCCGGTCTAACCCTTCCGCGATTCTAAGAATCCCGGCAAGCGTCTTGACGGCACAGCGCTTTTGCCTGTTCAGCCCCTGCAGTTCCTCATCTCCCTTTGAAGGCAAGCGCCGGCGGTGGAAGCGTGTGCTCGCGGCGATGATCCTGATCTCATCGGGCTTGAATCCGCTCAAGTCTCCATTCATGATCAGGTAATAGCTATGTTTATGATGTCCCTTGGCGCCGACGTGGTACCCACAGTCGTGCAAGAGAGCCGCGTACTCGAGCCATTCACGCGCGCGCTCATCCAGCGAAAGGATAGGCTTCAACGGATCGAAAATGCCGAGTGCCAGTCGCGCGACCTGCGAACTGTGCCGCTTGTCCAGCCTGCACCGTTCCGCGAAGGCCAATACGCTGCGCCGCCGCGGATCGGGCAAATATTCCTCGTCACGGATGCGAGACAGTTGGCTCTGCAAGAAATCGACGATGATGCCTTCTCGGAGCGCGAACCGGCACGCGACGACCTCTGGCGGGTGCAATGCTGGAGCCAGGTAGCGCCATAGGGCTGCTCCCATGACGATACTGTTTGCGCGGCCCGCCTGTATCCGGTTCTGCCGGCGCCTTTCCGCAATATCCGTCTGCACAAGCCATTCACACACCCTCACAAGCTTGTCCGTGGGCACGACCTTGTTGTTCAGGGAGCCCACAAAAGCGCCATTCTCTGAAGAGCGCTGGAGGGCCAGATTGAACAGAGCCAGATTGGTACCCGATGTGCCGACGACGACGTCAAAGCCAAGCTGATGGATCTGAGCGACAACAGGATCGAGCTGCTGGGCTATATAGGTCTCGATTTTCGCGACATCCGCAGCGCTGACCGGGTCGGAAAGCGGGAATAGATTCAACAGGCGGAGCACGCCGATCTTGACACTCGCCGTGAATACAAGTCGGCTTCCATCGCCAACCATGAACTCGACGCTCCCACCGCCAATGTCGATCACAAGCGCTCGGCCCTCGCCCAGAGGATAAGCCTCACGTGCACCGAGAAAAGTGAGACGGGCCTCTTCCTCCGAGGTGATCACATTCACGTGAATTCCCGTTTGCTGCCGCGCCAGTTCTATAAACCTCGCTCCGTTATTCGCCTCCCGGACGGCGCTCGTGGCCACGGCGATGATCTCGTCCACCCTATGCGCATCGCAGATGGCTTTGGCCTTTACAAGCGCCAGCAAGCCGTCATGAACGGCGCGGGGAGTCAATCCTCCTTGGGGAGTCTCGCCCTCCGCGAGGCGAACCATATCTTTGAGTTGGTCGATAATCTCAAAGGTGCCGTTGCCATTCAGTTGAGCAATAACCGTTCGAATCGAGTTGCTGCCAACGTCAATAGCTGCTATCTTCATCGGTTAACCCGGTCTAGTATACTACATAAAGCAAGGTTTTTCCACAGGTTTCGGCTAACACAAAAAGAGGGTCTCGTACAGAGACCCAGGTAAAATGAAAGCCGGAGGAGCGGCTGTCAGCGACGCCGGGAGGCCGCTTTGCGCAGGCGTTTCTTCATCTGGCTTTGAAACTTGCGCGATCGAAAGTGACGATACTCCTTGTTGAACTCGCGATAGTGTTTGCGCTCTTGTTCATGCAGATTCCGAATCATGTGATCTAGCGTTCCAGACATGGCGGCATCATTCAGGTGCGCGCACCGCAAATGCTCCAGGAACCGGCTTTGTACATCGCTGTCATGGACTACCCCCAGAGCATCCTGCAAATGCGTGGACGTTTTGATGAGCCTCTTGAGGCCGCGCGGATACAGGCTGCTGAAGAACTCGCTGGTGTAGCGCAGTCGCTTGAATTCGATCCGCAGACGATGTAGTCGCTTCAGGTGTTTTAGGTTCGCGCCTTTCGCTTTCTTGAGGATACGCTTGTCCTGTTTTGCCACCTTGGTGCTGGCGAGCTCGAAGAGAGTACCCTGCGGGCCCTTGCTTTTTGGTGCGCCAGAGGGTTTTTCTTTCACGAACTCTGAGAAACGCTCCCGGAATGCTTTATAGCGGGTCGAGTCCAGCGCCTCGATGAGCTCGGCGCGACGCTGCGCGCGTTCCGTTTGGCGATCTCCGATGACGCGGTCTACCCAAGGGCGCTCGGCGGTCGGCGCTTGGCCTCCATAGGCTTTTAGCCATTGCAGAAAGACATCCAGATCTCGGATACTTCCGAGCAGTTGGGCCAGCCAATGAATGTCCTCGACGAACGGGACAAGTGCCGCTTTGCCCAGTGGAACACGCAAGTCACGCATCGCCGCGCGCAGCCGCCGGGTGGCCACGCGCATCTCGTGCAGTGCTTCAGGGTTATCACCCTCGCGCGTTGGAGATTCGCTTTCGAGCAGCTGGTTCCAATGAAACGCGAGGATGGCTCGCCCTGCCTCTGACGGGGACATGTCGGGAGAGAGCGCCAACACGTTCTCCTTTTGCGAGGAGAAATGTCGAAAGTCAACTTTCGGTGCTAGAGTGGACGGCCAAGCGTCACCGACACTCGCGATCGCCACTTTTCTTTACCTCGCGAGCTGCTCGGGGGAGAGAATCAGGCAAGCCCTAATGGGCATCCTCCGCCTGCTTGAGATCGCTATTATGCCCGTTGCCCGAATCCGGTCTTTCGGATTGCGGACCGGAGAGAGGCGGCACTGAAGGAACGGCCTCGACGGGGAGCGTCAGTGCAATACCCTTGCCGACAATCACAGAGAGTGCCTGCGGGACTATCTCAATTTCGAGAACATATTGCTTGATGCCCCCCGGCTGCACGATCTCGCTCGTCTCCTTTGGTCCGACACTCGGACTGCTTCCGAAGGCGCTCTCCCCGCGTGCGACCGCTTTTTCGAGGATGCGTTGCGCCGGGATCATGTCCTTGTCCGAGTTGACATCCAGTTCTTCGTTCGCGCTGATGCGGACATGACGAGTGCGATAATACTTGATCTTGGCGTCTTCGACGCGCGTCCCATTGGCAGCGGCCATAAAGTGCTGAAGCAAGTCCGTTTTGGTCATGCCGTCATAGATGGCAACGTCCAAATAGCCGTCGTCCATCTTGGCATCCGGCGCCACCATGATGTTCCTGCCCATCATCGGTGCATTTGAGACGGTGACGATTTGCGAATAGGCGTGAACGGCCTGCCCATCGTCAAGCTCGACCTCGATCGGCGCGGGTTTCGTGTCAAAGAGTTTCCGCATGGCGAGCGGCAGCGCGCTCCAACGCCCCTTTTCTAGCGCATGCCCCGTGGGGATGACGATGGCGCTCAGTCCCACGCCCGCGCTTTCCAAAAAGTACTCGATTTGGGGCTTGTTTTCCGAAAGAACGTGGCCGACATCAACCTGCCGTGTGACTCCCATGCCGATGATGGCACAGGCGTCTTCAATTTCGAGCGGGACCCCGAGCGACCGGGCCAGGTTGTTCATAGTGCCGGTGGGAATAATCCCGAGAGTCGTCTTGCTCCCGACGAGCTGACAAGCGACCTCTTCGATCGTGCCATCGCCGCCCGCGACGATTATCAAGTCATCTCCATCCTCGACCGATTCTTTGGCTAGTTCGCGTGCGGCCTTCCCAGAAGTCTTCAAACCGATTCCGGCGAGGATGCCGTGCTCGCGTAGGCGTCCCACGATCTCTACGAGTCGTTTGGAGTTGTCCGTTCCAACCCCGGAATCAGGATTAAAGATGAGCCGGGCCCGGCGCAGCTTATCCTTGCCGGCACGGGCTTGGCCGAGGCGTTTTTTCTCGGGCTCGGTCGTGCGCCGCTCGAGATTGGCGATCTTGGTCTCTAGAGCCTGCAGTTTGCGCGTGCGTTTGTCCAATTTGGCCCGTGTCTTTTCCACTTTGGCCAGTAGGATCTCGTGCTTGGACTGTGCTTCCTTGAGCTGCTTGAGCAGCTTGCGCGGTGACTTGTCATTCGGTGCCATATCGACCTTTTCTATACGAGAAGAAAAAGAGAAATCAGCGTCCCCGACGAGGTAACTTTATCCTCATCCAGCGAGCAGACAGAATCGAAAAGACGCCGAACGCGACGAGACCAAGAGCCGTTACGGCCAGGATTATCTGCCCATATGGCCGGCTTGACAAATCCAAGAGCACACCATCCAGACCCTTGGCTCGGCCAGCGTTCGCAAAAACGGCGGCCTGAATGAGAAACACTCCGATCAGTGCAAAGGCCACGCCCCGTCCGGCAAGCCCAAAGCGCCCTATGTCGATGGCGAGCTTTTTTTCCTGTCCGCTCATTTTTTGTAGGTTATAGTCGGGAGCCAAATCGGCCGTGAACCCTCGGTAAGCCTGGTACAATCCGCCGATCAGCCACCCTGCTCCGACGATCCCCACGAGCGCTCGTCCAAAAGACAAAGTCATCAGCTTGGCCGTCCAGTCTTGAGGGTTGTTCTGGGAAACTGTTGCGCCCTGCAGATATTGGATCGTCGCAATCAAGATGACAATGTATCCGAATGCGCTCACGATATAGCCAAAGCGCTTGGCCAATCCCTCAGGATCGTCTCCTTGACGGAAGGGATCGTAGATGGCCCGGACAAGACCCCAGAGAGAATAACCGAGCAGGCCGATGACCATCAGAATGAGCAAGGCCTTGCCGAAAGGCATCCCTCCCAGGTATTCGATGGCCCCGGTCGGATTGACGGCAGCGCCTCCAAGCCCTAACGCCAGCTCGAACGCCAGGACTCCAGGAATAAGATATACGAGCCCGCGCGCAACATACCCAACACGAACGAGACGCTCCATCCATGGACTACTCGCTGCCTCTCGTGCGGTATGCTGCGTTTTATCTTTCGCGTTCTTCAGATCGCTAGCTGCCTTTGCCATTTTTCACCCAATCATTTCCGATGCTTGTACCTGAATATGTTCCCTTGATTTAACGAATAGCCCCGGTCCGGCAATACCTGGTCCTGTGAGAGCTTCGGTCAGGCCAATGGGAGGGACTCGCCCTTTCTTTGCGTAAATCAAGTCATTTCTTCTCCCCATTTGGTAATAGGGGAGGGTGAGGATCCATGCCTGTGCCTTTTGCTACCGGCTGATCGGCAAAGAAACGCGGTTTGCCCCAACGGTATACGTAGACCGTGAGATAAAGCCATACACTCCCGAGCAGATAGGCGGCAAACACGTCGCTTGGCCAGTGCTCGCCCAGATCGATTCGGGATATTCCGATCAGACCGATAAAGACGGTAAACACAATGATGAGTAGGGTCCGACTCCAAGAAGGTTTGAGCAAAGTAAAAGCCAGGAAGAGCAGAAAACCGTAAAAAACGGTAAAGTAGAGCACGTGTCCGCTGGGGAAACTATAGTCCCGTAGTTGGGTAAGAACATGCACAATGTCGGGACTGGGGCGAGGTCTTTGCACGATTATCTTGATAATGCCGCCGACGAGAGAGATGCTGATGACGCCGAGCAAGGTCGTTACAGCCTCCCACTTGAGACCGGTCACGTACAAGAGAAGAATGACGAGCGCGGAGATAACGTCCACCTGGGGCGCAAATCCGAGGTCGCTCAGAAAAAGCATGAGGGGAGCGAACCCAGTCAGAGTTATACGCTGAATTTCATCCGTGATGACGACGTCGAAGGCAAAATACGCGATGGTGTGTGCGAGGACAGCCAATACGGCAAAGAACACAATCGCCAGAACGAGATAACCCTGAAAGATGGCAGCGCGGTAATGGCGCCACGATTTCGATACGAACACACCTGCCTGCGCGACTCTCTGCCGCCAAGTGATAACCGGCTTTTGTACTGCCTCCGTGGCCTTTTCTTGCCCCGCTTTGACCTTTTCCTTGATCGGTTCCTTGGCTCTGGTGCGCCGTAGAAAGAAACGGGGTTTGCCCCAATTGTAAAACCAAATGGTCAGCACCAGCCAGATACTGCCGAAAAGATAGCCGCCAATCGAGTCGCTCAGCCAATGCTCGCCGGTGTAGACGCGGGAGATGCCGATGAGAGCAATCATTTCCCCAAAAACCAAGAGGGAAATCGAGCGGACCCACGGATTCCGCGCTTGCACAAAGCTAATAAACCAGAGGAACCCGATGATCGCGACATATGATTCGACGTGTCCCGCTGGAAAGCTCAACTTACCGGCATCCAGCGTAGCGATGACATGGACGAGATCCGGAGACGGCCGCGGGCGATTCACCAGAGTCTTGATGAGCAAGCCAACGGCGCCGATGCCTACTGTCGCAAAGACTTCGGCCATCGCCTCCCACCTGAATCCGGTCAGGTAAAGAGCGAGAATGATAATGACGACAAGTGCATAGACTTGTGGTGGGTAACCGGGGTCGCCCACCGCTTGCATTAGTACGTTGTACCACCCGGCCTGGACTGACTGCACAACACGAGTCGCGGTGAGGTCCCACGAAAAGTACGGCGCGTTATGCGCCGCGAAAGACAATGCTCCCAGTGCGATGGTAGCCAGGATAGTATAGGCAATGACGAGCCGGCGTTGTGCCCCCGGCCAGTAACTCGCCCATGTCGTCTCAGGGGCGTGCGTTTTATGTGCAGAATCAGTATCGATAACTTTGGCCATGAAAACCAATTACCTCAACCAACGGCATATCTCCCCGTCCCCAATCTTACGTCTGTCATATTGTCTTGCGGCCCCGGTCACCTTGACCCGACGATGCCATCTGCAATCGCACCCCAATTGCCCGAGTGGAGGGGTTACAGATGAAGCCGGCGGAACGGGAGTGCTACTCCCGCTCCACCGGATGCCTCTCGTCTTGTTCCTGTTAAGCGATCCTAGACCACATCCGTTGCTCGGCGCAGCGGGTGCGGACCGGCGGGCGACGGCTGGCCGGCATCGGTCGCACGGCGCAACGGGTGTTGAGTCGCGCTCTGTGCAGAGGTCTGCGCAGCTCTTTGCGTTGCCGCCGCTGCGGCGGCTTGCTGCAACTGTGGCGCGACCTGCTGGCTGCGCTGATACCATTCGCGCCACATTTGCGCGGCTGTCTCGCGGCCGCCGAGACCAAAGGCGAGCCCCAAGGCGAGGGCAATGGCGCCCACTGCCGCCACAAACAGCGTATCCACGAGTGTAGCCGCGATGCCGATTTGATTCAGGGCGACGATAATGGCAAAGGCCAACACGGCATAGCGGGCGATCAGCGCCAGAAAGCTAGGATTGCCTAAACCGGAAACGGCGGTCGACCCTCGGATGAGGTCAGACAGAAAGTTGGCAATCAAGCCGCCAATGACAAGGACGACGAGGGCGACGACGAGGTTGGGAAGCCAGGCGAGTATTTGGTTGAGAATCTGGGACACCGCGGTCAGACCCAGTTCGTCAAAAGCGACTACCAGAGTGATCAGACGAACAAACCACTTGGCCAAGTCCGCGATGGCGCCGGAGGGATCGGTTTTCAATCCCATGTCATGAATAAACGTGCTGAAACCCGAGCGCTGCCCCAGATCGTTGAAACGAACGGCGCGCAAGACGGCAGCGACGGCCGCTGCAATGAGCGAGGCAACGATCCAGCCGATGATGAGAATGATGATAAAGCCGATGATTTTTGGAATCGCTTCCGCTATCATGGATAACGCAAGAGCGAGGGACGTCACTATCGCAGTCCCGAGATCGCTAATGGCTGGCATTCTTCATCTCCTTTCAGAATTCCACCCGGCAACGGCGGTTTGTATTCGTGCCCGATAGATGCGGTTTATTGTGCCTTCAGATGGCCGCTAACGCCGTCTGGCGGCTGCTCGACGAGCGGTCCCCTTGCGGGCCGTTCGGCTCCGCGCCTTGCTGATTGTGCGCGTGGCGCGGGCTTTTGCCTTCGGCTTAGCCCGGACCGGACCCTTGGTCGGCTTGGCTGGAGCCTTCTTCGCCGGTGGCGGTGGATGCGGCTCTTGGAATTCCTCCCTCACCCGCTCCGCATAATCCGGTGAAGAAGCGGGGTTAAGCTCCCAGGGCTCTCGATCACGCTTCGCCACCTTGTCCTCGACATCGAGCGGTTCATCGTCCTGATAAGTCAGCCCAACCCCGGCCCCCTCTTCCTCGACGATACTTTCATCCGGCGTAGGGTTCTCACCTCCGACAACCTCTTCGGCGGCATCCGCTTGTTCCCAATCCGCGTCAATGTCACCGCCCGAAAGCTCGGGTCGAGCTGACGTGTGTATTCGCATTGTCCGTTCTAGGTCTGCACGCCCATAATCGAGGTTCTGTGCCTCTTCGAAAATGTCCTCGACTTGTTTGTGTATCTCGTCTCCTTCGGCCGTGTCGCGGTCTTGGGTCATTCCGAATCTGTTTTGGTCCGGCACCTTCATGTCCGGCGGTTTTGCTTTAGGTTTGTTCTCGTAAGCCATATCTTGTTCTCTTTCTTCGACCGAGTTCTGAATGGGTTTCGCCAGGTTCCAGCGGTACGGTGCAAAAGGCCGCACTGAACCACCTTTCTGGGAAAGCTCCCGCAACAGGTCAAGGTTTGCTCGTCAGGTTCCAAGGATGGGTTTTCTCGTGATATAACGGATTTGGCCAAGATGCGTTCTGAAAGCCCGGTCTAAAAGTCCTGCTCTGAAAAAACGAGGCCCTGCGTCGGAACGGTTCCGACCCAGGGCCGCGTTGTTTACGCTATGAGGCTTTCATGCTGATTAGTAGGTTCGCGTAGACGCTGGGGTCGCGCTGCCTGCTGGAGCCGCGCTCGCCCCGCCCGTCTGGATGGGATTCCCGCTGGGCGAAACCACGAACCAGGCTCCGATGAGCCCCTGTCCCTTTGTGTCGCCGGGAGCCGTGTCGCCCGAATAGTAGTACAGAGGGTGCCCATTGTAGGTGACCTGCGTCGTGCCATCGCTGCGCGTGATGGTTCCGAGCAGGGTCGGATCGATGCTCGCTCCGGTGGTCGTCGTTCCACTCGCCTGGGGAGTGGCGGCGCTGGTGGCGCTAGGCGCGGCGGCCGATGAGCCCGCTGGGGTGAAGGGCGGCCAGATCTGAGCGCAGCT
>JAMCQI010000104.1 GCA_023381515.1 Chloroflexota bacterium | reverse complement strand
TGAATCACTGTCGCCGGCCATTTCCGAAGTCATGCTGGCGAGGCTTGAGGGGAGCCGTCGAGCTCTAAAAGGTACGCTGTTTGAGGAAATCGTGCGACGCAATCTCCGTACTTTGGTGGAGCAACACCACCTGCCGCTCGCGATAGGTAACACTCAGGTCAAGATTGGCGATGAGACATATGATGTTCAAGTCATGGGGAGGGGCGGTACTATTCTGCTTCCCGTTAAGACTCGCGAGACGATGGGGGGAGGACACGCGCTGCTATTTACCAGGGACATTTACAAATCGATCTTGGTCGCGAGCGGAAACGGTTACCAGTGCGTTCCGATCGTCATTGCCGAGTCGTGGGCGGGCAATCTGGACGATCTGAAGTCGGCGTTGTATGTGTACATTCAGGCAAACCCGAACCAGGTAGCCGTCATCGAACCACTCCTGGCGGAAAGGCTGACCGACCTGCTGCCGTTACTGAGGAGCATCAGCAGCGGCAGCTAGAGTAGCGTCGGTTGACGAAGCCGTTGGCGCGCCATCTCACAGTACTTAGGATTGCTGTCTACGCCGACGAAGCTACGACCGAGGCGCTGAGCGACTACGGCGGTGGTGCCACTGCCTATGAAAGGATCTAGCACGATCCCGTGTTGTGGGCAACCGGCGAGAACACAAATCTCGACCAGCTTTTCAGGAAAGACAGCGAAATGGGCATCCCGTGATTTCGATAGGGGGATCTCCCACACTGTCCGGCGGTTGCGTCCCAAGGGATGAAAAACCTGATCCCAGCGGCCGCTGTGAAGATTCGAGATTCCGGAATACTTGCCCTGCTCAGGCGTTCCATCCTCGGCTTTGCCAAAGTGATTGCGACCGCCTTTCATTTTGCTTTCCGGGCTAAACGTGACGTGTGGTTCCCGGATTGCGTCAATGTCGTAGTAGTAATTACTGTTCTTGGCAAACAAAAAAACGTACTCGTGATCAGTGGTTGGTCTGTTTTTCACCGAGGATGGAACAGCATTGGGTTTGTACCAGATGATGTCTGAGCGCAAGAGCCAGTCATTCTTTTTCAGCGCAAAGGCGACGTGCCAGGGCATCCCGAGCAGTTCGCCGTCGTCGTACTTGTCACCCAGATTGAGCCATAACGTACCATCGTTCCTGAGCACGCGACGGCATTCGGTAAACACGAGCTGCAGGTTGCGCACGTATTCATCTGGCGATTTCTCATTACCGATCTGGAGCGGCGTGCTGTAGTCGCGCTGCTGATAATAGGGTGGGCTGGTGACGATACAATGGATCGATGCGTCGGGCAAGTCGCGAAGACACGTCCTGGCATCTCCCTCTATGATCGAATCCACCCAAGAAGCGTCAATCGCCGTGGTCATTGGCTGTCTCCTCGAGTTGCGCCAACGTAAGGCCAACCTTGGGACGATCCAAGTCGACTTGCTTTTGAATCGCGTCGACCACGTAGTCTTGCAGCGACTGCCCTTTGATGGCGGCTTGTATTCTGAGTTGCTGATGCAGTGTTTCAGCGAGTTTGATGTGGATTTGCTTCAACTTGCCATCTCGTCATATTGAGAGTGGTGAGTAGTGTACCTTGGGTATATTTATACCTCTGAAATGGATCTGACGCAAATTCGGCTCGTCAGGGCACCAGAGGCTCTTGCGTATCAGGGAGAAGAATTATCCCATGCCCACAGTCAATATCACCATCGACGGTCGCAAAATCCAGGCCGAAGCCTTTCAGACCGTCTACGAGGCGGCGACCGCTAACGGGATCTATATCCCGGCCCTGTGCCACCACCCGGCGTTGCCGCCAGAGGGCGCATGCCGCGTTTGTTTAGTGGAGATCGAGCGCCAGCGCGCGCTGCAGCCGGCCTGCACCTTCCCGGTGACCGAGGGGCTGGTCATCCACACCCATTCGCCCAAAGTGCGTGAGGCGCGCAAATTCGTGCTGGAGCTGATCATCTCCGATCACCCGCTGGACTGCATGACCTGCGAGGCGACGGGCGATTGCCGGCTGCAAGACCTGGCGTACGAATACGATGTCAAGGGTAATGAATACGCCGGCGGCTTGCAGCACCGCTATGCGGTCGATGACCCGAATCCGTTCATCCAGGTCGACCGCAACAAGTGCATCCTCTGCCGGCGTTGCGTGCGCGCGTGCAACTACGTCAACGGCGTGGAGGCGATCGGGATCGTCTATCGCGGGTTCAAGGCGCACATCACCTTCGGCATGGACTCGACGATGGAAGATAGCCCGTGTGAGTTCTGCGGAAGCTGCGTGGAGGTTTGCCCCACCGCGGCGCTTTGGCCCAAGATGAGCATCGGCAAGGGCCGCGCCTGGCAGCTCAAGAAGGTGGAGACGACCTGTTCCTATTGCGGCGTCGGCTGCAAGCTGAATCTGTACGTCCGCAACAATGAAATCGTCAAGGTGACCGGCGCGGATGGCCCGGCCAATCACGGCTTCACGTGTGTGAAGGGGCGCTTCGGTTACGATTACGTGAATCACACCGACCGGCTGAGCAAGCCGCTGGTGAGACGGTATTTGCTGGAAGGTGGCAGCAAGACCGACGATGGACGACTGACGGTGGACGGTGATGGATCGTCTATCGGACATCGTCCATCGTCCGATTTCGTCGAAACCGACTGGGATACGGCCCTCAATCTCGTGGCCCGGAAGTTCGCTGAGAACAAACAGAAGTACGGGGTCGATGCCTTTGGCGTGCTGGCCTCTGCCCGCTGCACCAATGAGGAAAACTACCTCATCATGAAGCTGGCACGGCAGGTGATGCAAACGCATAACGTGGACCACTGTGCGCGCCTCTGACACAGCGCAACCGTCACCGGTCTGGTGACATCGTTCGGCTCCGGCGCCATGACCAACACGTTTGAGGACATCGCCAAGAGCGCCCAATGTTTGTTCATCATCGGCTCGAACACCACCGAGCAGCATCCGGTGTTCGGTATGCAGTTGCGCCAGGCGGTCAAGCAGCGCGGGGTGCCGCTGATCCTGGCCGATCCGCGGCGCATCCCGATCTCGCGCTATGCGACCATTCATCTACGCCACAAGCCGGGCACCGACACTGCGCTGCTCAACGGCTTGATGAACGTGCTGATCACCGAGGATCTGTACGATCGCGAGTTCGTGGCGAGCCGTACCGAGGGCTTTGAAGACTTCAAGGCCAAGCTGGCCGAATACACGCCCGAACGTGTGGCCGAGATCTGCGGCGTCAACGCGGACGATATCCGCCGTGCCGCGCGGCTGATGGCGGCCAACCGGCCGGGCGCGCTGATGTACGCGATGGGCATCACGCAACACACCAGCGGCCACGGCAACGTCATCACCTGCGCCAACTTGCAGATGTTGCTGGGCAATATGGGTGTGCCCGGCGGCGGGGTCAATCCTCTGCGCGGCCAGGCGAACGTGCAGGGCGCGTGCGACGTGGGCGGGCTGCCCAATTACTACACCGGTTACCAGAACGTCGCCCTGGAAGCCAGCCACAAGAAATTCGAGACAGCCTGGGGCAGCATTCCGCCGGTCGATAAGCCGGGCCTGACGGTGGTCGAGATGACGAACGCGGCCCAGCGCGGCGAAATCAAGACCATGTATATCGTCGGCGAGAATCCCGCGCTCTCCGATCCCGACAGCAATCACGTGCGCACCTGCCTCCGGTCGCTCGATTTCCTGGTGGTGCAGGACCTGTTCATGACCGAGACGGCGCAGTTGGCGGATGTGGTGCTGCCTGGCGCCACCTTCGCGGAGAAAGAGGGTTCGTTCACCAACAGCGAGCGGCGGGTGCAACTCGTCCACCGCGCGTTGAATCCCCTGGGCGAAAGCCGGCCTGATTGGGAGATCATTGGTGAGGTTGGGCAGCGGACGTTGGCTGCGGTCTGGCCGGAGCTGCCGCAAACCATCGCCGAGGCGCCCTACGGCCTGTGGGATCACATGAACCCGGCCGAGATCCTGGACGAGATTGCGGACCTCACCGTTTCCTACGCCGGCATCCGTCAGCACCGGCTGGAGAAGCTCGGCAGCCTGCAATGGCCTTGCCCGGACGAGAAGCATCCCGGCACGCCCATCCTGCATGTCGGGAAGTTCGCGCGCGGGCTGGGACGGTTCCTGGCGATGGACTTTCTGCCGCCCGCGGAGCTGCCGGATGATGACTATCCGCTGCTGCTGACCACCGGCCGGGTGCTGTGGCACTATCATACGGGTTCTCTCACCCGCCGCGCCCAGGGGTTGGCGGCCATCTACCCGGAAGGGCTGATGGAAATGCATCCCGAAGACGCCGCGCGGTTGGATGTGGCGGACGGCGAGATGGTGCGGGTTGCCAGCCGCCGCGGGGAAGTTACCGTTAAGACCGATGTCACGGATACGATCCAGCCCGGCGTCGTGTTCATGACCTTCCACTTCCCCGACAGTGCTGCGAACTTCCTTACGAATCCCGCGCTCGATCCGGTTGCGAAGATACCGGAATACAAGGCGTGTGCCGTCAAGGTGAGCAAGTTCCCCGCCAAGGACTGACGCAGCCGCGCGCCGGGTGTCGGTGAGGTCTCTTGGTGCGGCGAACGAAAGTACCCGCTGCACAGGACGTGTTAACAGGACTTTCGCTTGGGACAACAAACGGCCCCCACCCCATGCGAGCGAAGCTCGCCTCCCGCCCCCGATTACAGGGGCGGGGAAGTTCTTTTGCA
>JAMCQI010000108.1:18449-22215 GCA_023381515.1 Chloroflexota bacterium | reverse complement strand
TTCCGGATGGTCGCCGAACTATAGCTGAGACCGCGCCGCCGGAGGGTCTCTGAACCCACCGGGAGCGCGTTTTCGACGTACGCCTGGACAACCAAAGCCAATATCAGTTCTTGCCGTTTCGAGAGTTCCATGAAAGCAAGCCGGTGCCCTTAGCACTCAACCTATCAGAGTGCCAACATTCTATCACCAAACAGGAACATTGTCAAGGTGTCAGCAAAACTTCTTGCCCGATTTGCGCTCCTAGCACTTGAGCGGCGTTCCCATCCCTGAGGGCCACCTCGAGAAATCCAGCTGAGCCGATCAGGGCAACCAGATGACCGGTTTGGACGTCGCCATAGCTATTCTCCAGCCCTTTGATCGTTTCGCCTCCTATTGTTATGACAAGTTTGCTCCAGTCAGCCTTTCTCAGTTGGACCTCGGCAAGGTTTATAACGACGTTGCCAAACCTGTCAATATGGATGACGCGGGCGGATATGGTTCCATCGGGCCGCCTCTCCGGCTGGGCGAGCGCAAGATGGACCCAGTCGTCGATTGGGTCGCCCAAAGCGTCGAGCGGAACGCCGAGGGACAGGTGGGCGGCGACGGGGGCGAAAATGTCACGGCCGTGAAAGGTCCGTGAAACTTGAGGTAACCAGTATTCGGAGCGGTTCATATGGACCACCCGAGTGTCGACGTCCGGACGCGCGGCTGTCATTTGCTCGAGAGCGAGAGTCAGGACACCGTTGTCGGGCGCGACGAACTGGGTCTCACCCACCTGGGCAGCAATCGCGCGCCGGGTGCCGCCGACGCCGGGATCGACGACGACGACATGGACCGCGTCCGGCGGAAAGTATTGAAAACTCGCGGCGAAGAGCAAGGCGCCTAGCTGGATATTCTGAGGCGCGATGGCGTGGGTGATGTCTACAAGGATGGCCTGAGGATTGATCGAGAGAGCCACGCCTTTCATCGTCCCAACGTAGCCGTCCTGCAAACCAAAGTCGGTGGTAAAGGTGATGACACGGTTCATGTTTTCTCCAAAGGGGCGGGATTCTGCGTGCGATGCCCGTCCGGCGGTTGGAAACCGCAGCAACGCAGAGCAAACTCGCCCTCCGGCGACTGATCATCCCGTCACGTTCGTCCCCATCGGTAATACTAACAACGCACGCGCGGCCCCGTTGGCAACGCGGGGTTATAGCTCACGAGGAGGCACAATGGCCAGAGCCCTGGTCATCTTGAATCCGAGTTCGGGAAACGGCGCAGGTGCCAAGCTTGAGCCGGCGATCACCGCGGCGCTGCGGGAGGGCGGCTTGGATTTTGATCTCACACGCACAACTGCCCCACGCCAAGCGATCCAGATTGCAGAGCAAGCCCTCCGGAACGGCTATGAGAGGCTGATTGCCGTCGGAGGGGATGGGACGCTCAACGAGACTGCGAATGGGTTGATGCGATCGGACAACGGAGGCGCAAGCGGAACGCTTGGCATTATCCCGGTCGGGTCGGGAAACGACTTTGGCAAGGTGATCGGCCTGGCGCCGAACTGGAAGGCGGGAGTGGAGCGGATACTGGCCGGCAGGACGCGACAGGTGGACATCGGCCGAGTGGCTGGAGACCAGCCGGCGCCCGGCTATGATAATGGCCCCCACTATTTTGTGAATGGGCTCGATACCGGGTTTGGAGCCCAGGTTGCGGTCCACGCGCACGAGTGGCCCTTTTTGACGGGAACGGCGATGTACCTGGCCGCCGTTTTCAAGACGCTGGTCCACTATTCGGTGCCCCATGTGAGAATCGAATTGGGCGACGACTTGATAGAGCAAGAGAGTGCGATGGTTGCCGTCTCGAACGGGCGTTGCTATGGGGGCGGTTTCTGGGTCGCGCCCACCGCGGAGGCAGACGACGGGCTTTTCGACGTCATGATCGCGCAGGGGCTGGGTCGCGTCGGAATACTGACTCTGATTCCCAAGGTCATGAAAGGGACCCATATCGGCGATCCGCGCGTCCGCTTTGAGCAGGCGACTCGCGTCGTCATCGAATCCCCGGATCCTCTGATCGTCGAGGCGGACGGCGAGCTTCCGTTCCTCGAGGCGCACCGGCTCGAGATCGATATTCTGCCCAAGCGCCTGTGCCTGTTGGCGTAAGCCTGACACAGCGACCAAGCTCACCCCGCGGCGACGTTCCGCCGGGCGTCGTCCACTGCCGACGCCCCACCAGGGAGCGCGGGCCTGGGGAACCGTGGTATATGCGACCTCCACGCTCGACTACTCTCACAAAAGATTTATGATTCCGGCTTGACATTCTGCTACAATGTCCCCATAATCACTTGCGATTTGAGTTGTACACAGCATGGAACTCGAACTGCTCACGAAGGACCTTCCCGTGTCTATCGATCCATTGCTCTTTCGTCATGTGATGCGCAAATTCGCCACGGGAGTGACCGTATTGACCGTTCGCGATGGCGAGATCATACACGGAATGACGGCCAACTCATTTACGAGCGTCTCGCTCAGCCCGACGCTCGTTCTCGTCTGTATTCTCAACGGAAGCACCACGCACGATTTCGTTTCTCACGCAGGGAGCTACGCGGTGAACATTCTCAGCGATACACAGGTCGCTCTGGCCCAGCGCTTTGCGAAGCAGGTCTCGGTGCCATCGGAGCCGTTTGTCGATATTTCTTATCATTCCGTCGCGACCGGCGCGCCGATCTTTGACGAATGCCTCGGGTACGTAGATTGTCGCGTCGTCGCCGCCTACCCGGCGGGGGACCACACGATATTCGTCGGCGAGGTGCTGGCAGCGGGCTTTGGCCAGGCCACCGGCGATCCTCTCTTGTGGCTCGAGGGGCAGTACAAGTCCAGAGCAGAAGAATAAACGAGAACCGATGCACGTTCTCATGATCTTTTTTGACGGCGTCGGGTTGGGCGCGAACGACCCGGCGATCAACCCCTTTCTTTCTGCGCCAATGCCCACCTGGCGCGGCCTCTTCAATGGCGCGATGCCGGTTCACGGCAACGGCCATTTTGATTCTCCGTGGGCGACTCTGGTGCCGACGGATGCCACACTGGGCATTGCGGGGCTACCTCAGAGTGCGACCGGCCAGACGACCCTCTTCACCGGCGTGAATGCGGCGCGCGAGATTGGCGAGCACCTGGGCCCTTATCCGAACGCCGCACTGCGCGGTATCCTTTCCCACGAGAACCTTTTCCAGCGCCTCGTCGCGGCCAAGCGCCGCGTCGCTTTTGCCAACGCCTACCCACCGGTCTTTTTCGATCGCCTCGCGCGCAACAAGGCACGGCGGTCGGCGACCTCCTACGCGGTGCAGGCGGCAGGCGTCCGCTACCGTGACATTGACGATTTACGTTCGGGCAACGCCGTCAGCGCCTTTGTGACGAATGATCGCTGGCGTTATCTCCCGACGGCCGAGACAGAAGTGCCGCTGATCACGGCGCGCCAGGCGGGACGAAATCTCGCGCACATCGCGAGGACCAATGATTTCACGCTATTCGAGTATTTCTTGACCGACGCTGCGGGTCACAAAAGCAACCCGGCGCTGACGAGACGCGTGCTGGACGAGATCGACGAGCTGCTAGCGGGCGTGTTCGATGGGACAGAGTTGAGTGACACGCTAATCGTGATCACGAGCGATCACGGAAATGTCGAAGATGCCTCGACACGCCTCCACACCCTGAATCAGGTGCCGACAATTCTCGTCGGAGCGGAGCGGGCACGGGTGGCACCGCTCATTCGCTCTCTGACGGATCTCACTCCGGCAATCGCGGGGCTGGCATTAGAC
>JAMCQI010000108.1:0-18429 GCA_023381515.1 Chloroflexota bacterium | reverse complement strand
TTCTCCATAGGGGGAGAGGGCCGAAGAACCCGTCTTACTCTTGCTTTGGCTCGCCGGCGTGGATGAAGACGGTGTCGCCTCGCACGTTTACCTCGATGGTCTCTTCGTCCACCGACACGAAGTAGCGCCCGCCGTCCTCGACGACCATTTCAAAACCTCCGTCGCCATAGTGGGGCGCGCTCCCGGTAAAGACGAGGGTCTCGTTCCCCTGCTCATCTTTGATGGTCACTTGAATGCCGGACCCGGGCAGGCATCCTGCAATCGCCGGTTCGCCCGGGAGATGGTCTATCTGTAGATGCGGCCGGGGCCTCGTGCGCCGACTTGCGTCAGAGCCCGGCAACGGCGCTTCGGGAATATGGTCGGGTGGGGGAAGGGAGACCCGCTCCTCCACAGTCGGCTCCGGTGGAGCCGGCTCCTCTGACAGCGGTTCGGTTGGGACGAGCTCTGGTGAAACTTGGGTCGT
Source organism: Chloroflexota bacterium (assembly GCA_023381515.1). The sequence goes on along the minus strand of JAMCQI010000108.1, from coordinate 17,966 downwards.
TGAGACTTTTAAAGTTCCAAAAACTTCGGAAGTCGGGGCAACTTGGTTAGACGTGATGGATTCAGAGGTCTCCGGGGGTCCAGGTTCTGCGGTGGGGGGCTGTCGCGGTGGTTCGGCGGGCGGTGTTTGTCGGTCGGCGGGGGGCGCCTCGCGCGTCTCATCGACGACCTCGGAGGCGGCCTCCGGTTCCGGCTCCATTATCTCGATTTCGTAGGGCGCGCCGCTTTCGGTTTGGTTTGCCTCGACGGCAGGCAGTTCGGGCTGGGGGACGGATGCCGGGGCCGAGGGCTCTACGCTTACTTCCGCAGACTTGGTTTGGGTATCCGCCGGACCACTTGCTTCTGGTAGGGAAATGGCTGACGAAGCGGTGTCGAGAGCGGGCGGGACGGGTTCTGAAGGGGCGCTCTCAATGGAAACGGCGGACGCCTTGTCAGGTGGAGGCGCCGGCTGCATTTCCTCCGTGACCGCGGGCAGTGGATTGAGGGACAGGACTTCCTCCCCGCCGGCATCTAATACTCGGATCCCTCGGTAATAGTGTCCCAGGATCTCTTGAAACGCAAAGCCTTGGCGGGCGAGGGCAATCGCGCCTCGCCGGCACATTCCAACCCCATGCCCCTTGAGCGCGACGAATCCGCACGGGCATTCGACGCTCGTCAAGTAAGGGACCGGCGGCATCATAGCGTCCTCTGCCGCGCGTGTGTGCCCGTCGCAGTGCTCAAAGAAGAAAGCCTGGATGAGGCGGCCGCCGGCGGCGGCCACCATCCCCCGCGTCTCGCTCACCGCGCGATACACGTCCGGGGCGAGAGCGGCCTCTATGTGTTTCCATTCTTGGCAATGGGCAGTTGCGCAAACGTCCGCGCCGAATAGGGCGTGGCGGTGAATCGACGCGGCATAGGTCCGGGAAGCAACGGCCTGGGCCTTGAGCGCCTCGAGCGGGGCGTCGGGTCCCATTTCGGCCGCGATCACTCCGGCGAGATAATCCTCAAGCGGCATTTCCTCGACCTGTCCATCCGGCAGCAAGACCCGGATCGACTCCGGAAGACCCTTCTCGGACCCACGAGAATCATTCATGGTACAGGAACCAATCTCCGTTTTTCTTTGCCGCGCCGCGGGACAAGAGTTCGGCCAACGTATCCTTCGCCTGCTCGTGCGACCAGCCAAAAACGCGCGTCAACATGGCGGGCCGCGCGGCATGAACCGTCTGCAGATACCTTTTCGCGAGCGCACGCCGGGCGGCCTGGGCCTCTATCCGTTGTGCCCGCTCGACCTGGCGCGGAAACCAGCGCGCGACCAATTCGAAAATCTGGGAGGCCCAAGCCCCCGTTTCAATCGTCGCTCCGACCGGGGCAATGACGAGGTTGCGCTGTAATTCGTCGAGCGCGTGATGATAGCGCTGGCTGTCGCCCGGCCGATCAAACCCCGCGGCGCGGCGCAACGCCATCGTGGGGGTCGGGCCGAGTGAGCGCAGGGCGTCGTAAACGCGCTTGGCCTCGTAGCTCACTCGACCGCGGAAATAGTCAGCCTCGACGTCTTCGAGAGCATTCTGAGCATAGAGATAGGGAAACATTTTGAGCGAGACCAGGGCCGGCCTGCCGCCTGCAAGCGCTTTGCCATAGTACGCTCGCTTGGCCGCGGGGAGCTGATTCTTCCATGCCCAAAGGCGGTCTGCGTCTGCGTCCCAGTCCTCAATGTGCATGTTTCGCTTGCCTTTGATCGCTTCAAAGAGCGAAGGAAGCTCGACACCCTGGGTGGAAGCGAAAAGCAGGCTAAAACCAACCGTGTCGACGAAGCGGGCCGCCTCGTCCATGCTGCGGACGCGCCGGGAGAGCAACCGGCGGTACATGCGCTCGCGCTCCCGCGCAAATGCTTGCTCCAACTCTACCTGCCCTGATCGAGCCGACGTGCTCATTGCGCCTGCCGAACCAGGCTTTCGTATTCGTCAAGCGTGTCCACGTCGGCGGCCGCGGCATCATCCGCAAAATCCACCCATTCGATTTCCTGCGGATACCGCGCCATGACGTCGCGGCCCCCTTGTTCATCGCGCAACTCCGAGAGGTCGGCAAAATGCACCCGATCAAACAGGACGGGGCTGCCGCGTTTGCCGCGGTAGCGGGGCGCGACAATGAGAGCGCCCGTCTCGAAATAGCGGCGAATCAGCGCGTCAACGATGGAAGAGTTGAGGAGCGGCTGGTCCGCGTTGAGGAAAAGGGCCGCGGCCGTTTCTTTTGAGAGTGCCTGCACAGCTGCCCGAATAGTGGACGCGTGTCCTTTTTGCCACCCGGGATTGAGCACCAGGCGAATGGGAAAGGACCGAACAACGGGCTCGATCTCTTGCGCGTGCGCGCCCAGCATGAGGAACGTGCGCGTCGCCTCGGACCCGAGTGCGACGTCGACTGCATTCTCGATAATCGTCTTGCCTCGCCAAGGCAAGAGCTGTTTCGTCCGTCCTTGCATCCGCACACCCGCGCCGGCCGCCATGACGACCGCAGCCACTCTCCGGTACACTTGTCGTATGGGTTCGGCCGCGCTGCTCACTGCTCCGACCGCGACCGCATCGATTTCGATAGAGTCCAACAGGAGGCGCGCGAGCTCGCGCGCTTGGGCAAGTCGGCTCTCCCCTTCAACCTGGTTGACGAGCACCACCGCACGCGCGCTCGCCGGCTTGTTCTTCAAGCCTCCTTGTGGGTGAGCGAGAACCCGTGCGATTATCGCCGGGGTGATCGTTTCCCCTGGCAGAACTCCCGCCAGCCGGGCAATTAGATCGGGTCTGTGGACGTGCTCGTCGTCCAGGAAAAGTCCAACCGCTTGTATGCCAACGACGGGGATCAAAAGCGTCGTCGAGCTCGGGACAACGGGCTCGTGCTCCGCCGGGGCCTTGAACGGGCGCAGGCGTGCGCCGTCGGCTTCGACGATGACCACATCCGCGATGTTTCGAGCGCTAAGCTGGTCGACGAGTTCTGGCGGCACTCCCAAGATCTTGTCCTGGTCGCGTCCGGCGCCGACGACAAGCAAATGCTCCGGTAAGGCAGCCTTTAATTCCGCTTGAACGCGCCCAATGAACTCTTCATCTTTCTCCTCGCCGGCTCCGGGGTAGGTGAGAAGGTGCGATGCGCGCGCCGCTTGCGAAGCGAAAAGGCGCGTCGTCGTGGTCGTCACGACACGCCTCTTCTGCGCGGCGAGTTCATCCGCCAGCCGGAACATGGCGGTCGTTTTGCCGCCGCCGCCGACGAGGGCGATGACGGCTTGGTCATGAATTTGGAGAGCGCGAGAGAGAAACATGTGCGAATTTACGATTTAGAATGTGCGATTTAGGATTTAGAACGTATGATGCGTGATGCGTGAAACGTAAAACGTAAGGCGTGAGACTTGAGACTTGAGACGCGAGACATGACGTGAGACGGGAGTTGAATCATAAATCGAAAATCTAAAATCCTAAATGAATAAGGATATGATCGGTGGCGCCTACGGGCAGGCGCTGGAGACTGGGATATGAATACATTCCAATCTCAATGGAATAAGGGGCCTGCGCGTCTGCAGGGATGGACAAGTTGTAACTGTCCTTGACGAGCTCGCCTTTATCCCAAAGAGAAGTGGGATAGCTGCCCTCTCGCGGCGGCGAGTCGACTTGGGCAATCACCTTTCCGGATGCGTCAAGGACATGGACAAAAACCGTATAGTCGCTATTTGTCTTGGTTATGCATTCCCAGTAGAGAGTGAGGCTGAGTGTTCGTGTCGCGCCGTACCAATCCGTTTTGTACTTGGCGAGTGCAAAGTTGTCCCCTACATGAGCTTGCAGGGGCGTGGCGGCCTGCAACTCGGCGGAACTGGGAGGCGGCACAGGGATTTTGATCTTCGTCAGCGGGACCGCCGAGAAGGCTTGTCCGCCCTGTTCGACGGTCCCGGTGGCGGCATTTACCGGCCATACTCTTACTCCCTGCCCGTCACTACTCTGATACAGGCCAATCCGCAGGTCATAGGACCCAGGGAGCATTTTAGGATCGAGGAGCAGATGCCACACGTCCTGGCTCGTCCTGCCGGGAGGCCAACGCTGCAAGGGATACCGGTCGCCGAACGGACCACCCGTCGCTTTGCTAATGACATTGCCGGCCCGGTCGACGAGTTCAACTCTCCAGGCCACTGTTGCAGGCGGCGGACGCATGGATTCCGTGACGGTCGTCAGCGTAATCAACGTGCCCGGCACAGGACTGGACGGCTCTAGATTATAGCCGAGAAGCTTGATCGTCGAGCCGAACTGCCACATGGCGGGATGCACCGCCGCAGGAGGTGGGCCATTGGAGGCTTGCTTTTCCAGGATCGCGGCGCTTCCATTCTGATAGGCAATTTGGACCGAGCCGAGAGCGTTTGCCTGCCGGACGTCGCTCACTAATACCCAGCGAGGCCAAGCGGGATTGCGGAACCACTCGTCCAAGCTTGCCGGCCCCAACTTGATGCCTTCCGGCATCCACTGGAACCAATCATTCGGAAGCGTTTCTTGCCACAGACCCGTGGCAAGCCAGTAGGCGCTGATTGGCTTGGCGCCGAGATAGCTAATTTGATAGGTGTCGAGATGGTCGCGAGCCCACAGTGCCGCTTGGAGTTCTGATTCCGTCAACGGCGAAAAACGTACCGGCGGGCGGAGCAGCGCAACGGCCAATCCGAGCAGAATCACCGTTCCGAGCCAGGCGGCGGCCATCCGCTGACCCTTCAATGCGAATGATCGGCGAGCCCGCTCTGCAAGCTTGTCGATGCCGAGCGCTACCGCCGTTCCGGCAAAAATGGCGAGCACAAAAGGCAAGATGTAGAACGTCTTGTCGACGCGATAGCCCGATATCGGCAGATACGATTGGGCCAAGTAAAGCCCGATCAACTGGACGAGCCACGCGAACAAGAAACCGATGAGCGCCCGACCCACGGCGCCACGCCGCCAGGCGACCACGAGCCCGAGCAAAGCAAGGAGCAAAAAGAGGGGGCCGCCGAGGGTTGCGAGCGACGGATTGGTTACGCCGCCCTCGCCCACCCCTGAGACAGCGCTCACCTGGGCGCCCCGGAGATCAGCAATGCCAGTCCTCTGTAGAACCACCGCCGTCACGCCCATAAGGACCAGCAATGAGGCGAGGGTCAGGAGAGGAGTGAGCAACCGACCCTTGCGTACGGCATCCGTGCCAGAGCCAGGCTGGGGCACCTGCCAAGGGTTTATCGTTCGTCCGAGGATGACGACGAATGCACAAAGCAAGGCGAGACCGACGAGATAAGGATAGGCGGCCACAATGCCAAGGAGAGCGGCTGCAATCAAGGCGACCCAAATCCAGTGCGGCCGCGCGGCATAACTTGTCGTGAACCAAAGAGCCGCCAGCACGAAATATTGGGCGACCGCCTGGGCGTAGAAATACTGTTCCGCGTCGATCATACCGGCGAAATACGACCACGGCACAAAGAGAAGAGCGGGGGCGAGGAGCGCCGCGAATAGAGACAGGCGCTTGGGAGGCAAGAGTGCGCAGGTAATCCCGTACACGGCACCGGCGCTCAGGGCGACAAAGGCTGCTGCGACCGGGTGAAGAATACGGAGCGGGGCCCAGCCCAGCCAATGGGCCAGGGTTGCCGCGATCAGCGAGCCGCCGGCAGGATACCAGCCAACCAGCCTCCCTTCAGGGAAGGAAAACACGACGTGTTCATAGTGTCGCACCGCGTCCATGGACTGTGTCGGAGGGAGCAGGGTCGGCCATGCGGCGGCGATAAAATACAGCCACACGCCCCCGACGACGACGAGGAACCCGGCCAGCTCATAGGGGTCGAACCGGACGCGGATGAAAGGGCGCAGCAGCCATAGGATGGCGATTCCTTCGATCAGAACTCCGCACAGGATCCACCACGCGTTGGCTCCTCCGCCATGCAGGTTCAGCAGATAGCCATTAAAGATGACGAGAAAGAAAACAAAGAACGGGAGGGCAAAAATGGCCTGTGAGATCGAAACTGCAAGAGGCCCGGGGAGCGTGCGATTCATGCGGAGCCCTCATATGACGGACCCCAGTATTTCCGTGCCCACTCCGGCACGTCGCTGCTCGCGATGGCGTCGCGCCTGGGGAGATACGGCTTGATATCGAGAACGGGGGTGCCTTCGATAGCGTCGAGCCCGCGCACGCGCAGAGTTGTGTCACGCCGCTCGAGGAGTCTCACCGCGGTCATCCCGATCGGATTTGGCCGCATGGGGGAACGGGTCGCGAAACGGCCGACGATCGGCATATCGTCGCGTGCCATCGGATGTCCCCGCTGGGAATCGATCGCGGGCATGCGGTCAAAAAAGAAAAGCACCCAAATGTGGGTGAACCCTTCCAGCCCGTCCAGTGCGTCCCGCCATTCCTCGTCAACCGTAATCGTCGACTCGATCTCTTCCCAGGGGGTGTCTCGATGCCCCTGACCAATTCCGTTATGGACGGTCCCGATGGCTTTTAACTGTATCATATCTCGCTTTCTGTGACGGGCGCAGAGAGGCTGAAATCGGTCATCCCAGCCTTGAGCGTGCCCGCGCCGCTATTTTAGTTGAGAAAGGGTCTCGGGGCAAATCGCCCGAAGAGATCGAGACTTGTACACAGCCTCTAGTATCTTGGTACTATTGCACTGTCAATAGTACCGTGGTACGCTGAATGTAATCGAATAGACCAAAACCGACGATAAGGGCAAACCCATCGAGAGGTGGGGGCGCAAAGCTACGGGTCCTCTGCTTGATAAGCCAGGATAGCCGGGTTGCCGTCACAGGCGCTTGCGATGCTATCCGGCTCTTTTCAGAGCCGGATTTTGTTTGCAGCGTCGTAGGGATTCCTCCCTAGTGCTCTATTGCTCAGCGAGGAGGCTGCAGCCGACGTCGTCAGACTGTACCGTCCTTGCCGAACTCTAGAACAGGACGGCTTTTTTTGTGAGACACATATGCGAGGTGAAAACCATGGCAACCCTTGAAAGCTTGAGAAGATCGTCCGGACGCAACTGGATGCGGGCGATTCTTCTCACGGCCGCGCTTGTCTTTCTCTCTTTCACGACCTTGTCAGCCCTGCCTGCCCAGGCTGCGCGGCATGCCTCCCAATCCAACTGCTCCGAGTGCATCGACACCTCCTCGCTCAAGAATGCATATGACTATGCGATTGGAGCCACTCGACTATGGAATGAAAAGCCCTACCTGCAAGGACAGGGCGTGACCGTCGCCGTGGTCGACAGTGGGATCGCGCGGGAGAAAGATTTCAAGGGGGCCGACGGGAGGTCCCGCATCCTCGCGAACGTCAGCTTTGTCGGAGAGCAGGGCGCCAGCGACCACTATGGACACGGCACTCACGTGGCCGGACTGGTCGGGGGGAACGGAGCGTCCTCGGGAGGCGCCTACGTGGGCGTCGCCCCCCAGGTGAACCTGGTCAACGTCAAGGTAAGCGACAGCAAGGGAATGGGGAGTACGAAAGACGTGGTCGCGGGTCTGCAATGGGTCTACGAACACAGAAAGCAGTATAACATTCGTGTGGTGAACCTCTCCCTCGACAGCAGCGAGTCCGAATCCTATCACCTCAGCCCGCTCGACGCTGCCCTCGAAATTCTCTGGTTCAATCGCATCGTGGTGGTCGTCTCCGCCGGCAACAGCGGCAGCCGGGGCATACGCTACCCGCCGGCCAACGACCCCTTTGTCGTCACCGTCGGGGCCATGGACGACCGCGGGACGGCCTCGACGAATGACGATGTCCTGTCCAGCTTTTCCCCCTACGGCAAGACTCAGGACCACATGGCCAAGCCCGACCTCGTCGCGCCCGGCACCAATCTCATCAGCGTCTTTCCGGATAACGGGGCGACCCTCGCCCGTGAACATCCCGACCACGTGGTGACCGAACACTATTTCCGCATGTCCGGCACCTCCATGTCTGCAGCAGTCACGGCCGGGGCGGCGGCCCTCTTGCTCCAAGCCCAGCCCAATCTCACTCCCGACCAAGTCAAGTACCGCCTGATGAATCTCGCCGAGCCTTACCGATACAAGAGTCTGAAGATGGGGTATCTCAATATCTATGATGCCGTACACAGCTCGACCACTCTGCCAGCGAACCTGGGGCTTTTGCCCAGCCACCTTCTCCAGACCGGCAGTTCGCCGGCCACCTGGACAAGTGTCAACTGGGACAGTGTGAACTGGGATAGCGTGAACTGGGACAGCGTGAATTGGGATTCGGTCAACTGGGACAGTGTGAACTGGGACAGCAACTATTGGGGACCGTGAACAATCATCAGCCACAAGATGACGGCATCGCATGCGCGCGATGCCGTTTTGTTTAGGTGGGATTCGCGGTTTGGCAGCAGTAGTCGGATCGCACCCCGCTCCGCAGGCGTCCTTCGACTGCGTGGCCAAGTGCAGGCCACTCCGCTCACCCCGCTGAAAAGCGCGGGGCGGGTGATGCCGCGCCTCGTCTCGGACGAGGCGACTCCGCTCGCGCCCGACCCCAAACTGAAGCGCGCCGTTTTGTTTTGGGTGGTTGATAATTCGACGGATTAAGGTATACTTGCTACGCAATGAGTATAAGTTTCCTTGACCTCACATGGGTTTTGGTCATCATCCTCATACTTGTTCCCGTCGTCCAACGATGGATGATCGAAAATACACGCCGCAACCTGATCCGTCGCTTTGAGAAAAAGCGAGGCTCGCGCTTGATAACGCTCATCCACCGCCAGGAGGCTCTCTCATTCCTCGGACTCGCCTTTGCGCGCTTTATCGACATTGAGGATTCGGAGCAGGTCCTGCGCGCGATCCGGCTGACGTCGACGGAGACGCCAATTGACATCGTGCTCCATACGCCCGGCGGCCTCGTCCTCGCGGCCGAGCAAATCGCCCACGCGCTCATCCGTCACAAGGCCCCGGTGACGGTGTTCATTCCTCATTATGCCATGTCGGGCGGGACTCTGCTCGCCCTCGCCGCCGACAAGATTGTTATGGACCCCAATGCCGTGCTGGGTCCGGTCGATCCCCAACTCGGCCAATACCCGGCTTCGTCCATCATCCACGTGACTGAAATCAAGGCGGTCAACGATACGGATGATGAAACGCTCATCCTCGCGGATGTAGCCCGCAAGGCGGTCGACCAAGTCAATCATGTCGTGCGCAGGATTCTAACAGGCAATGGGATGGACGCACAAAGGGCGAGCGAGCTTTCCGATACGCTGACCTGCGGCCAATGGACGCACGATTATCCAATCTCTTTCGAAGAAGCTCAAAGCATTGGCCTCCCTGTCTCTTCCGACCTCCCGGAAGAAATCACGCAATTGATGGAGCTGTATCCTCAAGGCGGCGGCCGCCGACCCTCGGTGCAATACATCCCCGTCCCCTATCCGCGCCCCGAGCGCCCGTCCCCGGCGCCGGCGCGCAAACAACGGCAATAAGTCAACGAGCCGATGTGCCAAGAAGGCAACCAGGGTCGCCAGAGGGTTGTGCTATTTTGCGGTCTACTCCTGGCGCTGCCGACTTTTTGACATTGCGAGCGTCTGGTGTAGAATCACTTTGCCATGACTCAATCGCTTCAACGCGCACTGCGAGCCTCTGGCCGGCGACTTGCCCGGGGCGCGCATACACCGGGTTGCATGCTCCTTTTTGCCTTCACCACCTTGATCCTCGTCTTTTTCATTCTCTTCGCCGGATATGAGTTCATCTTCCGTGACCGCGTGATACTGGGTGTGTCCGTGTTCGGTCAATCCATGCGGGGATTAACCCGCACTGAAGCTAGAAAATTCCTTCAGACACAATTTGGACAAAAGGATGCCATGCTCGCCCGGGCCGGCGGCGAACTCGTCGTTCTACGGGATGGAGACCATACCTGGAGCGCTCACCCCTGGGAACTCGGACTGCGTACGGATTTCGATCCGGTCGCGGACAGCGCCGTTCTCCTGGGGCATCGCGGCACTCTGAGCGGAGATCTCATTGAGCAGGCGCGCTGCTTTCTGCTCGGATGCGACTTGAGCCTCGACGCTCAATTTGACAGCCGGGTGGCACTCGCCTATCTCGAAGCGCTGGCTCCGCAGGTCAACCGAGCACCGGTGGACGCGTCTGTCCACATTGACGGCGTAAGCGTGGTATCTGCTCCTGCCCAAAACGGCCGCGAACTGGACACCGCGGTCATGCTCGAGCAAATGCGAAAGCGGGTTTTGGGAATCGACCAAGGAGAGCTTGTCCTCGCCTTCCAGGAAAAGAAGCCGTCGATTACGAACGCCGATTCTGCCAAAGCGCAGGCGGAGGCCATCCTGTCCGCGCCGGTATTCTTGACTTTCAGCGGCCGCACCTGGGCGCTCGACCGGGGCGCTCTCAGTGGAATGTTGACGATTCAAACCAAGCAGGTTGCAAGCGGCGGCAAATCTCTCTCGGCCACGTTGGACCACGCCAAAGTAGTGGCCTACCTCACAACGGTGGCGCGAGACATCAACCAGCCCGCCCGGGACGCCCGGTTCCACTTTGATCCCTCTACCCACCAACTCACCGTCATCCGACCGAGCCAAAACGGCGAGACCCTGGATCCTGAGGCGGCGGCCAAAGCCATCGAGCAGCAGTTGCTAGCAAGCGGCCCTGGCCAAAAGTCGTCGGCGGGCGCGCGGCGGCCGCCGGGAAATGCCAGCCTGCCGGCTGATCTCAGCGTCCGCACGATCTCTTTGCCAGTCACCACCACCAAGCCCGCGGTCGCGATGGAGGACGCGGCCAATTTCGGAATCAAAGAATTGGTCTCACAGGGGGTGAGCAATTTCAGAGGTTCGGCCGCGGGCCGGGTCCAGAACATCAAAACCGCTACCGAGCAATTCGACGGCATTGTCATTCCCCCGGGCACGACTTTTTCCTTCGACCAGTATCTCGGAGATGTCGTCGAGGCCAACGGCTACGACGACGCGTATGTGATTTTCAAGGACCAGACGGTCCTCGGGCCGGGGGGCGGTGTCTGCCAAGTCTCCACGACGTTATTCCGCGCGGCTTTCTGGGGTGGGTTCCCGATCGTCGAGCGATGGGCGCACGCTTACCGCGTTGGCTACTATGAGCCGCCGGTCGGCCTGGATGCAACGGTTTTTGCCCCAACCGTAGACATGAAATTCACGAACGATACGCCGAATTATCTGCTGATCGAGCCATCGATCAATGTCAAAACGACCACTCTCACTTTCAATCTCTACGGCACGAAGCCGAACCGCACGGTGGAGATGACGGACCCGGTGCAGGACAAGATCGTCCCGCACGGACCGCCCCTCTATACGAACGATCCGACCTTGAAACAAGGGGTAACCAAACAGGTGGATTTCGCGCACGACGGGATGGATGTGACCCTCTGGCGGACGATCACGGTGGACGGTCAAGTGGTCAAGAAGGACAAGTTCTTTAGCCGGTATCAGCCGTGGGTGGCGCGCTATATGGTGGGGACGAAACCGTAGGTGGGGGGGAGCGGCGCCCCCCTCCCACAAGAACCCCCCCTCCCGCATCGAACGCGGGATCTGCGATACTACCCTCTCCCCCGACGGGAGCAAGATCGGCTCCCGTCGGGGGAGAGGGTTTTTTTATTGTAGATGGAGGCGGAGGCTTCGCCTCCGCCTCCATCTACGCCCAGACGAGATGCGCCTCCCCGCTTGCGCGGGACGGAAGTGGGGCATTATTGGGAGAGAAGGAAAGCGGAGAGGGAGTGGAGCCTCGTTGGGAGAGAAGGCAAGCGGAAAGGGAGCGGAGCCTTGTTGGAAGAGAAAGAAAGCGGAGAGGGAAGTGGGGCATTATTGGGAGAGAAAGAAAGCGGGGAGGAGGTGCGGCATTTTAGCGAGGGACGAGGACGAGGGAGTGGGACACGTTGGCGAGGGACGAGGACGAGGGAGTGGGACACGTTGGCGAGGGACGAGGACGAGGGAGTGGGACACGTTGGCGAGGGACGAGGACGGGGGAGCGGGACACGTTGGCGAGGGACGGGGAGGTGGTTAGACATTGTTGCGAGGGAGGAAAGCGGAGAGGGAAGTGGGGCGTTTTTAGCGGGGGCAGAGCCGGGTAGGCGGGAAACTGTAGTGACCAACGAAAGCGGGGAGGAGGCGCGGCATTTTAGCGAGGGACAAGAGAGGGAAGGGAATTACCGGCGACTCGAAGGAGCAGCCGTTTGTAGGTGAGGGTGCCGTTGGCGAGCTGCTTGGCGCCGTCCTGAGTGGAGGCGCTGTGGGCAAAGACGCGAAAAGAGAAGCGCGGCATCCGGTAAAACACCTGCGTCAACCACCATCCAAACCGGAAATCGGCATTGATTTCTGAATTGATCCGCCGGGAATAGGGAGACAGATCGTTGTCTCCGCGCTGCCGGGCGTGCCCAATTTCTTGCGCCGCGATCTGCCCGCTGCGAATGGCGAAATAGATCCCTTCGGCAGTGAAGGGGTCGGCAAGTCCTGCCGCATCCCCAACCAGCAGAGCATGAGGGCGATGGTAAATCGCAAACTGTCCGCCGAGCGGAACGCGATGGCCCCGCGTCAAAATGGGCTTGGCACCGCTCAGGGACGGCTCGGAGCTCAAGTAGCGCGCCAATTCTCTCTGCAAATCGAGCTTGTGCCCCGGCCGGATCAAGGCGCCCACACCGACCGACAAATGATCTGCCTTGGGAAAGATCCACCCATAGCCCCAGCTCAGCGCGCCGTAATCCATGTGAAGGACACCGCGCCATTCCGCCAGCGCCGCCGTAGGCACTTGGAGCTCGGCTTCAATCGCCACCCCCATCCGGTGATGGGGCGGAAATCCTGCGGCGCGGCGCACCCCTCCATTCACTCCATCCGCACCGATCAGCAGAGCGGCGTCCAGTCTTTCTCCTCCTGCCGAAACGACGGCCCGGTCGTTTTCCAGAGTGATGCCATCGACGGGACAAGCGTCGCGCAGTTCTGCACCGGCCCGTACCGCTTGAGCGGCGAGCAGTGCATCGAAATCAGCCCGCATGACGCAATAAGCCTCGGCGGATTCGATGCGAACGCGCTCTCGGCCATAGGCAATCGAGACCTGTCGGATCGTGTCTTGGACGGCGGACGAAAAGTCATAGTCCAGGGCGGACCGGACCTTGAGTGATAATCCTCCGCCACAGGGCTTGTAGCGCGGGATCCTGCCTTTTTCCAGCATCAGGACACGCAACCCTTGCTTTGCCAACCCGTAGGCGGCCGAAGAGCCGGCAGGGCCGGCGCCGACGACAATCACATCCCATTTGAACATTTCAGCCTGAGATGAGAGATCTGCTCATCGGATATGGCGACGAGTGACGAGCGATAAGTGACGGGAAACGTACAGCGTAAAACGTGAAGGGATGCGCTTAAGACAGAGGTCGGATTGCTTCGGCTCCGTCGATTGATGAAGTGCAATCGGACGAACCCCGCTCAGAAACTTGTCTCCACGGTGGCATGGAGCCCATACCGGCGTAACCGGCTGACCCCAGAGGGGGGCTTCGCACAACCCAAGATCTGCAAGCGTCTCTGTCCTGGAACAGCCCGCGAAGCGGGATGCGGAATTCGCAATGGCACTCTGCCCCCAGAGGGGGACTGCTCGCGCCTCGGCTCAGCCTCCGCCGAGATACTGCAGAGCCGTGCGAATCCGCTCCTCAATCGTGCCGGCCCCTGGGGGGATGGACTGGGTTGCCCGTGCGGCTTCGGCCGCGCTGTACCCGAGGTTGACGAGTGCATTCATTACGTCGGCATCAGCGGGCGTCAATTCGCCAACTTGCAAGCCCCCGACATCCACTTTGCCTTTGAGTTCGAGCACGAGGCGCTGGGCGGTCTTTTTCCCGATGCCAGGAATTGATGTCAGCATGTCGACGTTTCCTTGTGCAATCGCCATGCGGAGCGTGTCCGTCGGGATATTCGAGAGGAGCCCGAGTGCCATACGAGGGCCGATGCCGCTCACCGTGAGGAGAGTCTCAAAAAGGCGAAGATCCTCTTGCGCCGAAAAGCCGTAGAGTGAAAGCTCGTCCTCGCGAACACGGAGATGGGTGAAGAGCTGCACATCGCTACCCACGGCCCCGAGTGCGGCAAGCGTCCCCAGGGGCACTCGCACGCGGAAACCGACTCCGCCGACATTCACAACCAGCCCGTCTTCCAGGCGCATCTGGACCTTACCGTGGAGTGTGGCAATCATTCAGTCATCCTCGCTGCCTTGATCATTCACCTTTAAGCCTCTCCAGACGCGCACTATGCGCGCGGCAGATGGCGACGGCGAGCGCATCGGCGGCGTCGTCGGGCTGGGGAACAAAATCTAGCTGCAACAGGACTTGGACCATCTGTTGTATCTGTCTCTTTTCCGCGCGCCCGTAGCCGACCACCGCCTGTTTTATTTCGAGAGGAGTATACTCGTGGACGGTCAGGCCCGCTTGAGCGGCGGCCAACAAAGCGACACCGCGTGCCTGACCTACAGACAGCGCGGTGCGCACATTCTTGCTAAAGAATAGTTTTTCAACTACAGCATCGGTGGGTCGATGCTTCTGGATGAGGGCCGTGAGCTCTTGATGAATGTGCAGCAATCGGCGCGGGAGAGACCACTCTGCGGGGGTCGTAATAACGCCGTAATCAATCAGCCCAAGCTCATCGCCACCCATAGAATCCGGGCCCTCACAAACGATCAAGCCGTAACCTGTAATTGCAGTACCCGGATCAATACCAAGGACAATCATGGGAGCACTGGGCTGCCCTTTAGGCGTGCTCTCTCGCACCCTCGTACTTGGCCATCACCTCATCGCTGATGTCGAGGTTGGTGTGGACTTTTTGCACGTCGTCCAGCTCTTCAATTGCCTCCATCAGCTTCATCGTCTGGATGGCCGCTTCGTCGCTCACTTCGGCCGGGGTCTTGGCGATCCACGCCAATTCGGCGGAAGTGAATGGAATGTGACGCTTTTCGAGTTCTTCCCTCAGAGACTTTAATTGTTCGGGCGCCACATAGGCTTCGACCAAATTGCCATCCACCTTGACGTCGTCGGCCCCCGCATCAATCACTTGAAGCGCCAACTCATCCGGGTCGGTCTTGCCGGCCTCGAGCGTCACGACTCCCTTTTTCTCAAACATCCACGCGACGGCGTTGCTAGAGGCCATGTTGCCACCGCTGCGAGTGAAAATGTGCCTGAGCTCCGAGGCGGCCCGGTTGCGGTTGTCGGTCAGCACCTGGACGAGCAGTGCTGTGCTCCCTGGACCGTACCCCTCATACATGACTTCTTCAAGGGCACCGCCTTCGCTCAACTCGCCAGTGCCGCGCTTGATGGCCCGTTCGATGTTATCTTTTGGCATATTCGAAGCGCGCGCCTTGTCAACCGCCAGCCGCAGGGCAAAATTCGCGTTCGGATCGCCGCCCCCTTCACGAGCGGCAATGGCAATTTCACGTCCCAGGCGCGTGAACATGGCGCCCTTTTTTACGTCCGCAACGCCTTTCTTGCGCTTGATCTGTGCCCACTTGGAATGTCCAGACATACTGCTACCTCCGCTCCAGCCCTGCTTGCATCTTGCTTGTTACCTCGCTCATAGATTATACCACGCGAGTGCGGAATAATGAAATGGATATGTCACCCTGGCGCAGTTTGAGCTTGGGGGAAAGGTGCGCGCATGGGAATGGGGAGATTGCGCCCGCAAAGTCCTCGGGTTCGGGTTCGCCGACCGAAACTGCCGTCGGACGGATCCTCGCAACGACGCGCTGCCCCCAGAACGAGCAGGACCCTACCACTTTTCGCTTCGCTCAGGATGAATGTGTGAACAGTTAACGATGGCTCAGAATAACGATGGGCTGCTTTGCCCGCCTGAGGGAACGGAGACGTCGGCGCCTTGTTCCTGGAGCATCGAGCGAAGTTGGCGCGCGGTATCGATGCCCTGTCCGCGATAGTGGTTGTTCGCAAAGACAAAGGTCTTGTCCGCTTCCGCATTCAGGTTTTCGATCTTGGGCGTCCATTCCTGCAATTCCTGCTGGCTGTACGTATAATCGTAGCGCTCGTAGGCCTGCTCATGCTGCCACCATTTCATGGCATTGCGCCCGTGGAAGCGGACATACGCGACATCGGAGGTCGCCCGCGCCACCGGCGGCAGCAGCCCCTTGAGCCGCGGCTCGTCCACGCAACAAAAGCCGAGCTGCTGCTCCTGCAGAAACTGGAAGGTTTGCTCGTTCAACCACTGGGCATTGCGAAATTCAACCACGACGGGCAAGTCTAAAAGCTGCTGGCGGAATGCTTTCAAATAATCCACGTTCTCGGGCGTGTGGTGAAAAGAGGCAGGGAACTGTGCGAGCACAGCACCGAACTTGCCCGCCTGCAAGAGCGGCTGCACGGCCGTGACGAATTTCGGAAACAGCGCGGGGTCCGCCTCGCGCGTGTGCGTCATCTCCTGCGTGGCTTTGATGGTGAAGAGAAAATTGGCAGGCACCTTGCTCGCCATCTGGGCGAGCGTGCGGGGTGCCGGCATCCGATAATAGCTAAAGTTGATCTCTAGCGTATTGAACTCTTTTCCGTAAAAGGCCAGCCAGTCCTTTTTTTCCAGGCCTTCCGGGTAGTAGGGACCGACCCAGTCCTCGTAGGAAAAGCCGCTGGTGCCGAGGTAGATCATCGTTTCGTCCATTTCTATTGCAGATTGCAGACTTGGATTTAAGATTGCAGATTGTAGATTGCAGATTGACGTAGACCACCTCACCGACTAGAGGTGCGGCAGTCAGCCCATCCGCTGAATTGCACGCAATCTGCAATCTACAATCTGTAATTACATCATACCACGATTTGGCGGGGTTTGACGCGGCATTTCTCGGCACGAATGATCGAGTAGATGAGATCGGCCGTGTCGTCGAGCGCGTCATCTTCATTCACGATGACATAGTCGAACTTGTCCATCTCGCTCATTTCCAGACGCGCGGCGTGCACGCGGAGGCGCAAGTACTCTTCCGGCTCTGTGCGGCGCTTGCGCAGACGGCGCTCCAGCTTGTCCAGTGTGGGGGGAAGCAGGAAGATAAAGACGGCATCGGGGACCAGGCGCTTGATCGTCGCCGCGCCCTGGACGTCGATGCGCATAATCACATCCAGCCCGCGGGCGAGCGCCTCACGCACTTGTCTCCGCGAGTTGCCATAGTCATAGCCGTAGACAACCGCATGTTCCAGGAAATCTCCATTGCCTTCCATTTCCTGGAATTGTTCCCGGGTCACGAAATGATAGTCCACGCCTTCCACCTCTTCGGGGCGTTTGGGGCGAGTCGTGTTGGTGACCAGGAAGTAGAATGGATAGTTGAGCTCGCGCATGCGCGTCAGCGCGGCGTCTTTGCCCACCGCCGAAGGCCCCGATACCACTACGAGCAGCGGGGGGTGTTGGGGGAGTGAAATCGGAAGCGGAATAGAATCAGCCATTGATTTCTCCTCGCTGTTGTTTGATGCGGTTCACAATCGTCTCCGGCTGGAGCGCCGCGAGCGCAATGTGCCCGCTGTCGAGGATGACCACCGCCTTGGTCTTGCGACCATAGGTCATATCAATCGCCGTGTCGCTCTTGCGCGCGTTGCGGATCATGCGTTTCACCGGTGCCGAGTCCGGCGCCAGAATGGCGACAATGCGATTGGCCGCCAAGACGCCGCCGAACCCAATGTGAACGAGCTCTGTCTCCGATGCGGCGAATCCGATGGATGCGGCGTGATTTCTCATGGTTTTGCGGACCTCTTCATCCCCTCACCCTCCCCTCTCCCCTTCTCCTCCTCAAGGAGGAGAAGGGGAGAGGGAAAAGAGTTTTTTCGGGGCCTCCGGCCCCGCACCCCCGGCACCAGAGTCGGTCGGGAGAAGTGCGCGTCTCCGAAATCGAACCGCAGGAGAGTGGGCCTCCTGACCTCGGTCGGCAAGAGGGCATGCCTCCTCTAGTTGATCGGCAAGAGTGCAGGACTCTGAAATCGATCGGCAAGAGGGCATGCCTCCTCTAGTTGATCGGCAAGAGTGCGCGTCTCCGAAATCGATCGGCAGGAGAGCGGGCCTCCTGACCTCGGTCGGCAAGA
>JAMCQI010000075.1 GCA_023381515.1 Chloroflexota bacterium | reverse complement strand
GACTTATGGGGACTAATTCGACACCTCATTCTCGACTTCGTGTCCAATCTGCTGTTGGGAACGCTCTTAATCAACAGGAATCAACCGAGGCATGCGGCCTCATCAGTTCCGCACTGGCGAACCCGCGACGTCCAGCTTGGGAAAAGGACATTCCTTCGATTCCAGAGAACTTACCCGTTTCTGGTGGTTCCCCAAGTCCACGCCAATCGCAGGCGTTTCGCTAGGAAGTCCGCGAATGGAACTTTAAAGGAACTTTGTCATTTCGGCCATTGCACACCGGCTGAAGGCGGGCACGCGCGCGGGCTTGAGCGCGCTCATGCTATCCGGTATGATCAGGCACATGGCGAGATGCACAGCACCAGTAAGAGGGCATCGCTCAGCGGCTGCTGCGGCGGAGTGCCCCGCGTGTGGTGGCCGTTATGGCGGCTACCGCGGCTATAGCAGCTACCCGTCGTACTCGTCTCCGTCCTACCCGTCGTACTCGTCCCCGTCCTCCTCCTCGGCGGGGAGTAGCGGCGGGTCCAGCAGTCGTGGCGGGTCCGGCGGCAGCGTAAGGCCGCGCTGGTCGCCTGTCGGTTCGGTGGTGGCGTACACGCCTGCCGAGGTGCGGGCGCTCACGCCGGTCCGCGAAAGCGTCGAGCACCTCGCGAAGCTGCCTGAACTTCGGGACGTCTTTCTCTGTCACGCGTGGGACGATCGGCAGGGGGCTGCGAAGGAGCTGCATGATCTGCTCCAGTCGCGCGGTGTCTCTGTCTGGTTCAGCGAGAAGGACGTTGGCCTCGGCGTGCCGTTGCTGCGCGCCATCGACAAGGGCTTGGCGAACTCGCGGGTCGGGATCGTGCTCGTGACCCCTGCATTGCTGCGCCGCCTCCCCGCAGAGGGCATTGCGGACAAAGAATTGTCGGCACTTCTCGCGCGTGAACGGCTCGTTCCTATCGTGCACGGCACGACGTACGAAGCACTCCGGGACGTCAGCCCTTTGCTCGCCTCGCGAAGCGGCCTGAGTACTGCAGAAAACCCGATGGCAGACGTCGCGGCAAAGCTCGCCGAACTCGTCCGCCTTCCTTGCTCGTAAGTACCCGGATGGAACGCTCTCCACGACCTAACGTCGTCGATTCCCGATCACCGAGACGATAGACGAGGATCGCGCCAAGCCACCATGTCGCCAGACGCGACGTATCCCATGAGTGTTGGCGCGTGATCGCTCCGGCCCGTACCGGGCACTCCCGCGACACATACGCCGCAACAGCAGTCGCAAGGGTAACGAATCCCAAGAGCGGGGGCCGGGACAACATCGCGACAGGACGATTTTCGAAGGGGGTCCGGCGACCCGTTTTCTCGTCGATAAATCCCACTGGACAGTGCCGCGCGGAGTATATAAGCCGGTACTCCTTTGGTGATCGGAACGGACGCGATGGTTGCGGCCGGGAGACGTGGAACGAATGGAGGCGGATATTATCTTCATGGACGACGCGGGCAAGGAACTGTTTTCCTTCCGTGACCCGTACAACAGCCTGAGCTTGGCGGCAGTCATTGGCGTGTCGTACGAGCCGAACACGGAGCTTGCCGGGACGGTTGCGATCTTTGAGGCGTTGGCAGCGATTACGCTACTCCCTACTGTGCCGCGAACATCCTGCGTGACGCGCACCACAGGCAAGCGAACTGGAGCGAGTGGATCTACGAGTGCTGCCGGACGGACCCCCTCCCGGCAGTTCAGGCAGCCATCAAATCCCGCCACCGCTTGAAGGGCTACATGGGGGACTACCGAACCGTGCTGGGGATCGTCCGGCAAGCCAACAAGACCGGCGACCAACCCAAGTTCGCAAGCTGGTTCTAAAGATCGCGGCGGATTGCCCTTGCCTATCATGGAGGGATGGCGACTACAATCCCTCCTCCGCCGTTGCCCTCGCGCCAGACGGTCATTAATGGCCGCGGGTTTGCTTTCCCAGTCTTGGGTGCTGCAATGGACGCAGCCTTCGATCTCCTCTACGCGCAGTTCACCAATGGCGCTCCGGACTGGCCGGCTTTTGGTGCCGCGAGCACCGCGTTCTTCGACGCTGCCGTGGGGCGGCCTGATGCGCACGACGCCTACTTCAGTTCCTTATCCCCGCTCGCGGCGGGGTTTCTCGGCACGAACAATTTCATCGCTGCGGAAGAATTCTGGAAAGACGTGCTGACGCCGGCCTGGGCCTGGGAGGACGCGCACCCGGGGCTGTTCATTCACAAGGGGACGCCGTACTACTTCTGGGCGATGACGTGTCTCATTCATGACGATATCGATAACGGGTACGTGCTCATGCACCACGGCGTGGAGGAAGACGTGCGGACGAACGGCCGGGACGAGGCGCGCAATCGGCCGGGCTACTACCTCGTGAGCCTCGACGCACGGCAGGAGCAACAAGCGTTCCGTGTCTGGGTTACGGAGCAGGCGACGTTTTTTAACGATCTCCTCCAGAGCTACCGCTCCAAGTATCAGGCGACGCTCACGCTCGACGACGTCCGGCAGCGCTTCCTCCTGGCGTTCCCCGAGAACGAGACACCATTCCTGCTCACGTACACTGCCGCGAGGCTGCGGAATCTCGCGATCCTGCCACCGCACGCGACGAGGAACGCGTTTGCTGGCCAGGTTGAACTCAACGTGCTCTTCGACATCGCCACGGTCATCGAGACCGCAATAAAAGCCAAGCGAACGAATCCACGTGGCCACTTTAAGCGCCACGCTGAATACCTCCTCGTCACGATGGGGCATCCACTCACTGGCGATCAGCTCGGAGAAGTCAATGAGCAGTTCAATGTTGACTTCCGATCGGACGATTCGCGCTGCACTTGACGGGACCCTTACCCTGCAGGATGGAACGCGACTCGATCGGCAGCAGGCCGATGTGGCACTCGCGTATGGCATCAGGAATCGCGGTGCCCACCAAACGGGTGCTGCACCAGCCCTGTGGGAACGCTTCACCGAGGTGCGCGACGCCATGTTCCGCACCCTCTCGCTCACGATCGACACCCTCTACCCATAACCCTGCGCACTATTCCACAGAATAGTAATCATTAAATACCAGAACACCTTCTCCGACCCCAAACAACGACGTTGCGGCCGACCACGACCGCGAAACGTGCAGGTGATGGACGATGGCAAGGCATACGATGAGCGACCGGTGCAGAATTGTCAACCGGCTGATCCGCACGATCTCTGAAGAAGAGGGCGCGTTCTTTCGCAACAGAGAATCAGGTCTGCTCTCCAACTTCCACGTGAGAGACGGCAAGCTCTTTTACCAAGACGAGCCGGACAAATTCAAGTACCTCTCGCTTGAACACAACAAGAACACGATTGGTACCTTTCACCAAGCTGGTTTCAGACTGTACGAGCAATCTGAGGGAAAGTACCTCGTCGTTTGGGTCGACCAGAAAGACAAAGGCTGTTCGGTTGACATCTACTTCAGAGTGTACCGGCGGGTCGGTTGTAGCGGAACCCGTACGTGCGCGATCTTGTCATTTTTGCAGTGTGACGAACGATGTGGTGATTGTGAGGTCGTCGCGTATGACTGCGGGAGCGAGTCGTACCACGCGTCCGCGGGTAGCGACTTCGTAATCGGAAAAGACGGGGGGACGAAGGATTCGCACGCCCCACGTGGCCTCGAGCTCTGCCGTGCCTATTTCTTTGTCGTTGATCATGCATTGTCCGGGACTGAAGGATCGTGCTTCAGACGCTTGCATCGGGTGGATCCCTGCTGGGAGGTGCGCTGTCCAGAACGTGAGCAAGCGCCGCGGGTACAGGTCATCCGCCCATGACGCCAAGTACAGCTTGACGGGCATCCTTGTGCCGGAGAATAGCATCACGGTTGTGTCGATGTCGACCGTTGCCATCGTTGTTCTTGCGCCTCCGGGTGGGAGGAACGTGATGCAGAGTTTGACGGTCCCTGGTGCGGTGTAGTGAAAGTCGTCTGGCACCCGGGCCAGCGCGGGGTCGTGTTCCGTCGAGACTAGGAGGTGGATTCTCGGGTCTTTCGCTGCTTGTGCCTCCGCGTCTTTCGTGAAGGATGGTGCCACGATGTACCCGTGTTGCGCGACTGCTGCGTTGATCTTTTCCGCGAACACGATGATCTCGTTCTTGCCGACAGGGGTTGCCCAGTTCTTGCATTCGAAGATGAACGTCGCGTTGTATCCATTCGCGATCTCGACGGTGACGAAGATGTCGATCTCGTGGTGGACGCCACCGACGTCGATGATCTTGCGGGTATCAATCCGAAACTGTTTCTCCTGCAATGCTGGCGATGTTTGCAGGATGACGCGCTCGATCGCGTGGACCGCTCCTTCGAGGGCGCGTCCTTTCTCGTCAGGAACCATCTCCTCCCAACCATAGCACTCCCGGGAGTTGCCCCACGGTGCTGACCTAGCTTTGGGCTGCGTCCGGCGCGAAAGGAACTTTTCGGAACTTCAGGATTTCGGAGATCGTTGGCGCTTCCGCGTATCTGTTAGATGCTAAGGGGTTTGTTGGAGCGGGAGACGGGGTTCGAACCCGCGACGTCCAGCTTGGGAAGATCGACTTCGACGAGCTCTCAATCGATCCCGTTCTGGCGTCTGGTCGGATAAGTAACGAAAAACGCGCTTCAGGGAAATGGCGCCGCGAAACGGTATCCGAAAACCCCGCGCCCAATGCAGGTCCACCATCATCCTGCGCTACGCCCCCATCAAGAACTGCTCCTCCCGCCGCCCCCGCGCGCCCCGCCGCACAGCCGATGCAACCTTTTGCGTTCCCCACCACCCCAAATAAATTTCCGCTCCGTAATCAGTCGCTTACCCC
>JAMCQI010000099.1 GCA_023381515.1 Chloroflexota bacterium | reverse complement strand
CTTGACTGTCTGACCCGGGCCCCGACAGTATATCACGATCTCGCAAGCCAGTTTCTGACGCCTAACATACCCCAGGCGGTATGAAGTCTCGCAATGACAGATGGTCGAACTCTCGCAGTGACGGATGGACGGCTATTTTACAGCGATTATAGCAAAAGCGCTAGTCGGGTTCAAGTGGAAAATGGTACTAGGGGAAAGGATGAAGGATGAGGGATGAGGGCGGAAGGATGAAGGATGAGGGATGAAGGATGAAGGCGGAAAGCGGAAGGAGGAAGGCGGAAGGCAGTAGGCGGAAGGCAGCAGGCGGCAAGCGGAAGGCGGGAGGCGGGGGGGGAGGGGGAGAAGAGGTTATGTCGACGAAGCTAGCGATTGAGGGCGGGAAGCCGGTGCGGGAGAAGATGCTGCTGTTCGGCGCTCCTTGCTTCGGGGAGGAGGAGATTGCCGAGGTGGTGGATACGCTGAGGAGCGGGTGGATCAGCACCGGTCCGAAGGCGAAACGGTTTGAAGATGAATTTGCGGCGTATGTGGGCGCGAAGTATGCCGTGGCGCTGAATTCGTGCACGGCGGGCCTGCACCTTTCGCTCGTCGTCCTGGGGATCGGACCGGGGGATGAGGTGATCGTCCCATCGCTCACGTTCGGGGCGACGGCGAACGTCGTAGAGCACGTGGGGGCGCGGCCGGTGTTCGCGGATATCGATCCGGAGACGCTGTGCATCGACCCGGAGGAGATAGAAAGGAGAATCACGCCGCGGACGCGGGCGGTCATCCCCGTGCATTATGGCGGGATGCCGTGCGCGATGGACGAAATCCACGCGATCGCCGACGCTCACCATATTGCGGTGGTCGAAGACGCGGCGCACGCGATCGGGGCGAAATACAAGGGGCGAATGGTCGGGACATTGTCGCCGCTGACGAATTTTAGTTTTTATGCGAACAAGAACCTCTCGACGGCGGAGGGGGGGATGGTGACGACGGACGACGCGGCGCTG
This sequence comes from Chloroflexota bacterium, assembly GCA_023381515.1. The sequence goes on along the minus strand of JAMCQI010000099.1, from coordinate 76,903 downwards.
GAGGAGAAGCTGCGGGTATATCACCTGCACGGACTATCCCGGGATGCGTGGAAGCGGTATCACACGAAGAGCTTTTCCATGAGTGAGGTGGTGGTGCCGGGGTACAAGTACAATATGACGGACCTGCAGGCGTCGCTCGGGCTGCACCAACTGCGCAAGCAGGAGCAATTCATCGCGCGGCGGGAAGAGATCGCCGCGTATTATGACGAAGCCTTTAGCGAACTGGACGGGATGGTGCGGACGGTGCGCCGCCCGCGTAACGGGCAAGGGCGGCACGTATTGCACCTGTATGTCTTGCTGCTAAACCTGGAGCGGCTGAAGGTGGATCGAAACCAGGTGATCAGCGCGCTGCTGGCGGAGAACATTGGCGCGTCGATGCACTTTTGGCCGCTGCACATGCATCCGTTCTACCGGCAAAAGTATGGGTACCAACCCGATGACTTGGCGGTCTCGCGGCGGGTGGGCGAGTCCGTGCTGTCACTTCCGCTGGTTCCGCAAATGACGGACCGCGACGCGGAGGATGTGGTGCGGGGAGTTGATAAGGTCTTGGCGGGATACGAAAGGTCTCTCTCGTGCTAGAGGTGCGGAACGTCCGGGGTTTGTCCGGGAATGTGCTATGGGGAGCGTGCCGTTGACCGCCCATGAGACTGTTCCGCCAAGGCAAGTTGGGTACAGCCCAATGGAGTATTGGGATGCGATTGGCCGAGCGTCCTCTCCGGGCACCGGCGACGACCCCGGCAAGTTTGGAAATGACGGGAGGGGGGGGACTCTGTACCATCTGCCTGGGTGGGGTTCGGCGCCTCAGTACTGGGAGTACATTGAGGCTGGCTCAAGGGTGCTGGATATCGGGTCAGGGACTGGCCTGCAGGTGGGACGGCTGGTGCCATGTGGGATTTTCGCAGTTGGGTGCGATATAAGCCGTGCGCTGTTGGAGGTCGCAAGATCAAATCTGGTTGCGCACGGCATTGCGCAGCCGATGCTCGTCCAGTGGGACGGTTGTCGCATGCCATTCGCGTCTGGGGCGTTCGACCGGGTTACCACTAACACCGTTCTGCAGCACGTGGTAGATGAGGATGCGCTCGGAAGCGTTTTCTCGGAGGCGAGCAGGGTTGTGGGGGAGAGAGGTTTGCTCCTGATTTGTGAGCTGGTCTCTCCGCGGGATGTGCAGACGGCGCCTCACGTCAAGATGCGTTCAGCCGAAAGCTACGGACGCGTGGCTGCAGCCAGTGGCTTTCAGACGAGGGAGGTCCGTCACGTACCCTCGATCTATGTGACCTTGCAGGAGGTATATTGCGGTGTGGCGGGTTCTGTGCGAGCACAGAGGAACCGGCTGGCGGAGATTGAGGGACCAATGGGGGTTAGGGGGGCAAACCTCGGCGTCGGCGCTGCGTTGAAGCGGGGCGCTCGGGCGTTGGTGGCTGGACTAGCGGCGTTTACCTGATTCATGGCAGAGTGGTGGAACTCGGTGCGAGGTTCCTGTCCAATTTTGCGAACTGGTTTCTTGCCGGCCCGGACTTGGTTCGGCTGTTGGTCATGCAAGCCGTGGCCAAATCGCCTGCTCGGAGAACCTATCGTCTTCTGTTCGGCTGACGTTGGGACATGAACTGACCATGCTGCAATATAACCCAAAACCGGGACTGGGCGATTTTGCCTGGCGCGTTCAGCGCAGCCTTAAACGAAGGCTGAGGAAGGCCCGCAGCTATTTCACCGAGAGGTCACCGCGTAACGTTCAGACCCGAAGCAGTCTCGGTCCTCCACAGAGCGACCGCGCGATCGCTCACCTGAGCCCAGGAGATGTCGTGCGTGTCAGGTCGAGAGAAGAGATTCAGGCATCTCTGGACGGCTCAGGGCAGCTTTGCGGCTATGCGTTCATGGATGGAATGTGGCAGTACTGCGGGACCAGGCGTCGTGTTTACAAGCGCGTGAATCAGTTCCTCGACGAGCGTGACTATCGGATGAAAAAGCTCGAGAGAACGGTACTGCTGGAGGGTGTCATATGCGAGGGGACCGAAAAGCACGGACCGTGCGATCGGGCATGTTACTATTTTTGGAGGGAAGAGTGGCTGGAGAAGCTAGACTGATGCAGCGGTTAACAGACGCGGTGGGCGGCTTTGGGTAGGACTGTGGGGCAAATTGCAGTTGCATCCGACAAGCGTGAGCTCCCGGTTTCGCAAGAGACCGGCTCAGAAAGCGAGTCGCGGGTAATACGGATACGTCCTTCGCACGGCTGGGTATCGGTGAATCTGGGCGATCTGTGGGAATACCGCGAGTTGCTGTATTTCTTGGTCTGGCGGGACGTGAAGGTGCGGTACAAGCAAACTGTCCTCGGTGCAGGGTGGGCGATCTTGCAGCCGCTATTGACGATGATCGTTTTCAGCGCGGTGTTTGGAAGCTTTGCCAAGGTTCCGTCGGACGGTGTGCCGTACCCGATCTTTGCCTACGTTGCACTTTTACCCTGGAACTATTTTTCGGGCGCGTTCAGCCGGGTGGGAACGAGTTTGGTGGGCAGTTCGAATTTGATCAGCAAAGTATACTTTCCGCGACTGGTGATTCCTATAGCGGCGACATTTGCCGGGCTGGTGGACTTTGCGATCGCGTTTGTGATTCTGCTGGGAATGATGGTCTATTATGGTATTCGGCCGACGCTGATGGTCTGGACGCTGCCACTGTTTCTGCTGCTGGCATTTGCGTCGGCGCTGGGCGTCGGGCTGTGGCTAGCGGCGCTGAACGTGCGATACCGGGATGTCGGTTATCTCATCCCGTTTCTAGTCCAGATCTGGATGTATGCTTCGCCGGTGGCGTATCCGTCCAGTATTGTGCCTGAGCGGCTGCGCTTGTTCTACGGGCTGAACCCGATGGCGGGCGTTATCGAGGGGTTTCGAGCGGCGCTCCTTGGGACCGGCGTGTTGGATGGGGGGCTAGTCGCGGCGTCGTCGGCGATCGTTGTGCTCCTCGTGCTTTCGGGGGCGCTGTATTTTCGGCGCACCGAAAAGACCTTTGCGGATGTGATATGACGATGGGCAACTGGGCTATCCGTGTTGACAATATCTCCAAGCTATATCGCATCGGCGCGCGCGTGGATCGTCACGCGACGCTGCGCGATCAGATCTCGGAGGTGCTTGCCGCTCCGTTTCGGCGGAATCATTCGGGCGGATCAGCCGACACCATCTGGGCGCTCAAAGATGTGTCTTTTGAAGTGCCGCGGGGCGAGGTTGTTGGTATCATTGGGCGGAACGGTGCGGGGAAGAGCACGCTGCTAAAGATTCTGTCGCGTATCACGGAACCGACGAGGGGCTGTGCAGAGATTGCGGGGCGTGTCGGATCGCTCCTCGAGGTCGGGACCGGCTTCCACCCGGAATTGACGGGACGGGAGAACATTTATCTGAACGGCGCTATCCTTGGCATGAGGCGAGCAGAAATCGATAGCAAGTTTGAGGAGATCGTCGCGTTTGCCGAAATTGACAAGTTCATCGACACGCCAGTGAAAAAGTATTCGAGTGGAATGTACATGCGACTGGCCTTTGCCGTGGCAGCGCATCTGGAACCAGAGATTTTGCTGGTGGATGAGGTGCTGGCAGTTGGCGATGCGGATTTTCAAAAGAAATGCCTGGGCAAGATGGGCGATGTCGCGAAGGAGGGACGGACGGTGCTGTTCGTCAGCCACAACCTGGGGCACATGGGTCGTCTTTGCGAGACGGGGCTCTGGCTGGCAGAAGGTCGAGCCGTGCGGTACGGCCCGATGGGGGATGCGATTGCTTCTTATCAGCAAAGCTTGGACGGTGCGGACTTGCTGGATGGGGATGGCGGCAGAAGTCGTGATCGCGGTTTCATCTCGTGGAGAATTGTTGATGCGCCTGCGGAGGATGGTCATAGGCTGGTGGCGGAGGATCCTCTGACGCTGGAGATTGTGCTTCGGGTGGGTAAGGCTGTGCACAATGGGCATCACGGACTCGTCCTGCAGACTGCCAGCGGGCAGAATGTCGTGGGGTGGGGGGTGAATGGTCTGTCGCTGAGGGAGGGGACGTATAGGCTGCTCTGGCATATCCGGGGTCTGCCCGTGCGGCCAGGGATTTACTACTGGTACGCTTCGCTGTGGGATGGGAGTGAGAGAGTGGATGTGACGCACCTCAGGCCGGAGTTCGCCGTTGCGACGCCGTACCACTCTGAATTGGATGATAGTTGGGCTGGAATAGTAAACGTGAAGTCCGATCTGGTGCTTGAACCTGTGACGGAAAATGTGTCGAGTGGCTAGGCCATCGGTTTGGGAGAGGCTGGAATCGGCCTCTGGAGGATCGACGTGGGAGGGGGCGAGTCTGGCATGCACATAGTTTATGTGGTTGCTCCGGGCGGTGGACCGGAGGCGTGTGTCAGAACCCTGGCGCCTAGGCTCTTGAAGATCGGCCACAGAGTTACGGTGATCTATAGTGCTCGCGCAGGGCATGTCAGTCCCAGTTTTCAACCTGATGTGCGGGTTCTGTTCGCGCCTCCCAGTTCCATGCATTACTATCTTTCAAGGGTTGCAGGCGGATCTAGAGCATGGTTAAGACCCTTGAGGGCCTGGGAGCACGCTTGTGCGGTGTACCTGAGGCTCCGGGAGGTTGAGAGGGAGGAGAAAATCGATCTCGTCGAGGTCGTCGAGGGATTGCCGGTTAACCTTTTCCGCAAACATTGGCCAGTGATTGTGCGCGCGCATGGATCTGATTGGACGTTTCGTCTGTTCTGTCAGGATGGGGACCAAGGCGGAGACCACCGGCTTGTAGAAATGGAGGCCGATCAGCTGCGCTCGGCGAGTGCCGTAAGCGCCATCAGCCGTCATTTGGCGGATCACCTGAGTGCGTATTGCCAGTTCCCGCTCAACCGGATCGAGGTGATTCCGTATCCCATAGAGACAGGGCAATTCAGGCCGGCCGACAGGGAAGACCACTCGGAGATCGCAGTCATGGCGGTCGGCCGTTTGGAGCGCAGAAAGGGCACGGATCTCTTGCTGAGAGCCATGAATCGTGTTTGGCAGGAGTTTCCAGAAACGAAAGTATATCTCATTGGCGCCGAATCGGGATTCACAAAAGGACAGCTCTTGGAATTGGTCCCGGACGACAGACGCCGCCAGGTTGTCTTCCCCGGCTTTGTTGACCATGATCGTCTCCCCGACTATTACAGGAGGGTGACTGCCTACATCGCGGCCACGCAGTACGAGACCTTCGCCTATACCGTGTTGGAGGCGATGGCGTCCGGCCTAGCCGTGGTGGCGACGCGAACCGGTGCGATTCCTGAGCTTGTGGACGACGGGATGACTGGTCTCTTGGTCCCGCCCGGTGATCCAGGGTCGCTGTCGAGGGCTGTGCTGTCGCTACTTGAGGATGGTGGGCGGCGAAACTGCATGGGCCAACGCGCACGCCGCGTGGCTCTCGCAGATTACTCGGTGGGGGAGATCGCAGGCAGAATGGTTGATTTGTACGAGAGAGCGTCGGGGGGGTAGGTGCGGGGACGCGTGGTCGAAGGCAAGGTGGGCCTCAGGGGGAGGAGGGAGCCAAGTTTCTAATGCACATTGTATTGGCTAACCAGTGGTTTCCTCCGGAGAGCGGTTGGGGCGGTGTCTCTGTTTACAATTCCACAATCGCACACGCGTACGCGGGACTTGGGCATCGTGTGACCGTGATTGCGGCGCGCTTTTCGCAGGATGTTCCTGCCGAGCGGTGCGAGGACGGTCTGCGGGTTCGGCGATTGCTTGTTGGTGACGCGTATCGGTTGAGGCGATTGCCTATATTGGGACGCTATGTTCGCCCTGCCCAGCAGTTGGCGTACAGCTGGCGCGTGAACCAAGCCATTGGTCGGTTGCACCAGGAGTGCCCGGTCGACATCGTCGAGTTTGCCGAGGTGAATTATGTGCCAAGGCCGGGAAATGTCGCATGGGTGGCAAGAAAGCTGGAGCCAAGCCGAGCACGCCAAGTCTTTCCGCACCGCCGGGCAGTCCAGCCGCGCAGGCGCAATGATCGCGCTGCTGGGTGATAGGGGGCGGGGGAAGACTATGGTACGGTGCGGGCGGGAGAAGGCGGAGGGGGAGTACCGTGTGGAGCTCGTCTTGGAGTGGGGCCTTCGGTTCTACGCGCAATCGCTGGATCGTGGGAAGGGGAGATAGCGTGGCGGTTTGCGGGACGGGAGGACGGCGGGGGTGCGCCCCTGCCGCCTATCTGCCGGCGCGTTCGCACCGGACCGCTTTGATCCGGTGGGTGGCGACCCTGGGCTGGAAGCATGGACTGTCGTTTGCTTCCTGGAAAAGCGCCAAGCCGGGGGCGCTTACGCATCAATTGTGTTCTGCGCGACCTGGCGGGTGGTGTGGTGAGGTGGGACTGCGCCGCGATGCGTGCCAAGCCCGTCCTGGGAGATCGAAATGCTTACGCCGATCCTGAGATTCACGTCTGGGAGGAAGGCGGTAACCGAGAACGGAAGGGTGAAGAGTCCGAGACGGTACTCCCGGTGGATCTACGGTGGCTCTGTCTATCCTGCTCTCATAGCGCTCCCTTATTTTGTCCTGACCGATCGCTATAGCGGGATCACGAGAGCTGGGTTCGTCCTTGCGTGCTCCGCCCTGTGTTTGGTTTTGTCTTTTGTAGTTCTATCTGGCCGAATGGAGAGGCTTAGGGAGCGCCTGGCGGCGCGGGGGAGCGTGATCATATCTCTAGCGGTTGTTGGGTACGTGCTCGTATTCTTCTATCTCGCCTATGGAGTGCGGCTGAGCAATGGCTTGGATTCGGTAACCGATACAGCACTGATTGAGCAGATCCTTTGGGCTGGTAGCCAGGGTCACCTGTTCTACTCCTCGTACTACAACGGGGTGTCGCTTAGCTCGCATTTTGCGCCTATGCTGGTCCCCCTTACGTATCTGTATGCGCCATTTCAGAATATCGGCGTCGTCTTCCTTCTGAAGATATCCCTGTTGGCGCTAACGGCTGTCCCGCTTTACGGATTAGCCTGCGATTCGTCAGACAGGTTGTCCGCCTTGTTTATCAGCTTCGCGTTCCTCCTTAGCCCCGCCGTTGTGAGCCAACACTTCCAACTCTATATGAATGATTTTGCGCCTTTCTTCTGGATGTGTGCGGGATTGTTTTTTTTCCGTAAGAGGATGTGGCTCTTCTTGGTGTTTAGCGTTCTGGCGGCTTCAGTCCAGGAGGATATTGCGTTCTCTCTGCTTGTGTTCGCGGTGCTTGCGTGGTTGGAGCGGCGACCGGCGAGGTGGAAACTTGTCACAGTCTTGTTCCCGGCGGCGTGGTTCATGGTGGGGATGCTTGTCATCCAACTTAGCCCGGGCCAGATCGGCCAAGTGTTTGGGGGACACTTCACGGATTTGGGGCAGACCCCTTGGGAGATTGCTAGGAGCCTAGCGTTGAACCCGAATGTCGTACTGGCGAAAATCCTTGATAACGCGCCGAGCAAAGCGCTATGGGCGTACGAGCTGCTCGGGCCCTTGCTATTCCTTCTGCCACTGGCAAGCCCTGTCGCCCTGGGCGCTTTGCCTGATGGCCTGGTCTTTGGATTTATTCCTCTTGACTCTTCGCAGTACTCTGTATCTTGGTACTACAGCCTTCTCATCACCACGGTGCTCTTTATGGCTCTGGTTGTTTCTCTAAGAAAGCTGGCAGGGGCGCTGTCGGTCCGGCGTTTTGGGGTTCGGATCTCCAGAATTGTCGGTGTCACCGTTCTCTGCTCAAACCTGGTGTTGTGGCCGTTGGTCCTGTCGCCGGCGATGTTCGCCACGGATGCGGGACAGCGCATCAGCACGGTGAGACGGATTCAGGCGTTAATCCCGCCGGATGCCTGTGTGGCGACGACCTACGATATCGCTCAACTGTTTGCCCGGCGTTACCAGCTCTACACGCTTGGGATTGACCCGGACGAGAAGGTGCTCGGTTGTAGGTACGTGGTTGTGACTGAGGCGGTGGCTGGGGTTGAGAAAGGAAGCGCGAACTATCGGCGACTGTTCAACGTGCTGGAGGAGGTCGAGAGCTATCGGTTGTTGTTAACGGAAAATGGTTTTCAGGTCTTTGTTAAGAGGTAGGGAGATGCACATCGCACTTGTGAGTCGCTGGTTTCCCCCGGAGAGCGGCTGGGGCGGTGTCTCTGTTTACAATTCCACAATCGCACACGCGTACGCGGAGCTTGGGCATCAGGTGACCGTCATTGCGGCGCGCTTTTCGCGGGATGTTCCTGCCGAGCGGTGCGAGGACGGTGCGCGGGTTCGGCGATTGCTTGTTGGTGACGCGTATCGGTTGAGGCGATTGCCTATGTTGGGACGGTATGTTCGTCCTGCCCAGCAGTTGGCGTACAGCTGGCGCGTGAACCAAGCCATTCGTCGGTTGCACCAGGAGTGCCCGGTCGACATCGTCGAGTTTGCCGAGGTGAATGCGGAGGGCTTTTTCTACGCCCGCGCGCCGCAAACGCCGTTTGTCGTGCGCTGCCATACCCCGACTTTCATGCTGTCCAGATATTATGAGCAACCTGAGATGCCGTACGACACGTCAATCATCGAGCGTTGTGAGAGAAGCCTCATTGGGCATGCGGACGCCCTGACAGCGCCGTCGAGAGACATGGCATGCCTGATCTCTCGGGAATGCCATGTGCCGGCAGGAGACATTGCCGTAATTCCGAACCCGCTTGCGACGGATGGATTTTGCGAGCGCTCGGGCGGCGCAGCGGTTGATGGCGGGCCTAATCCATCAGACGATGGATCTGTGACCGTTCTTCACGTGGGAAGGTTCGAAAGAGCTAAGGGGGTGATGGTCCTGGTCAAGGCGATACCGATCATCCTTCAGGGGGCCCCGCGGACTCGTTTTGTGTTCATTGGTGCAGACCGCGCGCGCGCGCGGGGCTCCTCGCCCCGGGATGGACTGGCGGATTCGGCGGACGGAGAGCCAGTGAGCTCCCGCGTCCAATTCCTGGGCGGGGTCGAGCAATCGGCCTTGATTAGTTGGTACCGTCGCGCGGACATTTGCGTGGTTCCTTCTCTCGTTTATGAGAGTTTTTCCTATACCTGCGCTCAGGCGATGGCGGCGGGCAAGCCAGTAGTGGCTTCGAGAATCGGCGGGGTTCCGGAGACGGTCGGTGACGGCGTGAGCGGCATCTTGGTCAACCCCGGAGATGCTGAGGGGCTGGCTGAAGCGGTTGTTCGGCTCGCACGCGATGCCGACCTTCGACGGCGAATGGGGAAAGCAGGCTCCGAAAAAGCTGCACGGGAGTTTGATCCGATTGAAATCGCGAAGAGGACGCTGCGCGTCTACGAGCGGGCCATCTCGGACTTTCGGCGCGGCCCGCAAGCGCCGGGTTCTTCTGGTTGTCTCTAGCTACCTGCCGAATCTTGGCGGGCTGCAAAATGTGACGTCGCGTCTGGCGACAGCATTGGTACAGAGAGGCTGTGATGTCGCGGTTGTGACGCAGCGTTACCCGCGTACACTGCCGGCCGAAGAGCAGATCGAAGGTGTGCGTGTCAGGCGACTGCCCTTTCTTCTTCCGCGTTTGTGGTATCTGGAGAGGGGTCGCGTTGATCTGTTTATCGCGGGGCTCTTTTGCTTCCCGCAGACTCTGGTCTGGGCCGCTTGGTATATCGCTCGGCATAAACCAGACGTAGTTAATCTGCACTTTGTCGGGGCCCCAACGCCATTTCTGCTGATCATCAACAAGGTGCTGCGATTTCGCTTCGTTGTCTCTCTGCACGGGGATGATGTGGAGGGGTATTCCCGACGGACGTGGTTTGAGCGGTGGATCGCGAGGGCGGCGCTGAGACAAGCAGATGTGGTGACTGCCTGCTCGCAGTATCTGTTGGATCGAGTTGTGGCTCTTGAGCCGCGAATAGCGTCCAAGGCACACGTCATCTACAACGGGATGGATCTCCCAGACTCTCCTCGTGTGCTGATGCGGGGCGACGGTGTCCTGGCTGTGGGTCGAATGGTACCGAAGAAGGGCTTTGACGTATTACTCCGTGCTATGGCAGAGTGCCGCAGAATGGACCCGCAGTTGAGTTTGACGCTGGTCGGCGATGGGCCAGAGAGGGGGGCACTCGAGTCACTTTGCCGTGAGCTAAACCTGGATGGGTCGATTCACTTTTTGGGTCCGGGATGTTGGGATGAAGTTTGGAAGGCGCTGGCGTCGTGTAGCGTCGTGGTCGTTCCATCGCGCGAGGAGGCGTTCGGTTTGGTCGCATTGGAGGCGATGGCGGCGGGCAAGCCTGTAATTGCCACGCGGGTCGGCGGCTTGCCTGAGGTGCTGGAGGGCGCGGACGCATTCGTCGTGGAGCCGGATGACCCGAAAGGCATGGCGCGTGCGATCAAAGATGCTCTTGCCACGCTGCAAAATCGGCCGGGTTTCGGCCAACGGAACGCTGCGATCGCGGCCCGATTCTCAATTGAGCAAATGGCAAGCGGCTATGTCGCAGTCTACGAGGGTTGACTTTTGGATGTGAGCAGTAATGTCTGGGCGCCGCTTCAATGGGCCGCCAGTCTACATGGAATCTTGCGAAAGTGGTTTGTGTTTGGAGTCTATCTGCCTCTCGTGCGACACGGGCAGGATATCGACAAGGTCAACGTGATGCTGGCTCATGCCGACGGCCGGTACACGCGGTGGATCCTGGAGGCGATGGGGGCCTCGCTCAGTCCCACCGCATTCGTCGAGACGCACCTGTTGATCCACAACGCGCGGCCTGACTATCGGAATCTGCGCGTGGGCCCTGGCTGCTATGTTGGGAAAGATTGCTTCTTCGACCTGTCTCAACCTGTCACGCTGGAAGAGGGCTCAACGCTCGCGATGCGCGTGACGGTGATAACGCATTTCGAAGGCGGTCAGAGCGCTGCGGCTGGGCTATATGCGCTCAAGTTCGCGCCTGTTACCATTGGCGCCAGGGCTTATGTCGGCGCGGGCGCGATTATTCTGCCAGGGTTGCACATATCCGAGAATGCGATCGTGGCCGCCGGAGCGGTCGTCACGAAAGACGTGGCTGCGAACAGCTTGGTTGGCGGTGTGCCAGCCCGCCTGCTCAGAGGATCGCACGTGCATGGTGATGAGGGGGTCGTATAGACAACGGGGAGCTTCCGAGGCTTGTGATCGGCGGGTGGAGAGAGTGGGAACGAGCCTACGATTCAGCGCTAGAGCGACATTTCTTCCTCAGCCCTGGCTGGGGACGAGCGGTTGCCGCTGGGTGGAAAGCATCTCCCAGGGTCCTGGTCTTTACCTTTCCCGAGGTCGAGGTGGTACTGCCCTGTTTCGTTACGCGCAGGATACGCGGGGTCCTTGTCGGGATGAAGAGCATGTTCCCCTATCACTATGGCGGGCTGCTGGCGGATCGGACGGTGGTCCCGGACGTGGCAGGAAGGATCGCGGACAGGGTGGGCCAGATGTGGCTGCTTCATACACTTATCGTGTCGGCCTCGCCCAAGGGTGGAATCGCGGGATGGGAGAGGTACCAGAGCAACTCTTTCTCGACGCATGTCCTGGATCTCGCGGGGGGGTTTGGCCGGGTGTGGAAGCAGGGGTTTAGCCAGGGACAGCGGAACAGAATCCGGAAGGCGATGAGATCGGGCGTATGCATTCGAAAAGACAACTCTGCGGTGGCGGTGGACTCGTTCTACAAACTGTATCTGATGTCATCGGAGCGACTAGGCTACGCAAGCGAAACGAAGGGGTTCTTTGAGAGGCTTTTGATTGACGCGGGGGAGTCGGCGGACCTGTGGCTGGCGCGTAAGGGCAACCAAGATATCGGGGGCGTGGTGGTCACCGACGACGGACGGGATACCGCCTACGCGGTGTATGCCGCGTCGGATGAGAGATACTGGGCGCTGTGCCCCAACAACCTCTTGTTCTCGACCGCGATTGAAGATGCCTGCGCCTCGGGACTGGGCAGATTCGATTTTCTTCCCAGCGGCAGGATCGCAAGCCTTGAGCGCTTTAAGGAGACGTTCGGAGCGGAAAAGGTCCAGGTGCCGGAGTATTGGATATCAGGAAGGATACCGGCTTTCAAGCCTCGATTGGTGAGGCTTTTTCAAGAGGTGGCGTGGTCCGAAAAATCCGCAGGTGTTGGTTAAGAGAGCCGGGTCGGCGCGTGCATGGCGTCGGTTGGGCAGGCATGGCGGCTGGGGATTGGCTATGAAGGTGGGAATCCTGCACTTTTGGACCTTGCGGATGCGGAGGGGGGTTGAGACTCTGGTTGTGAGCCTCGCGAACGAGCTGGCGAAGCGGGGAAACGACGTGACCATCATTACCGCACGTCAGACTCTAGAACCGCTGGTTTTGCCGGCGCCGCGGGTGCGGGTCAGGGCATTTCCGACATTTCGCTACTATGAATTCGCGACGATCGTTCCTTTCTACGTGGCGGACCTCGTAAGCGAGCGGTACGATATTGTCATCGCATTCTTCGCCGATTTTGGCGAAGGTGAGGCTCTGCGGCTGGCATCTGCATTCACCCGCCCACGCCTTTTCCTTTATCTTACGTTCCCTTACGAATCCGCGCCTCACCGGTACCAATCGTATAAGCGTTGGGGTTGGGAAAAGGAGGCTGCCTGCATCCTGGCGGATGCCGAGTACACGGCTCGGAACGGAGAAGTGTTTTTTCAACGGCCGGTTCAGTTGCTGCCAAGCGGGACGGACGCGAGCCGATTCAGACCGGATCCGGAAAGGCGGGCTGCGACCCGGCGGCGGCTGGGTTTCGGAGAGGGCGACATCGTGCTGTTGAATGTTGCGGCGCTGGAACGCCGAAAGGGGGCGTGGCGCGTGATCGAAGCTCTGCCCATTGTGCGGGCGCGGTGTCCAACTGTGCGTTACCTCGTGCTTGGGGAAGGGGCTGAGCGAGGGCGGCTGCAAGGACGAGCGGAGGAGCTGGGGATCAGCCAGTCCGTGATCTTCGCGGGCACAACGACGGACCTGCCGTCTTACTACAATGCCGCGGATATCTTTGTGATGCTGCCGGATTCGGAGGCGGGGTCGATCGCCTGCCTGGAGGCAATGGCCTCGGAGTTGCCGGTGGTGGTTTCGAACACCGGTGGGTTCGGCGAGGCTGTAGGCCCTCGCTGCGGACGGATCGTTGACATCAGTGAGCCCGGTGGAATTGCGGATTCTATCTTGCAGTTAGCAAGCGATGGCGCGCTACGGTGCGAGCTTGGGGAAGGGGGGCGGCGCGTGGTCACAGAGAGGTACTCCTGGGACCGAATCGGCGAAAACTTGCACGGGCTTTGCTGGCAGATGGTACGGGGAGGGTGATTGGATCGACGTGTCGTCAGGGTGGGTGGGCTAGCAGGGGCGTGTGGGGTTGAGACGTGATCAAACGAGCAAATTCGCTTTATGCGTTGATTTTGATTGGATCGTTTTTCGCTTTGACTTTAACATGGACTTTCAACGGCTTCTGGCTGGCAATGGGACGACGAATCATGCCGGATACGCCGGCTTTAGTTGGGACAGGTGTATTCGTAATCCTCGCAATGTTGACTTTGTACTTGACTGACGGCCGATACCTGAAGCGATGGAAACGGCCTCCATATTTATCATTCGGTATCTTGGTCGGTGTACTGATAATCTATCTCGTGGAGTATCGTTTAGGTACGAGCGCTCCGCTGTTTGCCGACCCGTTAAATTTCTCTATTGGATTAGTAGTTGCGGGACTAGCGTGCGTTTGTTGGTGGACTGAGAAGGACCTGTTGGCGGGAGTTCTAGTTTTGAGCCTGGTGGGTTGGATTGCGGTTTCCGACCTTTATGCAATTCCATATTCAAGTGTCCCTGCGATGTTGCATTGGGTGCAAGCGGCGAATCAGGCTTTGTTCCTTGGGAAGAACCCGTATACAGCGGCTGGGTTGAATTACTTTCCGGCTCTTTGGCTGCCGTACGCCGTCGTTGAAATGCTTCGGCTTGATCCTCGGGTTCTGAACATTGCGCTCTTGTTATTGTTGGGAGGGGGGTTGTTTGTCACGACGCACCGTCACCTAAAAGCCCAGTCGCGGGACTTGTATCTTCTAGCAATAGCCGGTTGTCTCGTTTTGTTGTGTAACCCTGGCGTGATTCATGAGGCCGTGGAAGATCAGGTGCTGCCGGACTGGATATATGTCGGGATTTTTGCGGTGGGTCTGTTGTCGGCGTCGAGTGCGTGTTCTGCGTTGGGTTTAGGCTTGTCTGTAGCGGCCCGTCAAACCTCGCTGATTTTGATACCGTTGGCTTGGATCGAGTTTCGGGCGAGGTTCACGGGGGGAATTCGATGGTTCCTTTTGACTCTGCTTCTTGGTGGGCTATTCGTTTTGCCATTTGTGTTTTGGGATGCCAGAGCGTTTGTGGATTGGACGTTCATATTTAATCAACGTTTTCCCTTGGATCGGTGGGCTGCTGATCGTGCGCAAGCAAATGCCATTTCGGTTGCGCCGCCGTTTTTTCTGGCTGATGTCGAGTATACTTTGCAACCCATTCAAGTTGTTTTAATGGGTTCACTCTATGCGTTTTCTTACTTCGGAAGAACCCGATCAGCGTCGGTGGTCATTCGTCGTTTCGCATTGGTTTATCTCGTTTTTCTCTTGTTGAACCCGGTGATTTGGAATTATTACTATTGCCAGTTCTTCTTGCTGGTCTTATTCTTCATTTTCGCTAGATTTCAAGAGCTTGCCGCCGATTCTCCTGGTCAAGTGTAGCTTAGGTCTATACCGTGGCCGCTCTGTCAGTTCTCGTCTGCACCTATAACCGTCCGGAATTCTTAGCACACTGTCTTTATGCATTGATCGAGCGTACGGAGGACAAGCCCGATCAGGTGGTCGTTGTCAATGGTGGGGATGAACGCGCCGACGAGGTGATGTGTGGGTATGGGGGCAATCCGCGGCTAGAGGTGAGACTCGTCAAGACCCAAAATAAGAATCTAGCTGCCAGCCGCAACGTTGGCTTGTCCCATTGCGCCGGAGACATCGTGGCGATGACGGATGACGATGCGGAGGTCTTGCCCGATTGGGTCACCAGGATGAAGCGTGCCCATCAGGAGCACCCAGAGGCTGGAGCCGTGGGCGGCAGGGTGCTGGCCGCGGATAGGACGTCGCTCGTCAGCAAGATAGCTGACCTAACAACATTTCCGTCGTGGGCCGAGCCCTGCTATGTCCGGACGCTGCCTGGCGTTAATATATCTTACAAACGGGAGGTTGTGGACAGGGTTGGGTTGCAGGATGAGACCCTCTTTCGCGGCGAGGACGTGGACTATAACTGGCGTGTCAAGGAGCTGGGATACAAGATCCTTTACGACCCCTCGATCAAAGTGGTACATCATCACCGGGCGACGCTGAGCGGGTTTTTGAACCAGCACTATATGTACGGGCGCGCGTATTATCTCGTCCGGCGCAAGTGGGGGGATATGTACTGCGTGTACCCGCATCGCGTCCGACGGGCGTTTGACCTGGCCAAGGCGCTGAATTTTGCGGCGGCTGTCTTTTATGAGCCTTTCCAGTATGCCAGGCGAATGGGCGGGATGGGGGACGGGCTGCTCGCCTACCCCGTGCTCGTGGCACAGCAGGTGGCCTGGCGAGGCGGGATGATGCGCGAGAGGGCGGCGCACCTGCGATGACAGGAGATAACGCCGAGGTCGGGGCCTGACGATGCGGGCAGCTAGAGGGTGGGTCTCGTTTCAATGGAATGTCATCGCGACCGTCGGGGTGGTCGGCTTGATGGCGGCGGCGATCGGCGGGCTGATGCCAATTGCGTTCGCGCGGGGACTGCCGCTGCTGGGTTCCAAGAGTCCAGTGTTCGTTCTGCTGCTGGCGCCAGTTCTGGTCACGTTTGCGCTTGTAGTCAGCCGGGCGGACGCGGGTTTTGCGATGGTTGTCGTCGTCGCGACAGCACTCATTTCCAAGACCGGAATGCAATTGGATGTCGGGGACATACGGACCAGCGCGCTCGAGATGCTTGTGCTGACCGCGACATTCTTACTCGTCGCGCGGGGAGTAATCGTGTCGAAGCCACCGACATGGCCCTCCTTGATTCTCGACCGTCCCTGGCTCATGTTCGCAGCCTTGACGCTGCCCGCCTTGCTGATGGCCTACGTGCGGGACGTCACACCGATCAACGTCCTATGGCAGCTGAAGGCGTATTTTCTGTATCCCTGCCTGGCTTATTTGATTGCCGCCTCGGTCACGAATGAACGGCGTTGGAGATTCGTGCTCGCCGTCGGCCTCATCGCCGCTTGCATCGTGGGGCTCACAGCGATCCTGAGCTGGGTCCAGAGAGGCTCGGCTGTGGAGCTCTCTGATGGCGGCTATTCGTACGCGGACCGGGCCGGGGGCAGTTTCGGCATAATCAACCAGTTCGGTTTTTACTTGTCCTCGATGGCCCTGGTGGCTTTGGGTCTACTGTCAGGCAAGCCGCGGGGGTGGAACCAGATTCCGGGGCTCGTGGCTCCGATCTTGGTCTTTGCGATGGCCCTTTCGGGATCGAGGGGCGCGTGGATGGGGTTCCTAGCAGGGCTGGCAGTTTTTCTGGTTCTGCGACGCCCCAGTTGGCCGGTCTGGGTCGGCGCGCTGGTGGTAGTAGGCGGTCTGCTTTATTGGCAGTGGCCCTATTTGCAGTCTCGACTTCCCAACGCGAACGAAGATGCAGCCCGCCTCGATTATTTGGCGACGGGCTGGGAGGCTTTTCGGCGGTATCCCCTGTTCGGGGCGGGATGGGGGGCGAGCTTTTATTTGGACGGGTTGGGCCGGTTGCAGAGCGCAGACGGTGTTTTGCAGCTGCATGATGACTATGTGAACTTGCTCGTTCAGGTCGGGCTTGTGGGCCTCGTCGCGTTTCTCTGGATATGGGTACGGGTAATTCGATTTGCCGTAAGGCAGATCCGAATTTTATCTTCCCATCGCTTGGCGGGGCCTTTGGCTGGGCTGATCGCGGGCGTGGTCGCGTTGCTCGTCGAAGCGACCACCGACCACGTTTTTTGGCGGCCAGACATTGCGGGCCAAATCTGGTGGATAACGGGGATGCTGCTTGCCGGGGTGGCGCTGCTCGGTGGGTCTCAACCAAATGAAGCGGCTAGCGGTTCTTGAGTCCGGCTCGGGGATCGGCGGGGCAGAGATGAACCTGCTGCGCCTGGCGCCGGCACTCAAAGCAAGGGGCTGGGAGGCTGTGGTTCTTGTTCCAGCAGAGGGAACGCTGACCAGGGAGCTCGCGGGCCATGGAATCGAGTGGCGGAGGTATGCGTCGCCGCGGTTGAAGAGCACGAGCCGGTACTGGGGTCGCCGTGTGGTGCCGGACCCCTTGGCAATCGTCTATGATGTGGCCGTGGTCCTCGTGCAGACGTTTGCGATTGCGCGTGTCTTGAAGAGGGAGCGGGTCGCGGTCGTGCATACGAATTCGATGCTGAGTCATCTGAGCGGAGGACTGGCGGCGAAATTGGCACGCGTTCCGTGCGTCTGGCACTTGCAGGACATTGTTGCACCCCGTTCCGGGTTCGGTCTTTTTTTGCCGGTCCTGAATCTCGCCGCACAGGCAGTGGCGACGCGCGTGATTTGCATCTCGGGGGCGGTGGCCCGGCAGCTCTCGCGGGCAGGGGTGCAAGACAAGATTCGGGTGATATACAACGGAATTGATACCCAAGAGTTTACGCCCAAGGGCGAGAGGCCGTTTCGGGACGGCTGGTCAGGTGGAAATGGCGAGATGGTTGTTGGGCAGGTGGGGCGGTTGACGCCGTGGAAGGGGCAGGAGCTGTTACTCGGCGTGGCAAGCAGAGCCGAAAAGGAAAACCTGCCTGTGCGGTTCGTGCTCATCGGCGAGGATGGTTTTGGCCTGGCGGGGTACGGCGACAAGCTGCGGGGCCTTGTGAAGCAGTTGGGTTTGGGGGATAGGGTTGTTTTCGCGGGCTGGCTGAAGGACATGCCGGGAGCGATGAGGAGCCTTGACCTCCTTGTGCACCCGTCGCTTGATCCGGAGCCGTTTGGCTTGGCGGTCGCAGAAGCAATGGCTTGCGGGAAGCCGGTTGTGGTGGCGGATCATGGGGGTGCGAGCGAGGTTGTCGGTTCGGACGGATGTGGCGTACTGTTCCCACCAGGGAACGCGGATGCCTGCTTTGATGCGGTTAAGAGCGCGAGCGAGAACCGGTCCGCTTTTCGGGAAATGGGAATGAAAGCGCGCCGGAGAGTCGAAGCGAATTTCGAGTTCGAGAGGTTCGCGGATCAGGTGGCGGATGTGTATGACTCCGTGGCGGCCGGCCGGAGGACGGATTGATGCGGAGAGCGCTTTCGGTTCTGGTGCCCTGCGGCAACAGCGAGGATGTCATCACGGATTGCTTGAAGAGCGTGACATGGGCGGACGAGGTCGTGTTGGTCAATTCGTTCAGCACGGATAGGACGCTGGCGATTGCGAAAGGGTATGCGTCACGGATTTTGCAGCACGAGTACATTGACTCGGCTACGCAAAAGAATTGGGCGATTCCACAGGTCGCGAATGATTGGGTGCTCATCGTCGACACGGACGAGAGGGTGAGCGAGGAGCTGAGGCAGGAGATCGAGGGGGTTCTTGAGGATCCAGGGGAGTTTTCTGGCTTTAAAATTCCACGGCTCAATTATGCCTGGGGGCGGCCACTGCGCCACGGCGGAAACTATCCCGACTATCAATTGCGGCTGTTCCGGAAGGACCGAGGGCGCTACCAGCCGCGCCGGGTGCACGCGCATGTGGTCCTGGACGGCAAGTGCGGCATCCTCCGTAACCATTTTGTTCACTTTGGGCAGCGGGACGTGGATCAGGTTGTTCACCACTTGCTGGGACAGTTCACGACGTGGGAAGCGGAGGAGCGGAGGTCCCGGGGCGTCCGTTTTAGCGTCGGGGCCGCGCTTACGAGGCCGGTCGCGGCTTTTCTTTATCGCTATGTTGTCCTGCGCGGTTTTATGGATGGGATTCCGGGCTTGATCCTGGCCGGCTTTTGGGCAGCGTACGTTTTCTTGACTTTTGCCAAAATTTGGGAGATGGAGAGGAACGGCGCGCCGGATTTGGCCCGCGAGCATGCCTCGACAACACTACAGCGTGCACCTTGATGCCACATATCCTCTTTGTCCACAATCACCCCGCTCGGTTTGTGCAGATCGATTTGGCGCTGCTGCGGGAGGGATACGCGGTGCGCGAGTGGTGTCAGAGGTCGCGTATTGTCAATGTAGCGGCACTGGCGCGCGCGCTGGCGCAGAGTGATTTGGTGTTTGGCTGGTTCGCCACATGGCATACCCTCATGCCCGTTGTTTTGGCCCGTGCGCTCGGCCGGCCTTCGGTCTTGGTGGTCGGCGGCTATGATACGGCGAATATGCCGGAGATTGAATACGGCAACATGCGCGGCGGTCTCAGGCGGTTCATCTCGCGAACAACCATGAGGTCAGCGTCAAGGTTGATAACAAACTCGTCGTATACGAGGGATGAGGCGATCCGCAACGCAGGGGTCGATTCGAACCGGGTGAGCGTAATCTATCACGGTCTTGAATGCCGCGGGCATGGGGGGAGCGAGAAGAAGGGAAATCTCGCGATCACCATTGGGAACGTGGACCGATGGAACCTCCACCGGAAGGGCTTGGAGCCGTTTGTGCAGACGGCGAGGCTGCTGCCGGATGTCTCATTTGCCGTGATCGGCGCGTGGCAGGACCGGGCCATCGAGGACCTGCGGTCGATTGCCCCGGCAAACGTCGAGTTTACCGGCCGGGTGAGCGATGGCGAATTGGATGACTATATTGCTCGGGCAAGGGTCTATGTGCAGGCATCACGGCACGAAGGGTTTGGTATGGCGGTGGCAGAGGCGATGCTTGGCGAGTGCGTGCCTGTGGTCACGCGCGCGGGCGCGCTCCCTGAGGTAGTGGGAAACTGCGGGGTCTATGTAGATGTGCCAGAGCCGGAGCTTGTCGCGAAGGGAGTACGGCGGGCTTTTGAGGATGGCGATGGGTTGGGCTCGCGGGCGCGGGAGAGGGTGCTGCGGGAGTTTCCGCTGGAGAGGCGACGGAGTGCGCTGTTCTCGATCATCGATGAGACACTGGATCACCATGACTGAACAGCCTCTGGTCTCGATCATCTTGCCCATCCGGAATGAGGCGCGCTATATCGGGCGCTGCTTGGAAGGGGTGATCGCTCAGGATTACGCCGTGAAGGGAGCGCACGACAAGATCGAGGTGCTTGTTGTGGACGGCATGTCGACGGACGATACCCGGGAGATTGTCGCCGAGTTTATGCGCTTGGATCCGCGCATCAGGCTGATTGATAACCCCGAACGAATCGTTCCAACCGCGCTCAATCGAGGTCTGCGCCTGGCGCACGGGGAGGTCATCATCCGGGTGGATGGGCACGCGGTGATTGCGCGGGACTATGTACGGCGGTGCATCGAGACGCTGGCGCAGGTGGACGCAGATTGCGTTGGCGGGCCGATCCGGACGGTGGGCCAGACGTGGATGGCGGAGGGGATTGCGGTCGCCCAGAGTTCGCCCTTTGGCGTGGGGAGTGCGGCCTTCCGGTATGCCGATCGCGCTCAGTATGTCGATACGCTCGCCTTTGGCGCTCACCGCCGCGAGATATTTGCCCGGGCGGGTTTTTTCGACGAAGAGTTGGTGCGGAATCAGGACGACGAATTCAACTATCGCCTGATCAAGGCGGGCGGCAAGATATGGCTGGACCCTGCGATCCGCTCGGAGTACTTTTCGCGGGCGTCTCTGGCCGGGCTCTGGAAGCAGTATCTGGAGTATGGGTTTTGGAAGGTGCGGGTGATCCAGAAACACGGCAAGCCGGCGTCGTGGCGCCATCTGGTGCCGGCGACTTTTGTCCTGGCGCTCGTGGTCTCCGGGGCGTTGAGCTTGGCTCTCCGGTCGCCCGCGTGGTTGCTCGCGGTCGCGGCGCCGTATGTGCTGGCATCGCTGTTGGCATCCGCGTGGATTTCGTCGCGAAGGGGCTGGCGGTACGCGCCGGTGCTGCCGCTCGCGTTTGCGACGATGCATCTCGGTTACGGGCTCGGGTTCGTGATGGGCACATTTCATTTTGGTCTGTTGAAACCTATGGCCAATGGGTGGAAGCGAGCCTACGGTCGGGAGGGGTGAATTGAGGCTGCAAGTGGGGGCGGATTGGCGCGTGGGGTTTCGGATAGTGCGGCAGCCAGCGGTTGTGGTTGGGCTCGTCACTCTGGTGGCCTTTGGCTTGAGGGTGTACGGCCTGGACGCGAGGAGTCTCTTCGGGGACGAGTACAACAGCTTGATCGAGACGGAACAGGTGGGGCGGAATGCTCAATCGGTCTTCTATTTCGGCATATTGCACTTTTGGCTTTTGTTGGGGTCAGGTGATTTCTGGGCGCGCTTTCCCTCTGTGGTTTTCGGTGTGCTGGCGGTTCCACTGGGATATCAATTCGGTCGCCATGCTGTCAATGGCCAGGTGGGGTTTGCTCTGTCCGGGCTGCTGGCTGTCTCCTCGTTTGCTATCGAGTATTCACAGGAAGTGCGTTTCTACAGCCTCTTTCTGTTGAGCACGGTACTGTCGCTGTTCACGTTTGTGCTGCTCTGGAAACATCCGGATTCGGTTGTCCGGCGGCTTGGCTGGCTGGCGGCCGGCCTATTGGTAGGCCTGTCGCACTTGTTTGGGATCATGGTTCCTGTGGCGGAGGTCGTTGCGTGGTGGTTGGCGTCGGCACCTGGCCGGAAAAGGATCTGGCGGCTGGGTCTGGTCGTCGTTTGTTTGCTTGGGCTTGCGGTCTTGGCGTCCGTACTAAGTCCGGTGCTCTTTACCGCTATCCAGCGGCTAATTGGCGCTCAGTGGTCCCCCAGCGCGGTTCTTCCCAGAGGACTAGGGCTAGCCAATTTAGCCAAGGTGCCACTCACCTTGTTCTTCTTCTCCCTGGGCCAATCGGTGTATCCGGTTGCTCTGCCCTATTCGGTTATTGGCGTCCTGGTTTTCGCTGCGGCTGCTTCTGCTGGGCTCGTGGCCCTGCGCGATCGACCGCGTCCGCTGATGTTGGTGGTCGTAGGACTCGTGCCGCTAGTTCTCGTGTTTCTGATCTTGGACCCGGCGACCCCATCGTTCTCCGAGACGGCATCTCCGCGGCATGTCATGATGGTGCTGCCCGTGTACCTGCTTCTTGTCGCAGCAGGCCTCACAGTGCGCCGCCTGCGGTTTGTTCTGCTTCCCGCCGTCGCATTGGTCTGCGCGTACTCAGTTTTCCAGTACTTTTGGGGTCCGTGGAGTTACACGATACCTGTGGGTGTGGACTGGAAAGAGTTTGCACAGCTGGCGGAGAGCGTGAGCGCGGCTAAGAGCATCCTTCTCTTTGATGGGCGCTCATCGGCGCCGGTTGATCGATATTTTGATCCGGAGATAACGAAAGGGCCCTACTGGTCATATGTTTCGTCGGATGGGGTGGGCGGGCTGGAGGGTGTGGATAGGGTTGTCTTTGTTACGGGGGACTGGCAACCGGAGCGTCGAAAAGAGTTCAATCAGATTTTCCCTCAGCTTGAGAGTGAGTTTGCGTTCCAGCAGGGACTGGTTCGTTTCCCCGTCTTTGAGTACGTGTTCGAGCGAAAGTCCTCTCGCGAGCGGCCGGGCTACGCGGTCGATCCGGTTTCGGGCCAGGTGACGCTGCCAAAAGAAATCTACGGGCTGGAGTTTCAGGATTTGGCACTGCCAGCGGAGGCGTTCTTTTTGAACGCACCGTATTCTGTGACCGGCAGTTTCTCGGTCCCAGATGATCAGGGGAGAACCGAACGCGAGATCCCGTTGAGCTCTTCGGTAGCGGCGCAGGGACTCGTGCTGTTGAGCGATGTGACGGGCGGCAGTCGCCTCCGACAGGGCGGGACGATCGGCGAGCTTCTGGTCCATGCAACCGGGGGAGAGGAGCTTGCTTTTCCTCTGCGGATGGGGAGTGAGACGCAGGACTGGTCGAGGGGTTGTGGGGTCGGCAAGGGGTGCGAAGCTGCCTTGTCTTGGCACAAGCGTGCTGCCCTCGTCGGCCAGCGCGAGTACGGGGACGCGTGGTCCGATTTTGAGGCCAGCATCTTTGGTTCCAAGTTGAGATTTGCAGGCCCCTCGGTGATCGATTCCATAACAATCCGTTACACGGCCTCCTCGGGGCAATTGCACGTCTGGGGCATGGCGCTTGAACATTGACGAACTGACGCGGCTCCGCGCCGAGTATGCCCGGCGCGAACACGACCCCCGTTACCGGGATTGGTATTCCCCTAGGACATGATGATGAAACCTCTGCGGAGCCTGATTCTCCTACTGGCCTTTCTAATGGTGCTCCTCCTTGGCGTCGAGCGTTTGCGCATGCCGACGACGGCGAATCCCTTTGATTTCGTCTGGCTGCTCGCGCTCCTCGGGCTCCTTGCGATCATCACGCTCGGCCGCTCGCCGCTCCTGAGCCGCGCCCCCGCCGCCGTACCGGTCGCGCTCGCCGTTGCCATCTATCTCCTCTGCCGCTACCTGGCGCTCGGCGATGGCCGGCGGATCACACTGACGGGCGGCGACATGGCCGTCGGCCTCCTCGAGATCGCGACGCTGTCGGCTCTCGTCCTCGTCGCTCGCGACCTGGCTAGCCGGCTCGTCGACCTGGAGCAGGTATTTGTCGACCTGACGTCCGGGGGCGAAGACCGCAAGCCGAAACCGCTTGAGGACGCTGCCGACGAGATCGAGGTCGAGCTGCGGCGCTCCCTCCGCTACCACCGTCCGCTCTCCGTCATCGTCGTCGAGCCCGAGCCGTCCTCTCTGCATGCGAGCGTGCCCCGCATCCTGGACGAAGCGCTCACGACGCTGAGCAGCCGCTACGCCCTTTCCAAGCTCGGCAGCACGATTGGGGAGGTCGTCCGCGGCTCCGATACCGTGCTCTTAGCGGAGGGCGGCCGCCGCTTTATTGTCCTTTGTCCCGAAACTGATTATTCGAGCGCCGGGGCGTTGATACATCGCATCGAATCCGCGGCGGGCGACCGCCTCGGCGTCACCGTCACCTGCGGCGAGGCCATGCTCCCCGCGTACCAGATCACCTTCGACGACTTGGTCGCGCAGGCACAGGGTACGATGCGGGGCGCGGCGCTGCCGGCGCGGGAGAAGACGCCGGTGGCGTAGGGGCAATTCACACACCCTCGTGTCACCTGTCACCTTTTCTTGCCACCTGTCACCTGTCTCTTGTCCCTTTCGGAGGTCCCATGGCTAGAACATTAACATCCATTCCAACACCCGTTCCGTTAGCCCGAACCCGCCCTCTCCCTTCCCTGCTGCCCGGGGATCTCGCCAAGCGGGCCGTCGACATCGGCGGCGCCTTTATCGGCTTGGCGCTCCTTCTGCCCATCTTCGCCGTAGTCGCCCTCCTGATCCGCCGCCATTCGTCCGGCCCGGTCTTTTATCGGGCTACACGCATCGGCAAGGACGGAAAAAAGTTCGCCATGCTCAAATTCCGCACGATGGAGCAGTGGCACGATCCGCGCCAGCTTGCCAAGGTGACGGCGGAGGATGATCCCCGCGTGACGCCGTTCGGGCGCCGCCTGCGCAATTCCAAGATCAACGAGCTGCCGCAGCTCTGGAACGTGCTCAAGGGGGAGATGAGCTTGGTCGGCCCGCGGCCCGAGGACCCCGACATCGCGGCCAAGTGGCCGGAGGCCGTGCGCCGCGAGATTCTCTCGGTCAAGCCGGGGATCACGAGCCCGGCGTCCGTCCTCTATCGCAACGAGGAAGGGCTCCTCTCGCATCAGAATTTGATGCAGACCTATCTAAAGTCCGTGCTCCCAAGCAAGCTGCGCCTCGACCAGCTCTATGTGCGGCGGCATACCTTCTGGCTCGACCTCGACGTTCTCCTGTGGACCGCGCTCATCGTTCTCCCAGGCATTCATACCGCGCTGCCGGAGGAGGAGGGTCTCTTCTTGGGACCGCTGACTCGGCTTGGTCGGCGCTACGTGAGCTGGTTCGCGATCGACGCCTTTATCACCTTTTTGGCGATGGGTGTGACCGGCGTGGTGTGGCGCTGGTTTGTCGTGCTCAACGTGGGATGGGGCCAAGCCTTGCTGATTGCGGGTGGATTCGCCCTCCTCTTTAGCCTGGTCGGCTGGCTCCTCGGCATGAACCACATCGCGTGGTCGCATGCTTTACCGAGCGATGTGTGGCTCATCCTGCTCAGCGCGAGCGTCGCGGGCGCCGCGGCGGTGGTTTTCAATCAGATTTTGTGGACGCAGCCGATGCTGCCGCCGGGGATGGTCGTATCGGCGTCGGCGTCGGCGCTCGTCGGCTTTGTGGGAGTGCGGTATCGGACGCGGCTCTTGAGCGGCGCGGTGTCGCGCTGGCTGGCTGTCAGCAGTGGGCAGGCGGCGATGCGCGAACGGGTGCTCATCATCGGCGGTGGCTCGACCGGCCAGTTTGTTGCGTGGCTCTTGGGGAATGGACCGAACGCGAGCGCCTTCCAAGTTGTCGGCTTTATCGACGACGATCTGTACAAGCAGGGGATGCGCTTCCGCGGGCTGAACGTCCTCGGCCGCCGAACCGATATCTGCCGCCTGGTCGAGAAATACGACGTCGGCATCCTCATCTTTGCGATTCACAACATCAGCGCGCAAGACCGCCATGCGCTCCTCGATTTCTGCGGCGGCACTCCGGCGCGCCTGGTGATGGTGCCCGATATCGCGGCGAGTCTGGCGGACGCGGTTGCGGACAAGGCGGCGGCAAAAGACGATGGGTCGAACGGACATCGCGCCAAGCCGACCATTGAAGCTCCGCTGACCGCGGCCCAAGGCATTTCGCCCGCCCAAGCGCAAATGTGGCTCTCGGACCTCGAGCAGATGGTCCAGGCCGGTGATCTGGCCGGTGCGGGTGATCGCATTCGGACAATTCGGGAAGGTCTGCTAACTCATGACCCTCATGCCTGAATCCGGCTCGCCCCCCACCCCCTCCCTCCATGGCTCCCGCGTCCTCGTGACCGGCGCGGGTGGCTTTATCGCCTCTCACCTCGTCGAAGCGCTGGTGCGGGAAGGCGCACGGGTCCGCGCGTTCGTGCGCTATAACTCGCGCGGCGACCCTGGGCTCTTGTCGCTCCTCCCGCCCGACGTCTTCTGTGAACTGGAGGTGGTCGCCGGGGATCTACGTGACCTGCCGGCCCTGCGCCAGGCACTGGTGGGTGTCTCGCACGTTTTTCACCTCGGCGCGCTGATCGCGATCCCGTACTCCTACGTCCATCCGGCCGAGGTGGTGGAAACGAACGTTTTGGGGACGATGAATGTCCTCCTGGCGGCGCGCGATGCCGGCGTGGCCCGGGTCATCCATACATCGACCAGCGAGGTCTATGGCACGGCGCTGCGCGTCCCGATAGACGAAACGCATCCACTCCAGGGGCAGTCGCCGTATTCGGCGAGCAAGATTGGCGCCGACAAGATCGCCGAGAGCTTTTGGTGTTCCTATGAACTGCCGATCGTCACGGTGCGTCCTTTCAATACCTACGGCCCGCGGCAATCGGCGCGCGCGGTGATTCCGACGATTGTTGCTCAGGCGCTTGTGCTCGACAAGGTGCGGCTGGGGAATGTCGACGCGCGCCGTGACCTGACGTTCGTTTCGGATACCGTGGAGGGGTTCCTGCGCGCGGGGGCGGCGCCGGGCGTCGAGGGGCAAACGTTCAATCTCGGCACCGGAACGGATATTCGGATCGGAGATTTGGCCCAAGAGATCATCTCGCTCGTGGGACGGCCGGTGAGCGTCGAGATGGATACCGCGCGTTTGCGGCCGGAGAAGAGTGAGGTCCAGCGCCTGCTTTCGGATAACCGGCTGGCCGCGCAAGTCCTGGGCTGGACTCCGCAAGTCGGCCTGCGCGAGGGCTTGCGCCAAACGATTGCCTGGATCGCAAAGCATATGGACTTGTATCGACCTAACCTGTATCAGGTTTGACTCTGTAAAGGGGTGAAATGAAGGCAATTGTGCTGGCAGGCGGCAAGGGAACGCGGCTCGCTCCTTATACCAAGATTTTGCCCAAACCACTCATGCCGATCGGCGACATGCCGATCCTGGAGATTTTGCTGCGCCAGCTCAAGCGGGCCGGAGTGGACGAGGCCGTCCTCACCGTGGGGCATTTGGCAGAGCTGCTGCGGGCCTTTTTCCAGGATGGCGAGCGGCTGGGGCTTAGAATCTGCTACAGCTATGAAGACCATCCTCTGGGAACGGCGGGCCCACTTTCGCTGGTCAAGGGATTGGACGATACATTTCTGGTGGCAAACGGCGACGTCCTGACGACCTTGGACCTGCGTAGCCTGGTCGGTTACCATCGCGAGTCGCACGCGGCCGCGACGATCGCCATGCACAGACGCAAGGTCAAGATCGATCTCGGCGTGATTCAGCGCAACGGGGAAAATGAAATCATCGGCTATGTCGAAAAGCCGACCTACGAGTTTCACGTGAGTATGGGCATCTATGTATTCGAGCCGCACGTGCTCGATTATATCCCTTGCGATCAGTATCTCGACTTTCCGGATCTGGTCTTGCGCCTCATCAAGGCGGGGGAGCGGGTCATCGGTTTCCCCTTTGAAGGGTATTGGCAGGACCTGGGCCGTCCCGACGATTACGAGCAGGCGGTTCAGGAATTTGAGACCCTCAGACCGCAGATTCTAGGAGACGATTGAGATGCCGTGGCGAGTTCCGTTAGCAGACTTGGATTATGGCGATGAGGAAGCCGAAGCGGTCCTACGAGTGGTCCGCAGTCGTTGGCTCACCATGGGCGCGGTGACGCAGCAATTCGAAGAGGAGTTTGCGCGCACCCTCGGCGTGCCGCACGCGGTGGCCGTTTCGAACGCCACGCAGGCTCTCCATCTCGCCTGTTTGGCCTTGGAAATCGGACCCGGCGACGAGGTGGTGGCGCCGTCCCTGACGTTTGTGGCGACCACGAACGCGATCCTGTATGCGGGGGCCGAGGTGCGGTTCGCCGATATCTCGCATCCATGCGATCTGAATATCTCGCCGCGGGAAATCGAAAAGCAGATCACAGACCGGACCCGCGCGCTCATGGTGATGCACTATGGCGGGTTCCCCTGCGCGATGGATGCGATCATGGATATTGCCGAGCGCCACCACCTTGCGGTTATCGAGGATGCCGCGCACGCGCCCGGCGCGTCGCTGAACGGGCGGACCATGGGGACCTGGGGCGATGTGGGTTGCTTTAGCTTCTTTTCCAACAAGAACCTCGCGACCGGCGAAGGGGGCATGCTCGTCACGAATCGGGATGACGTCGCAGAAAGGGTGCGGCTGCTGCGCTCCCACGGCATGACGACGCTGACATGGGACCGGCATCAAGGGCATGCCCACTCGTACGACGTCGTCGACCTCGGTTACAACTATCGCATCGACGAGATCCGGTCGGCCTTGGGGCTCGAACAATTGCGCAAACTGGCGGGCAACAACGCGCGGCGCAAGGCCATTACCGAAACCTACTGGCAGGCGCTGGATCATACCGGGCTCGAGTTTCCGTTCCGCGATTCGGTCGGGGAGCCGGCGTATCACATTTTCCCCATGTTGCTGCCTGATCAGGTCGATCGTGAGCGATTCATGGATCAGATGCGAGTCGAAGGAATCCAGACCAGTATCCACTACCCGCCGATTCACAAGTTCAGTTATTATCAGCAGCGGTACCCATCCATCTCACTACCGCTTACAGAAGCGGCGGCGCATCGCGAAGTGACGCTACCGCTTTATCCCGGCATGGCTGACGCGGACATCGAGGCCGTCGTCTCTGCCGTGAAGCGATCACTGAAAGCCGCGCAAGCTGCGGCAGGGGCAACAGTGGAGTGAGCGTCCGATGGGCGTGCGCGATCCACGACCAAGCGCATTGGCTCGTCATTCCGGTCGCGCTCCTCCTCCTATTCCCGTCCGCATGGATGAGCGTTGGTTTTGCGGCGTGCCTTGCTCTCTATGGATGCCGATGGATCGCCACGGGCAGCCCGGTTCCGGTCTCCCAAGCCAACCCGGCCATTCTCACCCTGCTTGGGATGACCGCCATCGGTTTTGTGCACTCAACGGCGCCGGACCTGGCCATTGTCACGGCAGGGCAGGTGGTGGCGAGCGTGACGGTCTTTTTCGTCGTGCTGGAAAGGATTCAGACTCGGGAGGACCTTTGGCGCCTCGCGGCAGTAGTGGTTGTCATCGGGCTATTGATTGCACTGGCCACACCCTTCACTGTGCGCTGGCCTTCGGACAAGCTCTTTGCCCTTCCTGCATTGCTCTTCCAGGAATGGCCCAAGTTTGATAAAGTGAGCAATTCCAATATACTAGGGGGTGCCTTGGCGCTGTCCGTGCCGCTTGCGGTGTCACTTGTCATGCAAGACCGGCGTGCTCTGCGGATATTGGGAGCGATCTCGCTTTTCCCGCTCTTGATGGTTCTTGTGCTGTTGCAGTCGCGCGGTGCGTGGTTCGGTCTGGCTTTAGGTTTGTGTGCGTGGGCCGCGCTCTACCGGCGTTGGCTGTTGCCTTTGATCCCGCTCGGGTTGATTGCGGCATTTGGCATTAATTCCTGGATGGGGGGACCCCCGCCCGCGCAGTTTGTCTACGGTCCGGTGGCGAATCCGAGAATCGGCACCTTCATTGAACGGCAGGATATGTGGGTGCAATCGCTCTACCTGATCCGCGCGAACCCGGTTTGGGGAATCGGATTGGGTGCCTATCCGCGGGTCGCTCCCTATGCGTGGCCCTATTCCCCCGCCAACCCAAGCCAAGTGCAGAATCATACACACAATCTCTTTCTTCAGGTCGCGCTCGACACGGGCGTCTTGGGGTCCGCGGCGTTTATTGTGCTTGTCGTCCTGGCTGCTGCTCAGGCTTGGAAAGCTTACCGGGGAGGATTGGAACGTTCCCTCGCCATCGGAATCCTGGCCAGTCTGGTGGTCTTGGTCGTGCACGGCTTCGGCGACGTGGTCGTCTGGGGCACGTCCAAGCCCAGCGTGATCTGGTGGATGTTGTTGGCGCTGGCGCTGGGCCTGAACCGGGTGGGAGCACTGGCTATCGAGAGAGAGGATGAGCGGCTCTGCCCAACCGCTCCGACTCCAAGTACCTTGAGGTCAACGTGGAACTAAGACAGTATGTGGGACTGGTTCTGAAATGGTGGTGGCTGATTGTGCTCACGACGCTCATCGCCGCCGGGTCGAGCTACTTGTATAGCCGGGCGCTGCCGCCGACCTACCGGGCGGACACAACGGTGCTGGTCGGGCGCATCCTAGACAACCCGACGGCGGGAAACACCGACGTGCAAAGCGCGGCAAATTTAGCACAGGCTTATGTGTTACTGGCTACTCAACCTCCGATCCTCAAGGCGACGGCCGAGGCCATAGGATGGCCGGACTCGTGGCAGAGCCTGTTCTTTCAAATCAAGGCGTCCTCGAGCGGCAACCAACTAGTCATGATCAGCGCAATGGCCGACGACCCCGCGTCGGCGCAGAAGATTGCCAACGAGACCGCCCACCAGCTGATACTGCAGGGGCCGGTTAGCTCCCAGCAGAAACAAGCCGAGGAACAGCAGACATTTATCACATCCCAGCTCGCGAAGATCAAACTGCAGATTGAATCCACACAGAACACGTTAGCCGCGCTGACGAACCAGGCGGCGCTCGAGAACGATCCGGTCAAGTTGAACGATCTCAACACGCGCATCTCGGCACTGCAAACCAAGATTACCGATTGGCAAAAGAACTACGCCAGCCTCTCCGCGCTCCTGAACAGCGGGTCGAACCTTTTTGTGACCGTGCTTGCGCCCGCTCTCTTGCCGACCTCCCCGGCGAGCCCGAACATTCCGCAGAACGTCCTTTTCGCAGCGCTGGCTGGCTTGGTACTGGCGGGTGGCGCCATCTTGCTGCTCGAGTATCTCGACGACACGCTCAAGGGCCCGGAGGACACCCAGCGCGCCCTGAGCCTAACAGCGCTGGGGACCATTTCCAGGATCGGCGGGATCCATGCGCCGACCGACCACTTGATCACCCTCAAGCATCCCCGCTCGCCGATTTCGGAAGCCTATCGCGTGCTTCGGACGAATCTGCAATTCACCGGGATAGAGAATCCGTCCGGCGCGCTGCTTGTGACAAGCGGCAGTCCCGGCGAGGGCAAGACGATTACTTCCGCAAACCTGGCTGTGATTTTCGCGCAGGCCGGGCGGCGAGTAATCCTGATGGACGCGGACCTGCGTCGGCCAAGTGTCGATCGGTTCTTCGGCCTTCCGAACCAGATTGGCGTCACCAGTCTTTTCCTTGGCGACGCCCCATCGCTTGAGAGTATTTGCCAGGCAACCGCCGTCGAGGACCTTCGCGTTATTACCAGCGGGCCGTTACCCCCAAATCCGGCGGAGATCCTCGATTCGCATCGCATGACCGAGATTCTCGCCAGCCTGCGCGCTCAGTGTGATATTCTGATCCTCGATTCCCCTCCGGTGTTGGCGGTTGCCGATGCCTGTATTCTCGGTTCGCGATGTTCGGGCGTGGTCCTTGTGGTCGACGCGGGCCATACGCGCACCGAAGCAGGTCGCCACACCGTCGAAGTGCTTCGGCAGACGGGTGCGAAATTATCCGGTGTGGTCCTGAATAAGGTCAACCTCGGCCGCGCGCGGGGCTATTACAATCACTCGGGCTATCATGGTTACTATTCGTCTCGCGACGGCGGGTCGGGGCGCAATGGACATGAGCCGCATGAAAAGCAGCCCTCCGTCCCAGTGAATTGAATTCCAGTCTCATGGCGCGGATAAACTTCTTGTGTTGGAGATCCTTTGGACCGATTTCTTGAACGCCTCCCGAATCTGGAGGTGCTCCTCTGGATTCTCGCGAGCGTCATTGCTTTTGCGCTCTTTTTGTATTTCGTTCCAACCTTTTTCGGAGCCTATGTCCCGACGGCGACCCCGATAGCCCTGCGGCCGACACTGCCGACGGCGACCCGTACTCCAACCGCGACGTCGCTCTCGCCAAGCGCTGCCGTCCGGTCGCAGCCCAGCCTGCCGACGCCGACTCTTGCACCGGGAGCTCAGGTCTTGACCATCCAAGCGGATCTCCCCAGGAGCGGTTGGATCGTCAGTGGCGACGCGAATCCGCACTGGGGGGACCGCAATCTGCATGCCGGCTTTTTCCAAGGACAGACGTTTCAGTCGCTGCTCTATTTCGATTTGGCGCCCTTGGCTCCCGGATCCAGGATCCTCTCCGCCGATGTGCAATTGACCGGCTTGAGCGGGAGCAATCTCGGGTCCGGCGGCTCCTGGACATTGAAGCTCTTGCCTCCGGATCTGACTTCAGCCTGGGCGGGACATCCGAGCAGCGACTATCGAAACGCGGCTGACCGGGGCATCGTCGGGAGGCCTCTGGCCCCAGCCGACCTAACAGAGGCCCAAGTCAACCACTTTGTTTTCTCCGCTGACCAATTGACTCAACTCATGCAGGCCGTGGATACATCGGGGCGAATCACCTTTCGCCTCGACGGCCCAAGCGGCCCGGACCAAAGCCTGTTCACCTGGGACGCCGGTGATCGCGACCCCCAGGTCGGCGCACGGCCGGTGCTGTGGATGATGGTCATCCCGGGACAATTCGAGTTCATCACGAACACGCCCACACCGGCGAATGTCATGACGGCGGCCGCCAATGTCGCTCGCTCGACGGAGATGGCGAGTTTGAACGGAACTCCGACGCCTTTGTCACGGCGTTTTGCGACGGTGGCGCCGGACGTCTATGTCACGCCTACACCGACTCCCGCTAGCCCCGCCACGGCGACGGCGAATGCCGAGTACGCCACCGCGGTCGCCGTCACGACGGGAACCTTTACTCCAACCCCGCCCAATTGGATAGTGGCGACCCTCGCGCCGGTGACCGCTACGCCGACCCCGACGGGAACCCCGACGGTTTCCTATGTCGGGCTGCGAGAGTTAACTCCGATTCCAATCACCGCGACGCCGACCGAGGTGTCCGTGCTGGAATATGCCAAGACTCCTCTTCCGTCGGACAGCGGACTCATCGGCAACATTGCCTTCGTCACCGATCGCGAGGGTCCGGATCCGCAGTACTGGGTGATGAATCCTAACGGGGCGGCGGTTGGCAAATTCAACGGCCGGCAGTACTATCAGATTGCCGCCATGCACGATCTCTTCTCTCCGGACAATGCTTTCCATCTGGACGTGGACAAGGACGAAAACGGCAAGTGGGAAATCCTGCTTTTCAATGTTGCTCAAGGTACGTACAGTCCGCTCATCAAGGAGGATAGGCGCGCTCCGGGGATTGGAGTCTACCATGAGGCATGGTCGCCGGCTGGCGACAAGGTCGCGTTTGTCTCTGAAAGAACCGGCAATAGCGAGATCTATGTTTATGATATGAAGACGAAGAAGACGACCCGTCTGACAGAAACGGCCAAGGACCAGAATGGCGACTGGGCTTCGAACAAGCACCCCTCCTGGTCGCCGGATGGGTCACAGATTGTCTTTGACACCAACCGGGGCACCATCACTCGCTGGCAGATTTGGATCATGAACGCGGACGGCAGTGGTCAACGCTGTCTCAGCCCCAGTCCGTACAGCGACTGGGATCCCGTTTGGATGAAGAGATGAATCTCCCGCCGAAAGATCGTTGGTCATGGGCCGAGTTGTAGCCATCGCGAATGTCAAGGGGGGAGTAGGCAAGACGACGACCGCGGTGAACCTGGGCGCGTGTCTCGTAGAACGAGGGCGCCGCGTGTTGGCCGTCGACCTCGATCCCCAGGCCTCCCTGACCCTGTCGCTGGGCCTCGACCCGAGTCTGCAAACGAAAACCATCTACAATGCCTTGTCACGCGAAGGGACACCGCTCTCCTCGCTGATCCAGTCGAGCGTGGAGGGGATCGATCTGGTGCCCGCGAACCGTCAGTTGGGTCGCTTTGCAGATGGTGCGGACGACGGAGCTGCCCAGGTCCGTGCTCTGCGGTCGGTCCTGGAGCCGATCCGTGACTCGTACGATTACATTCTAATCGACTGCCCGGCGAACGCGGGGATTCTTACCGGGAATGCCTTGACCGCCGCGAACGAGGTTCTCATCCCCCTGACGGCGGATCATTTGACCTTTCAGGCCTTTACGTGGTTCTTGTCCTTGATCACGCGGGTGAGAGAGACTTGCCCGAATCTTAGAATCGTCGGCGCCTTTTTCAACATGCTCGATACCCGCACGCGCCATGCACGCAAGATCATGAGCACGGCACAGCAGATGTACGGATCCAAGGTCCCGTTCTTCGCGACCTCCATCCGCTTTAGTGTGTGCCTGAGAGACGCTTCCGCCGACAGCCAGAGTATCTTGCGCTATGCGCCGGATTCGACTTCGGCCGATGAGTATCGAAATCTCGCGCGCGAAGTTGAAGAGGGACTGAAGGCGGCGCCGGCCAACGAGGTTTACCTCACTCTCGTCCACGGTGACCGCGCAGCCGAGCAGCATGATCTGGCGACGGCCTACGCCGACTATTGCCGCGCGACCGAATTGAACCCACAGCTTGCCGGAGCGTGGATGAATCGCGGCGAATGCGCGGTCGATTGGGACGAAAAGGTGCGCTGTTTTGGACAGGCCGTGCGGTTAGAGCCGGAGAATGCATCGGCTCAGGCCAGTCTGAGCAAAACAGTGGCGGACTCGGCCGCGTTGACAGCGGTCACCGGCATCCATGCTTTGATTACATCAGCGCACTATTTGGAAACGATCGGTCAATGTGGGATGGCGGCCAAGATCTACGCGCGAATCACAGAGCTAGATCCTCGGTCGGAAGAGGCCTGGCTGGGACGAGGTCGGACGAGTCTCAGTCCGGAGGAAGCGATTGGCTACCTGCAGAGATGCTTGGAAGTCAATCCAGGCAACGAGCAGGCCCAAGGTGAACTCCAAGCTGCGCGCGAGCGGGTGAAAAAAGCCGCCATGCAACTGGTCGAACGCGGAGTGAACGAGGCGAGAAACGGGAACGCCGAAAAGGCGCGCGCCCTTTTCCAGGAGGCCAGCGAGATGGATCCTCAGAACGATCTCGCTTGGCTGAGTCTCGCGCGATCCACGACCGATTTCCAGACGGCATTCGGCTATGTCAAGAAGGCCCTTGAGATCAACCCGGCCAATGCACCGGCCCGCGAGTTGTACCACTTTCTCGATAATCCGCAAGAGCCTGGAATGCCTCGAATCCTCTTGTGGCTGCGGTTGTTCCTGCTTCTTCTCATCCTCATCGTTGTCGTCGTTGCAGCCTTGGTCTTGACCGGCCAGTTGCGTTTTGGCTAGTAGATGAAATGTGATTCCCAAAGTGCGACAAGGCATGGCTGAATCCAAAAACAACGCTGAGGCGAGGCTGCGCAAGCGGCGCGTCCTTCTCGCGGTTGGAGTCAATGCTTTGCTCCTCCTCCTCGGCGTCGCGCTAGTCACAGTCCGGGTGGCTGTGGCCGCCTATCGATTGCAAGACGACGCTCGGGCTCTCCAAACGCTCGGCGCCAAGGGTCTTGTGACATCTCAGCCCGGAGGGTGGGAAAGCGCCTTCGCAACCACGTTTCGCGACTATGCTGACTTCCGGGCCGCCGTCGGGCCATTTGCGAATGCGCTTCCGTTGCTCGGGTGGTTGCCCCGCTACGGCGGCGACCTAAGAAACGCGCCCACCCTGCTGGAGTTGGCGGACGAGACGGTCGCCGCGGCCCAAGACACGACGACGATCGGTAGTTCCATCACAGCCGGTATGGCCGTGAGCGGGTCGAACAATGCCTTTTCCACGGCAGGTTTGCTGGGATCCCTTCAGGCGGCTGCACCCTTGGCAGAGCGTGTGCAAAACCGGCTGGCGGACCTAGCTCAGACCCGGCAAAGAATCGACGCGGCGAGCCTCTCTCCGTCACTGCGTACGCTTGTGGAGCAGCTGGATCGTTGGTATCCGACGTGGAAGTCGAGCGTTGACCTTCTCGCAAGCGGCCCCGCGCTTCTTGGAACCGACCGGCCCCGGACCTTTCTCCTCATCGCCGAAAACAGCGATGAGCTGCGTGCTACGGGCGGATTCGTCAGCGGTGTGGCCCTTGTCCGCGTCGACCGTGGGCAGATCACGGTTGGGAACTATGAAGATAGCTTTGCCATCTATGACGAGACCAAGCGACATCCGAGTGCACCGGATCCGCTGTACAAATACATGTACGCTTGGCAGTGGCTGTTCCGGGATGCGAATTGGTCACCCGACGTGCCGACTTCGGCGCGCCAACTGATTCAGCTCTACGCCCTAGACCGGGGGATTACCGCCGACGGCCTGATCGCGGTCGACTTGAGAGCTCTCCCGGGACTTGTAGAGGCCGTTGGCCCGCTGACATTACCCGGCGACCAGACTCCCGTCGATGCGGCGAGTGTCATGAAGAGAATACAGGCTAACGCCACGATGCCTCCGGTCGGAGGACAGATCGATGAGTATTGGTGGTCGCACCGCAAGGATTACGCCGGCGAAGTGCTCAAGAGTGCGATGGACCGCATCCTCTCTGGAAGCTGCGATCCCGCCAAACTGGCGCCCGCTCTCGCCAATGCCGTGTTGACCAAGGACATGCTGGTTTATATCGAGGGCGACAGTCGTGTGCCGCGGGAGGTTTTCCCGCCGGAGGCCTCCCTGTATGAAGGAACCGGCGATGCCTTGATGCTCGTCGACTCGAATGTGGGGTTCAACAAAGTCGACGTGAGCGTCGGCCGACAGATCGATTATGCGGTGGATATCCAACCGACAGGAGATATCCGGGCGACGACCACCATCACCTACACGAATCGCAGCGCGGCCAGCGATGGCTTCTGTGTTCACCAGCCCCTGTACTTTTCCAGCTATGCCGAATCGCAACAGGGGTGCTACTGGGACTATCTCCGAGTCCTGGCGCCCTCGGAGGCCATTCTGCGTTCGGCCACGGGTGTCGCCAACGCGACGACGAGCTCGGAACTGCAGAGAGTTGTTTTTGGAGGCTATCTTGTCCTCCCGCGCGCGGAGGCCCACCAAGTCCGCTTCGTGTATGATGTCCCAAGTGTAGCCGGTGCGGGAAAATCATACACCTTGCATCTCGAGCGACAACCCGGTGCGCCGACAATCTCGGTAACGGTTCGCGTGTCTCTACCGGCGGGTTGGAAGGTGCAAACGTCCAGCCCGGCCCCCGTGAGCATCTCCGACTCGGCGCTGGAGTACTCCATCACCCTTGACCGCGACCGAGAGATTTCTCTGACATTCGCACAGCCTTCCTGGCCCGCCGACGCGCACGTACCAATTGGAGCCATTGCGGTCCTCGCGCTCATGCCATTTGTATATGGTTGGCAAAGGAGGAGACGGCGAGATGGCCCTGCCTTGAACGATAGCTGTTCGTTCGGAAAACCACCGGGAAGTGAGGAAGGAGCAGCGTGAGCAGCCCGTCTCCTGAGCGCCGACCTTCTGTGAGCGTTTGGAAGCGGTTCAGGGACCGAGTGGCGGAGATGACGCTGCTGGAGCAGGTGCTCTGGGCGGTCGTCGGCGTCCTCGCGATCGTCTTTGTGGTTGCCTATTCGTCCCCCACTCTCCCGACGAGCACGCCCATTGCCGCAGCCGTCCCTTCCGCGACGCGGGCCCCGCAGAATGTTTCGAGCCTGCGTTCCCCGATACCAACGCGGTCGCCCTCGAGGACGCCCGCCGTCACAGCTACCGCGGCGGCGACGGAACCCTTGGTCATTCCCACCCCTCCTGCGAATGCCACCCTCGTGGTCTTTTCGCCGAATCCGGAACGAACGGGCTGGCTGGGCAGCAAGGAACTGGGAGGGCACTGGCGCGATCGCAACTTGCACAGTGGGTCGTTTCAGGGCCAGACACTCGCCAGCGTGGTGCAGTTTGATCTGAGGAGGCTAGCGCCCGGCTCCAAGATATTGTATGCTGCGCTGGAGGTAACGGGTCGCAACGCCCAGAACCTCGGCAGCGCCGGACAGTGGAAAATCGACCTCATCCCCTCCGGCTCTGACTCTGGTTGGGGCCAGGCGACGTTTGACACGGTCAGTCGAGCGACCGCGCTGGCTTCCCTGACGCCGCCCATCTCGGTGGGAAATCTGGCAGCGGGTAAGATCAATCGCTTTGTTCTGAATGCGAGCCAGATCAAGGTGCTCGAAAGCCAATTGGACCAGGGGATCGTGACCTTCCGGCTCGAGGGCCCCGCTGAGTCGACGGATAATCTTTTCACTTGGGAGGCGGGCCCAGGGATCGGCGAACCGGCGCTCTACGTCGTCGTCGTTCCGGCGTCCTTTGTCGTCATCACGGCGGCGCCAACTCCGGCGAATCTGTTCGCGGCGGCGACGCGGGTCGTGCAGCAAACCGAGCAGGCGCGCCTGCATGGGACGTCCACGCCCTTTCCGCGGTCCGTCGTGACGGCGACGCCCGGCGCGTCCGGAGTCGTGGTCGTCACGAGCGTCCCCACCGCAAAAAACCCGGCGACCCTCGTCGCTCGGTCCGCGTATGCGACCGCCGTGGCGGCGACGACGGGAACCTTCACTCCCACACCGCCGAACTTGGTTACCGCGACGGCGACTCCTGGATTTATCGCGGTGACCCAACTCACTCCCGCGCCCACGCCGCTGCCGCGGCCCACCGAAATTTCGCTGCTCGTGTTTCCCAAAACGCCGATCCCCCCGGACTCCGGACTGGTCGGACGAATTGCCTATACGACGGATCGCGACGGAGGGCGGGCGGAGGTGTGGATGATGGAGCCCAGTGGGACGGTGGTGGGCAAGCTGACCGGGACCGATTACTACCGGGTGGCCGAGGTCCACGACCTCTACTCACCGGACTGGCAATATCATCTGGACCTGGCGAAGGATGACCGCAACAAGTGGGAGATCGTCGTTTACGACGTGGCGAAAGGGATCTTTAGCCCCATGATCCAGGAGGAACGCGCGATGACAGGCCAGGGAGTCTACGACCCTGCCTGGTCGCCCGATGGATCCAAAATTGCCTTCGTCTCCAATGCTTCGGTAAACAGCGAGATCTGGGTCTATGACGTCAAGACCCAAACCCGCAAGCGACTGACCTGGTCCCCCTCGGACATGGCGGCGGGCGAGTGGGCTTTTAACCGCCATCCCTCCTGGTCTCCGGATGGGAAATACATTGTTTACAGTGCTATTCTGAATAGCAGGAGCATCTGGCAGATCTGGATCATCAATGCCGACGGCAGCGGGGCGCATGCCCTCAGCCCCAGTTCCTTTAATGACACCGACCCCGTC
This sequence comes from Chloroflexota bacterium, assembly GCA_023381515.1. The sequence goes on along the minus strand of JAMCQI010000099.1, from coordinate 37,793 downwards.
TGGATCAAGCGCTAGGCGATTGCTCCAACCACACGGACGCGGGTCCCAACGCAAAGGGGGAAACGATGCAACAGCAACACCGCAACACTGCTCGAGATCTGGTTCTTTTGATCGCAGGGTTTGTCCTGTTGATGATTCTCGCCAGCTACGATGGGGCGTGGAGCGCCCCAGCGCCATCGGGAGGGGGGTCAGTACCCTACGTCCCGACTCCTTACTTTACTCCTCCTATTCCAATACCGGTCACCGGTCTGGGAGCGTGCTGTCTGCCGGGAATCGCTTTTACATCCTACCGCGATGGCAATGCCGAAATCTACATGATGAGGGCAGACGGCAGCAACCTCCTGCGCCTGACGAATAACCCGGCGGTCGACCAGCACCCGGGTCCGTCCCCAGACGGGCTGCGGATCGCCTTTTCCTCCGATCGCGATGACCCGGACTGGAGCACGTGCGGCACCTCGGGCAAACCGAACTGCAAGTTTGACCTGTATGTGATGAATGTCGACGGCTCTGACGTCAGGCGCCTGACGTACGGCACTGCCCAGGACAGCCAACCGGCCTGGTCGCCCGGCGGGGGATCGATTGCCTTTGTCTCCACCGCGGACGACCCAGATCCCACGACCTGCGGCCAGCCCGGGCGACCTGCGTGTGTGCTGAACATTTATCGCGTGAACGTGAACGGCTCGGCGATCACACGGGTCACCCCGAGCGTTCCGGGAAACCCATCCGCCTCGAACTGGGATCCCAACTGGTCTCCCGACGAAAGCCGCATCGCATTTACTTCGAACCGCGACGGCAATAACGAAATCTATACGATCGCTCCGGATGGAACGGGTCTGACCCGTCTGACGAACGATGCCGCGAGCGACGGCCACCCGGCCTGGTCTCCAGACGGCAGCCAAATCGTCTTTGAGTCGAATCGCGACGGGCGCTACCAGCTGTATATCATGAATGCGGACGGCAGCGGGGTCCGGCGTCTCACGAACAGCAACGGGGATGACCGGTTCCCCATCTGGCGGCCCGCCTGTACCAATCGTATCCTGTTCGCGTCCAACCGCGACGGAGTCTTTAGGATCTGGGCGGTGGACCCGGACGGCCTCAACCCTGTGCGCCTGACGACTCTGCCGGATTCGAGCGCAATCGATACGTTGCCGGCCTGGTCGGGTCTCCCCGCGTCGCTGCGCCCGCGCGGCGCCTGCTGCGTGCCCGGCATCGCCTTTGACTCGCGGCGCGACAATAGCAACGAAGAGATCTATATCATGCGGTATGACGGTTCCCAGCTCACCCGCCTGACCTTCAACAACTGGCGCGATATGCACCCCAGCCCCTCCCCGGATGGAACCACCATCGTGTTTGAGTCGAACCGGGATGGGCATTTCCAGCTTTACGTGATGGGCGTGGACGGATCCGGGACCACGCGGTTGACTAACAGCCCCAAAGACGACCGCCAGGCGGCCTGGTCGCCCGATAGCCAGCGGATTGCCTTTGTCTCGAACCGGGAGGGAAATGATCGTATCTATGTCGTGAATGCGGATGGCAGCGGAGAAACGTGGCTGACCAATCCTTCGACCGGCGGCGATTCCAACCCCTCCTGGTCACCCGACAGCAAGCGGATCGTCTTTCAATCGAACCGGGACGGCAATGACGAAATCTATATCATGAACGCCGACGGCTCGAACCTGACCCGCCTCACCAACGACCCGGCGAGCGACGGGCACCCCTCGATCTCCAATGACGGCAAACGGATTGCCTTTGAATCCAATCGCAGCGGGCGGTATCAGGTGTACGTCATGAACATCGACGGCTCTGACGTGCATCCGATCACGAGTGTCGGCGAGAACCGGCGCCCGAACTGGTGCCCGAGCTGCGATGACCGCATCGTCTTTGTCTCCAATCGCGATGGGGGTGACATGCGGATCTATGCCATGAACGGCGACGGCTCGGAGCAGGTCCGTCTGACCTCGCTGCCGACCGCCACGACAGGCGCGGGCAAACCGGACGATAACCCGGACTGGTCCGGACTGCCGGTGCCATCCATGCTGTCCCCAAACCTCCCGGGGCAGTAAATCAGGCGTGAAAATCTATAGGGAACCTGGCTAGAGTCACCCAACCGAATCTCAAGCGCTCCGCGCGCGGGCTCTGGATGCCGGTTCTGGTGATCGCCGCCTTGCTCCTTCTCATCTGGGGAGTGCGCGTGCGCGGCGCCGTGAGCCGTCTGCAAGCGGACGTCCGCGGCTTGCAGGGCTTGAAGAATCCTGAGGAAACACTCGCCGCGCCGTCCGCGCAAACGGAGGTCCAGTTCACGCAGACGGCGCGGGACCTCCAGGACCTGCGAGCGTCCGTGGGTCCCCTCCTCGACGTGCTGCCGTCGCTCGGGTGGCTGCCGCGCTATGGAGGAGATCTGGCAAATGCGCCGGCGCTCTTGGCTTTCGGCGACAAGACGGTCCTTGCCGCACGTGACACGCTTGCGCTCGGCCGCGCTCTTACGGATGGAATGAAAGCGGGCCGCGCGGAAAAGGTGCCTGCAGGAGTAGCCCTTCTCAATGCCGTCCAGTCGCAGGCCGCCGTGGTCGAGCGAGCGCAGCAGAGCCTCAAGGTCGCCTCTGTGGCCCGCCAGGCCATCGACCCGACGGACCTCTCTCCTACGCCGCGCGAGCTACTGAACCAGTTCGACCGTTGGCTGCCCCTGTGGCAGGCGGGCGTCGAGGTGCTCGCGGATGCGCCGGCGCTCCTCGGCGCCGACCGGCCGCGGACGTACCTTTTGATCGAGCAGAACAGCGACGAGCTGCGGGCGACGGGCGGTTTCGTCAGTGCCGTCGCGCTGCTGCAGGTCGATCGCGGAGTGATCGCCACCACGGGGTTTCAGGACAGCTATGCCGTCGACGATCTGACCAAGATCCACCCGGAGGCGCCCAAGCCTCTCTCCCGATACACGTACGCCTCGCAGTGGATGTTTCGGGATGCGAATTGGTCGCCCGACGTGCCGACCTCGGCGCGGCAGCTGATTCGGTCGTACGCGATCGATCGAGGCACGGTGGCGGACGGGGTGATCGCCGTGAACCTCCAGGCCGTCCCGACACTCTTGCAGGCGCTCGGGACGCTCGACCTTCAGGGCGAGAATACTGCGGTGAATGCCGAGAACGTGGTCTCCAAGATCGAGGAGAATTGGTCCAGTCCCGAGATTGCTCAAGGGCAGCCGACCGACTGGTGGTCGAATCGCAAAGATTTCCTCGGGGACCTGTTCCAGACGGCGCTGAATCGCGTCCTGTCGGGTGAACTCGATCAAGGGGAGCTGCTGCGCGGTTTCAGCGCCGCAGCGGCGAGAAAAGACCTGTGGTTTTTTTTGGAAGCGGATGGGAAGCATCGCGAGGTCCTCTTTCCCTCTGAAAGCGCCCTGGCTCAAGGCTCGGGCGATACGCTGATGCTCGTCGACTCGAACGTCGGTTTCAACAAAGTGGACAGCCGCGTCAACCGCGCGATCGAATATTCGGTACACATCGAATCCTCGGGCGCGGCGCGCTCGACGACGACGATCACGTACACGAACACCAGCCCGGACACCGGCACGTTCTGTGTGCACGAGCCACTTTCCGCGACGACTTATGCCGAGATGCAGCAGGGATGCTACTGGGACTATCTCCGTGTTGTCGCTCCTCCCGCGAGCCAATTGACCTTGTCGACCGGAGTATCCGAGGCGGCCCAGGAGGATTCGGAAGCCGGCCGCTCCGTATTCGGAGGTTATCTCATCCTACCGCGCGGCGAGACGCAGGAGGTGGTCTTTACTTATCATCAGCCAGGGGTCATGAACGAAGGGATGGTCTATTCCCTGCATCTCGAAAGACAGCCCGGCGCTCCGGTCATACCAACGACCGTCCGCGTCACCTGGCCGGCGGAGTGGCGGGTCCGATCGGCCAGTCCGGCGCCGGACCGCAAAACGGCGGACACGCTCAAGTATGCCGTCACGCTGGATCGCGATCAGACGATCTCGATCGCTTTTAATCAAGGCGGACCGCCCTTGGCGCAGGCCGTTCCATTCGAAGGCTTGATGGTCGCCACCCTCGGCGTGGTCGCCTACTTCCTTCTCCGGTTGAACCACCATTGAGCCATGTGAAGGAGCTCTTGTCCCCGAGATGGTTCTCTCAGTTTGCCCGTCCGGGGACTAGCAACTCTTCGGGAATTCTAAACACTCCTCTTGCAAGGACAAACCCACTGATGAACAATCGCCGCTACTATCAGATTGCAGGCATCACCATACAGGTCGACGCGGACCTGCCGATTACGGACGCTACGTTCGATCCCAAGTTTCGATTATTCGAAGTTGCGGAGCCCGGGGACGACGTGATCCGGGTCCATCACCACTTTGAGCTGTCAGACATCAAGGAGGAGGACCTGGGCAAAGAGGTCTACCGCAGGCCGCCGTGGGCTATTTACCGAAAAGATGGGAGGTGGGTCTATCTCGGAATCTTGCCCGAGTCGAGTGACAAGGCAATCTGGCGGGTGGCGATATTTGACGACAAGCACACCGAAGGGCACATGTATGGAAACGTGGGTGAGGCATTTCGAAAGGGAGGCCTAGGATCGCTCACCCTCCTTCCCACCGACCAGATCTTGTTGGCACGGGTGCTGGCCGACCGCCAGGCCTGCTACCTGCACTCGGCCGGCGTCGTGCTGAATCGCCAGGGGCTCCTCTTTGTGGGTCACTCTGAAGCGGGCAAGTCCACGACTGTCAAGATGCTAAGGGATCGGGCAGAAATCCTGTGTGATGATCGAAATATTGTGCGTCGTTGGCCAGCGGGGTTCAGGGTCCATGGTACCTGGAGCCACGGGGAGGTACCGGACGTCTCGGGCGCATCGGCCCCGCTGCGGGCGGTTCTCTTTCTAGAGCAGGCGAGGGAGAACCGGCTGGTGCGTATTGAGGATCGGAGGGACATTCTTCATAGGCTCATGGCCTTTGTGATCAAGTCGCTCGTTACGGTCAACTGGTGGGACAAGACATTGCCTCTGCTCCATGATGTCGCAGCACGGGTGCCCTGTTATGTGATGCATTTCGACAAGAGCGGCGCAGTGGTCGAAGCGCTCGAGGAGCTCTGTGCGGCGCCCTCTCGGTGTCAGTCCTCAAAAGCACGGGAAATAGCGGTGACTCTATGACAACCGGCTATGTGAGACGCCTGCGCTCGGGTTACAGCACGCTTTGGACGGTGCAGAACCCGCGGCTCGCGCACCTCGACATCGAGCTCACTGAGCGGTGCAACCTGAATTGCATTCACTGTTATATTAACCAACCGGCAGGTGATCGATCGGTCCAGGCGAGCGAGATGAAGACTGGTCAGGTCAAGATCATCCTAAGGGAGGCGTGCGAGTTGGGGGCACTTAGCGTCCGGTTTACCGGCGGGGAACCGCTACTTCGGACGGATTTCGCTGAACTGTACCTTTTTGCGCGGCAGATGGGACTCAGTGTGTCGCTATTCACCAATGGTACTCTCCTCTCCCCGGAGCTGGCCGACCTCTTCGCCCACGTGCCCCCGCGGGTGAAAATTGAAATCACAATCTACGGCATGACTCCCGAGAATTACAAGGCTGTGACTGGCGTGCAGGGAGGCTTCAGCGCAGCACAAAGGGGCATTGACCTGCTGCGGGAATATAGAGTACCCTTTCTTGTCAAAGGGGTTTACCTGCCGCCGAACAGACGAGAGATTGACGCATTTGAGGATTGGGCAGCGAGCCTTTCCATAAGCGATGTGCCTCCTGGCATTGTGTCTTCTCTCAATTTGCGAGGAAGGCGAGACTCGGCCGAGAAGAACAAACAGATTAAGGCGTTGCGGCCCACGGCCCACGAAAGTCTGCGTATTCTGACGCGAGAGTCAGCGCGATATTATGAGGACATGGAACAATTCTGCGGCAGATTCATGGGGCCCCCTGGAGACAAGCTGTTTCGTTGCGGGGCAGGTCGAAGGATCAGCGTGGATGCCTATGGCAAGGTTCAGCCTTGCATGTTGCTCCGGGATCCGCAACTCGCGTACGACCTGAATGAGCACGGGACGTCCACAGCTAGCTCGTCAAACCGACATCCATCGCTACAGGATGCACTGCTGAATTTCTTTCCGCAGCTAAGTGGAATGCGAGGGATAAACTCGGACTACCTTGCTCGTTGCGCCCGTTGTTTTCTTCACGGTCTCTGCGGCCAATGTCCTGCCAAGTCCTGGATGGAGCACGGAACGCTGGACACGCCAGTCGAGTACGAGTGCTCATTGGCCCATGTGCAGGCGCGCGAATTGGGCTTGCTGTCGGAAGATGAGAAAGGTTGGGAAATACCGAATTGGCGACAACGACTCGAAGGTTTGAGAGCGCGAGCGACCAACTGATACGTAATTCAATCCGAGAGGGGGTGAGATGGGCAAAATCAGCCGGAGCATGTTGTTTGGACAGAGCCCAAAAGTAAATCCCAAAATGCTTGCCTGGGGGCCAGATTCAGGCCTATCTCAACTTTGGACAAAAGGGGGGCTCGTCCTGAAGTTAGGAAAGGATAACAGGTACCATGGACACTAGAAGCAGTATGGAGTGGACTAAACCAGAACTCATAATTCTGGTGAGGAGCAGGCCGGAAGAAGCGGTACTGGATGTCTGCAAGCACCCAGGGGGTCAGATTCCGGCCCCGAACAATGGTACAAAAGGCGGAGGCGGTTTTAACATGGGCTGCCAGTACCAGAACGGTTGTCTCTCGGATAACAACAGCTAGTCGCGAAGCTTTCGTTGCTAGACCGCGGGCCGAGTGGCAGGGCTGACCCTTTCGGAAGACTTTGCACGGATGGTTTAGGCAGGATCCTGCAATGGTGATCGGGCGGGGGTTGCCTCCCTGCCCGGGAAAAAGCTCTTTGCGCAAGGACCTGCTCTTATCGTGGGAGCTTTCTCGACAACAAAGGATGATTCATGAGCGACTGCAATTTGGACGCTGTGTACGCGCCATCGGATGACATTGTAGCGCGGATGATAGGGGGGGAATTGATCATCGTGCCGCTCGCGGCCGGCATCGGCGATATGGAGGACGAGATCTATACGCTCAATCCAACCGGGCAGGCAATCTGGGAGCGGCTCGATGGCCACCGCCGGCTGAAAGACGTGGTGGGAGAACTTGCAGCTGAGTTCGAGGCCGGACCGGGTGAGATCGAGCGGGACGTTCGCGGGCTGGTCGCAGAATTGGTCAAGCGGGGCATGCTCGTCGAGGTGAACACGCGCGAGCCGGCGTAATGCACACGCAACTCGACCGGCGCGCCTCCCCAACCGCTCGCCACGCAGTGCCAGGGTGTGAGGTGTCGACATACGTGAGAGAAGGAGATGAACTGGCTCTCTCAGGCCGAGACTTGGGCGCGCTGCTGGAAGCCGTCGTTTCACGCGGGCTGCCCTTTCGCTTCAGGGCAAAGGGGAGAAGCATGACGCCTTTCATCCGGGATGGCGACATTGTCACTATCTCGCCAATCAAAGACCGCCCGCCCAGACCTGGGGACGTGGTGGCATTCGCGCGCCCAGGTTCAGAAAAGCTCATCGTGCACCGCCTTGTCAGAAGACAGGAAGCAGGGTGGCTAATCAAGGGGGATTCCTATGCGGTGACTGAGGGACCGGTCCCCAGGGACCACGTACTAGGGAGGGTGACACGCGTGGAGCGAGGCGGAAGGCGAGTTTTGGTCGGCCTGGGGCCTGAGCGCCTGCTGATCCCCTGGCTCTCGCACCACCAACGGCTGTTTTCCAAGCTGCGGGGAGTATGGCGGTCGGCGCGAAAAATCATCAGGAGAGGTCGATAGTGGCCGCTTCATACTCGACGACGATCGAAATTCAGGAGCTGCCACTCTGGGAGAAGCTAAAGGCGCGCCGCGCCTTGTCCTCCTTTGACCTCGAGGTGACCGCGCGCTGCCCGAACAACTGCCGCCATTGCTATATCAACCTGCCCGCGAGCGATCGTGCGGCGATGGAGAGGGAACTGACCCTAGCGGAGATTGATCGCATCAGCAGCGAGGCGGTGGAACTGGGGGCAATGTGGTGCCTGATCACCGGCGGAGAACCGCTGCTGCGGCCGGATTTTGCCGACCTCTATATGCTGCTCAAGCGCAAGGGGCTCCTCGTTTCTGTTTTCACTACCGCGACGCTCATCAACGAAAAGCACATTGCGCTATTTCAAAAGTACCCGCCGCGAGATATTGAAGTGACGGTATACGGGGTGACGCGCGAGACCTACGAGTCGGTCACGCGGCGGCCGGGATCGTTCGCGGCTTTTCGACGCGGCCTCGACGTGCTCTTGAAGAGCGGCGTCAAAGTCCGTTTGAAGGCGATGGCACTGCGTTCCAATGTCCAAGAGATGGAAACGATCGCGCGGTTCTGCCGAGAGCGCACCAAAGACTATTTTCGCTTCGACCCGATGCTGCACCTGCGCTATGACGGCGATCCCGTCCGCAATGCCGAGATCCGCTCCGAGCGGTTGTCACCGGTGGAGATTGTGGCTCTGGAGCGGGCGGACAGCGAGCGGTTCGGGAAGATGCAGGAGCACTGCGACACGCTGATCGACCCAGAATTCTCCGAGATTGGCTGCAACCACCTTTTTCACTGCGGGGCGGGGACCAGCAGCTTTAACGTGGGCTATGACGGGACATTCAGGCTGTGCTCGTCCCTGAACGCGCTGGGGACGACATGCGACTTGCGCGAGCGGAGCGTGAAGGACGCATGGGAGAACCTGGCGCCAAAGGTGCGGGACATGCGCTCGGAGCGCAAAGAGTTTCTCGAAGGCTGCCGGAGGTGCCCGCTGATCAACCTCTGCCTGTGGTGCCCCGCCCATGCCTATCTGGAAACCGGCGAAATGGATGCCGCGGTGCCGTACTTTTGTGAGGTCGCGCACGCCCGGGCCGAAATGTTGCAGAGTGTGAGTCACTAGCGCAAGTTTTGTGCAATCAACACCTGTTTCAAGGAATCAGTTGTGATTTTGCACGGGTATTTGGAGCCCCAACGGCAGTTGGAACGCGGGGACTCCTTTCAGAAACATCACGACCCCCGGCAGGGCGCTGCCAGGTGCGAATTGCAGCGCGGTGCCTTGTGCCGTTTGTTGCACCAGCGCCGTGGCGTTCGCCGCGACGCGGACCAGATGCTTCGGGCTGTCCAGCGTTTCAAACTTCCGAGTCGTCGTGTCTGCACAGGTGCGCAACCAGGGCATGGCCCAGCGTACCGCGTTCGCGGCCAAGCCGGTGAACAGGACTTGTAATTGAATGCCGTAAGGCGATCGCGTCATCAGATGCTGGACGTGAAACACGCCGCTCTTGGATTCCTTGTTGCCGGCTTCAATCGTCTGCCGCCCGTTGTAACTCTGAAACCACTCGGTCAATGGCGGAGGCGTGCCGACATCGCGGAACTGGAGCAAGGTCGCATACCGCTCGCGCGGGCCGACCTTGAAGCGTTCCAAACTCGCCCGCAAGGGATAGGGGCAATCATTCAAGCGATACTCGACGGGCTCGGTCATCTCGGCATTGGCGCCCACCCGCGTCTAGCGCGTCTGGGTCATCACCTGCTTCCGTAAAGCGTTCGTCGTTTTGTCGCTGGGCGCTTTGGTGTTGACTTGGTAGCCCATCTCGATCAGCCAGGTCAGTTGGGTGTCGCTGCTGAAACCGCTGTCCATGCGCACTTTGCACACGAGTGGATCGGGATTGGTCTGATTATCGGCTTCCAGTTGGGCGCACCGAGCTTGGAGTTCGGCCCGGCGGGTCGTCAGTTCCGCGAGATAGCTTTGGTGATACTGGATCGCTCGTTCACAATCCGATACCTGCTTCGCCAGACGGGGTAGGCGAGTGGACCAGCTCTTGGACCGCTTCCGCAGACGCTCGGAACGGGCTGTTTTTCCAGCCTTTTTCAACACTTCTTCTGCCTGGGCGATGTTCACCCGCACCCGGACCTCGGTCTGGTGGAGATCGGCTAACTGGGTTTGCTGTTGGGTCAACAAACGGCGCGGACGTTCCATCAACTGCTCGGTGGCAGCGATCCGTTGCTGCACCAATGCGGTCCGACGACGCGGACGTACCTGGGTCTGGGCTTCCGCGGTTTGCACCAGTTCCTGTAAACAGGCCGACGAGACCGTGTCGCCGGGATGGTGAAAGCCAGTCAACCAGAGCCGTTCACCCGTGAGAGTCGTGAGACAGACGCGGGCGAGCTGGTAACCCAGGCGGACCGCATCGTCCATCCAGCCGAAGCTGACCCCGCGATACGACGTGCTCGTCGAACTGACGGGTTGACCCATCAGATCGAGGTCATAGACCAGCGGCCGGCCGCGATGAGTGAGGTCATGGACGGCGGTGCGGATGAACGGTTGGCTGAACGTCTCGATGGCGTGGCGCACCGCCGTGACCGTGCGCTCATCACAGACGCTCAACGTGCGACTGACGCCGCTATAGTCGGCAAAGCGGACTAGTCCCCAGGCGTGGGCCACGAGTTCGTCCCGGGCCAATGGGTGGGGTGCCTCATTCAGATCCGAGAGATATTCGATGCCGCTGAAAATGCCGGCCAGGAATTCGGTCAGTTTGGCTTGCGGTGTAAAGGTGCCCGCCTTCTGCGGAATGGGTACTTGCATCAACTCCTTCAACAACCCGTGCTGTTCCAGAAACTCGCCGAACGCCACGAGCAGTCCGCGATCGGTGTTGGAAAACGTCCCGTCTGAAGCCACTGCCATACTGCGTCACACCTCCAGACGGGAGGGTAGCCCGTCTCTTGGAGACGGGCAAAATCACGACCAGAGGCGTGCAAAATCGCAACTGATTCCTGGAAAAGCCTTCTGGTTGCACAAAACTCACGCTAGAGGTAACCCTCCCTTCGAGCGCGGCGGAGTTGAGGTCGCGCCCAATCATACGATCGCTCAGGCGATGCATGGCGAAAGACCCGGTCCAAGTGGTCGGGTCTTTTTTGTTACCGGAGCTATTTTACAGTTCGCGGCCTTGGTGATATACTCTACTTGCTTGGACGGCGATGGCGGCGTTTGAGCTCCGGATGCCTCAAGGATTTCTATTGGTCCGGTTTGTCTCCGGCCAAGCTCACTTTTGAATTTCGTAGGACTCGAGATGAGCATTGCTCGCGTCGCGAGCTGGATAGTGTCTTTTCGGACACCGGGTTCGAGCACTTGCTGTTTGACGCGTTGATTCGCGAAGGCGGCAGGTGCTTTTTTGCAAGTGCGTGATCATCCTGTAAACATGTCTTTACGCGCTTGGGCCTACATTGGCGCCGTGCTTGTGATCGGCCTCGTTCTGGCAGGCCTGGCTCTAGCTCAGCCCGTGCCGGTCACGTCCGATTGGCGCGTCTTTGGCGTGCTTGTGACCTGTGCGACCGTCGCGCAGCTCTATACTGCGCGCGCGCCGGGCCACCAATCTTACCATGCGACGTTGATCTTTTTCCTGGCCGGCGTTCTCCTGCTCCCACCTCCCTTGTTCATTCTGCTCGCCGCCATTCCCCATCTCGTCGAATGGGTCAAAGAGCGCTGGATCAAAAGTCCCCGCCTGCGCAGTTGGTACCTTCAGCCGTTCAACATCTCGACTCATATTATTGCCGGAACGACCGGCTATACCGTCCTTACGGTCGTGAGCATGTCCGCGCCCGGCCGAGCCGAAATGGCCGCGCTGGGCATGCTGATGGCTGCATTCATTTACCTCATTCTCAATCACCTTCTTGTCGGCATGGCGATTACTCTGGCCCGGCGAGTCTCAGTGCGCGAATCCGGCATCCTGGATTTTGACAACCTCTTGCGGGACGGGGTCCTCCTGCTGATGGGCACCTCCTTCGCCGCGGTTTGGTCGTTTCACCCCTGGCTGATTGTCGGAACCCTGGCCCCTCTCGTCCTCATGTACCAGGCCTTGACGATTCCGCAACTGCAGAAGGACGCCTCGATCGATGCCAAGACGAGTCTCCTCAATGCCCGCCATTTCAACCTGCGGTTCATCGCGGAGTTGGAACGGGCCAAACGCTTTGAGCGCCCGCTTGCCGTGATCATGGCCGATCTGGACCTGCTCCGGAACATCAACAATACTTATGGGCACCTTGTCGGCGATACCGTGCTCATCGGCGTTAGCCAAACCATCCGGGCGATGATTCGCGAGTATGATTTCGCGGGGCGCTTTGGCGGTGAAGAGTTCGTCATCGCCTTAACGGAAACCAATTCCTCTGAGGCGGTCGGGATTGCCGAACGGCTCCGCATTGCCGTCGAGGCCATGGAGTTTCCGATCGCGGGCGGCCAGGCGTTCATTCATGCGACGATGAGCCTGGGAGTGGCGGCTTTTCCGGAGGATGCGGTCACGGCGACGGAACTGATCCACCAAGCGGACCTCGCGGTGTACCAGGCCAAGCTCAGGGGCCGCAACTGCGTTGCCTATGCAAACGATGTCCCGCGCTCCATTCGTCTGGAGAGCCCAGACGCCTCCGAGCGAATGGAAACCCCTCACGCCTATGCCGTGGTGTCCAGAGAGCAGGGCCTGGAGGGGCCAATCGTCTCTCTGCGACCACAAATCGACGTAGAGGGCGACCGGAAGACCGATCACCCTACTCTGCCGCGCTCGACCCTTGCCCCGTTTGTTGCTGCAGCTGTCCTCGGGGGTCTGATCGTCGCGCGCCTCAGTCTCTCTCTTACGCCGCCCCCCGACCCGGCGCTGCTCTTGGTGCTCGTTCTCCTCGCCCTCGTCGCACAGGTGCCGGAGGTCAAGTATCTCTACGGCAACAGCTCCATCTCTGTGGCTGTCGCCGTGAGTTTTGCAGCGGCTCTCTTGGCCGGCATCCCTGGCATCGTCTTGGTCAGCGCGGTGAACGCGCTCGTGATGTATGTGCAGCGCCGGTCGCGCGTGTACGAGGTGATTCTTAGCTGGGCCAATCGCACTCTGGCGGGCGTCTGGCCCGCACTCGCCACGCGCCTTTGGCCCGATTCGATCCAGCTCGCCAACTTACTGCCACTCGTCGCCGTGGGGGCTGTCGCGGCTGTGGCTTTTTACATGGTTGAGACGGGACTTGAGGCGACGGCTATCGCTCTGTCGGACAACCAGCCGATTCTGAAGACTTGGTTGGAACGGTACCGGTGGCTGGCCCCCCACTATCTTGTCCTCTGTTTCCTCGGGCTGTTCCTCGCTCTCGCGTATGAGACCCTCGGTCCCTTGGGGCTCATCGTCTTTCTCCTTCCGATCCTGATGCTCAACTTTGCTCAAGGGCAGTAGGTCGAGCGAGCGGCCCTGAGCTTTTACGCGCTGGCGCAGACGAGTGTGAAGCTGGGCAGGCGGATCGCGCCCCTTGCGCAAGTGACGGTCTCCGGGCGATTGACCCCGCTGGAGACCGCGGGGCAGGCATCACGGCACCTTCGGCAAAGCAAAGTCGGCATCGCTGGCACCCCGCCAAGAACGCGCCCCGCACAGGGCGCGGGATCTACGAGGGTCTAGGGACCCGCGGTGTCTGCGACCTGCGCCGACTGAGGAGCCAAAAATGTGACGGGCACCCCTGAACTCGTGATGACTTGTTTCGCCCCATGGGGTATGCTAGAATATCTCGGTATTGAACGCTGGGTCTAGCAGCGCTCGGGGCATCTCTTTGTGTTGTTGCAGGCAGGAAGGACTAGAGCCGTGCTCGAAATCGCGATCATGGTCGAAGGACAGAACGGACTGAATTGGCCGCGCTGGCAGCAGATGGCGAAAGCGGTCGAAGCGTTGGGGTTTGCCGGCCTCTACCGGTCCGATCATTATACGAATGCCAAGCCTCCCAATTTAGACTCGCTCGAGCTGTGGGTCTCGCTGACCTGGCTCGCGACGAATACCCAACGCATCCATTTCGGCTCTCTCGTCACCCCCATGTCTTTTCGCGATCCCGTCATGACCGCCCGAATGGCGAGCGCCGTGGACGATTTGTCGAGCGGCCGGCTGACGCTCGGCTTGGGCGCGGGGTGGCAGGAGCGGGAGCACGCGAATTACGGCTGGAACCTTTTGAGCGTGCGGCAGCGTTTTCGGCGGTTCGAGGAGGCGCTGCAAATCATTACGCATCTTTTTCACAGCGCGGCGCCACTCAATTTCGACGGTGAATTCTATCACCTGCACGATGCCGTCTTGCTGCCTCGTCCCGCGCGGCCCGGCGGTCCCCCCATTCTGATCGGCGGCAACGGTCTCCAATTGACACTGCCGCTCGCGGCCAAGTATGCATCGGAATGGAACGCGACCTTTCAGACGCCGGAGAATTTTCGCAAGCTCAATGCGCAATTGGATGAACTGATCGAGGCGAGTGGTCGCCGGCGGTCCGACGTGGTCCGGTCGACGATGACGGGGTGCGTATTTGGGCGAAATCAGGCCGAGGTGGAGCAAAAGGCGCAGGGGCGCGGCCAGACGGCGGAGCAGCTGCGGGACCGCGGTATTCTCGTGGGGACGGGGCCGGAGGTGGCGGAGCAAATAAAGCGGCTGGAGGAAGCGGGCGTGCAGCGGATCATGTTGCAATGGCTGGAGCTCGACGACCTTGACGGCCTCGGTGCGATGGCCCGTGCGGTTGCTGGCGCAGTTCAAAAAGCCAAGTCCTTGACGAACCCTCCGAGTTCCCGGGAAGCGAGACCGGGGACTCGGGGTGAATCGGGGGAACTTAAGCAGAGGAGCGGAGGAACTCGGGGGAAGTTTCGTTTACCATGAATCAAAGTCCGGTCAAGCGGGCGCGTAAGAATCTCGGAGCCTCGGGCGAGCGGGTCGCGGCCTTGTATCTACAAGAGCACGGCTACCAGATTCTCGCGAGGAACTATCGCACCCGCGCGGGCGAAATCGATTTGGTCGGGCAGGATGCGGACGGGTTGGCCTTTATCGAGGTGCGAACCCGGCGGGGGGAAGCCTATGGGTCGCCGGAAGAATCGATTACGCCGCGCAAGCGTGAACGTCTGCTCAGGCTCGCCCTCCAATTCCTCGAAGCACACGCCGAGTATGGCGATTGTCCCTGGCGCATTGACCTCGTGGCGATTCAGCTTGATTCCTCCGGCCACATCCACCGGCTGGAGTTGATCAAGAGCATCGTAGAGGACTAACGTCATCTTGAACGGAGGTGGACAAATGACCGCTGAAATCACTGTTGGCCCTCCGGTACTGACGATTCATCAGGGCAGCACCTTCATGGTCACCGACCTGGATGGAGAAATCGAGGCCGATACGGCGCAAGGCATGTTCGCCGACGACATGCGGCTGGTCAGCTATTACGCGATTTCCGCCAACGGCTATCCCTGGGCGCGGCGGACCTCCGGTGCCATCACTTACTATGCCGCCCGGATCTATCTGATGAACGGGTCGTTCCCGACCGAGGAAGGGGTTATCCCGGAAGGCACGCTCGAACTGGTCATCACCCGGGCCGTCGGCGATGGAATCCACGAGGATTTGGACGTCACCAACTATGGACAAGAGCGAGCGCACTTTAACCTGGAAGTGGCACTCCGCTCGGACTTTGCGGATCTCTTTGAGGTCAAGTCAGGTCACTTTGTCCGACGCGGGCGTATCCTCACCGAGTGGCGAGAACACAGTGCTGAGCTGGTTACCTCTTACAAAAACCACGACTTTCAAAGATGCCTCGTCTATCGTGTGGACAACAGTGCTTCGCCGGCTCGCTATGCCAATGGTCGAATTACCTTTGAGATCGATCTTGCGCCGGGTGCTACGTGGCACACCTGCGGTCACTATATCCTCGTTCAGCACGGGCGCCCTCCGGAGCTCGCTCACGATCGCCTTGAGAAAAGTGTTCCGACCGAGCTGGACCAGCTCCACCAAGAGTGGCTGAACAGTGCCACTCGCGTCACCTCCTCCAATGAAGAGATCTATCGGTTCTATCGCCAGTCGGTAGAGGACATGGGCGCGCTGCGGCTGCACGAGCATGATCTTGCGCACGATGTCTGGGTTCCGGCCGCAGGTGTGCCCTGGTTTGTTACTCTGTTCGGGCGGGACAGCCTGATCGCGAGCCTGCAGAGCATGATGGTGAGCTGCGGTCTTTCCCAGGGGGCTCTCGCGATGCTCGCCAAGTTCCAGGGTACGAAAAGGGATGACTATCGCGATGAGCAGCCGGGCAAGATCATGCACGAAATCCGCCACGGCGAACTGGCGCATTTCCATCAGATTCCACACACGCCTTACTATGGGACCTGGGATGCCACTCCGCTTTATCTGATTACGCTACATGAAGCCTGGAAGTGGCAGGGAGACACAGCGCTTCTGCAAACCTACCGGGAGGCGGCCGAGAAATGTCTCGAATGGATCGACCAATATGGCGACCTCGACGGCGACGGGTTCCAAGAGTACCAGACCTTTTCTCCCAAGGGTTATGAGAACATGGGCTGGAAAGACGCCGGAGATGCCGTCGTCTATGCGGATGGAAGCCAGGTGAAGCAGCCCAAGGGGACCTGCGAACTGCAGGGCTATGTCTTTGATGCCTGGATGCGCATGGCGGAAGTATTCGACGCCTTGAACGAAAAGGAGCGCGCCGCCGCCTTGCGCCGCAAAGCCGCAGAGCTCCAGGCCCGCTTTGAAGAGCGGTTCTGGTGTGAGGAGATCGGTAGCTATGCTTTTGCCCTCGATCCGGATAAAAAGCCCGTCTGCACGGTCGCGTCGAATGCCGGCCACTGCCTCTGGAGTGGCATTGCCCGATCGCATCATGCCGCCCGCGTGGTTCAACGGTTGATGCAGCCCGATATGTGGACGGGCTGGGGGATCCGGACTCTTTCGTCTCGCAACCCGGCCTACAATCCCCATTCCTACCACCGCGGCTCGATCTGGCCGCATGACAATAGCATCATTGCGATGGGATTCAAGCGCTACGGGTTTGCCGCGGAGGCGGCCCAGATCGCCCGGGATATTTCGCGCGCCGCCGCCGATTTCCAGAGTCATCGTATCCCCGAACTATACGCTGGGATTGCCTACCAGCCGGACACGTTTCCCGTGCAGTATCTGGGAGCCAATGTGCCGCAAGCCTGGGCGGCCGGGTCGGTGTTTCAATGCTTGCAGGCGATTCTCGGGATCCAGGCGGACGCCCCGCATGGACGGCTGTATCTCGACCCGCAGCTTCCCCATTGGCTGCCCGATATCACCTTGCACGGCCTCAAAATCGGCCACTCGAAACTCGACCTGCGCTTTTGGCGGGAAGACGAGAGCACGCGCTGGGATATCCTGGGACAGGAGGGCGAGGTTCAAATTCAGCTGAAAGCCTGGACACCGTGGCGGATTGAATAGCTCAACTATCGGCCACGGGAAGGAGGCAAGTCAAGATGGAGATTCCAGAAAAGATGCGCGCGATGGTGTTGGACAAGGCAAGACAGCCGCTGCATTTGGAGCTAGTCCCGGTTCCGCATCCGCTGCCGCATCAAATCCTTATCCGAATTCATACGTGCGGAGTGTGCCGCACCGATTTGCATATTGTCGACGGCGAACTGAGCGACCCCAAGCTGCCTTTGATTCCAGGACACGAGATCGTCGGCACCGTCGTCGAGCGCGGAGCGCAAGTGGACCGGTTCAAGCCGGGAGACCGGGTGGGAGTCCCCTGGCTGGGCTACACCGACGGCACCTGTCGCTACTGCTTGCGCGGTCAGGAGAATTTGTGCGATCATCCGCTCTTCACCGGCTATACGATTGACGGCGGCTATGCCGAATACGCCGTGGCCGATCCCCGCTACTGTTTTCCTCTGCCAGCTTCCTACAGCGACGCGCATGTCGCTCCGCTCTTGTGCGCGGGGCTGATTGGGTACCGCACTTTTCGGTTGGCGGGCGACTCTGTGGAAAATCTGGGCATCTATGGCTTTGGCGCGGCCGCCCATCTGATCGCCCAACTGGCGGTGTATCAAGGCAAGCGCGTCTACGCGTTCACCCGGCCGGGCGATACGGAGACGCAAGCGTTTGCGCGGCGCCTGGGCGCCGTCTGGGCCGGCGATTCGACGCAGCCGCCCCCGGAATTGTTGGATGCGGCCCTCATCTTTGCACCCGTGGGCCCGCTGATGATCCAGGCGCTGCGCGTTACGGCGAAAGGCGGCACCGTTGTCAGCGGGGGCATTCACATGAGCGAGATTCCTCCTTTCTCGTACGATTCGTTGTGGGGGGAACGCGTGCTCCGGTCGGTGGCGAACCTGACGCGCCGCGACGGCGAGGAATTCCTCGGCCTTGCGCCCAAGGTGCCGATCAAAACCGAGGTGCGGGTCTTGCCGCTTGCGCAGGCGAACGAAGCCCTGGACTATATGCGCCGCGGGGAGCTCGAAGGCGCGGCGGTCCTGCAGATTTCCGAGGAGCCGAGCCACAGCACCTAGCGGCTGATGCAAACGAGGGAATATGCCGATGGCAAAGGATTTCCATGTCGGCGATCATGTGGAATGGAACTCGGAGGCGGGTCGGGTGCGGGGAACGATCCAAAAGAAAATCACCGCACCGATCAAGTTCAAAGGATATACGGTCCACGCGTCCAAGCAAGAACCGCAGTATTTGATCAAAAGTGACAAGACCGACCACCTGGCGATGCACAAAGGTTCGGCGTTAAAAAAGATCGGCAAGAGCAAATCCTGATTCCGGTTAGAGTCTTTTCCGTCAAAACCAAAAATGGAAACTCAACTCCACTCTCTCGTCGGGATCCTCGGTCCTACGGCGGTCGGCAAAACCCGCGCCGCCATCCAGTTGGCGGAAGAATTGCACGGCGAGATCGTCTCGGCGGACTCGCGGCTGGTCTATCGCGGGATGGACATCGGAACGGCCAAGCCGACGCTGCAAGAGCAGCGTCGTGTCCCGCATCATCTGATCGATCTCGTTGAGCCCGGCGAATCCTTCAGTCTCGCGCAGTACCAACAGCAGGCCTACGCGACGATTGCCGATATCCACGCGCGCGGCAAGGTGCCCTTTCTGGTCGGGGGAAGCGGGCTCTATGTCCGCGCCGTGCTCGACGGCCTCGCGATCCCGCGTGTGGCTCCGAATCTCGAGCGGAGGCAGGAGCTGGAGCAGCAGGCGACGGCCGCGCTGTACACGCGCCTGCGCCAGATGGACCCGATCGCGGCGGACCGGATTGACCCGCGCAACAAGCGTCGAATCATCCGCGCGATCGAGGTGTCCGAGACGGCGGGTGAGCCAATCAGCCGGCTGCAGAGCGAGCGCGCGCCGAGTTACCGCATTCTGCGGATCGGTCTGACTCTGCCGCGCGAGGAGCTGTACCGGCGCATCAATGCGCGGGTGGACGCAATGATGGCTTCCGGGCTGGTGGAGGAGGTGAAGGGACTCATCGACCGCGGTTACCCGTTAGATGCGCCGGCTATGAGCGGCCTGGGCTATCGTCAAATCGCTCTCTACGTAAGAGGAGAGGCGACGCTAGACGAAGCGGTGCGTCTCCTCAAAAGGGATACCCGCCGTTTCGTTCACCACCAGTACAGCTGGTTCCGCCTGGACGACCCCCGCATTCGCTGGTTCGACCTCTCGAAGGCGGGTTATGATCCGATCCGCCAAACGGCAGCCAACTTCCTACGCCAATCTCCGGAAGACGTAGTGGGCGGAGTGCCGCGCAGTTGACCGCACTTGGTTTCCCCGGATGGAAAAACAAATGACACTCTGCGAATTGCCGAGTGTCATTCGATGGAAGACGTAGGCAGGTTACTAGCTTCAGCTCGGCTCAGGAGGATTCTCCTCGAGAATCTTTCGAACCCCCGCCTTGGCTGGCGGCAAATCCTCGTGAATGGTCTTCCAGATCAGCCGAGCATTGGCGCCCATGTAAAAGTGAATCAGCCGATCCCGCATCCCGGCCATTTCCTTCCAAGCCACTCCGGGTGCGCCGCGCGGATTTCCTCAGGCACGTGCCGCACCGCCTCGCCGATGATCTCGAATTTCCGGATGACCGCGCTTTGAGTCTTGTCATCGGCTTGGAAAGCCTCCAAATTCACCCCGGCCGTAAACGATTCGATGCTGTCGATAGCGGCGAGAATATCCTTCAGAAAGATCCGGTAGTCGCTCATATCAGAATCCGCTCCCAGAGGACCTCTTCGCGGAACTCGGGCCGCAACGACTCCTTGGGGATGACATCCACCGGACGCTGAAAAGACTCTTCGAGAAAGAGGCCCAACCGGACCAAGTCGAAGAAAGTGGCCTCGGTTCCAGACTCGACCAAGACATCAATGTCGCTCGCCACGTCTTGCTCTCCTCGGACAAAAGACCCAAAGAGGCTGATCTCTTTGGCATCAAAGCGCTCCGCGAGCTCCGTCCGCAGCGCGCCGAGGGTTTTCACAATCTCTTGTTGGTCCATAGATGACAACTCCACCCGGACACAGCAAGGAGGTTCATCCTTCCGGGTCGTTTCTCTATTCTACCTTCCCTTCGTTGGCTGTCAACTTGCTCTCCCCGCTGGGGCCGCTCGGCGACCGAGGTCGCCCCAGGTGGGCGCCTTCGCGCCGAGCGTCCCCCTCCGGGGACGCGCGACCGTCTACGCAGGTGGACTGTCGGCCAAAGGCCCGATCGGGGCGACCTCGGTCGCCGAGCGGAGATTGACCATAAACCACTCACAATTCGGGCTTGACAACTAGAAAATTTGTGCTAAAATAGCGCGTAGAACAGAAGTTCGGTTCACATCTTGAGCTCGGGCCGCGCTTGCAGGTCCGAAGGGATTGCTGGATGCACTGCGTCAGGTGCGTTGCAGCGGAGGAGGTTTTAAAATGACGCGCGAGGACGTGCTGGCTTTGTGCCGCAAAGCGGGAACTGTCGGAGCAGTCAAGCATGACGAATTTGCCGATTACGTGGTTCTGCTCGAATCCCAGCGCAAAGTCGGAGATGATTGGCAGTCGGTCGGACACGCCTATATGGCCGTGGACGGCAAGCTGGCGATGGCCAACGAGGACCACCGCCGGCAGGGCAAGCGGCTCGATTTCGGCGAGCCGCAAGTCCTGGTAAACACGGACGAGCAGTTGACGCTGCTCGTGACCGTGACGAGCGAAATCTATGGCACTCGCCATGGGATCTCGACCAGCCGCAAGCAGGGCGGCACACGGGCGGAACGCGAGTTCCCCTGGGAGGTCGCCGAAACTTCGGCTATCGGCCGAGCGCTGACCGCGATGGGTTACGGCCTCTTCCCGGGCGCAGGCCTGGCAAGTGCGGAGGACATGATCCGCGCCGGTGCGACCAACCGTACCGGCGACGGCCACGACGGCCAGGGGAATGGCAATGGCGCCAGCAACGGCGGGAGCAACGGTCAGAACTATGTGAAAGAAAATGCTTCCAGCTATGTCAGGGAGGGCGGCGACGGCGAGCGGGAGACCGTTCCTGTCATCCGCCGCACGGCTCCCATGTCGACGAACCAGCGCAACAAGTTGATCGAACTCTACGCGGAGAGGTTTGGCGGCAGCGAGCAGGAAATCCAGCAGGGCCTGGATGCCGTCTTCGAAAGCGGCTTCCGGCATCCTCTGGAGCAAGCTACCTTGGCCGAGGCTTCCAAGGTCATTTCGCAAATGATTGCGCAAAAGAACAGCGGCCCAAGGAAATAGCGAGTCATCGCCCCCTCTTCCCGACGGGAAGAGGGGGATTTTTTTATTCCCCGTCTTCCCACCGGGAAGACGGGCCTACACGCTTTTCAGGAACTCGGCGAGGGCCGCATTGAAAGCCTCGGGCTGTTCGAAATTGGACAGGTGGGCCGCGTCGGGAATGGCCGCGAGGCGCGCGCCGCGAATTCCCGCGCGCATGGCCTCTGCATCTTCCGGCGTGGTCAGGTTATCCTGGTCTCCGACGACGACGAGAGTTGGGACCGTGATGGCGGCGAGCGTTCCCATCGAGTTGGGCCGGTTCCGCATGGCGACGAGCGCAGCGACGATCCCCTCCACCGACTGGCGAGCCATCATCGCGTGCGCGGCTCGGGTCACCTCGGGGCGTGTTGCGAGCGTCCGTGGGGTTAGCATTTTGGGAAGCATCCCATCCGCAATGGCGGTGGCGCCTTCCTGGCGTGCGAGCGCGATACTTGCGTCTCGTCCTTTTTTCCCGCCCTCGGAATCGGCTTGCGGGCGCGTGTCGGCGAGGACGAGTCCCTGAACCCTGGAGGCATACCGGCGGTAAAAGGCAAAGGCAATATAGCCGCCCATCGAGAGACCGCCGACCACCGCCCTGGCGATCCCGAGCGCGTCGAGGAGACCGAGGAGATCATCCGCGTAGGTCTCTAGGGTTGCCGGACCCTGCGGTAGGGGCGTCGCGCCAAACCCTCGTAGGTCCGGGGCGATCACACGCGCGCGTGGGGCGAGGGCCTTCCACTGCGGCTCCCAGAGCGTGTGATCGAGGGGGTAACCGTGAATCAATAGGAGTGGTGTGACGCTGCCGCCCGTATCCTCATACGTCATCTCCACGCCGCGGACATAGGTTTGCATGTGCTTTCCTCCATAGCCTTTCGACGACTCTGATGGAGCATTTCATTTTTCGCTCTTTGGAGTATAGCATATCTCAAGGGCCGCGAACATGTGGCTCTCGCTGCGGAGTGCAGTTTGGTTTGGGAGCAGGCTTGTCATCCTGAGGAGCGGGGCTTGTGACGAAGGATCTCGCATGCCGAGACGGAGATTCTTCGCTCCGCTCAGAATGACAGTTGACGCGACTCGCCGCCCTGCCTCTTCTGCGCGGCGGACTTGCTCCAACTCCGATTCTGAGTTATCATCCTGGCCTCTATCTATCCCGTGAGGCGCAGGTGATCTCCAACCATCAAGCTCCACTACCAAAAGATCTCTTTCTCCTCAATCCCGACATTGCCTTTCTCAATCACGGTTCCTTCGGCGCCACTCCCCGGCCGGTTTTCGAGAGTTACCAAAGATGGCAGCGCGAGCTGGAATGGCAGCCGGTCGAGTTTCTCGGCCGGCGCCTGACAGGGCTTTTGCACGAAGCGCGCAGCGCCCTGGCCGCCTATGTGCACACGTCGGCGGACAACCTCGTCTACGTTCCGAACGCGACGACGGGGCTCAATATCGTCGCCCGCAGCCTGCACTTGAGTCCGGGGGATGAAATCCTCACCACCGACCACGAGTACGGCGCGATGGACCGGATGTGGCGCTTTCTCTGCCGTGCGAGCGGCGCCGTGTACAAGGTGCAGCCCGTTCCGCTGCCGGTGACCACGGCCGCGGATTTTGTCGAGAGGGTGTGGTCGGGCGTTACGCCCCGCACGCGCGTCCTCTTTCTCAGCCACATGACTTCGCCGACCGCGCTTATCTTCCCTGTCGAGGAGTTGTGCCACCGGGCCCGCGCGGCCGGCATTCTGAGCCTCGTCGACGGGGCGCACGCCGTCGGCCAGATTCCGCTGGATTTGGAGGACCTGGGCGCCGATTTCTACAGCTCGAACGCGCACAAGTGGCTCTGCGCGCCCAAGGGCGCCGCCTTTTTGTACGCGCGTCCCGAGATGCAGCGTTGGGTCGAGCCGCTGATTGTCAGCTGGGGGTACGAGGCGAACGAATCCGCTTTCATTCCGCCGAGCGCTTCTCGCTTTATCGACGAGCAAGAGTATACGGGCACCCGCGACTATTCGGCCTATCTGACCGTGCCGGACGCGATCCGATTCGTTCAAGAGCATCGCTGGGATGAGGTGCGCAGAGATTGCCACACCCTCGCGCAGCAAGTGCGCGAGCGCATCGCGGCCCTCACCGGCCTTGCCCCCATCAGCCCGGATTCGCCCGATTGGTACATGCAGATGGTCACCTTGCCCCTGCCCCCATGCGACCCTACACAACTCAAGACGCGGCTCATGGATGAGTTCGGGGTGGAGGTGCCGATCGTCGTCTGGAACGAACGGCCGTATATCCGCGTTTCGATTCAAGCGTATAATACCCAGCAGGATGCCGATCGCCTCCTCGACGCGCTGCAAGCGACTCTTCAAGTGGGCAAAGGCTCTCAATCCACGCAGAAAGGAAAATCGAATGATGGATGAAATGGAAGGGCGCGTCGCCTTAATCACGGGCGCAAGCAGCGGCATTGGACGCGCCGCCGCTTTGAAATTCGCTTCCGAAGGAGTCCGCGTGGCTCTGGTCGCGCGGAACGAAGCGAGGCTGCAAGAGGTGGCACGGGAGATACGAGGCAAGGACGGCGAGGCCCGCGTGATCCTGGCGGACGTGACACGGGAGGCAGAGATCGAGCGCGTGGTGCGCGAGGCGGTTGCGGCGTGGGGAGGTATCGACGTGCTCGTGAACGCCGCCGGCATTTTCGGCACGGGGACGATCGAGACGACGACGCTGCAGGATTGGGATGCCCAGTTCAACATCAACGTGCGCGCTCCCTTTTACCTAATCCAGCGCGCCCTTCCCTACCTGATCGAGCGCAAGGGAAACGTCGTCAACGTCTCGAGCGTGACCGGCCTCCGCGCTTTCCCCGGCATCCTCCCCTACGCCGCGAGCAAGGCGGCCCTCGACCAACTGACCCATTCTGTGGCGCTCGAACTGGCGAGCCAGGGAGTGCGGGTGAATGCCGTCAATCCCGGCGTCGTGGTGACCCAGCTGCACCGGGCGGGCGGGATGAACGAAGAAGCCTATGCGGCTTTTCTGGAGCACAGCAAGACCTCGCATCCGCTCGGCCGGGTCGGTCAGCCGGAGGAAGTGGCAGAGCTCATCTATTTTCTGGCCTCGCCCAAGGCCGCGTGGATTACGGGAGTATCCTATTCGATCGACGGAGGGCGCAGCCAGACGTGTCTGCGCTGATACAAAAGGAGGAAAACGATGGCCGCGTACGTGATAGTGGATATCGACGTCACCGATCCGGCGATTTATGAAGAGTACAAAAAGCTTGCTCCGGCCGCCGTCGCCGCTTATGGCGGCAAGTATCTGGCGCGCGGCGGCCCGGCTCAAGTGTTGGAAGGCAACTGGGCCCCCAAGCGCTTGGTGATCTTGGAATTCCCGAGCGTGGACCAGGCGAAAAAGTGGCTGGACTCGCCCGAGTACAGCAACGCCAAGAAACTGCGCCACCAGGCGGCGACGACGAATATGGCTGTGGTGCCGGGGGTGTAACGCGGCGGTCTCGTCTACAACTTGTTCTGTCGCCGATAATCGTCGATCTCTTGGCGGAGTTGAGCCCGCTGCGCGAGCGCCGATTGGACCGGCGTCGAGAAATCGTTCTCCCAGTGGTCGACCAGGCTCTCGACATTGGCGAGAAAACTCTTGAGCGGCTGCAAGAGTTTTTCCGAAATCGGATCCAACAGGCCGGTCTGGACGGTCGCGGTTCCACTCGGCGGGAAAAAGGTATCGGCGAGGGGTTTCAGGAGCTGCGCAGTGAGCGCGTCGATCGTCGTGGGAATGTCCTGAATCAACTTGACGAGGGCGTCGATCGCGTTCTTGATATTGTCGCCGATGCCGAAAGGAATCTTGCTCAGGAGCGCGGTGAAAAAGCCCCCGATGGATTGGGCGAGCGGCTGACCTTTTCCAAGCACTCCGTCGATGAGGCTTTCGGCCGTGTGGTACCGGTTCGCCAGATCGGCGAGGAGGCCGCGCGCGGCCTCCGTCGCTCCGCGCAGATTGTCCAGGCTCGTTCGAAAGGACTGGATCCCGTTCTCGACGGCGGTGATGCCGTCCTGGACGAGGTGCAGGCCTCCTTTGACGGCGTCGAAGGGGGCGCGCATCACGTTCATGCCGGTGGTGAGGACTGCATCCAGTCCGACCTTTTCCAATTGCTCGTACATCGCGAGCAGCGTGCGCAGCTTGTTCAGTTCCAGGTCGTATTGAGCGCTCGTGACAAGACTGCCCACTTTGGCGGAGCCGAGAGCCGTAGCTGCAAGTGCAACTCCACCTCCGGCCGCGGCGGCGAGCATCTGCCGCCGCGTCATGCCCTCGCCTTCGGGCGCACTTGTGCCAGCCGGGGCGTGCTCTGCGTCTGTCGTACTCATTTCTCACTCCTTCCTCTGGTGCGGGCAGGGTAGCGCGTTTGTTCGCCTGGGTCATACGGGAAATCTAAAAAATAAAACGTAAAACGCAAACAGGTCATTTTTGGCGTTTTACGTTTGAGCGTTATGTCGAGCATCTGAAACGGGGCGGATCTAGGTCGTCTTGAGCACCTTGCGGTAGATCACTTTGGCATCGCCGGGCGCGTAAAAGTCGTCAATGACGGCAACGCGCTGGTAGCAATTCCGCTCGTAAAAGTCGCGCGCTGGCCGGTAAATGGGCGAGTCTGAGGTTTCCAGGTAAATGGCTCGTGCGCCCTGTACGGCTGCTTCTTCTTCGACACTTGACAATAACGAGCGCCCAATGCCGTTGCCCTGGTGAACGCGATCTACGCAGATCCAATACAAGTCCCAGGTTCGATCGGTGAGAGGAGTGGGGCCGAAACAGGCAAATCCGAGGATGCAGTTGGATTTGCCGTTGCGGTAGACGATAAAAGTGTGGTCGTCACGTGGTTCGGGGTGAAGATAGGTTTCGAGCATCTCGCGGACGGTGGCGACTTCGACGTCGTTAAACGTTCCGGTCTCTCGGGCAATCCGTTCAATCGCAAGCACGTCCTCGGGCTGCGGTTTTTCAATCATAGAGTTTAGGCTGCCACACCCGCCATCGGCCTGGGTTCCAACCGCTTGGATCGACCTGAGTGCGCACTCAAGGACTCGAGTGCGCTGACCGGTATTGAATAAACGCCGTTGCTGCCCACACTGCGAGCTTTGAGTTCATAGCTGACAATCCGCGGTCGTGCAAAGCCTTTCATGCGATAGCGCCGGGCGGCCAATCGCACAATCTCGTCGGCGAGGTCGGCGTAACCCATTCCCGCGACGCGCCCGGCCCGCGCGATACCTGCCTCCGGCGAGAGGTCGGCGTTCGGATTTACTTCCAAAACATAGGGAGTTCCGTTTTTGAGCCGGATGTCGACGCGGCCATAGTCGCGCAGCCCCATCGCCTGATACGCGCGGCGCGCGGTCTCTTCGATTCGCTTCTTGGTCGCCTCGGCGACGCGCGCCGGGCAAGTGGGGGGCGTGCCGATATACTCTGGAGAAGTGGGCACCCATTTGGCGCGGAACGAAACGATGCGGGCGAAGGGGTCCGGAATATGGCGAAAGCTGATTTCGGAGAGAGGGAGAACGCGGGGCGAATCGTTGCCGAGAATGGTGACGTTGAACTCGCGTCCCTCGATGAATTCCTCGACGAGGGCGGGCTGGTGATACGTCTCCCACACGTAACGCACCTGGCGCCGGAGCGCACGATCGTCTCGCACGACCGAGTTGGCGCTGATTCCGATGCTGGCGTCTTCGGAGACCGGCTTGACGATCAAGGGGAAATCGAGACGGCGTTGAAGCGTCCAGGGGGTGACGACTTGAAAGGCCGCGGTGGGCAGACCGTGCGCCTGCAAGACCTCTTTGGTCCGCGCCTTGTTCAAGCAGTTGGCCAGCGTGCGGCGATTCGATCCGGTGTAGCGAAAGCCGAGATGCTCAAAGGCGGAGATGATATAGGGCTCGAGATATGTCTTGTTCCGAATGCTCTCACAGAGATTAAAGATGAGCCATTCGTTGGGATCGAATGATTTCAACGGGCTCCACAAGTCATCGCGGATGGGGACCGCCGCGGTCGTGTGTCCGCTTTGCTGCAAAGCCTCTTCGACAAAGTGTTCAACCAGAACGATTTCCTGCTCGGCGAAGAGATCATCCTTTTCGCCGCGGTCGACTCGATCGATGACATTGTAGACAACCAGTATCTTCACTACATTCCTCGTGCGTGGGTAGCAAAAAAATCCCGTTGACTATTCCCATTTGCATTATACAATACTATTGAAAAATGCGCACCTTAAATTTTCTGATCACGCGTCGCGAGGTGCTGGAGACCCGAGATTGCTTCGAGATTGCTTCGAGTTCGCTTATTGAAACCCAAAGGGCGAACTCTCGCAATGACACGTGGACGCCGTCGCAATGACGGAGTGTCTCCAAAGCGAACTGCGCCGCGCCGCGGAAAGCTGGAAAAGCAGCGCGCGCGCGTTTTCTGTTTAGGAACCCATCTGTGGTATAATGCCACGCGTTCGCGCGATAGACGCGCGGGAGGAACGTTTTGCTCGCACAGATTTTAAGTGGACAAATGAGTCCCGAAGGGGTCGTCGCGCTGCTGGTCGCGTTGATTCTGGGGATCAGCGTCCACGAGTTCTCACATGCCTTGGCCGCGACCTGGCTGGGCGATACGCTGCCGCGGCGGCAAGGGCGCCTGACGCTGGCGCCGACAGCGCATCTGGACGTCATGGGTTCGCTGATGTTTCTCATCGGCGGTTTTGGTTGGGGCAAGCCGGTCCAGTACAATCCCTATGCCTTGCGGGCCGGTCCGCGTTCGGGACCCGCGCTGGTGGCGCTCGCGGGACCGATCTCCAATATTATCCTGGCGACGATCTTTGCGGTCCCGACTCGCATCCTGATTCTCACCGCCTCCGGATCTTTCTCGGCTCCCGGCCTCATCATCCTCGTCAGCCTGTTGGATGGGATCGTCTATTACAATCTCATCCTCGGGTTCTTTAATCTCATCCCGGTCTTTCCGCTCGACGGTTTTTCCATTCTCCTCGGAATCCTGCCGCCTGAGCTGGCTTATCAATACGAGCGGACCCGCCCCTGGGGCATTTTGATCTTGCTGGCGCTCTTGTTCTTCGGCGGCAGTCTCCTGGGGCCGGTCCTCTACGAGCCGGTCGCTCTCCTACACCATGTGCTGACCGGTCTCTAGAGCCCCATTTTCGTGCAGGCAGTTGACGCTAAAACCTAGGAGGCACCTGATGAAAATGCGACACGCAATGTACGTGCTCGCGCTCATGCTTTTGGTCGTCGTGGTCAGCGCGTGCGGCTCGAGTCCGACCCCAACGCCGGCTCCGAAACCCACTGCGCCACCTCCCACCGCCCCGCCTCCGACCGAGGTGCCGCCCTCGCCGGCACCGACGGCAACTCTCGTCCCCCCGACGCCAGTTCCGCCGACCGCGACCCCGGTCCCATTGATGGCGACCGCCAAGCAACAAGTCAATGTGCGGCAGGGACCGGGCACGCAGTTCTCCGTGACCAGCCGGATGCCCAAAGACGCGAGCGCGGTCGTCCTGGGCAAGAGCGAGGATGGAAAATGGTACCAGCTCGCCTATCCGGATGCCCAACACCCCTCTTGGGTAGCCATAGCCTTTGTGAACGTGACCGGGGATACAGGCACCCTGCCGGTCGTCGCGGTCGTTCCTCCCCCGACTCTTACTCCCGGTGCGGTGGCCGTCGCGACCAAAGCGCCGGCCGCCACCCCGACGCAGGCCGTGCCGCCGGCCAAGGGGGTCATCAGCTTTGTCTCTTGGGATGTGACCGGCGCCTCCTATGTTCTGGCCAATGCGGTGCTCAATCCGCGCAACATTGGCGGATTTAAGCTGATGGGGACCGCGCCGTTCGATCTGTCCCAATCCACCAACGCCGCTCCCTTTGCATGGGCGCCGGATACTTCGGGACGCGTCGTCTGGGTGTACGGGCCCACTGGGACGAAGAACGTCTTGCGCCTGACGGATTCGGGCGGCGATCGAGACTTGGTGAGCCACCAAGGCATTTCCAGCCCCTCCTGGTCACCGGATGCCAAATCGGTCGCCTATGTGGGTATCGACAACGGCTTTGGCACCCAGTTCATCTACACGATGGGGCCGGACCTTCATGAAAATCGCCTCTTCGGCGCGCGCCAGAACAAGCCGGAGAGTTTTCGTGGAGTGGCCTGGGGCAAGAACTATTTCTTGTTCGTTTCGAATTACACGGGATATGACGAGATTTGGCGCCTGAATTCGGACGGGACCGGGCCGGTCCAGCTCACCAACGACCGGCGGGAGAACGGCGCCCCGGCTTGGAGTCGCGACGGTACGCATTTCGCCTACTATTCCAAGCAATTGGACGGGAGTTACCAGATCATGGTGGCGAATGCCGACGGGACCGGCGTGCGCAAGCTGACGAACGCGGGAAATAACTTTACGCCTACATGGTCACCAGATGGGAACTGGATTGCCTTCACTTCCGATCGCGGCGGACGCCTGGACATCTACATCATGGACAAGAACGGAGGCAACGTCCAGCCAGTGACCGACAAATATCTGCTGGGCTGTGCCGCGCCGCAGTGCCGGAATCAGCTGCCCGGCTCCTGGCGATAGGAGACCGCTCCTCTCACCCCCTTCACCCCCTCTCCCCTCTCTCTTAGGAGATGCGAGAGGGGGCGAGGGGGTAAGAGGAGAGGTGTGAAGGGATCTTATGCCAAAATCTCGCGTGACGGTCGTCGGACTGGGGCTCATCGGCGGGTCGCTGGGCCTCGCCTTGAAAAAGAGCAACCTCGAGGTCGAGATCATCGGGCACGACAAAGACTCGAATGCCGCCAGCCGGGCGCTGAAACGCGGAGCCGTCGACAAGACCGAGTGGAATCTCATCAACGCGTGTGACCAGGCGGGACTCATCATCCTCGCCTTGCCACTCGACGGAGTGCGAGATACATTGGCGGCGCTCAAGCCCTATCTCGAACCCGGCGTCATCGTGACGGACACTGCGACGACCAAGGCGCCGGTCATGGAATGGGCTCGGCAACTGCCAGAAGGGGTCCACTTTGTCGGAGGGGACCCCATTATTAATCCTCGGCGAGAGGGCGCCAAGCAGGGCATCGACGCCGCTACGGCCGATCTCTTTCAGGGGGGGACCTATTGTCTGACTCCCTCTACAACGGCGGCGGCGCCAGCTATCGAAACGATGACCAATTTCGCCACGCTCGTCGGCGCACGACCCTACTTTTTGGACGCGGCGGAACATGACGGCCTCATGGCCGGCGTGGAGCACCTGCCCGCGGTCCTCGCCACCGCGCTAGCTTCGGCGACGATGACCAGTCAGGGCTGGCGCGAATTGGGCAAAGTGGCGGGGGCGAATTTTCGTACGGCCACAGGGATTGCGCCTCAGGACGCTAAAACAGCGGAGGCTGAATTCCTGGCCCACCGCACAGATCTCATCCGTTGGATCGATTCGGTCATCGCCACCTTGCGCGAACTGCGCGGGGCGCTGGAGCGTGAAGATGCCGACGCCCTCCAGGCCCTTATCGAGCAGCTGGCGGATGAACGGGCCAAATGGCTCAGCGGTAGCCTCACGAGCGAGGGGCAGCCGGTGGATTGGGAGGCCGCGC
The DNA here is from genome assembly GCA_023381515.1 of Chloroflexota bacterium. The sequence continues at coordinate 6,745 of JAMCQI010000099.1, read as the reverse complement.
GATACAGCACGGCCCAGCTCTTTCTCGGCGGTCTCGCCACCCGCCGCGCCAAGAAATCAAGTTGATAGCCTCGGACAGGCATTCACCCGCCGCTCTTCGCATTCTGATGATTGCTCCCACCTCGTTTTTTCTCGATTATGGGTGCCACGTGCGCATCCTCGAAGAGGCGCGGACGCTTCAAAAGCTCGGGCATCGCATCAAGATCGTCACTTATCCCCTCGGCCGCAATGTTCCGGGGCTGGACATCGAGCGCACGCTGCCGATTCCCTTTCGATCACACCGGGAGGTGGGCCCCTCTCGTTCCAAGCTCGTCATCGATCCACTCCTCGCGCTCAAATCCCTCCAGTTAGCCTTGACCTTTCGGCCGCACATTATTCACGCCCATCTGCATGAGGCGGCGCTGATCGGCAGCGTGCTCGGCCGGCTCTTGCGAGTGCCGCTGGTCTTTGATTTCCAGGGCAGTATGACGAGTGAAATGCTTGACCACCGCTTTATCGCCCCCCACAGCAAAATCGTCCCGCTGGCCCAGTCTCTCGAGTCGCGGATAGACCATTTGCCCCAAGCGATCCTGACCAGCTCGCAGAATGCCGCCCGCTTGCTCACGCAGGATTTTCGGGTGCCCGCTTCAAAGATTACACTCGTCAGCGACTGTGTGAATGCCGAGGCCTTTGGCCCGGTGGAAGACGGCGGACGTGCGCTCGCGGCACGCGCCCTGCAGGAACGCTTGGGAATTCCCCAGGGACGCCGGATCGTTATCTATATCGGTCTGCTGGACCGGTACCGCGGGACGGATATTCTGCTGGAGGCCGCCTCCCAGTTACTCGCGCGCCGCGCGGAGACTCAATTCGTTATCATCGGTTTCCCGAATGTGGATCGGTATCAGGCGCGCGCGAAGGAACTCGGGATTGCCGAGCGGGTCTCGTTTGTGGGCCGGGTGCCCTATGAGGAGGTGCCTCTCTGGCTTTCGCTGGGGGATGTCGCGGTCGAACCTAAGATGAGTGCGACTGAGGCGGCCGGCAAAGTGTTGAACTATATGGCGATGGGGCTGTCGGTGGTCGCCTTTGACATCCCGGTGATGCGTGAGTATCTGGGGGATCTCGGCGTCTATGCGCCTCTGGGAGACGCGAGCGCTTTGGCGGACCAAATTCAAGCGCTTCTCGATCATCCCGAACAGGCGCGAGAGATCGGCTGCGCCATGCGCGAGCGGGCCCAGCATCTCTACTCCTGGGATTGCGCCGGTCAGGCCATCGAGCAGGTCTACAGGCAGGTGCGGCATTGAACTTGCGCCAAGCTGCCCTTGCCATTTATGGGGCTGCGCTCCAGGCGGCCGAGCCGCGCGCGGCCATCCGGCGCGTGCTGCGGCGCGAGGGCGACCGGCTCTGGGTGGGAGGTCGCGAATACCCACTTGATGGGACTCGCGTCTTCGTCGTCGGCTTTGGTAAGGCGAGCGCGGCGATGGCCCAGGCGCTAGAGGAGGTCCTCGACGACAAGATCGCCGGCGGCTGGGTTACCGTCAAATACGGCCATACGGCCCCCTTGCAGCGCATTCATCTGCATGAGGCGGGGCACCCCCTGCCGGACGCGAACAGCATTCGCGGGGCACTAGAGATTCTCAACCTGGTAAGCCAAGCGGGCAGAGATGATCTCGTCTTTTGTCTCATCTCGGGCGGCGGGTCGGCCCTCCTCGAGCTGCCGGTGCCGGGCGTCACTCTGGAGGATCTGCGCGCGACGACCGATGCCCTCCTGCGTTCGGGCGCTGCTATCGACGAGATGAATACGGTCCGCAAGCATCTCTCGGAGGTCAAAGGGGGACAACTGGCACGGCACCTTGAACATGAAGGGGCGGGCCCGCAGGTCGTCTCGCTGATCCTCTCCGACGTGATTGGGTCTCCGCTCGATACGATCGCTTCCGGGCCGACTGCCCCTGATTCGACCAGCTTTGCGCAGGCGCAGAGCGTCGTCGAGCGGCGCGGGTTGCGGGACCGCTTGCCCGCGAGCGTGCTGGAGCACATTGAACGCGGCGTGCGGGGTGAGATTCCCGAGACGCCGAAAGCGATGGATAGCGTCTTTGGCCGGGTGCAGAACATCATCGTGGCGGATAACGGGATCGCGTGCGAGGCCGCGCTGCGCGAGGCGCAAGCGCAGGGCCTAAACTCCCTCTTGCTCTCGACTTTTCTGCAGGGCGAAGCGCGCGAGGTGGCCCAGGTGTTTGCGGCGATGGCGAAGGAGGTCATTCGTTCCCAGCATCCGGTCCCGCCGCCGGCTTGCATTATGGCGGGGGGCGAAACGACCGTCACGGTGCGCGGGAGCGGCCAGGGAGGGCGCAGCCAGGAGTTTGCGCTCGCCGCGGCGATTCAAATCGCAGGGATGGTCGAGCCGAACGTCGTCGTGTTGAGCGCGGGGACGGACGGCACCGATGGCCCAACGGATGCCGCGGGCGCCATCGCCGATGGGGCGACCCTGGCGCGCGCCGCGGCGCGTGGGGTCGACGCCCGCGCGGCTTTGGCCAACAACGACGCCTACCATTTCTTTGCCCCGCTGGGAGACCTCGTCATCACCGGCCCCACGAACACGAACGTCAACGACCTGATGCTCGTGCTGGTCGCTTAGAGCCCGCCGCATATTTGTATTCTACCTCTCCCGTGCTAAAATGACAGGGAACGATTAGCGGTGAGAGAGCGTCTCTAAAATGGGATGCTCAGGCTCCCTCGCCTTCCCTTCCCCTCTCCCCAAGGCCGAGCCTTGGGGAGAGGGGAAAGGGGATTTTCGGGGGTCCCGCAAAGTGTACGGGATCTACGACCTGTCGGTCCCCGGGGCCCCAATCCTTTTCCTTGGAAAGAAGAGAATCCGGGGAGTGGGGGTGGCGGCTATGCCGCCACCCCCACTCCCCGGGCCCCTTTACATTCTGATCCAAAGGCTGTATGAGTCGTTTCTCTCGATCCCGTTCCTCAAGACAATCACGCGCCGTGCCGATCAAGAAAGCCGTGCCGCGCCGCGCACGCTGGAAGGGCCCCCTGGAAACCCTCGGCATGCATGCGCTGACGGTCGCCGGCATTGTGGGGATTGGCACGCTGTGCCTTCTCCTCGTCGCCAGCATCGGCGTCTATACCTATTTCGTCTCCACGCTGCCTTCTCCCGACCGCCTGGAAGGCCGTTCCGAGGCCCAGTCCACCAAGATCATGGACCGCAACGGCGAGCTGCTCTACGAGGTCTTTGATGCCAATTCGGGCGGCCGGCGGACGGTCGTCCCGATTACCGAGATTCCCGCGGTCCTCAAGGCCGCGACGATCGCGACCGAAGACCCCAGCTTTTACTCGAATCCGGGCGTCGATATTCGGGGCATCCTGCGGGCGATCTACTATAATGTCCGGTATGGCATTCCCGTTGGCGGCAGCACGATCACGCAGCAACTCGTCAAAAAGACGCTGTTGACGCCGGAGCAGACCATTACACGCAAGATCTATGAGGCGTTTCTCGCGATCGAGGTGACACGGGAATATCCCAAAGACAAGATCCTCGAAATGTACCTCAATACCATCTATTACGGCAACATGGCCTATGGAATCGAAGCGGCGTCGCAGACCTATTTCAACAAACACGCCAAGGACTTGACCCTGGCTGAGGCTTCCCTGCTCGCGGGCCTGCCCAAGGCGCCCGCCACCTTCGATCCGTGCACCGACCCCAGCGCCGCGCTGGGACGCCAACGGGTGGTCCTCAACTTGATGGCGGATGCCAATTATATTTCCTCCGGGCAGGTGGATGCGACGGCAGCGGAGACGGCGCAGGAGATCAAATCGGATACCTTCAGCCAACGCTGCCGGCAGGGAGTGGGGATCAAGGCACCGCACTTTGTCACTTTTGTCCGCGAGCTTCTGGAGGAACAGTACGGGCCCGAGGTGGTCTATGCCGGCGGCCTGAACGTCACGACGACGCTGGATATGAAGATGCAAAAGGTTGCCGAAGAGGAAGCCCAGAAGCAAATCGCCGCCTTGAAGGCCCAACATGTCACGAACGCGGCTCTCGTCGCCATCGACCCCAAGACCGGGCAGATCCTCGCCATGCTCGGCAGCGCGGACTTTTTCGACAAAAAAATAGACGGGCAGGTGAACGTGGCGCTGCAGCTCCGGCAACCCGGTTCGTCCATCAAACCGATCAACTATGTTGCGGCTTTTGAAAAAGGGTGGAGCCCCGCGACCGTCCTCGCGGACGTGACCACCCATTTTCCGATTCAGGGGCACCCGGATTACGTCCCGCACAATTATGATATGCGCGAGCACGGGCTCGTGCCCGTCCGGACGGCGCTGGCCTCCTCCTTCAACATCCCTGCCGTCAAGACGCTCCAGTACGTCACCGTGCCAACCATGATCGATATGGCCAAGCGGTTTGGGATTACGACCTTCAAGGACCCGAAGAACTATGGACTCGCCTTGACCCTGGGCGGAGGCGACGTCGAGCTGCTCGAGTTGACGAGCGCGTATGCCGTCTTCCCCAACCAGGGCATCCGCATGGCGCCGATCCCGTTCCTCAAGATCACGGATTCCACCGGTCGGGTTCTCTACGACGCCCGGTCGCAAAAAGGGACGCAGGTCGTCGATCCTCGCTATGCCTACCAGATCGTGAGCATCCTCAGCGATGTGAGCGCACGGGCTCCGGGCTTTGGGACGGGAGCGGCTTTGCGACTCTCCCGCCCCGCTTTTGCCAAGACGGGCACCACGGACGATTGGCGCGACAACTGGACGCTGGGAGGCACGCCGGACCTGGTCACCGGAGTGTGGGTGGGCAACTCGGATAACACGCCGATGGAGCATAGCAGCGGCATCACCGGGGCCGCGCCGTTGTGGCACAATTTCATGGAGCGCGTAACCGCGGGCACACCCGTGCATGATTTTGTCGAGCCGCCCGGGATGCAATGGGTCGAGGTGTGCAATGAATCCGGCTTGCTGCCGACCGATCTCTGCCCCCCCGACCACCGGCACAAGGACATTTTCCTGACCGAGCGCGTGCCGACGCAGCCAGACAATGTCTGGCAAAAGATCCGGATCGACAAGACGAACAATCTCGTGGCGGTGGGCAACTGTCCGCCAGACACGGTCGAGGAAAAAGTCTTTGCCGTCTACCCGCCCGAAGCACGTCAGTACGCCATCGATCACAACATCCCGCAGCCGCCGACCGATCCCAGCCCCAATTGCCCGAACCCCGTCGAGCCGGCGCCGCCCGGGCCGACCCCCGGAGGCATCAATCCGTCACTCGGTATCTCTACTCCGGGTGAAGGGAGTACGGTGAACGGAACCGTCACGATCCGTGGCACGGTGCAAATGCCCGATTTCGACCATTACACCATCCAAATCGGCTTCGGCGGCGACCCGCAGGACTGGATTCAACTCGTCAACGCGCCGAACTCGATCCAGAATAGCACGCTCGCTACATGGGATACGACGCGCTTTCCCGATGGATCCTACACCATTCGCGTGGCGATGTATGATCACTCGGGCAAGAACGTGGCCGGGCGCGTCCATGTGACCATTGCGAATACCCCCGCTCCAACCGCGCGGCCAACCGCAACTCCCACGCGGACGTCCACGCCGGTTCCGACCCTGCCGCGCCCATCCGCGACCGCGACGCTCAGACGGCCGACGAACACACCGGTGCCTCCGACCAAACCGCCGCCCACAGCTACACAGAAGCCGCCGGCGGCGACGCCCAAGCCGCACGTCTCCACGCCCACCCCGTGGGGGCACGCGGGGTCTCCGACGGCCGCGCGGGAGGCCACGGCGCCGAGTACGTCGACGCCGACGCGGACCGCCACGGCGAGAGCCACGACTCAAACCGTAATGGAAGCTTCAACTGCGACAGCGTCACCTGTGGTGACAACCACGTCGACGGCTACATTCACCTCAACTGCGACGCGAACAGCTACACCACGTCAATGAGCCAAGGGCGCGGGCGGTGTGTGTAGCATAGCGCACCTGCCCCGCGCCCCCCAGCGGGGTCGTGCGCGTGGACTCGACGGTTGAAACCGTCCCCCGGGGGCCTCCGGCCAAGCGTCGACCTGCGTCGACACGGGGAGAGGGCAAGAAAGGAGCTAGGCCAGGAGATCGAGGACGCGTCCCCAGAAATTCTCCTCCCGCATCGCCAGGCGGCGGATGGCCCGGCTCGCTTCAGCCAGGACCTTGCGCTCTTTTTCGGCGCTCGCGCGCTGAAGCAGGCCGGCTAGCCCCGTCCACTCGTCCGCAATTTCCTGCATGTTCGTGGCGAGTTGGGCTTGCTCCAATTGTTTGTCGAGGCTTGCCGCTTCTTGGAGGAACTGGACGTATAACCGCCGGAACATTCCTCCTCCGGTGCCACGTACTTCTATATTCTGGTACGCCAAGCGCACGCAGAACGCCCAGTCAGGATATTCCCCCCAACTCTCGAAATCCTCCGCGAGCATTTCCATTCCCATGACGCCTTGATGGGGCGCCCGGTCGAGATTCATCCCGAGCGCGTTATCGCGCAGCGCGAGACGTATGGCCTCGCCGAGGGGGCGCGGCTTGGAAGTGGACTTGATCGCCAGCCATTCGTCGTTGAGGGGAATCGGTGGAATCTTGGCGCTGCGCGCGGCGGCAAGAGCCGTATACGAGATGGGTTGCAGGCCCGGGAACTGGGTATCGGCGAGCAGGGCGACCTGGCGCTCGTCGTCGTATCCTGCGACAATTACACGATGACCCGGGAAAGGAGTACGCGTCCGATAATAGGGCAATTGGCT
>JAMCQI010000048.1 GCA_023381515.1 Chloroflexota bacterium | reverse complement strand
TCGTATCCGTGAGAGCATCTTTTAAGGTGATCTCTTTCCTTTGTCACCCGATCTGTGGTAGAATGCAACTATCCGTATACCAAGATATCCGGGCGTTTAGGAAGCAGCATGGTGGAGAAAGCCTTCGAGGAATACACAGATCTTCTAGGAGCGGGCAAGTTTCTCAATGTTCACCCTGATACCGTACGCCGCTATATCAGGGAGAAGAGGTTCCCGGCATCGAAGCCGTTCGGCAACAAATGGCTGATAAATAAAAAAGACTTGGTACGGTTTGCCCAGGCCAACCGCAGGCGTCACAAAAGGAAACCCTCTGGGAAAGTCGTTCGTTAGATTCCTCCCGCATCCTTAAGTGAGCCGCTCGACGTGCAAATGCGTCATCGATTTGCGGAGGCACGCAAGATGGATTTTGAGAATCTCTTCCTACGGTTTTTCGGTATGTCGCGCTACAGCGGAAACATAGAACGCATCCAAGAGGAAAGTTGGGCGCTTTTCAGAAGTGCGAAAAAGGACCTAAAGATTGTGGCTGGGGAGCTCAATAACGACTTTTATGCTGACCAACAAACTCTCGAGAGTCTGGCTGAAGCACGTCGGAGAGGAGTTCAAGTCAAGATCGTCCACGGTCCAGAGAGAAACGAGAAGACGATAGCCGTATTGAAGGAGAACGGGGCCGAACTTGCCGTACTGCCGGCGCGACCCCGAATCCATTTCACGGTGGCTGACGGGAAAAACACAAAGGTTGAAGAGTTTCATCTCCCGGGTGATAGAAACAGAGTCTACTACGTCAAATACAACACCAGCTATCTAGGTAGGAGGCTGGAAGAAGAATTTGCTCAGCTTGAGACCCAGGCATCAGAAGAGTGACTCGATGACGCCGGTAGAGATATTGTTCTCATTCGGCCAGATAGTTTTCCCCGCGTCGTTGCTTGTTCCCGCGATATTAGCTGCCTTCCCTCCCGAAAAACCTCTTGGGGGGCTAGCCGTCCTATTCTTCGCTCCTCTCGCCGAACTTTGGGTGACGATTCTTGTTGCCGTGTTGATTTTGGTGCCACCGATGACAATTGTGGGATGGATTACCTTGGCGACCCTACCCATTGTCGGTGTTCTGCTCACTTACGGCTTGATGAAGATCGTTCCCCTCATGCTTGAAGTGAACCTCAGCATCAAAGTAATTCGGAGACCCTGAGCGATATTCGGCAGCCAGTTTTCCCCTAACTCCTCAAATACTCCGTTCGTCATTCCTCATTTGTCAATTGTCCTTCCCTACCTTTCCACCCTCACCTCAATCATTTCACCGTCGAGTTGGACCGAGACGACGCGATTTGCTCCATCCCGTCGTGCGGCGCGCGCCCGACGTCCCAAACTGGGGTGAGGACCTTACCCGTCTGAAGGAGCGGGGACACTATCTCGATCCCTTTCTCGCCGGCCTGAAAAAGGGCGCGTACGTGACATTGATCGAGCGGTGGGGCGGCGCGCCGAGGTCGGGGTTGACGCTCAAAACCGATCTGTTCGAAGAAGCGGCGGGCGGCGACGCCTTTTTGCACACCGTCGCCGAGATCAAGCGCGCGGTGGGGATGGACCTTTCGCCGGCGATCGCTCTCGGCGCAAAAGAGCGAGAACCGCGCGGGCTCTATCTCGCGGCCGACGCACGCACTCTCCCGTTCGCTTCAGATTCGTTTGCGCTCATCATTTCGCCTTCGACGCTCGATCACTTTGTCGATCCCGACGACCTGGGGCGCAGTCTGCAGGAACTGGCGCGGGTGCTCGCGCCGGAGGGACGTTTGATCATCACGCTCGACAATCGGCAAAACGTGGCCGACTCTCTGCTTCGACTCGCCAACCGGCTGGGCTGGCTACCCTTCTATGTGGGACACTCGCTGACGATCCGCGAATTGCGCGCCGCGCTGGAGGCGGTCGGGCTCGAGGTGACTGACACGACCGCGATCCTGCACAACCCGCGTTTGTTCGCCGTTGCCGCCAAGATGCTGGTTAACAAAATCGGCTGGCGGCCGCTCATCGCGTGCGTCGAGCGCGCGCTCGTCGCGGCGCAAAGACTGGGCAAGACACCGCTGCGATATCGCACGGGCAGTTTCATTGCCGCACGAGCGGACAAACGAGCGCATTATAATGCCAAGCCAGGCTGAACGAGCCTACCGGAGCGCGTTCGTGCTGTGGCACGCGCGAAACGAAGCGAGCCTGCCGTATTGGCCGCTTGAACGGATCCGGGAAATCCAGAACCGGCGTGTGCGCGCGATGACCCGGCACGCCTACGACACGGTCCCGTTCTATCGCGCGGCCATGGACGAAATCGGCCTGCGCCCGGAGGAATTCCGAACGGCGGAGGACCTGCGCAAGCTGCCTTTGCTGACGAGCGAGGAGATCGCGCGTTCGCCTGACCGGTTTCTTTCACACCGATTCGCGAATGGACCGACGCTTTCCCTGGAGAGCAGCGGAACGCAGGGCTTGCGAAAACCGGTGCGTTACGACGACGACGCGCTCTTGCTCGCGCTGGCACACGGGCATCGCCAGCGTGTGGTGATTGCTCGTTTCGTCGGACGAACGCTCGGTTATCGCGAGATGACGATCGAGCGTCTGGACGGCACAGGCTACAAGCTGCGCAAGTTCTACGAGAACCATTCGATGGTCCCGAAGCAACTCGATTACGCGCGCACTTTTCTTTCTCCGGCGGAAACGACAGAGGATACAATTGCCGCGATCAACCGTTTCGCGCCGCAGGTCATTCGAGGGTACGGTTCTCACCTGGGGTCGATCTTCCGTCAAGCGCACGGCAAGCAGCTCGCGCTCGTCAAGCCGAAGGTGGTGCTGTACGGCGGCGACTCGATGAGCGAAGCGGACAAGCGGCTGATCGAAGACGAAATTCGTGTGCCAGTCCTCTCGTCTTACCAGGCGGTTGAGGCGCTCCGCATTGCATTTCAGTGCGAACGGAGCGCGGGGTTTCACGTCAATCTCGACCAAATCGCACTGCACGTCGTGGACGATCAGGGCGATCCGGTCCCGAATGGAATACCGGGCCAGGTCGTGATCTCGAATCTGACGAATCGAGCGACCGTCCTGCTGAACTATCAGTTGGGGGACATGGGCACGTTCACCGAGGAGCCCTGCGCGTGCGGCCGAACACTGCCGATACTCACGAGCATCCAGGGACGGGCAAACGACTGCGTTTACCTGCCAGACGGTAGGATCATACACTCGTTGGTCCTGATGCCGCCGCTCCAATCGGTCAAGGGGACTGTGCGCCTGCAGATCGTCCAGACCGAGCCGGCGCATTTTGAAATCCGGGCGGTCTGCGCCTCCGGAGTCGATTGGGCACACGCACGGCTCGAATTGGAGAAACGCGCCCACGGCGTGATGGGAAACGCCATATCGATCGACGTTTCGCGTGTCGACGCCAGCGCGCCCGACTCCGGGGGCAAGGTGCGCGCTGTGATCTCGCACTGCCAGACCTGAGTTGAATGGGATCGAGAAAGCGAATCGAATGTTGGGTGAAATTCGCGAGATGGGCAACCTGCTCCACAACTATCGCCGTCCTCTGGGCGAACTGCAGCAGCTCCAAGACCACCGGCTGCGCGCACTCGTCCAGCACGCTTACGATCGGGTGCCCTATTATCGTGAATTGTTCAAGTCGGCCGGCCTGACGCCGAAAGACATTCAGACAGTTCGAGACCTGCCGCGGATCCCGGTTACCACCAAGGGCGCTCTTCGGTCCCTGCCGATCGAAAATCGGATCGCGTCGGGAACGAACTTGGAGACGTGCAACGTCCGTCTGACGAGTGGTACGACCGGCGAGCCTTTCAAGGTGATTTTCTCGCGCCAAGATTATCGCATGCGGCAATTGGTCGATTTTCGTTCGCTGCTGACGATCGGGGTTCGCCCCTGGGACCGGGTGGCGATCTTGGGACCGCGGGACATGCGACCGAAGGGTTGGCACGAACGGCTGGGCTTGTTTCGCACCGAAGTGATCTCGAGCGCGTGGGACCTTGAAACGCAGATTCAGAGGCTGCGCGACTACCAGCCTACGATCCTGTGGGCGTACGCGCACCTCCTCGACGGCATCGTCGACGAATTGGACGGCCATTTGAGCTCCGTGGTCCGTCCGCGTGCTGTGATCACGTCGGCCTTTCAACTGCCGGAACGCGCGGCCCGCGCGCTGCGCGCCGATCTCGGGACGGTGCTGTTCAATTTCTACGGAGCGATGGAGGTGGGGCGCATCGCTCACGAGTGCCCGGCCCATCGGGGGCTGCACGTCAACAGCGACCGGCTGATCCTCGAGTGCGTGCAGGACGAAGCGTCGACGGCCGCAGATGGAACGGGGTCCGCGATCGTTACCGCGTTGGACTGTTTCACGATGCCGTTCATTCGCTATCGCCTGGGAGACCTGGTCGCCTTCGCCGGCGAAAGGTGCATGTGCGGGTCGTCCTTCCCATTGATTCGCGCGCCGCAGGGGAGAGAATACGATCTCTTCGTGCTTCCGAGTGGCAGGCGAATCGAAATGATGTGGCTGACGTTGACGCTGAGAGCGATACCGGTAATCGAACGATATCGAGTGATCCAGGAACGGCCAGACTTTGTGGTGGTCGATTTGTCATTTTGGTCGGAACCGGAGCCGGGTTTTCTGGACGATCTCAAAAGACGAATAATCGACGGGTTTCCGGAAGCGGTGCAGGTTGAGGTCCGGCGTTTCGATTTTCGGGCGGAGCGAGGGCGCAAGTTCAGGATGGTGGAGTCGAGGGTTGAGGCGGGGGAAGACTGGGACGCACAGGCGAACCGGTCGTAAGGCGGCGAGGGAAATGATCCGCAGATTACGCAGATTTCGCAGATGGAGCGAAGGCGGCTGCGCGGCGGGGCCGGCGGCGAAGCGGTCATGTGCCGACTGAAGTCGGCCAGGTGGGGCCTGCGGCCGGGGGTCGGCCTACGCCGACCCGGAGGGCAGAGGCGCCGGTTGTAGACGGCGAGAGGCGCGCAGGCAGTTG
>JAMCQI010000019.1 GCA_023381515.1 Chloroflexota bacterium | reverse complement strand
TGCGCGTCTCCGAAATCGATCGGCAGGAGAGCGGGCCTCCTGACCTCGGTCGGCAAGAGGGCATGCCTCCTCTAGTTGATCGGCAAGAGTGCAGGACTCTGAAATCGATCGGCAAGAGGGCAAGCTTCCTCAAGTTGATCGGCAAGAGTGCAGGACTCTGAAATCGATCGGCAGGAGAGCGGGCCCCCTGACCTCGATCGGCAAGAAGGCAAGCCTCCTCAAGTTGATCGACGAGGGGGCAGGACTCTGAAATCGATCGGCAGAAGAGCGGGCCTCCTGACCTCGATCGGCAAGAGGGCAAGCCTCCTCTAGTTGATCGACGAGAGTCCACGGCTCCGAAATCGATCGGCGAGAGGGCGGGCCTCCTGACCTCGATCGGCAAGAGGGCAAGCCTCCTCAAGTTCATCGGCAAGAGTGCAGGACTCTGAAATCGATCGGCGAGAGGGCGGGCTTGCTTATGAGCCAGGGCACCCATCTGACCCAAACCCCGGACCTAAGCGGAACGGGGGCGGGAAGCGGGGCCGTGCGGCGATCCCAGACGAATAATACGTTCGGTGGGGCCGAAATCCCTAGTCGCGTTGGCCGAATCCACGACAAGCGGAGCATGGGCCACGACCGCGGCATAGTCCACGTTGCTGTGCGGCGTCACAATCACCACCGCATCGCTCTGCCGCAAAACCTCCGGGGTCAGACCCACCGAATTCAACTCGACGGACGGACGATGAAAGACGTTTCCGCCCACCCGAAAGGTAGGCACGTACGGGTCGTGATAGCGGACCTGCGCACCTCGCTCGACCAAAAGCTCGATAACCCGTTCGGCAGGCGAATTCCGCGCATCATCGACATCGTGCTTGAACGCGACTCCCAGGACGAGCACCCTCGCGCCTTGAAGGGGTTTGCACACCTTCCCCAGGGCCTCGTTCACCAAGCCCACAACATGGAAGGGCATCCCTTCGTTAATGTCCGCGGCGAGCTCGATAAAACGGGTAAAGAAATCATACTCGCGCGCTTTCCAAGAGAGATAGTACGGATCCACCGGAATGCAATGACCGCCCACGCCCGCGCCCGGATAGAACGGCATAAATCCGAACGGCTTGGTCTTGGCCGCGCCGATGACCTCCCAAAAGTCGATGCCCATCCGCTCGGAGAGGAGGGCGAGCTCGTTCACGAGAGCGATGTTCACCGACCGGAAAATGTTTTCGAGCAGCTTGCACATTTCCGCCGCGCGCGGTGAAGAAACGACGTGAACCTCGGGAGTGAGGTGCGTGAGCAGCGCGCGAGCCAGCTCGGTGCATTGGGGGGTAAGCCCGCCCAGCACCTTGGGCGTGTTCTTGACATTCCAGCCGGCGCTGCTGGTCGCACCCGGGTCGATCCGCTCAGGAGAAAAGGCGAGGTGAAAATCCTCGCCGGCCTTGAGGCCTGATTCTTCCAGGATGGGCAGACACACCTCTTCTGTCGTGCCCGGGTAGGTCGTGCTCTGCAGGATGACAAGTTGGCCGCGCTGCAAACGTTCGGCGATACCCCGAGTGGCCGAGATGACGGCATTCAGGTCAGGTGCCTTCATCTTGTCGAACGGAGTGGGCACGCAAATAAATACGACATGCGCCGACCGCAGCACCTCATAATCGCGGGTCGGCAGGAACTGCTTGGTCTCGACCAGACGCTTGACGTCTGCGCTAGCCACGTCAGGAATATAGCTTGTTCCTTGCTCGAGGCTCTCGACCTTGCGCCGATCGAGATCCAGGCCCGCCACCGGGTATCCGGCCCGCGCCAACTCTATGGCGAGAGGCAGACCCACATAGCCCAGACCGATGACGGCGACGCGGGCGCTCTTGTCGTCAATCCGAGACCGGATGTCAGAATTGCTCTCCACGGATGTTTTTCCTCTCGTCGATCTGGAATCCGGGGCGCCACTCGAATCTCCACAAGGCAACCAGCCCCGCGATGGTCACCGCCGCGCCGACGACATAGTTTTCGACAGCCCCTGCCTGGACGCAAAACATGGCCAGGACGCCCAACCCGACGGAGACGAGATAGAGTGTGAGTACCGTCTCGCGGGCAGTCAAACCGGTGGCTTTCAGGCGATGGGATATATGGTCCTGGCCCGGATGCGTCATCGGGTTGAGCCCCCGGCGCAGTCGCGACAGAAAGACGAGCGTCGTGTCAAAGATCGGCAGGCCCAGGATGAGCAACGGCGTCAGCCAAGTGACAACGTCCGGATGCCCCGTAAAGCGCAACTTGAGTCCCACGGCTGCGAGCATAAAGCCGAGGAACAGACTCCCCGTATCGCCCATGAAAATCGTCGCCGGGTTAAAGTTGTAAACCAGAAAACCGATGCATGCCCCCAAGAGTGCCGCCGTGAGACTCCCAACCAAATATTGACCGTTGAGCGCGGCGACGAGGAGGAAAAATGCCGAAGCGATTGCGGCCACTCCTCCGGACAGCCCGTCCATATTGTCCATCAAGTTCATCGCATTTGTAATGCCCACGACCCACAGCAAGGTCACCCCCGCATCCAAATACGGCTGATGGAAGACATCGGCGGTGACTCCCGTCATGATCAGGATCAACCCGCCAAAGATCTGCCCTATCAGTTTCAAACCAGCGCTCATGCCGACGCGATCATCCCAGATGCCGAGAAAAGAAACCCACGTCGCGCCGACGATAATACTTACGATCTGGGAAATGTAAAAGCGGTCGGCAAAAAGGACCAGGGCAATCAAAAAGGCACCATACATCGCGACGCCTCCCAGGAGAGGCATCGGGCCGGCGTGGAGTTTGCGTTCATTTGGCCGATCGACTACGCCGACATGGACCGCCAACCGCCGCGCAAGCGGCGTGCCGCCGATCGCAAAAACTAACGCCGTGGCAAAGACGAGCATGATGGTAGCCATGGAATTTCCTACTGGCCCTGTAACTGCGACACGTAGGCCTGGAGAGCCGGACGGTCTGCCTCTGCCGCGATCGCGAGCGCCGCCTGCGCCTGCTTGAGCGCCTCGTCCTTTTGTTTGGCTTTCTGGGCATTCAGCGCGGCCTGCAGGTCCTGCCACATGGGTTTCTCGTTATCGGGCGCCAAAGCAGCGGCGGTTACGATCGCGCTCTGAGCTTGGTCCAGGTTGCTTTCCTGCAAGTTCAAGAGAGCGAGGTTCTTGTTGGCATCATAATCGTTCGGGGCCAAGCGCGCAATCGCCTGATACTCGGGCAGCGCGAATTGCGGCTGCCCGCGCGCCTTCCAGAGAGACGCCAGGGTCCGGTGCGCATTCACATCATTGGGGGCTTTTTGGACCGCTTGAATAGCACTCTGCAAGTTCTGCAGTTGGGAGTTAAAGTCCTGGAAGCGAGCATAATCAGAGTTCCCTGTCGGGGAGAGCAGAGTCATTACCTGGCGCATGGTAGAGACAGCAGCATCGATTTGCCCCGTCTCGGAAAGAAAATTAACCAGCGTCAGGCCGACCATATAATCAGTCGGCGCGTCCTGGAACGCCTGCTGCAACTCCTGGCGGGCCTTGTCCATCTGTCCGGTCCGCCTGTACAAATCGGAGAGCGCGTAGCGCACCACATTCGGGACGGGGGCGTCGGACGATTTGAACTTGGCCTTGATGGCGTCGTATGCGGCAATCGCGCGCGGCGCTAGATCCGGTTGGCCCAGAACGCCAAAGACGGTCCGCGTGGGCGTGCCATCCGGGTCGGACAGAGAGGAGGGATCGAGTTCCAGTGCTTTGAAATAGCTGTCGGCGGCCTGCGCGGTATCGTGCTGAGTTCGGTAAAAGTCGCCGAGGTACACATACGTCTGGGCGAACTTTGGGTCGAGTTTGAGAGACTGTTCGAGCGCGGTGAGCGCCTTTTGGTCTTGGCCGGCCTGCATGAAAGTCTGACTCCACTCGTTGTACAAGTACGCCGTGTTCGGGCTGAGACGGGTGGCCTGAGCATAATAATCGGACGATTTCTGCAGCTGAGCGGTCTTTTGCGCAGGATCGCCGGTCAACGAGGCCCAAACCCGATGGAGGCGCGCCAAGTTCGCGGTGTGATCGGTATTGAGCGGATTCAGTTTCTGCGCGTCGAGGAGCGTTTGCTCACTCTTGTTCAGCATCTGATTCTGTTGGTTAGGGTCCGTCGACGCCCGCGCGGCTTCCAGATAGGCCCGGCCAAGAAAGAGCTCGTAAAAATCCTGATTGGGCTGGAGCGTGAGGGCCCGCTCATAGACCGCGATGCTCTGGCTCCACGCCCCGGCGCTATCATAGCTGTTCCCGCCCTTGTAGAGAATATCGGCGGAGACGTTGGTGTAGTCGGTAAAGTAGATGAGGCCGAGGGCGAGGACCAGGAGAATGGGGACAGCGAGCGTGTTTGCGGGTGAACGCATGAATAGTGCACCGCGCGGCAGGAGATCGAGAGAGAGACTCACTCCGAGGATGGCGATGAGAAGAAAAAGGAAGATATAGTACTGGCCGAGAATGCCGATGAAGGAATCCGTCAGATCGCCCGTTTGAGTCAGCGCCCTCTCCATGAAAAGCACAAACCAAACAAAGGCGGTAAAGGCAAGGACGATAAAGAGCGCGAGGGCGAGCAGCAGCCCGTTCCTTCCGAAGCGGATGGCCCGCATCTCCTCCCCAAAGCCGATTACCCCGCCGACCACGACGGTGAGGGCGAATATGGCAAAGACGGCCGGAGAGAAAGCGTCGTGCAAATAGAAGAGAGAACGCTGGACTGCTTGGAGCGCGCTGGTGACCCCGGCGAGGTTGTTCACAAATTCAAAGGCGAGCGTGAGGAGGATGAGCGTCATTATGGCCGTCCAGGCAAGGACGGGCATGAGGGGCACGGGCTCCTCGGCCGTCTTGCCGGAAGGGCGCGGGGCTTCCCGGCGCTTTTTGCGGCGCTTGGCCGCCCGGACGCTCTCGGGTTCCGCGCTCACGCGCGCCGGCTCTGGCGCGGGGACTGCCGGAACGGCCACGGGCTCGGCCAACCGGTTCATGCCTATCACGACGAGAAGTGCGGCATAGAACCAAAAGTACAGATTGGTCGAAACGATGGCAATGCCAAAGTTGATTTCGATAAAGTGGCCGATGATCGCCGCCAAGACTGCCGCCATCCAGAGCGCCCGCCAATCCTCAGGGCGGTTCTCGCGCTCTCGACGGCGAAGTGCGTCAATCCCGAGAAAGATGAGAAATCCGAGAATCATGCCGGCCGGCAGCGCCACGCCAACAAAGTGCCAGCCGCGCACGAGTCCAAAGATAAACGCCGAGACAAAGCCCACCACTAACCAGAGCGCGATAAACCCATTGCGGTCCTTGTCCGAATTGATCATGCCGAGCCACTTGAGGCCGAAATAGAAGGTGGACATGTACAGGAGGATATAGGCGACGAACCCGAGGAGGCCGGTCGTGACGAGCGAATCAAAGGTCTCGTTATGCGAGCGGTCGGGCGAGGCGTTGCGCTGCTCAAGGTCTCCGAGGGCGGGCGGGTAGAAGGGATTGTAGACGACGTACATGGACTCGGGTCCGTAACCGACGAGCGGACGGATCGCGTTCAGGGGGTCGTTTCCGGTCGTCGGCGACCAGAGGGGTGCGTGCGGCAAGATGAGCTTGACAGCACCCTGCCATATCAGCTCACGCACCTGCGCTGTCGGCGACTTGGTGTCCAGGATCTCGCCCAAGCGTCCGACGTACGGGACCTGCTTGAGAGGCTCGAGCGGCGAGGAAGGTATGTTGAAGAGGATAAGAAAGGCGGCACCGATCATCGCCAAGCCAATCGCGCCGACGACCACCTGCCGGGCTCCGCGGACCAAGGCGTAGAGGACGGCAAACGCGAACAGGCCGGCCGCCATGCCGAGCCACGGGCCGCGGCTCTGGGTGAACAGAATGGCCACCAACTCGGCCGCGAGGATGATCGTATAGACGGCAACGAGCAAGCTGTCCCGCGAGCTCGCGCCGACGCGCCATGCAAAGAGGGCGGCGAGCAGCAAGAAGGCGAGCGCCAAGGCGACGCCGAGCCAGAGATCGAGAGCCCAAACCGCGGCGAGCGCGAGCAGCCCGAGCGCGGCCGCGCCAAAGTGGAGGGCGCGGGTCCGCAGGGGGGCCGGCCCGGCCACGCGCGCGAGGGTTTCCATCCAGCGGGCGAGCGCGAACGGGACGACCATGATCAAATAGGCCGCGAGGAAAATCGAGTTGCCCATGTTGGAGGCGACCCGCACGGTCACGTCGCCGCCCCAAGGGAGGGGGTCAAGCTTGAAATGCTGAATCAGACCGTAAAAGGCAATGGGAAAGCTGACGACGAGTACTGTATTGACGACGCGATTGAGTTGGGCACGAGACCGCAAGGTGCTCGCGGCGATCAGGAAGATCGCGATGTACGAGAAGGTGGTATCGGTACCTTCGAGTCGCTGATACGATCCCCAGAAACTGACGGCGGGAACAACCGAAAAAACGGTCGAGATGATGTAGACGACAACAACGGCGAGCGTGGGGAGGGCGAGGGGGTTTTCTCGGGGGACCTGTTTCAAGCGCTCAACGATCCGGGGAAACTGCAAGTTCCTCCCGTTGTCTTCACTCCGCGCTCCGAAACCCACCTCGAGTTGCTTGACGATCCAGGCTCCGATCATCACGAGCGCGACCGCTCGGACGAGAGTAATCTTGTCCGGTTCAAAGACGCGGCTGGAATAAACGTTAAAGAAAAGCGGTGCTACGATCAGCGCCGCCAACCAGCCTGCTTCCAGTAAGCGATCGCACAAAACAGCTAGACGCGTTAACATCGGGCGTATCTTACATCAGGCGATGGAAAATATCAAATTTCCATTCAGGGGGCAAGCAGTTTGGGCGGAATCAGCCAGACGAGCTCTCCTTTGAGAACGGCCGGATCCGGCACGTCGACGTAGACGAGGCTCCCTTTCTTGGGCAGAATTTCGCCACCGCCGATGAGGCGCCCGATGGTCTCGCCGAAATCGGGCTCGTGGCCGACGAGCATCAGCGCTTTGGCTTGAGAGTGCTCGCGCAGGATTTCGCCCAGCTTGTCGATATTAAAGCCCGGCGCCAGGCGCTCGTCTTCGACCACCTTGGCCTTTTTCAACTGTCCGGCAACGATCTCTGCCGTCTGGCAAGCGCGTAGGAGAGGGCTGGTGAGTATGAGATCCGACTTCAAGCCGAGCTTGTCGAGAGTGACGGCCTCCTCTTCCATACGCTTTTTCCCTTTTTTCGTAAGCGGACGGTTGGCGTCATCTCCCGGCCATTGGCTGCTGTGACCGGCGAGGCCGTGGCGGACGAAATAGAGCTTCATGGTATAGATCCTTTCAATGGTTTCGGTCCGGAATGATACCACAGCTTGGGCAATTGGGACAGGGGGATGATAGCATGGCTTGACACCTCCGCCAGGTCGTGCTAAACTCGGCTCATCTTTGAGGTGAAAGGAGGCACACATGTCGGTGCGGGTCAATTACTCAAAGGCAAAAGCATATGAGAGAGTGTGCCTCGTCGCCAGAGCCGGGCCTGGGCGGTAGTATCTAGCTCTGCCGGTGTCAGGTTCGCGATAGCTCCCACAAGGATCCTTTCGCTCGACCGTCCTTGAAGCGGGTATGTGGTCACAGGTACACCCTACCTGTGGCCATTTCTTTAGGCCACACGCGCTCGCGCGCTCCGTGGCCTTTTCTATTCCCCAACAGGCGCTATTCGTCCGGCCGACGAATGGCCGGGAGGTGACTATGCAAACGGTCAGAAACTCTGCCAGCAATTCAACAATCCTTGTTCAATTACGACTCTACCTACGGAGACCCGACGATGGATTTCGATCCAGAACCAGAAGACTATGATTATCAAGTGAATGATTATGACTCAACCGGTGATGAATCGGATGAGTTTGAGGCCATCGCAGACAAGTATCCGGTCAAAGCTCGCGACAAGACGAGAACTCGCCGGCGCAAGCAGGAACACAAAGCGGCGCCCGACGAGTTTGTCCAGATGGCTGACAATACGCCGCAATCGTTCAAGCCGACGTTTACGTCCTCGCGCCATGAGCTGGCATGGTTCATTCCCTTCCTGGGGCCATTCTACGCAGATTACCTGATCACAGACGTCCTGCGGCTGATTAAGAGCGGCAAAGAGGCGAACGTTTACCTGTGCCGCGCACATCCTTCGACGGGCCTGGACCTGATCGCGGCAAAGGTCTACCGGCCGCGCATGCTGCGTAATCTGCGGAATGATGCGGCTTACCGGCTGGGAAGAGAACTGGTGGACGAGGAAGGAAAGGAAGCGCGCGATCGGCGCCGGCACCTGGCGGTCAAGAAGAGGACGAGCTATGGAAAAGAGGTGCTGCACACGGAATGGCTGTCAAACGAGTTCACGACGCTGCGGCGGCTCTTTGAGGCGGGCGCCGATGTGCCGCGCCCGATCGCCTCAGGCGACAATGCCATGCTCATGAGCTATGTGGGCGACGAGCAAGCACCGGCATCGACGCTCAACCGGGTGCGGCTGACGCCATCGGAAGCGCGTGAGTTGTTCGAACGTCTCAAGCACAACGTGGAGTTGATGCTGGCGCATCAATGCATCCATGCCGACCTCTCGGCCTATAACGTCCTTTACTGGCGAGGGGACATCAAGATCATCGACTTGCCGCAAGCGGTCAACCCGCTCGTCAATCCACACGCATTTCGCATGCTCGAGCGGGACCTTCAAAGGCTAGGCGACTATTTTCGGCCGCACGGCTTGCCGCTGGATGCGGGCGAGGTGGCCCGGTCCTTGTGGCGCCGCTACGTATCGCCCTGACGTGACGACAGGAGTTGTTCATACAAGGCGAGCACGCGGTCCGTCATGAGGTCGAGCGTAAACTCTTGGTGGACGCGTGCTCGCCCGGCCGCACCCATGCGCGCGCGTCCGTCAGGATCTTGCATCAATTCTAGAATCGCACTCGCAAGGGCGTGGGGGTCGGCCGGGGGAACGACACGACCGGTTACACCGTCCAGATTCACAAAGCTCGTGCCTGTGCCGAGGGCCGTGCTTACTACCGGGCGGGCAGCCGCCATCGCCTCAAGCTGAACGAGACCGAAAGCCTCGCTGCGCTCGTCAGCCGGAAGGACGAAGAGATCGGCGGCGGCGTAGTAGGCGGGCAGTTCAGAGTTCGAAATGGCCCCGAGAAAACTCACGCGATCCTGTAGTCCGAGGCTGGCAACCAGCGCGCGCCAGGCTCGTTCCATCGGCCCACTGCCGATGACGATCAGACGCGCCATGGGCAGCTCGCACATCGCCCGGAGCAAATGATCCAGCCCCTTGTAGTAGCGCAGCTGGCCGACAAAGAGGAGGAGCGCACTTGCTCTGGCGGACCTCTCCCCCTGGCCCCCTCTCCCACTGGGAGAGGGGGAAGACGCAGACGACGGTGCACCCGTCTGAATGTGCCCCGCGCTCTCCCTCCGACCCGCTCTACCAGGAGGAGAGGGAGAACCTGAAGACAGCAGCGCGCCCGCCCGAATCTGGTCCACCATTTCAAGATCACGCTGCTCGAACGGCCGGGGGTCAATTCCGAGTGGAATGACGACGCACTTGGCCTTGAGCTGGTCGAGTACCGGCGATGAGGTCACGTAATTCGGACTGGTGGCAATGATGCGATCCGCGCGTTTGAGGATGCGCCACATGAGCGGTCGATACAGCGCACGTGTATAGATCTGCCGAATGATATCGCTATGGTACGTAACGACCATCCGCTGCGCGTGTCCGAATAGGTAGCCGGCGATTTCGCCCCACGGATACGGAAAATGCAAATGGGCGATATTCGGCCTTTCGCGGCCGAGGAGGCGCGGCAGTTCGAGTCCAATGGGAGTTGAGGAGAGCGTGGCCCAGCGGGCGGCGAATAGGACGCGGACACCGCCGATGTCCTCGACATGGGTGTGCCCGTCGAGGCTGTTGACGAGGACGGAGACAGAGTGCCCGCGAGCCGCCTCGCGTTCGGCTAGGCCGCGGATGTGATTCTCTATTCCCCCGACGACGGGATAGTAGTCTTTGTATACGTGGAGGATGTTCATGTCAATGAGCCAATATGCCAAGGGAAGTGACAAGTGGCAAGTGACAGGTGACAGGAATAAAGCGTCAAGCGTAAAACGTAAGGCGTGACGAGTGAGGCGTGAGGCATGACGAGGCGCCTACCTCGGTCCTTGTCACGCGTCACTTGTCACCTGCCTCGCGTCGTACTCGCTCGTAGACGGCGAGCGTGTCACGGGCGGTGCGGTCCCAGGAGAACTGGGCGGCGCGGGCAAGGGATTTGCCCCTCAGGTCGTCGCGACAAGCGGCGTCTTGAAGCAGACGCGCGAGCTGGGACGAAAGGGCATCTGCATCCGTCGGGGGAAAAAGGAGACCGGCGTCGCCGACGACATCGGGGAGGCTGCTCGCATTCGATGCGACGACAGGGACGCCGCATGCCATCGCCTCGAGGACTGGTAGGCCAAACCCCTCGTAGAGTGAGGGCATTACAAACGCCGTCGCCCCCGCATAAAGCCTCGGCAAGTCTCCCTCCCACACATCGTGGATCCATTTGACTCGTCCGCTACCCTCCTGCTCGCCGGCTGGTCCCGTAGCCCCCTGCTCTATCCCATATCTCTTGTCCCACGCGCCGGCAATCACCAGCGTGACGTCCGGCGCGTCCAACTGAGCCCACGCCCGAAGCAACGTCTGCAGATTCTTGTGTGGCTTGTTGATGCCGACATGCAACACATATCTTGTCGGCAGGGAGTACTTGTTCCGCAGCCGCTCGATCTCTAGCTTCGGCTGAGGCGAAAAGCGTGCGCCCGCGGCGAGCGGCACAACCGAGATCTTGGCCGAGGGGACGTGCAGCAGGTCGACAAGGTCGTGGTGAGTCGCCTCTGAGGGAGCAATAATGCGCGCGGCCGTTCGAGCGGCGAGCGAAACCGCCATGCGAAACAAGAACCGGGCCCGTCTGGATGGGACATCCGAAGGGAAACGCAGAGGGATGAGGTCAAAAAGCGTCAGGACCTCGGGAACGCGTACGAAATACGGCGTGACAAAATAAGGCGAATGAAAGAGCCGGGCGTTTCTCATCGGCAGCCGGAATTGCTCCGACAGGGACATGGTCGGGACGTCGACCTGCTTGAGCAAGACGTTCGGGCAGCGGGCAAGCGTCGCAATGTCGTAGCGCGTGTTGGGGAGGGCGGGGTTGTACAGCGCCGTAAAGGTCTCTTCAGGCGCAATCCGGGCGAGGGCCTCGATCAGATGATACGTGTAACGCCCGATGCCGGGAAAATGGTCCTGGATGTAACGGGCATCGATCAGAATGCTTGTCTCGCTGTTCAAGTCTTTTTTCCCACCCGTTGGTACACAGCGAGCGTTTCGCGGGCGGCACGCTCCCACGAGAATTTGGCCGCCTGCTTCAGCCCCTTCGCCCGCAGCTCCGCCTGCAGATTGGAACTCGTGACCACCCGCTCCACCGCGTCTGCAATCTCCCCGGTATTGCGCGGGTTGACGAGGAGCGCAGCATCTCCAAGAATCTCGGGCAAGCTGGAGGTGTTGGAGGCAATCACGGGCGCACCGCAAGCCATCGCCTCGAGCGGCGGGAGCCCAAAGCCCTCATAGAGGGACGGATACACAAAGGCATCACAGGCCGCAAACAACGCCCGCAGCTCGGCTTCCGGAACATAGTCCAGGAAATCGACCTCGCTCTCCATACCCGTCTGCTCGATATGGTCGAAGGTGCCCTGGAAGAGCCAACCTTTACGCCCCGCGATCAACAGGCGATGCGGGCAACCCCGCTCTTTGAGCAGCCGGAGCGCATCCACCAAAGCGACGATGTTCTTGCGCGGCTCCACCGTGCTGACAAGGAGGACAAACGGTTGGCCCTTGGCCCATGTGGCTCGCGCTTTCGCAATCACCTCGCGGTCGGTCACCGGCTGCAATGCCGCATCTACCCCCTCATAAATTACCGTAATCTTTTCGGCTGGAACATTGTACACGCACATCGCGTCGCGCTTGGTACTCTCCGAAACGGCGATGACGGCATCCGCGCGTCTCAAAAAGCGCGGCAGCATGAGCCGCAAGAACCAGCGATTGAGCGGAAGGTGATATTCCGGGAAAAAGTGGAAGATGAGATCGTGGAGGGTAAAGACGGTGGCGGCCCGGCGAAAGGTCGGGAGGAGATGATCAGTCGCATGAAAGAGGTCGGTCTCTGGAACCCAATGGTCCATCGGCAGATGGGTCCGATCCGCGAGGAGGACGCTCATGCGCCACGGCTTGGCGCCCAAGGGGATCACGGTGCGCGGTAGGGCATCGAGCGGCGCGGGCACGGATTCGCCGGGCCCCGCCTGGTTAAAAAGGACCCGGTAATGGTTCTCGGAGTCGATGCGCGTCAACGCGGTGAGAAGGCTCTGCGCATAGCGCCCGAGCCCCGCGTGGCGGTGCACGGCGGGCGAGAGATCAAAGGTGATGGACATCCCGCTAGGTTCTGCTCGCCCGCTCATATGTCTCTCTGTAGACTTGAGCTGTTTCATGAGCGGAAACCGTCCAATCAAAACGCCGGGCCTGCCGCAGTCCGCATTCTCGCAGTGAAGCCCGCAGTCCTGCATCCCCAACAATCCGAACGATGGCGTGAGACAGCGCATCCACATTGTCAGGTGGGAATAGAAGACCCGCATCTCCAACTATTTCCGGCAGAGATGCCGCATTCGAGCTGACCACTGGAACGCCGCAGGCCATCGCTTCCAGCACGGGCAATCCAAAGCCCTCATAGCGGGACGGAAATACGAACGCGTGCGCCAGGTTATAGAGCAAGGGAAGCGTGCCGTCTGGCACATAATCCAGCAAACGAATGCGCCGCCCGAGACCAAGGCGATCCACGAGCGCCAACGTTCGCTCCCAGTACCAACCGCGTTTACCGACGATCACAAGACTGTCCAGGATTTCACTCGCAAGGTGCGCGAAGGCTCTGATCAGCGTATCTACCCCCTTGCGGGGTTCGAGGGTGCCGACAAATAGCAGGAACTGTGCGGGCAGATTCATTTCAGCCCGGACTTGGGCCAATTCCTCTCTGTCCGCGATCGGACAGAACCGTTCATCGCGTCCCGGGTAAACGACTCGGATGCGGTCCGGCGGGACTCCGACAAGATTGATAACGTCCTTGCGCGTATGCTCGGAATTGGCAATCAGGATATTGGGAAAGCGCAGAGTGAAGGGAAGCCAACGGCTCCAGTAGAACCGAGCCACAGGCGGAAAGTCTCGGGCGAAAAGAACGCCAATGAGATCGTGCACCGTAAGCACTACGGGGCACGAGGCGCGTGCGGGCGCTGCAAATCCGGGCAGGTGCAGAATATCCGCACTGGCCTGTCGGGCCAAGCGCGGCAATGCGAACTGCTCGCGCCAGATTCGCCGGTCGGTCCGCTGATTCGCGTCTGCCCCATCGTTCAACTCGAAGATATCAATGTCCGGTTCCGCGGTTCGGAGTGCACCGAGCAGGTTCTCCGTGTACACGCCAATTCCGGTCTTTCTGCCCTGACGGGAAGACCCATCAATTGCGACGCGCACCACACCGCTCCATCAAAATGCCTTCCGCCTTCGCGATGTTAGCCGCGGCGTCGTAGTGAGCACAAGCAAGAACCCGGGCAGCGCGGCTCATTCGTTCTCGCATGGCACCGTTAGAGAGAACATCGGCGAGCGCCTGAGCAAGCGCTGCGGCATCTCGCTCGGCTACAAGGATGCCCGCTTCAGGCGGCACATATTCCGGAATAGCTCCACTGCGGGTAGAAACAACTGGAACGCCACAAGCCATCGCCTGGAGCGCAACCATTCCAACTTGTTCTTCCCATTTGCGCGTCGTTATTGACGGTGAGGCCAAAACGGTTGCCGACCGGAAGTACTCTGGCATATTGCGATGCTTGACTTTGCCGACTACCGTTGCCATCCCCGGCGCGAGGTGTTTCCGGACGAAGGCCTCTACGGTCTCCCGTAACGGTCCATCCCCAACAATTAGGAGCCGAGCCGAGGGAATCTCCTTGCAGAGCAGGCGCAATGCGTCCAGCAGAACCAGAATCCCCTTTTCCTCAGCCAACCGCCCGGCAAACAAGACTGTTGGCGCTTGGGGCGGGGGGTCCTTGGGGGAAAACTCGTCCAGGTCAACTCCCCAGGTTCCCCACATGGCTTTGACGACACGGGCTGGATCGGCGCCACACGCGACCGCATTTCGGCGGGCGCCTTCGTTGAGGACAATGACCAGGCAAGACTGCTTCAAATAGATTCGCAGGAGCGACCTCAGTATGAAAGCCGGTGCGGCACCAAACTTGACGGCGAGGGGGCGGTTTTCAAAGGCGGCGACGAGCAACCGAGCTTTCACGCGCCGCGCCGCAAAATAGCACGCCCACAGATATGGCTGCTGCGCCAACGAGAATGGCTCAACACCCTGGATGATATCGGGCCGCGCGGAGATAAGCTGGCGGTATAGGTCGACCGGCGAACCGTAGCGATGCAGCGTATTGCCGAGGTCTTGCTCCGTGAGATCGCCGTACTCGGCATGCCTATACAGATGCAAGACCTCGAATTTTGAGAAGCTTTTCAGCGGTGCCAGGAGATCGCGGCGAATGCCGGTGCTGACGATCGCGAGGCGAGGAATCCGAGGCATTATCACAATGCACTTCGCCGATACGGTAGCGGGTCGTGGCGAACTCCATAACGCGCGAACTCGGCGATCGCTGCCAGCGTTCCGTGTGACCAAGCCACTTGGCGTCGCCAGACCTGTTTCCCGCGCGCTCGAGGCGGGAGAGCATGCCGATATGTATCCCAAACGATTCGCCAAAAATCAAGCCCACCCACGTTCTTGAGTGCAAAATACATCTTGTCGTGGTAAAACACAGGACGATCCATCACCGGCGATGACCCGGGACGCGTCCCGCCGTGTTCCGCCTGCCGGTGAACCAGCCAAGCCTCCGGACTGAAGATAAGCCGTAGCCCTCGCCGCCGAAGAGCAAAACATACATCCTCTTCCTCCGAAACAGAAAAACGCTCATCGAAGAGACCAACGGCCAAGAGCTCACTCTTCCGAAACGACATGTTGCAGCCACGTGCGAATGGGACGTCGCCGGACTCGTCGCGGTCGAAGTCTAAGCCTGTCGCGGGCGGCGCGGTCAACGGACGCGACGGATCTCGATTGAGAATCACACGGCCCGCCACTCCTCCCACGCGCGGGTCAGCGTAGCACTTGGCGTGCATCGTGAGAAACCGCGGTGGCACGGCCACGTCGTCGTCCACGAACACCACAACGTCTCCCTTTGCCGCGAGCAAGCCGACGTTTCTCGCCCGCGGAAGATGGGGAGGCCGCGTGTGAATCACCGAAATACTCGCGTCGAGCCCATCGACAGGCTCTTCAGATTGGTCAACGACGATGACCTCAAACCGCGAATAGTCCTGTGCCAGCACGTCCGTGATTGTCTCGACCAATAGATCGGAGCGCTGATAGGTAGCGATGACTACACTGATGAAAGGCAACTCAAGCGCGGCCATGTCTCGAACGACTCTTTAGGAAAGTATACCCACCGGCCGCCCGTCCCATCCAGTCTGTCCAAGTGAGCAAGAAGCCACGTGCGCCTTGTCGTCGAGCGTTCCTAATCAGTGCTAATGCAGGCCCACCGATGAAGACAGCAATCAACGTCTTCAGTCTTAGGAAATGCTTGAGGCGAAAATAAGCACTGTTCTTGACGATTGAATAATAGTGCTTGCGATCTTTCCACTCATCACGTTCAAAGCCTTCCTTTGCGGAGTAAAGGTGCTGGACCGCGACGCGTGGATCGTAGATGAGTTTGAATCCAGCATGACGAACACCTACACAGACATCAGTTTCATCCCGGAAATTCGATTGATCAAGTAAAGTATCAAAGCCCCCTACCTTTTCGAGTGCCTCGCGCCTGAACGACATGTTGCATCCGCGCAAGTGGTCGACTTCCACTGGGCTGGCTGTCATAACGTCGAAATCACCCACCACGGAACCAGTCTGAGTGATCCTTGGGATAGCCCCTCCCAAACGCGCAGTCTGCTCCGGCGCGAGCACGAGTCCTCCGACCCCACCAATCTGCGGAGATGAATAATCCGCGACCAAGTTCCGCATCCAGCCCGGCTGCACGATACTATCGTCATCTACGAAAGCGATGATATCCCCACGAGCGCGAAGGATGCCCTCATTTCGCGAATGCGGTATCTGGTGAACGGCCCCCCGCAGGTGGACATAGCATGCCTGCGAATAGCTCGCCATCACTTGCTCGGTCGCGTCATCATCCGAAGCGTCTACTACGACTACTTCGAACGGCCTATAGTCCTGTGCAAAAACATGCCGCAGGCAGTCAGCGACCAGATGCGGACGATGGCGCGTGATGATGACGACGGAGATGAGGGCATTCTTGCCGTCCATCTCATCTAGTACCTTCGCCCTTGGTGCAGATAAACACAAAGCTGTAACTCGCCGTGAGTGGGATCCAGCGCCGCCACATCGGGTAGGTAGAATGATAGAGCAAGTTCAGTGGTCCGAGTTTCCTGAATTTCGCACCCGTGGGACCGCTGGTTGGCTTGTTGTATTTCAGGGTCCGATGGATGACGAGCCCGTTATTAGCCAACAGCGCTTTCGCCTCTTTGAGCGCGTAGAACCGCTCTAGGTCTTGGCTATGAGTAATCCCTAGGCCGTGGCGCCAACCACGGACGACATCCACAAAGCTCCATTGGTTTGGGAGTACAATTCCAACGCGGCCTGTCGAGCCGACCACGCGGCAAATCTCATGGATGGCCCTACTTGGATCAAAGAAATGTTCCAAACTGCCCAAGCAGGTGACAACGTCAAAACTGTCATTCGGAAAAGGTAGGTCTTCCGAAGAAGCCTGCACAAGGTCACGCAGTTCGTAAGCGACCAGACTACGCTGAAGAGCCGCGTAGGCAATGTCAATCCCAAAACCATTCGCTTTCTTGGCGCGCGCCTCATTAAGACAATGTCCTCCTCCACACGCGATGTCCAGTAATTTCGTAGTGGAGCCGACTCCCAGAAGATCAAGCATCCATCGGTAATAGGCCATCTCCTCCCGGGTACCCTTGGCTAGCTCCTCGTTCTCCCAAAAGCGCTCATAGGCCTTGCGCAAGGAATTCAAAGACGAGACAGATCTATTCATTTGCTTCTTCTCACACGAATCGCCTCGTCATAGACCTCGAGCGTCCGATCGACCATTGCCCCGACCGAAAAGTCGTTTTGCGCCACTTCCGCTCCCTTTCGACCCATTTGCTCACGCAACATTCGGTCTTTGCCCAGCCGAATCAGTGCCCCTGCTAATTCGTCGATATTGCCGGGCTCAACCAACAGCCCTGTTTCTTGATCATGAACGATTTCCGGTGTTGCGCCAGTGCGAAAGGCCACTACGGGCTTGGCATATGACATGGCTTCAAGATGCACCAAACCGAACGATTCGTACAGGGAGGGTGCAACGAAAACATCGCATTCGCCAAACAACCGTTCAAGTTCCGCGCGTTCAACAAATCCCGCAAAAGTGGTTGCGGACAACGCGGCCTCGCTCGCGGTTCCTTCGAAATAAGCACGATAGCTTTGACGTGTCCGCGGCATCCCCACATCTTTGCCGGCGATCACAAATCGTGCTTCCGGTAAAGCTTCCGCGACACGGGGTACTGCCCGCAGCAGATTTTGGATTCCTTTCCTTGGCTCCAGCCGCCCAGCAAAGAGAAATGTTACGTTCTGGGCTTTGCCGCGCGTAGACTCCTGCGCGGGCATCGGAATGCCAAGGTAGCAGACGCGTATCTTTTCAGGTGACACATGATAGTCGGATTGCACTGTACGAGCAACGGCTTGACTAATCGCAATCAGCCTGGTGGCTCGGCGAGCGGCGAGACCCTCCAGCCAGCATCCGGCTCTTACGTTGACCGCCCACCATCGCCGTTCAAAACCGCCGATTCGTGCGTTTTCGGTGCGCGGCGTCTCCGCTCGGACCACGAACGGAAATCGCGGGTGCCTCCCATATGCTAGCGATTCTGCATCCCATAGAGGCAGTTCGACAATATCCGGAGCCAGTTGTTGCGACAAGCACGCAATGCCCTCGGCAACTGACTGGCTCCAGCCCACGATATGCGCGATGCTGCCCAGGCGGAATCTCCGTAGGAGGTTAAGCGGATGGGCATTGAGGATCCGATAAACGCGAACGCCCTCTTGGTCTCTCACGCTTGGCCGTCCGTTCACCGACATTGATAGAACGCGAATCGAATGTCCGCGCTCTGCAAGTCCATGCGCGAGGTG
The DNA here is from genome assembly GCA_023381515.1 of Chloroflexota bacterium. The sequence goes on along the minus strand of JAMCQI010000019.1, from coordinate 61,757 downwards.
AAAAGTATAGGTACCGATTCCTCCCCAGCCCGTTTCGGGAGGGTATTCCTGAGAGACCAACAGAATGTTCATTTATCCACGTGTCAGCGCCAAAATGTAGCGCGTCCGCTTTAAGAAGATCCGGGGTTGTGTAGTAATCATGAGCCCGTAAAACGTGGACGAAGTGAACGCAGTCTTGAGGCAAAGCCGAATAAACAGCGGAAGGTCTTTCCAGTCGAACCATTGATTCACAAAATAATAGGACGCAAGCGTCACAAGGGTGACGAGCAACGGCAAGCCAAGTGCGTGTCCCCAGGCAATGTCTACATCCTTGGCGACCCAGTAGTAATACAGCCCGCAGCCCACTATGAACGCAATTCCCACGCCCACAGCGGTACCGACGGCGCCAAACGGGAACGTCAATGCTGTCGCAGCCACCAAGAGCATGCCGGTCTCGACCCAGGCGGAAACCGAAACGAGGTGCGGCTTGCCGATGGCTATCAGCAGCCCACCGATGTCGTCCTGGAGAGGTCGAATCAAAGAAAATACGACCAAAAAGCGCAGCAAGACGGCGGCAGGCAACCATTGGTCGCCGATCAGAAACGCGATGAGGTCCGGTGCGGTCACAAAAATGACCAGCGCGAGAGGCAAGGCGAGACTCGTGATGATCCACAATGTCATCTCGAGCGTTTTCGACAGGCGGGCGCGGTCGTCCTGCAACCGCGCGTACGCATAAAACGAGGTACGCGCGACCACATTCGAAACCAACAGATTCGGCCAGGACGCGAACCGGTACGCGCGATCGTAGAATCCTAATGCGGCTAGACCGACAAACGTACCGACCAGAAAATTGTCGAACTGACTCACCAGGAATCCACCAATCAGCGCGCTCCCGGCCACCACCCCGAAGCGCAACATATCCTTTGCCAACGTCCGGTCAAAGGTCCATCGCACCCACAGCGGCTCGCCTAGATCATGCCTCACGAGCCACCAAAGGCCGAGCACGTTGAGCAAGGTCTGGAGTGCCGCTTGGGCGACCAAGCTCCAAACGCCCCAGCCGTGCAATGCCAGGTAAAAGGTCGGAAGATAGGACAGGGCAAGAGTGATCGCGGTCAGAACTGTCGTGCGACCGAATCGCAAGTTCTTGTCGAGCAAGACGCCGGGCGTACCCGCGCCGGCATCCAGCAGCCCAACGAGCGCGAGCCCGAGCACTACCAACGTGACTTGATCTTGATAGCCTAGAAACCGCAGGACGGGCACGGCTATGAGAGCAAGCAAGAGACTGATGAATCCACTACCTACGTCGAGCGTCAGGAGCGTCCCTTTCGAGCGTTCCGTCGTTTCCGATTGATGCACAAAGGCCTGGCCAATGCCGATTTTCGTACGCAAATTGACGACGCCGAAAAGAAAAGTCGCTATCGCCAACGTTCCGAAATCGGCCGGTGGCAATAATCGCGCCATGACAATCGTTGCAGCGAAACCGATCACGATCGTGGCATATGACGCGACAGCAACGACAAGCCCGCCGCGGACGACACGGTAGGCGAGAGGCTGTTCGGATGGAGATGTCGAAGGTGCAGGGGCAACGGATTCAGAACCGGGAGGCAATTCCAAACGCTCTTGAGGTGGAACGCTGGGGTCGCTCATCAAACTCAAACGGAGGCCGGGTTCATTGATTCCGGCGGCAATGGCTCGGGGTGCGTGGAATTGGCCGCGGGTTTGGACTGTAGATAGGCGCGGATGGCATCTGAATACGCACGCAGGTCGAGCAGCCGCCTTTTCGCAAAGCCGTACACGGTTACTTCATCCACGGATTCATGCTCGTAGACGAGGAGATTTCGGAATTCGACCATGGCGGTCATGCCGACGACGACGTCCTGAGACAGGACTCGATGCTCTCCCAGCACGATAAAGACGTCACGATAGTTCTCGGGACTGCGGCAACCCTCTTCCGTCAATATGCCAATGCCAATTTGGATCGCCGTGTCGACGGCCATGTGCAACATCCGCTCGGTAAAACGACGCAGCATCTTGTCGCCGCTAAAGACTTGGAGGGTCGGCGCCTGCGAAGCCTCCAGATCTTGCACATACTGGTCCAGAAGGTCGAGCCGTTGCACGGTCTCGTCAGTCATGGCTCCGCTCACCGGCCCCTGCGGTCGCCGTCTGCTCGATCGGCCGCTCGTCCTTGCTCGCTTCCAGCATGGCGTTGATCCGTGCAACCACCATATCCACCGCGATCGTGTTGTAACCTCCTTCCGGAATGATCACATCGGCGTACCGCTTGCTCGGCTCGACAAATTCGAGATGCATCGGCCGGACGGTCTCGAGATACTGCTCCATCACCGATTGGACCGTTCGCCCGCGCTCGGTAATGTCCCGCCGCAATCGTCGGATGAATCGCAGGTCGGAGTCGGTGTCGACAAAGATCTTGATGTCGAACATTTCCCGGAGCGCACGGTCGACGAAGATGAGAATGCCCTCCACCAGAACGATGGGACATGGTTCCACACAGCGCGTCTCGGCCATACGGATATGCCGGGCAAAATCATAGATCGGGACCTCGATCGCCTGGCCGGCGCGCAGTTCCTTCAATTGCGCCACCATCAAACGCGTTTCGAGCGAGTCGGGATGATCGTAATTGACCTTGGCCCGCTCTTCCAGAGGCAAGTGGCTACGGTCGCGATAGTAAGCATCATGCTGCAGATAGGCAATCTGGTCCCCGCCTACCCGTCCGAGGATGGCCTGCGAAACGGTCGTCTTGCCCGAGCCCGAGCCTCCTGCTACCCCGATGAAAACGGGTCTCATGCCGCTATTATACAACAATACAGACCCGTCGTCACCTTGAACAGTGCTATAATCAGCGGAGGTGCCTCGGGCGGCAGCTAATGCCACGGCCCTTGCGGAGCCAGACTTCCGAAATCCCAAAGATTTCGGAAGTCGACATGTGGTCTCGACTACGCCGACCGGAATTGCGAGCCAGACTTGATCCCAAAGATTTCGAAAGTCGGCACTCGGCACCCTGAAAGGAGCTGCTATGTCCGATTCCTACAAACCCAGGCCTGAACACAAATTCACCTTCGGCCTCTGGACAGTCGGCAATTCCGGCCGCGATCCGTTCGGGGGCCCCGTCCGCCCTCCGCGTTCTCCGGTTGATTTGGTCCATTTGCTTGCCGAGGTCGGCGCCTATGGCGTCAATCTGCATGATAATGACCTCGTGCCGATCGACTCTACAAATGCCGAGCGTGATCGCATTGTGAGGGAATTCAAGCAGGCGCTCCAGGAGACCGGTCTGGTCGTCCCGATGGCGACGACGAATCTTTTTACCGATCCGGTTTTCAAAGATGGGGCCTTTACTTCGAATGATGCCCGGGTCCGGGCGTATGCCCTCCAAAAGACGATGAGGGCAATTGATCTGGGCGTCGAACTGGGCGCCCGAATCTATGTCTTTTGGGGCGGGCGTGAGGGGACCGAGAGCGATGCGACCAAGGATCCCGTCCAGGCCCTCAAGCGATTCCGCGACGCGATCAATTTTCTCTGCGAGTACGTGCGTGACCAGAGGTATGATCTGAAATTCGCGCTCGAGGCCAAACCGAATGAACCGCGCGGCGACCTCTACCTCCCCACCACGGGCGCCCTGCTCGGCTTTGTCCCGACCCTGGAACATCCTGAGATGGTGGGGGTGAATCCCGAGGTTGCCCACGAGCAGATGGCGGGGCTGAATTTTCTCCACGCAGTGGCGCAGGCGTGGGAAGCAGGAAAACTGTTCCACATTGACTTGAATGATCAGAACTATGCCCGTTACGACCAGGATTATCGGTTTGCTTCGCAGAACCTAAAGCAATCCTTCTTTCTCGTCAAATTCCTGGAGGACGCCGGCTACGAAGGCCCGCGCCACTTTGATGCGCACGCCTACCGCACGGAGGACTATGCCGGGGTCAAGGATTTCGCGCGGGGCTGCATGCGCAGTTATCTTATTCTCAAAGAAAAGGCCGCCCGCTTTAACGCCGACCCGGAAATCCAGGCGCTCGTCACCGAGATCAATGCGCAAGACCCGGAGGCGAGCGCGCTCAGTGGCGACTACAGCCGGGACAAGGCCGACGCCCTCAAGGCACGCTCATTTGATCGCGAAGCGTTGGGCGCCCGAGGCCTCAAGTATGAGCGGCTCGATCAACTTGTATTTGACCTCCTCAACGGGGCGCGCTGACAGACGGAGTAGAGCATGGCGTTTCTCTTGGGGATCGATGTTTCTACGACCGCGACCAAAGTAGTCCTGATGGACGAGCAAGGTGAGGTGGCGGCCCTGGCTGCTTCCCAGTACCCTTTTCTGACTCCGCGCGAGCAGTGGACGGAACAGGAGCCTGGGTTGTGGTGGAATGCAACCATCACGAGCGTTCGCCGCGTGCTCGCCGAATCCAAGATTCGGCCTTTAGAGGTTGCCGGCATCGGCCTCACGGGCCAAATGCATGGGATGACACTCCTCGATGCAAGCGGCGAGGTGATCCGGCCGTGCATCTTATGGAACGACCAACGCACTACCGCGGAATGCGGGGCCATCACGGAGCTTGTCGGCGCAAATCGCGTGCTGGAATTGACCGGCAATCCGGTGCTCACCGGCTTTACGGCACCCAAGATTCTGTGGGTACGTGAGCATGAACCGGAGCATTACGCCAGGATCGCGCATGTCCTCCTGCCCAAAGATTACGTTCGCTACAAGCTGACGGGGGAATTCCTGACAGATGTTTCAGATGCTTCAGGGACCGCCCTCTTTGACGTGGGGCGCCGGTGTTGGTCCGAGGAGATGCTACGCGCGCTCGGTTTGTCGCGTGAGTGGTTCCCTGAGGCGACCGAGTCGCCCACCCCAAGCGCCAAGGTAAACTCCGTTGGCGCGCGGGAAACCGGCCTCCTAGAGGGAACGCCCGTGATCGCGGGAGCGGGCGACCAGGCGGCTCAAGCGGTCGGCACGGGTGTTGTACGCGAAGGAATCGTTTCCGTCACGATCGGCACATCCGGCGTCGTGTTTGCGGCCACCGACGCTTACCGCGTCGAGCCGCAGGGGCGGCTGCACGCCTTTTGCCACGCGGTGCCTGGCGAGTGGCACCTGATGGGCGTGATGCTGTCAGCCGGCGGAAGCTTTCGGTGGTATCGGGATACGTTGGGACAACCGGAGAAGGAGGTCGCGCAAGTCACCGGGCAGGACGTCTACGACATCTTGACGCGGGAAGCGGCGACGGCGCCGGCGGGCTCTGAGGGCCTGCTCTTTCTCCCCTACCTTTCGGGCGAGCGGACTCCTTACCCGGACCCCGCCGCCCGAGGAGTCTTTTTTGGACTGTCGCTGCGTCACGAGAAGCGGCACTTGACACGAGCCGTGCTGGAAGGTGTGAGCTACGGCCTACGCGATTCGCTCGAACTCGTGCGGTCGCTGGGATTGCAGGTTGGCCAAGTCCGCGCATCGGGAGGCGGCGCGCAGAGCGAGCTTTGGCGCCAAATCCTCGCCGACGTCTTCGACACGACGATAGTGACGGTCAATGCGACGGAGGGAGCCGCCTATGGCGCGGCCGTGCTCGCAGGCGTCGGCACAGGAGTCTATCCCACCGTTCCTCAAGCGTGCGATGCAGTGCTGCGCGTGCGCGACGAGCACATGCCCGGCCCCGCGACCGAAACCTACGCACGTCTTTACCCCCATTATCGCGCCCTCTATGCCGCGCTCGCGCCTCAGTTCCAGGCGATGGCGCTTCTGAAGGATGAACCCCGCTAGGATGCGCGGGGCAGGTGATGAGGGATGAAGGATGAAGGCGGGGGAGGTGGCAGGTGACGGGTGACAGGTGGCAAGAGTAAAACGTGAGGCGTGAGACGTGACGAATGAGACGTCCCGGTGAGTCCCATGGGCCCAGTCCCCATGGCGGAGAGTGAGCATGCTTCGCAAGACCGGCTCGCTGTGACCCCCGAGCCGCGACTTGCATCTCCCCGTGGCAACAGCCCCTCTGCTGACAATTGACCCGCCAGCGGTTATGTGGCATACTCGCGCAACAACCCAATACTCGGAGCGGGGAGGAGGATGCCATGAACATCCGCGAGATTCGCGAAGAGGACATTGAACAGGTCATCGGGCTCTTTCGCGCGAACTATGGCGATGACTATGCCATCCCCGAGTTTTACGATCCCCAATGGGTGAAACGCGGCATTTATTCCGATCACATCATCTGGTTGGTGGTCGAGGAGCAAGACCGCATCGTCGCCTCTGGAGCTGCCGTCCTCGACTTTGGGGATTACAATGACCAGATTGCAGAGATCGGCCGTCTGGTCGTAAACCCCGATACGGCGGGCAAAGGATTGGGACGGACACTGCTCAACGCGCTCGTCGATGCTTCGGACGACCGCGTTGAGTTTGCTTTCGGCGAAGCCCGCACCACCCACCCCAAGACTCAAAAGATCTTTGATCACGTTGGACTGGTACCCGTCGGCTTTTTGCCGATGGCGTACATGATGAGCTGGCGCGAGAGTTGGGTCCTGAGCGGCCAGCTCTTTGGCAACGGCCGGCATTTGCGCCAAGTCGGCGCGGCCCAGGTGATTCCGGAGGTCATGCCGATTGCAGAGCTGGCACTGCGCAACCTGCAACTCGAAGAGCCTGTTACCCCCCGCCCTGACGCTCGACCCTACCCCCTCGACGAACTGCTCGACATCGAACCCCTCAGCGGGGCGTCACTCGTCCGGCTCCTTAAGATAGAGCAAGGGCGGCTCATCGAGCCGGAGGTTTTCGGCGGGCTGCACATCGACCAGGGGTACTCACAGCTGCAAGCGCACAAGGCGACGTACCTGGTCGCGAGCGACAACGGAAATACAGTCGGCGCGGTCGGCTATGTGCACGATGCGCCCAGCCGGAATGTCCGCATCATGGAATTGATCGCCCGCGATGACGCCGTGAAAGGCAGCCTGCTGCGACGCGCGCTGGAGGAAGCGGAGCAAAAGCTGGAAGCGGACGTGATCGATTGCGACGTGAGCGCCTACAGCCCGCGCATCCAGCAGACGTTCCTTGATCTCGGCTTCCTGCCGACCGCGTATGTTCCGGGGATGGTCTTTCACCAGACCGCGCGGTGGGATGTGGTCAAGATGATGAAGTTGAACGTGGCCTGGGACCTGGGCCCAATCGCGCTCACCGACTCGGGTCGTGCGGTCTTTGATGTCGTGACCCCTCCCTTTATCCGAGCGGATGTGCAGCGCACCCGCACCCAGCTTGCCCTCGCCGCGGCCATCTTTGCGGGGCTCTCGCCTCTTGAAGTAGATTTTATTCAACGAGCGGGGGAGGAGACGACGCCAGAGCCCGGCGGGATGCTCGCCGCGGACTGCCTCCACGTTGTGCTCGCAGGGAATGCGATCGTGAACGGACGCACTCTCGGCCGCGGGGAATGCTTTGGGGTGTCGGCTATCTTCGGGCATCCAGGTGACGGCGAAGCGATTGCCGGGCAGGAGTGCCGGCTACTCAAACTCTCTCCCCAGAGTTTAGCCGACCTCAGCGATCGGCACCCGCGTCTGGGCGTGCGGCTGTACAGGAATCTGGCGGAGGCGAGCAGGTAGAGTTCCAGGTTTCAGGTTTCGAGCACAGACAGGAGATACAATAGGGCTGCCTGGGGCAAAAGGCCTCGCGGGCAGAGGAGACTAGCTCGCATATGCGGTTGCTTGGTTGGGAACGCAGCCGCGAGACTCTTCGTTTGACTTTGGGTGACAATCGGGTGGGCATTACAGCCCCTGGGCCCGGCGGTTAGAAACCGCAGCTACCCTCAGCAAAGTCGGCCTCCGCCGACTGGAGGCTCCAGAGAAGACGGGCGCACGTGACGGTCTGCCCGAGGAAAGCCGTTTCGCGGTCTGCTGAACCTTGAACTTGAACCCAGCAACCTGCAACTCTAAAGCGGCAGCGACATGTAGAGCTCGCCGAGGGCAAAGCCGTGGCGCCGATAGTACTCGCGAGTGCCGATCGCGGAAATGACCGCGAGCCGTTTGAAGCCCGCCTCGCGCGCAAAGCCCACGGCGCGCTCTATCAACCGCGTCCCTACCCCCGTATGTTGCGCCTCCCCTGCGCTTGACGTGCCCAACTCTAGAGCCGGCCCATACACGTGGACTTCACGAATGACCGCGCTGCCCCACAGTTCCTCGAGCACTTGCGCACGCGGAACATGCGGCGACGGCAGTGACAGTCGCAAAAATCCCGCCAGGCGGCCGCGTGGGGTCACGTAACTGAGGAAATGCTCCGTCGTCGCATCCGTCAGATAGGTCGTGACCCCCAGATGCAATTCCTCGTCCTGCAGCTTTTCGTTCCTCACCTCGCGGCAGCGGATGCAGTGGCACTGGAGACCACGCCGCTTCATTTCCCGCTGGGCGATTTGGCGCAAGTGGGACGCGATGCTCCCCGCCGCGACATACGGGGCCGGGATGTCGCGCATGACCCGGTTGATGCGGCAATAGGGTGGCACAATGCTCTTGCACGCGATCAAGAGCTCGAGCAATTCCTCATCCGTGTACGGGCGATACTCGCCGCGCTCCCAATGCTTGTAGAGTTCCGTTCCAGCAATCAGCGTGCACGGATAGATCTTGAGCTCGTCCGGCCGGAGCGCGGGATCGTCCCAGAGGCGCGCAAAATCCGCGCGGTCGGACTCCGGAGTCGCCCCTAGCAAATTCGGCATCCAGTGCAAATGGAGCTTGAAGCCGGCCAACCGGAGGAGCCTCACCGCGCGGCGCGTGTCGGCCACCGTGTGGCCGCGCCGGTTCGCCGCAAGGACCGCATCGTCCAGGCTTTGCGCGCCCATCTGCACTTTGGTCACCCCCAAAGTACGCAAGCGGCGGACTTCGTTCATGTCGATATAGTCCGGGCGCGTCTCGATCACCAGTCCGACGTTCCGATGCTCCGCCGTCTCGTTGGCGGCTTGCGCTTGAGCGAGAGTGGCGGCATCCGCGCCGTTCATCGCGTCGAGGCAGCGGCGGATGAACCATTCCTGATACTTGTGAGGATAGGCAGACCAGGTGGCGCCGAGGATCAGAAGCTCGATCTTTTGAATGGTGTGCCCTTCTTGTTCGAGCGCCGTGAGCCGCATCGCGGTCTGGCGGAACGGGTCAAAGCGCGCCATCTGGGCCCGCTGGGCGCCCGGCTCTTCGGGCAAATAGCTTTTGGGGAAGCCTTTGGCTTCAGGGCAAAAGATGCAGTCTGCAGGACAGGGATAGGGACCGGTCAGAACGGCGACGGGGGCAACTCCGGAGATGGTCCGCACGGGATGAATGCGCAGGCGATCGGAGACATTCCGATCGAAAGGAACGATGCCGCGTTCGGTCATCTGACGGTAGGCCTCGATGATCCTGTCCTTGGGAAGAGGGACGCGCTTGCTCATGAGGCGCGAAATGGCCGTCGGCGAGAGGGAGGTGGGAGTGCTCAGGTCGGCAAAGAGTTGAATCAGCGCACCCGAATATTCCTCGATATCTCGCGCGGCGGTGCCGTCTCTCCGGGTAGATGTTTCCCCTGGCCTGGCAAATTCATCTTGTGTACTCATAAGGCAAGGGCATATTAGGCGCGTCAGGGGGGAGTGTCAAGTACGTTAGTTTCGTAGTTGGATAGTTACAGAGTGCAAACGTCCACGACAGGATGCAGAAGAGGATGCCAAGGGCGGCATCCTCTTTTTTGCGTATCGAGAGGTTCCCTACACGTCGTCTCTCCTTACCAGTGAATGAGTTCTGCTCCCACCGTCACCCGGGCTAGAAGCCATTCCCCATCGGACAAGACCCCGGAGGCACTGACGCTTTGACCTACCTGGAGATCGGCAAAGGTGATGGGAACGGTCGTGGATGCTGTCTTGAGAAGGAAGCGTGTATCCTGCGAAGCCGTCAAGGTAACGCTCTTTCCCAGGTACGGCTTGACCAAGAAATTGCCACTCTGGACTTGGACCGTAATTGTCTCTGAGGACGCGTCGATGCTTGTAATCTTGCCAGCAAGGGTGAACGAACTCGCGCCGGATGGTGCTCCACCCGCCGCCGAGACGGATGGAACGAGTGCTGACGAGGCAGCAATTGCCAACAAAAGAACAATGGTTTTCCTCATAAGAGACATCTTTCTGACCTCCAATCGAGAATGTCTAACGACGGACTTTGCTGCCCGGTTCACCTCCTTGTGCTTGGGAATCCGCATAAGCGCCATAGGATGCGGCGGCCAGGCACTCGATTTCAGCTACTTTGACGCTTAAACAGTGCGACAGATACGGCCTGGGAGACGAATGTAGGGAGGTTGCGCAGACAGACTTCCGAAATCTTGACGATTTCGGAAGTCGATGAGCCCGCCGGAGTCTCTTGTCGGAGTACTTGCAACCCTGAAACTAGTAAGCCGTCCTAATGCTTGCTAATGAATGGCAAGAAATTGATATTCGGGGTGGAGGTGGCGATTGGAGTGGAGGTGGCGGTCGGAGTAAAGGTGAAGGTCGGAAGGGGGCCCGCACCGCATGATGGGAATTTGAATGATCCAATGCGCGTGTGCCAGTCATATTGGCTGGAGGCAGGGTAATATTCGTCAACGTACCAGAAGGTGCAATTGTCCGCGGGGTCGACGGCCATCATGCTGTAATCGCCCCAACGGTTTGAAGCCGTGCCCGACCCTGTCTGCGAGCCACTCCCTTGAATCAGAGCTGCCTCACGTTGCGGAAGGGTGCCCAGTGTGTCGGTGACGAGCCGCCCGGCATAGCGAATGGAAGGATAGGTGGTTGAGCTCGAAACGCTGAAGCCGAGCGCCGCGTTCCCCTGCTGATCCAGGGCGATGCTCCCCATCCAGCGATAGTCCGAGTCCGGCGCGTACGTTCCCTGCTGATAGATTCCCCAAGGCCCTCCGCCCGTCTTGTGCAACTCGTACCAACGGATGCCTGCATGGCCGCTGAAATCGCCAGCGTCAACCGTGTGGTTCGTGACGAGGGTCTCATGCGTGCCGAAATTCCGGTACTGGAGACGGTACATGAGCCGATCTCCGATGGAATCGAGCTTTGTGCCGGTATTAGGCTGGGGGATACAACTCAGTGACTGCGGCACTGCCAGGACACAGGGCAGGTAGCTGAAGGAGGCGACGGGAAGAGTCTGGTTTGGCGTGCCGGAGAGGCCGAAAGTTGAGTTGGCTGCATTCGCCCAATCGACGTGGAAATTCCAGATTCGCAGGGCGTCGGTCGAGCCTAAACCACCTGCGGCGTCCACCTCGGCAAAGTAATTGGGGGAGCCGGTGGGAGGCAACGTTGCCCCGTCCAGGTCAGATGGCAACATGCCAAAATAGTTTGGATTGACTGCGCCGAGATCGAAATAGACCTTCCGCGCGGTGGGGTCGCCGACGAGCATCTTGTCTCGTTCGAAGACGACCGCGCCCGCGCCGTACCATTTGAGAGTCCCCTCATCAAACTGGTTAATGGACATATAGTACCCATCAGGCCACACGCCGAACTTGGGGTAATCGTTGAGCTTACTTACGCCGGATTGGGTCACGTTGACATAGACATAGCGGTAATAGGAACCGGTCGGATCCGCGCTCGCGGAGATGGCGAGGCACTGATAGAAGGGCCCATTTGCCGAGCTGTCCGACACGTAGTTTGGAAGGGAAAATTGGCTCACGAGCCAGCGTTTGGCGATGGGATCAAAGAGGACGATGGGATCCCCGTCGTTGGTCGTCGCGCAAGGACCGCCAAAGCCAGCCCAGAACGCGTTGCCCGCGATGGGACCGGCGAGCAAGGTCGGCGTTGTAGTCACATCCCAAATCCTGTAAGAGAGGTTCACCCATTCCACATAGTATTTCTTGCTGGTGGAGGGGTCGTAGCCGATATCCCCTTCGCTATCCGGCGGCATAGGTTTTCCGATATTGAGGATCACGTTGTCCGAGTTGCTCACGCCATCAAAGCTGGTAAGTGTTACGGGCATGCTTGTCCGGACGCTCAAAGAATGGAGGAGAGGATCGCGGCCGGTAGCTCGAGCTGTCCCGGAGGATGCCCCGGCCGGCTTGAATAGGCGCGGCAATTGGGTGAATTGTGTAGGTGTTACGGGTTGCCGAGAGACAAGAGTACGGAGGGCGGGAGAGCGATCGCTCTTGAGCGGATATGAAACGATCGGCTTGAGCGCATTGGGCCTTTGGGCAATGGCAGGAGTTGCTGTTCGCTCAGAGACTAGTTGGAGAAAGAGGAGACCCCCGCACAGGGCGATAATAACGACCAACCATTTGTACCATTTGTACATCTGCAATATCCTCGATGTTGATGCTGACAGCCGGTAGCTTACCATGAGAAGCGGGGGGTGGCAAGTTGGAGACAAGGGGCGATTTAAATCGTCCCGTGGGGGCCTCCGGCCAAGTGTCGGCCTACGCCGACACGCCGCCGACCGACGCAGGGGGGTAGTCAGCGAGCCCCGCCTTGTGCGGGACAGGCTTTGCTCCGGCGAAGGTGCAGATTCTATCATCCGGTTTGGCGCGGTCGGGTCCGCTCAGGTGCAGGTTGTGCTGGCCAGATCTGATCTTGCCTTAACCCTACTCCTGATGTAGGATGAAGATGTCATGAAACCTGAAACGATTCAGGGACTCGTCGCCGTCAATCGCGCGTTTTATTCCCGCTTTGCCCACGCGTTCTCGGAAACGCGGCCGAGCGGGCAGGCGCATTTGAGGCGCATCGTCGAGTACATTCCCACAGATGTACGGGTGCTGGACGTTGGATGCGGGAATGGGCGGCTGGCGGAGCAACTGGAGCGCGCGGGGCGTACGGGCCTCTATTTCGGCGTCGATTCGTCGCAGGAATTGATCGACATTGCGCGGAGCCGCGCCACGGGGCTTGTGCGTCTCCACTCGCAATTCGACGTGGTGGATATTACTTTCCCCGGCTGGAAAGAGCGAGTGGTCAAGTCGTCGGGCACGGATGCCTTTGACGTGGTGACAATGCTCGCGGTGCTGCAGCATGTGCCGGGCGCGGAAACCCGCCGCGATGTGTTACGTGAAATCCACGATTTGTTGCGCCCGGGGGGCGTGTTGATCATGACGAACTGGCAGTTTCTCCGAAATGAACGGACGCGGAAAAGGGTGCAGGCTTGGACCCTCGTGGGGATGGATGGAGAAGAGTTGGAGCCGGGAGATGCGCTGCTCGATTGGAAGCGCGGCGGGTTGGGCTATCGCTATTGCCATCAGTTGTCTCCTGAGGAGGTAGAAAAGCTGGCCGCGCAGAGCCATCTTTCTGTGCGCGACCAGTTCTACGCGGATGGCGAGCTGAATTTGTATGGTGTGCTGGAGCGTCCCATTGGGTGAGTGTAAGTCCGGGCGGTACACTCAGCCGCCTGTGCAAGCTCTTGGAGGCTGTGCCGGTGAGATTGACGCTCTCCCGGCGCGAGAGCTTGTGCTTGGGTCCCGGTTGTCTAGCCAACGAAACTCCCCTGGGAAACGTGACAAGTTGCAGTTGACGAGAGTAAATCGTAAGACGTGAAACGTAAAGCGCGACCAATAACGACGCAAGAGTGCTCCGGTCACCAAATGACTCTACGTCTAGTTATGGGTGATGTTACCTGTTGTTCGAAGAGCGCAGAATTCGCAAGTCTGCTCTTGTTTATTTCCGGTCTCTCGATCTGCGAGCGCCTTTAATCCACGTCCTTGGCGCGATAGAGGACTTCGCCTGCGTGCGGCACCAACAAGACCCCTTCGGATTCGCGGCCGGCCCACTCGGACGGGGCAATGGTGTGATAATCGAGGTAGCCGAGATTGATGCGCCGGCAACGCTCTTCCGGGATGCCTGTCGCGAGGGTCACTGCTATCCGCGGGTCCTCCTGACGCGTCGTGGCATCATAGGTTCCCTGACCTTTGACGTGCGTGCTGTGCGCTTTGATCGAGCCTGGAACATCCTTGAAGCGGTCCCATTGCTTCAGGAAATAGTCTTTCACGTGATAGCCGACCTGATCGATGAGCTTGCCGTGGGTGAAAGAAACCTCGCGGAGATGAGGCGCATAGATGATGACCTCGCCGCCGTCCGCAATCGCCGGTTCGGTCTTGTACATCGCCTTGGCCGCCGTCCAGAGGTCGTCGTACATTTCCGACGGCATAGAAAGGACCCGGCGAAAAGCGTGCGGAACGACGATAACGTTCAGTTGTGCAGAGAGGTCTGCCGCCGCGCTCCACGCTTCCTGGTAGGTTCCGGTGTACAAGCCGTGCAAGTCTTGACCTTGCATTACCATCGCGAGGCAGAGGATGGGCCGGGAGATGAATGCAGCCGCGCGGTCGATGACGCGGCGCACCGGCGTATCTTTCACCCCAATCGTCTTCATGCTCGTCACGAGCCCACCCAGCCAATGAGTGTTGTTGATGATGTCGGGCCCGGCGATCCCCGGGAACAGATACTTGGCGCCGCCTGAAAAGCCGGCAACCTCGTGCGGAAAGACAGGGCCGCAAATGATGATGTGATCGTAGTCAAAGAGGCGGCGGTTCAAGCGTACGATGGTTTCCTCTGCGAACAGCCCTCCAGTGAGCGACTGCATTTCCTCGCGGGTGATGACACCGACCGTGGCCAGAGCACCCGGATTGTCCCATTCGTGGTTATAGATCTGGACGTTTGGATACTGCGCCTGCCGTTCGCTCGCAGAGACGCCGACGAGGCGGTCAATGGCTTGCTCCGACATGGGAGGGTGCGTCCCAAGCGCAATCATATAGTCCAGGCGAGCCACGCGCCGGCCGATCGCGTCGTACAACAGGCGGAACATGAGCGGAAGCGGCGCCGTACGGGTACTGTCCGGAATGAGCACGAGCACTCTTTTCCCGTCCAGCGCCGTCCCATCCAGCGTCCGCGACAGCAGGTCACGGACCTCGGAAGGGGACAATTTATCTGTTACTGAGCCTTTACCAATCAAAAGAACCTCATTTCTGATTGCAGATTTCAGATTTGAGATTGCAGAATGATAGACCCAAGGCCGGATGGCGTTCTTTGAGCAGCCAAGCGGTTCTCACAATCTGCAATCTGCAATTCTTACATTCTGCAATTCTTACACTCCGCTGTAGGCGGAAAAGCCGCCATCGATCGGAATGACCACCCCTGTGACAAAAGCCGAGGCTGGAGAAAGCAGCCACAGCACCACTCCGAGCAAGTCATCCGGGACGCCGAAACGCCCCATCGGAGTATGCTCGATGATGGTCCGGCCGCGCGCGGTCAGCTCCCCGGTCTCTTCATGCGTCAGCAGAAACTTGTTTTGGCCGGTCAGGAAAAAGCCCGGCGCGATCGCGTTCACCCGAATGCGCTGCGAATATTCCTGCGCCATGTGTACCGCCAGCCACTCGGTAAAGTTGCTGACTCCAGCTTTGGCCGCCGAGTAGGCGGGAATGCGCGTGAGGGGACGCATGGCATTCATGGACGAGATGTTGAGGATGACGCCTTCTCCGCGGTCCGCCATCCGCTTGCCAAAAACCTGGCTCGGGAGCATCGTCCCGATAACGTTGAGGTCGAAAACCCAGCGCAAGGCCTCGCTCGGCAAGTCGAAAAACGAGGCCTCATTGCTCGTCGTCGCCTTGGGATGATTGCCGCCAGCGGCATTGACGAGGCAATCCACCTGTCCGAATTCGCGCTCGATCGTCTCGCACGCTTCTGTGAGGGTTTCCGGTTTGAGCACGTCGCCAAACACGACAATGGCGCGCCCAACGTCCGATCTCAGTCGCTCCATCAAGCGGTCGGCAAGCGCGGGATCGCGGTCCATGATGGCCACGTTCGCGTTGCACCCGACCAACGCACATGCGATCTCGCCTCCGAGGATGCCCGCTCCCCCAGTGATGACGACGCTCTTTCCGGTAAAGTCATACATCTTGGTCAATTCAGTCAGATTCATGGCTGCCTATTCTCCCGCGAACGGGGCGAGATGTTTGATAAAATGAGCCTGCAGATTGGCCGCGTAGGCTTCGGGATGAGAGCGCAAGAGAGCCATCAGTCGGTCGTAGAAACGCCAGCCTCCCTCCGCCGTACGCGCGGTCAACACCGAGCCAAAGGTCACGTGCAGGATCTCGCGGGCATCGAATTGGTCGAGCAGACTCGGTAGGTCGGCATCGCACACCGCGTTCGGCAAGGGCGCGCGATCCAGGCTTGCCGAGACATGGTAGCTCGCACGGTCAGTCTCGTAACATTCACGCGCAAAAGCATAGATGGAGCAAAAGAAGGGTGGATCGAGCGCGGCGATCGTGTGTAAGGCTTCCAGATAGCTTGTTCCCGCGGTCTTTAGATGAACGAGACCGCGCGTCTGGCGCATCGCCGCTGAATAGACACTGTATTTGTCAGATCCGGAATGCAGGCTCAGTTTGTAAGGGCCGAGCGTCCGGGCGATCGCAGCATGAATGGCAAAATCCGCCTCAAAGGCATCCACATCACCGATATAGTCGACGCCCTTTTCGAAACGGCCAATATAGCGCGGCGCCAGACTCACCCACTCGACGCCGAGGCGGCGCAGTTCGGTCGCAATATAGATATGCTCGGCATGCGAGGTGGGCAACTCGGTCTCGTCCACCGAGACTTCTAGCTCGACATTGCGTTTGTCGGCGATCTGGAGCAGATGCCTGTACATGGTGACCACGTGCGCAATCGCCCGGCCGTACTTGGCGGCAGCGCGCAAAAGAGTGTGCTCGTCAAACTCGACTCGCTGTCCCTCGACGTCAAAGTTCTTGTCCAGATAGCGGCTGCGCAGTACTTGCGCACTGTCGTCCAGGCGCCCCCACGGCAGCCGCTCCACCATCAGCTTGAGCGCGTTCAGCGACGCCGTTTCCGCAGAGTTGTCGACGTGGTCGCCCGGATCAATCGTGTAAAAGGTATAGCCCGCGGCGTGACACGCGTCGATATCCGCGGTGGTCTTGAGGTGATCCGCGTCGGCTCCCACACCTGCGCGCCACCCTTCGGCAAAAATCCCCCAGGTCGCGTCGTCCGTCACCTGTTGGGGCGACCGCCCGGTGCGCGCATTTTCGCGAATGGACTGCTGCGCGAAGATGGGAGCCAACTTGCCGCCGACGCTGCGGACGGCCCGGACGTGTCCGGGAGTCGCCAGCCCGAGACGGTCCCCCATACCGGCGGAGGTGCGCAGACCCAGTGGACGGGGTTGCAGCCACTCGAATCGTTCGCGCAGTGCCGCCGCGTTGTGGGCATTCGCGGGGCCGACGAGAAGCGTTCTGCCGGCATGTTCCTGTGTTTCTCCCTCGAACGCGGCAAACAGTGGAGAGCCGGAAGGAGCAAGGAGGAGCAGGCGCAAGCCGCTCTCATCTCTCGCCACACCGTACTCGGCCTCTCCGTCGATCACTCTAGATTCCGGAACCACGCTCACATTGGCCGCACTTGCCAGGCCATCGTCATTCTGTGGGTTCGCCATCCCGACCTCGTGTTAACTGAAAAATAGCGCCTCAATGAAGGTCCCATTATCGATGCCGACTTCATTGAGGCGATGTATCAGCGATTGACCTGCGGCTCATTCCGCAGCGCCTCCGAGACGGCGGCAAAATCAGCATCGCCCAGGCCGCGAGCCATCGCCAGGCGATAGATCTCTCGAGCGGCGGCCACGCTTGGCAACGGAACCGACTGCTGCGCAGCCTCTTCCATAGCGTAGGTCAGATCCTTGTGCATCAAGCGCATGGCGAATTGAGTGATGTACTCGTGACTCGTCATCATCGGGGCCCGCCATTTCATCACCGTACTCCCCGGGGCGCCGTTGGTCAAAATTGTGGCCACCTGGTTTACGTCCAGACCGGAGCGCTCGGCCAGCGTGAGCACTTCGCCTAAAACGAGCACCTCGACGGCGGAGAGGCTGTTATTGACGAGCTTCATCGTCGCTCCGGTCCCCGAGCCGCCAAGGTGGTGAATGGTCTTGCCCATGGCATTCAGAATCGGGCGCGCGCGTTCCAGCGCCGCACTATCTCCGCCAACGAAAAAGGCGAGTTCGCCGGCCTCCGCTTGCGGCTTGCTTCCAGATACCGGAGCATCCAGCAGAATACAACCCTGACGCGCCGCCAACTCTGCGAGCTCCCGCACCCAGCTCGGCGACAAGGTGCTGCATTCGACGAGGAGCGATCCGGCTCGAGCCCCTGACAAAGCTCCCTCGGAGCCCAGCCAGACGGCACGCGAGGCGATGTCATCGGAAACCATACTGATGATAACGTTCGTTTTAGATGCGGCCTCATGGGGCGTCTGCGCAACGGTTGCGCCCGAGCCGGAGAACGGAGCTGCGCGCTCCCCGGTCCGATTGTACACGGTGAGAGAAAAACCGGCGCGCAGGAGATTGCGCGCCATTCCACTGCCCATCAGGCCCAATCCGATCAATGCGACACGTTCTGGCACAGCGTCCCTCGCTCTTTCTTGATTGCTTGTACCTCGATTCTACCACACCGTCCCACCCCGCGCAAGTAATTGACGTGGAACGGTTTCTAGTTGCCTTGCCCCCAGGCACGACTCACGGTATAATTGAGTGGACGGGATAAGGAATGATGAAACTTGAACTTGCATCCGAGCTGATCGGGCGCGCGGACGACTTGACGTTTATCGTTCAATGCGCCGGCGAAGGCAAATCCTGCTCGTTGGTCGCCGTCAGCAATCTCGGAAAATCTGCTCTGCTGCGCCACCTATGCAACTCCGCCAACGGGCCTCCCCGGAAGGGGACCTATATCTATGTGGACTGCAACGAAATGCCGGAGCGGAGCGCCCGTGCACTGTTCGTAACCATCTGGCGCGCTCTCGCCACTGCCCTGTACTCTCAAGTGAACGACCCCGAGATTCGAGTCCAAATGGATCATCTCTATGATCAAATGGTGGACTCGCCCAGCGGCGTGGCTGCCGCACTCCATTTCGAAGAGGGTATTGCGCTGGCCCTCACGCACCTTCGCCCTCCCCTCATCCTATGCCTCGACGAATTCGACGAAGCGTACCAAGGGGTCGAGCCGCAGGCGTTCCTCAACCTCCGCGCGCTCCTCGACCGCTATGGCGATGCCATCGCGTATGTCACGGCCACCGAGCGTGAGGTAGCCCGCCTGACCAACACGCGCGAACAAGGCGAGTTCTACGAGTTGGTCGCGCCCCGCGTCCGCTTTATGCATTTTTGGGAAAAGGACGAGACCCGAACCTATTGCCTTCATTTCGCCGAGCGTGAACACGTAACCTTTGATCAGGTGGATCTCGACTTTATTCGTGAGCAGGCGGATGGGCACCCAGGGCTCGTCCAAGCAGTCTGCTACGCCCTGGGCGCGGTGACCGGGGCTCCTGTGCGCGACGAACACCAAGACCGCGTGATTCATCAGCTCGTATTGTCCGGCCTTGCCGATAACACGAACGTCCAGTCTGAATGTGGCAAGATTTGGGGCGATTTGGAACCGGATGAACGTGAGGCGCTCTTTGGTGTGCGGCAGATGGACCCAAACGGCCAGCCACCCAATACGGCAGGCTGGATCGGGCTCAAGAATAAATCGATCGTGCGCGACAGTCCGGATGGCCCCGTCGTCTTTTCACACATCTTTCGACGTTTTGTGAACCGCCAGCAGGTCGTGCGGCAGCCCGAGACGCGCGGCGTCTACCTCGACGCGGAGGCCGGCAACGTGTGGGTCGCGGGCAACCCGGTGCGCTCGTTGACCGATCATGAATACCGTCTGCTCCTCTTCCTTTACGGCCGACTCGGCCGCATTTGTGACAAGTACTCGATTGTCGAGGCCGTCTGGGGAGAGGACTATGTGGACCAAGTGGACGACGCCCGGATTGAAAAGCTCGTCAGCCGTGTGCGGCAGAAAATCGAGCCTGATTCGGCTCACCCCCACTACCTCCTCAGCCTGCGCGGAAGGGGATACAAGTTAGTTGCATAGTTTGATAGTTGAATAGTTCCATAGTTCGGTAGCCTGACCGATAAATGGTCAGGCGGTTGGCGCCGGATTGTCAGTCGAATGTCAGGATTCTCACCCCTTACTCATTTATACTGGCGCGAGATTCAAAAGAGGAGGAAACCATGGCCGGCCTACTCGAAAAAGTCCAGACGTTGATTGCCGCCAACTTGCATTCGCTGGTCGACGAAGCGCTGAAAAAGAACTCGCTCGCGGTTATTGACGAGTATATCCGCCAGGTGGAGCACAACTTGGAGGATCTTGAGGATGCCGCGGCGACGATTGGCGGCGAGGTAAAAACCCTCCACCGCAAGTATGATGAATTCACCACCAAGGGCGAGGAACTGGACCGCAACATCGACCTCATGCTCAAGGAGGGCAAGGAAGACCTTGCGGTCGCCGCACAGAGCAAGCTGAACTCGACCCAGCGACTGGCCGAAACGTACAAACAGCAGTACGAGCGGCAGCAGTCCGAGTACCAACAGCTGCTCGACGCGAAACTCAAGCTCGAAGCCAAGCTGACGACCGTCAAGCAAGAGCGCGAGGAATTGCAGGCCCTGCTTGATCTTGCCCGCTCGAAAGAGCTGACGACCAAGACGATGCAGTCGCTCGACAACCTCATCGGATCCGGCGACCAGGACATTGCCCGGCTCGCGGACAGCATTCGCGGCCGCCTTGACAAGGCTTCCGCCCGCTCCGAGATGCAGTCCTCGCGCCTCGACGCGCAGATGGACGAACTGCTCGAGCGCCACACGTTAGATACCCAGCTCGCCGAACGCAAAAAGAAACTCGGACTGGCCTAAGACCACGCCCCTTGCTCCCCTCCCTTGACCGGGGAGGGGGCGGGGGAGAGGTACAAGCTTATGAATCGCACTCGCGTGATCTTTTTTGCGGTTGTTTTTGTCGCGCTCGCCATCGTCGGCATCGGGATTGCCGCTCAACGTCTGAGCGGCAGCGTGCCCACGACAACGCAGGGACCTCTGCAAGTGCGCATCGTGAGCGCGCTGCCGGTGGAGCCGTGGATCCAGGAAGCGGCGCAGAAATTCAACGCCGAAAAGCACACCCAGGACGGGCGCGCCATCGTCTTGACCGTGACGCCGATGGACAGCGTGACCGCTCTCGGCAAATGGGACCGCGGCGAATTCGATCCCGTCCCGACCGTCTGGATTCCGGACAGCCGCTACCTCGTGGAACTCGTGAACGCGACCTACAGTGAGAAATTGGGGCGCGATATTTTCCTGAGCGACGGCGAATACCGTGCCCGACCGCTCGCGACCTCTCTCTTCTCCTGGGGCATTTATTCGAGCCGCGCGCGCGTTCTGCAGGCCAAATACGGCACGATTGACTGGCAGGCGATTCACGACGCGGCGACCGCCAAAGGAGGTTGGCCGGAACTCGGGGGGCAGGCGAGCTGGGGCTATTTCAAGCTGGTCGTGCCCAACCCGCGCAAGAACGCCGCGGGTCTCCTCGCCATGGTCGCCGCGGCCGGGGAGTACTATGACAAGACGAGCATCGCGACCGCCGACGTGACGGACCCGAAATTTCAACAGTGGCTCAAAGAGCTCATGGGCTCGGTCACCGACTTTTCGAGCCTCAGCTCCTATTCGGTCGAAGACCTCGCACTCTTTGGCTATTCCGTGGGAGACGGCGGCCAATTGCTGGAAAGCGACCTGCTCGTCAACATGAACGGCATTCAAACCCGCTGGTCGGACCCGCTTGTGATCGTATACCCAAAGTATCTGACCTGGTTCGACTTTCCGTTTACGATCTGGATGGGGTCGGAGACGAGCGCGGCCGAAAAGAATGCCGCCCTCCAGTTTGAAAAGTACCTACTATCTCCAGCCGTTCAGCAAGAGGCCCTCGCGCTCGGACTGCGCCCTGCGAATACCGACGTCTCTATTTCGGGCAGCGACACCCTGTTCGCCAAGTGGAAGGACCAGGGGGCAATGGTGGTCGTGCCGCGCACGACCCGCATGCAACCGCCTGATCGAGATACCCTCCAGGCGCTGCTGCGCTGGTTCGATCTGAACGTGGCAGCGCATTAAGGGGGCGCAATGAAACGTCATCCCGCTCTCAATCCTGCCAATGGCTGTGCGCTCGTCAGCCTCCTCGTCCTTGTGGTAGGAGGCATCCTCCTCGCCTGCGGAATGGTCGCGTGGCTGAGTTCGGCCGGCTCCGAGACACCCACCCCGTCGGCCGCGACCTTGCAGCTCGCGTATTCGCCGGAAAAAGACGCCTTGATGCAGGACGTCGTCGCCCGCTTTAACCGCGCCGGCTTCAAGACTCCCAAGGGCCTCCCGATGACAGTCGTCGCGACCAAGATGGAAGCTGCCGACATTGTCGATGCGGCTCGCGCGGGTCAGTTCACCGCCGTCAGCCCCGACTCGTCTTTCTGGCTCTCGCAAATCGATCAAGGTCTCGATCGCCCGCTCGTCGGCGAGTCCACGCGCTTTGCCGTCACCCCCATCGTCATCGCCATGTGGAGTGATACGGCCGCTTCACTCGGTTACCCGCAAAAGGCGCTCGGTTGGCAGGACTTGCTCGCCAAAGCGAAAAGCGATTCCAACTTTCGCTGGAGCCATCCGTCCACCAGCTCGGCGAGCGGCCTGCTGGCGACCCTGGCCGAATTCTATGCGGGAGCCGGCAAGACCCGCAACCTGACGGAAGAGGACGCCAAGGCCCGCGCGACGCTCGACTATGTGGCCGCGCTCGAAAAGACGGTGCGCTATTATGGCGAAGGGGAGCAGGCCACGATCGACCAGGTGCTCGCCAAAGGGCGCAACTATCTAGACGCGTTCGTCGTCTCTGAGCGCATGGTCGTCTACGTGAACAGCAAGTCGCAGAACAAGCTCACCGCGATCTATCCTTCCGAGGGAACGCTGTGGCAGGACCATCCTCTCGCGCTGCTCGAACAACCGGGCTTGACGGATAACCAGCGCCTGGTCTACAGCCGCTTGCGGGATTACGTGATTTCGCCCGAGATACAAAAGCTTGTCCTTCAGTACGGCTATCGCCCGGTGGACCTCAACATGCGGCTCGACGACCCCGCTTCACCGATTCGCGCAGAAAACGGGGTGGACCCCACGCAACCGCAGACGACACTGCAGATGCCGAGTCCGGCCGTGCTGGATGTGGTGCAATCGGCCTGGTACCTGACCAAGCGGCCGGCGAACATCTTTCTGGTTGTGGACACCTCGGGTAGTATGGAGGGGGACAAGCTCACCGAGACCAAGAGCGCGCTGAACACGTTCCTCGACCAGGTCCAAGGGGAGAGCGATCGAGTAGGCATGGTGCCGTTTTCCACGACCGTCTACGGAACCGTCCCGCTCCAGGATGTGATGACAAATCGCGACGCGCTCAAAGCGCATGTGGACGGACTGAGCGCGAACGGCCGGACGGGCCTCTTTGACGCCGTCGCGTACGCCTATGACAATTTGCAGCAGCGGGCCGAGCGCGACCGCATCAATGCGATCGTGGTCATGACCGATGGGATCGAGAATGCGTCCTCACTCAACCTGAGCGGACTGACCCAGAAACTGAAGCAAGGGAATCAAAAGGGCGTGCCGGTCGTGGTCTTTTGCATCGCTTACGGAAGCGACGCCGACCTCAACGTGCTGACGAGCATCGCCGAGGCGACGGGGGGGCAGGCGCGCCGTGCAGACCCCGACACGATCCGCAAGCTGTACAAGATTCTTTCGTCATACTTTTAGCCATGTCAGACTCTAACATTCGCAAACGCGCATGGTCGGCCATTCTCTCCTATGCCATCTTCCGCTGGGAGAGCGCCGCCACCATTGCCCTCACCATCCTCCTGGTCTATTTTGTGCCGCAGCCATTCGACGGATGGCAGTGGTGGTACTGGCTCACTCTCGGCGGCGTGGCCGAAGCGCTGATCATTTACACGAGCATCAGCGATGTCAATACCGGCGCGCGCGTCGTCGCGGACATGTTCCGTGAGGAATTCAACCCGGGAGTCATCAAATCGCCCAAATACCGCGCGGAAGTGGAACGGGCGCTGAATTACCGGAGCCGGATTGAAGAGCTGCTGCGGCAGAGCGAACCGGGGATCTTGCATCAGCATCTGGAGGAGTCCATCGCGGGCATCTCGGATTGGATCGCCCAGATCTTTCGCCTCGCCCAACGCCTGGATTCGTTCGAAGGCGACGACATGATCAAGCAGGATGTGGCATCGACGCCCGCAACCCTGCGTGAATTGAACGCGCGGGTAGCACAAGAGACGGACCCGGCGGTGAAGGAACAGGCGAAGCAGGCGCTCGCGTCCAAGCAAGAGCAGTGGCAGAACTTGGAAAAACTGACGCATACGATGGCGCAGGCCGACTTGCAGCTGACGGCCACTTTGACCGCTTTGGGAACCGTATACTCGCAGCTCGTTCTGATCGGGTCGAAAGACGATATCCAGGACGGCCACGCCCAACGACTGCGAAGCGACGTTGCCGACCAGATCGCCCAGCTCACCTCGCTCCAAGATGCCATGGACGAGGTGTACCGCAGCAAAGGATGAAGGATGAAGTCGGGGGAGCAGAGGGGGCAGAGGTGCAAGGGAGCGGAGGAGAGAAGGCAGAAGGCAGTAAGCAGAAGGCGCCCCGCCAAAAACGCGGGGTCTCCGCTTGGTTCTGAGCAATCAGATTTGAGCTCGCCGCTCGTCACACAATGCATGCCCAATGTGGAGTCATAGGATGAGAAAGGTCCTTTTCGTACTAACGTTTCTTGCTCTCTTTGCGAGCGCGTGTTCAACCAATCCGACGCCGAAAGGGGAGGTCACCGTTTATGTGGTCGTGCCCCTCTCGGGAGCACAGGCGAATGGGGGGCAGACCGTCCTGGGCGGCGTGAAGCTGGAGGCTGACCAGCTTAACAAACAGGGAGGACTGCTGGGATATAAGGTGAATGTCGTCGGACAGGACGATGCGGCGGATTCCGACACGGCGAAGGCCAAAGCACAAGAAATCGCCGATGCGGTCAAGCAGGGCACCAAAATCATCGGGGTGATCGGGCACCTGAACAGCGGCCAGACTTTGGCTGCGATGCAGATTTACAAGGACCTGCCGCTCGTCGTCATTACGCCCACCGCCTCGGAGGTGTCGCTCACGAAGCAGGGTTTTCGCAACTTTTTCCGGGTGAACGCGACGGATGCGGCGCAGGGCCCCGCGCTGGCCAAGTTCATCGTCGAGCAACTGGGGGGGCAGCGAATCGTCGTCGTCCACGCGGACAATGAATACGGAAACGGATTGCGCGATCAGATGACAACAGCGCTCCAGGGGTTGGGGCATCCTGCCGCGGCCGTCGTCAAGATACCCGAGGCCGCGCCCACTTACGCTTCCTTCATACCCACGATCAAGAACGCACAGCCGGACGTCGTCTTTCTCGCCGGCTATGAGACCGAAGGGTATGTCTTGCTGCCCGAGTTGCGGGATGCGGGAGTCACCGCCAAGTTCATTTGCTCCGACGGATGCTTCAATTCCACATTTGTGGACGAGGCGGCGCCCGCGAGCGAGGGCGCCTATGTCGGCGCGATTACGCCGGACCCGAAGGTAGTGGCCGACAAGCAGTGGTGGCAAGAATATCAAGCAGTGGATTCGCGCAACCCCGATACCTACAGCGTTCCCGGTTACAGCGCGCTCGCCGTGCTCGCCGCCGGCGTCCAGAAAGCGGGGAGCTTCGACGTGGCCAAGGTTTCCGACGCGATTCGCGGACTCGACATGAATACACTCGTCGGCCACGTGACCTATGACGCAAACGGAGATCTCAAAGAGCAGCACGTCTATGTGTTCCAGGTGAAGGAAGGCGCGTTCACGCAGGTTCATCCGAAGCAAGAGTAAACGCGAAACGTGAGGCGTGAGGGGTGGAACGTCAGGGGTAGAACGTGGAGCCTGAGGCGGGAAGCATATAGCGTAAGAACGCGAAGTCTGAAACGTGAGGGACCTCTTGGCGCAGCCGGTGAGGCTGGCTGACCAGGAGGTTTCTTTTTTCATGAACTTGCTTTCTTGCGTTTCTTGACAGTGCGTCCGTTTTGTCGTAGAATGAACACGTTGACAGTATTTGTTCAATGTGTTCACACCGGCGCGGCGAGGATGACTAATGGCTGATAGCGACGAACGCCTGCAGCAGATTTTGGACGCTGCAGTGGCGCGGATCGTCCTTCACGGCTACGACAAGACGACCATGGGCGACGTCGCCGATGAGGCGGGCGTGAGCCGGGGGACGCTCTATAACTACTTTAAGGGGAAAGACGAGCTCTTTGAGGCGCTCATCTATCGCGAATATCTCGAGTATGCCAGGACATGGCTGGAGCTGGTCGAGGGCGACCCGCGCGGCGGCACGGTCGGCGGCTATTACCGCGCGACCCTGTCCGCCGTGAACCGCCGCCCTTTGATCGCCGCCTTGATGCGCCGCGACCCGCGCATCGTCGGAAGCTATTTGCGCCGACGGGACAATCTCTTTTCGTGGATACAGACCGGTCCAATCGTGCCAGAGCTGCTGCGCTCGCTGCAAAAGGCCGGGGTGATCCGCAAGGACGTCGACACCGGCGTGGCCGCGCACATTCTCGAGATGCTCGGCTATGGACAACTGACGATCGCCGAGTGGAAACCGGCGGATCAGCTTCCCCCCTATGACATTGTCATGGAAACGCTCGCCGACATGATGGATCGCTATCTGACCCCCGCGGGTGGCGGCAACAGTAAGGCCGGCAAGGCGATCATGCGCCGTGTCGTAGCGAGAGTGATCACGCAACTGAAGCAGGCGATGCAAGCAAAGGAGCAGCAGAAAGCCGCGGCGCGCGGCCGAGGCGAGGTCAACCAAGAAAAGGAGTGAGGAAATGAGCAATACGGTCAGAGCGATCGTCTACGGCATTCTCAACGTTTTGCTCTTCCCTGTGACGCTGATCGGCTATGTGATCTGGGTCGGCAAGATCCTGGTCAGCGGGCGCAGGTCGGGCGTGTCCTCCACAGCCCAAGCACCGCTGGTCGGGCGCTGGGGCTTGCACAACCTGGGCACGCGGCGGGATGAAGCATCAAATCGTCTACTGATGGTGCTGCCGGGCATCTCGCCCCTGGCCGTGCACCTGACCAGTGTCTCCGTGCTGTTCGGATACCGAGTGACCGGTTATGTACCCGCCCTTTATCGCTATCCATACGAAGGCGATATTCCGCCGCAGGCCGAGGCGGCCGGCCGAATGGCCTTCTTCGATAGTGTTGTCGAGCGATATCTCCCCAACATCACCCAGTTCGTCATCCTGGGCGCGGGGTTCGACACGCGCGCGTTCCGCCTGCCCGAAAACTCGGGGGTGCGCTCCTTTGAGGTCGATGCTCCCAAGACGCAAACGATCAAGCGCGAGGCACTGGACAAGGCCGGCATCGATTCGAAGGGATCGCGCGTCACCTTCGTCAGCGCCGATTTCGAAAAAGAGGACTGGCTCACCAAACTCGTCGACGCGGGTTTCGATCTTGCGAAATCGGCACTCTTCGTGTGGGAAGGTGTGACGATGTACCTCGACCGGCAAGCCGTCGAGGCTACGCTGCAAAAAATCGCCGGCACGGCCAAAGGGAGCATCGTCGCGTTCGACTATTACACGGACGAGTCGCTCCTGTCGCCATCTCTCTATTGGCGGTTTGCCAGAGCGGCGACCAAGGCCGCCGGGGAGCCGCTGAAATTCGGGATCGACAGCACGCCGCCCGCAAAGGAGCGCCTCGCCGAGTTTCTTCGGTCCGCCGGCCTGGAACTCTGTGAGTACCGCATGCTAGGGCACGAGACGGAAGGGAAGCGCGCCTGGGGCGGCTTTGCAGTCGCCAGCGTATAATAGCAAGTATTTACATTATCCCAGATCTTTTTTCATCTGATCGAACTGCTCTTTCGTGATCTCACCTTTGGCATAGCGCGTCTTGAGGATATCGAGCGAGGGCTGGCCGGCCGGCGAAGTGGGAGCCGGCCCCGCGGTCGAACCCCGGATGAGCGTCATGATGAGCCAGATGACACCCACGATGATTAATGCCCAAAATGCTAACATAAAGAGCATACCGATTCCAAATATCCCCATGCCATATCCTCCGAACATTGTCACTTTCTCCTTTGCATCTGCATCCCTGTCCGAAAGGCGTCGACGGACGCACCCGTTCTTTCCTCGGACCCAGCCTGACCCTTCAGGCCAGGTCTGCCTTTATTTGATCGAATTGCTCTTTGGTGATCTCACCGCGAGCGTAGCGTGCCTTCAGGATATCGAGAGGAGACGGTCCTGATGTAGACGTTAGTGTCGCACCGCGTCCTGCGTTGCGGACGGCCCAGACAACAAGCAAAACGATGCCGATAATAACAAGCGCCCAGAAGACAAGCACCAAAATACCACCCAGGGGAAAACTCGGGCCAAATACGCCCGGGCCGAAAGCACCAGAGCCAAAGGCCCAGGGCCACATCATGCCGTACCCCCCGTATCCACGCACACCTGCACTTGCGTGCGGTGCAAGTGCCGTCCCGTAGCCCCAAAATCCCATCATTCCCATGCCGCCGAGCAGCAAGACTCCGAGCAGGACGATGACGACAACAGCAATAATTGAACCTGCAGCGCGCATTTTCGCCTCCTGCGAAACGAACCCGAAGGGCATCTTGACCTTCATGTCGCTTCGATTCTCTTCACCTATATTATATGCCGATTGTGAAGAGAGTGTGAAGATATTATGCAATTTCTGTAAATACGGCCGTTGGCGACCGGGGTCGCCCCGATCGCGCCTTTGGCCAACCGTCCACCTGCGTGGACGGCAGGGTGTCCCCGGAGGTCGTAGACTCCGCGGTCTTTGGCGGAGAGGGCGCGTGGCGCGTCAGCCCCCACCAGGGGCGGCCTCAGTCGCCGAGGAGCCCGGGCTTGGCCCTGAGATGGCGAATTTGCCTTATAATGGCCTCGACCTATGAAACATCCGGACCACGTAAATCTCTTGCGCCCGGCCATTGTGGCGGGAACCGGTCCCTGGGCTGACCTGGGTTCGGGCGACGGCGCCTTTACTCTGGCGTTGCGTGATCTCCTCGGCTCCAACACCGAAATCATCTCTGTCGAGAAGGACAAGGCGCGCCTCGAGCGCCAACGCCGTAATTTCCTCGCTCAATTCCCCGAGTCCAACATGCGTTGTCTCAACGCCGATTTCATGCGCCCATTGAGCTTGCCGCCGCTCGAAGGTATCGTGATAGCGAATGTCCTCCACTTTTTCCGCGACAAAGAATCGGTCCTTGTACACTTGCGTGGTATGCTAAAAGAAAAAGGCCGGTTGGTGATCGTCGAGTACAATGTGGACTCGGGCAACCCCTGGGTTCCCTTTCCCGTCTCGTTCAAGAGTTGCGCGCCGCTGGTCATGCGCGCAGGTTTTACAGAGGTCCAATTGATCGGGACTGCCCCCTCGAGTTTTTTGGGGCAATTCTATTCGGCGCTGGCATTCAAGGGGTCACTCTAAAGCGAATCTCCCGCAGGCAAACCGGCTGCGGGAGATTGGGTCAAACCTTGACTCGCTTTTTGGTCACGCGCACTGGCGCGCGCTTGCGCCGTTTGGGTGCGTCAAGGTCCCGCGCCGCCGACATGAGCTTGGTGACCTGATAGCCCGACTCTGCTTCAGCTTGCTTAAGTTTGAGGATCGTTTCGTAGACGGCAGTCAGTTGTTTCGATTCCTTCGCCTTCTCGAACACAGGACCGGCAGTGATTTCAACGGCTGCGAGGACTGCCATCCACCACAGCCACCGGTCAAAGGCCTCTTTGTTAAACCACAGCACGCCGTCAAAGCGGTTCACCCCGAGGAAATGCCGTACCTCTTCATCCCTGAGACAGGTCTCGACGAGCGGATAGATATGCTTTGATTTGTTCTGAGCTCGGTACCAGCTCTCATGCGCGGTGAGGAGCTTGACGAGAGTGACCGCCTCCGTGGCTTGAGCGGGGTCAAGGCCCAAGTCACGTAACGTCACTCCAATGATCCGCCCCAAAAGCCATTCGTCAATCCATACCCGACTCTGCCCCGCCGGATCCGCCTCGTTGACGATCGCGCCAAGAGGATGCGCCAAGACCCAGCCGAGCAATGTGCCCCAAACAAAAGTGTCCTCGAGATCGACATGGACGTAATCGGCCGCGGCCCGGTCAGCGCCGGAGGCCGGCGCGCCGACTCGGGTCGAAAGCACAGGGTACTGCAGCAGCGCGGCCAGCTCGTGGCGCGTCATCTGAGCGATTTTCCCCGCTTTTCCCGTGCCCCCCGTAAACGCTTTGATTGCGCGGAGCAAACTCGCCATCTTTTGTTCCACCTGGTCCAGTCGCTCAGGGTCTACCTTACCTCCCGGCTCGGTGACACGGCCTTTCAAAAGCCAGCGGAACATACCCGCATTCACCAGCTCCTTAAACGGCACATGGACCGGATGCAGCGTGATTTCCCGCACGGCGTCGTCGATGCTGGGGACGCCTTTTCCACCCAATTGAGCCGCGACCTGCCCGTAGAGGTGCGCCTCATTTTCCTGCACCTCGCGGACGTCCATAAAAACGTGGCGCTCATAGGCCCCAAGCTGCACATACAACCCTTTGGTGAACAATTCCTCGCTGTTGCGGATGTATTCCAGTCCCGTGACGGCGTCTCGGAAGATGGTGTAATAGCTGCCGTGCGGATGCAGGCCCCAGGCTTCGCCCAGATTCTTCTGTGCCAGGTGCCGGTCTTCGCCTTCCCCGTCCTTAACCGAGTAGGCAGCCGAGGTTCGGATCCATCCCCGT
Source organism: Chloroflexota bacterium (assembly GCA_023381515.1). The sequence continues at coordinate 31,200 of JAMCQI010000019.1, read as the reverse complement.
GCATCGGCAAACCTGTTGTGGTAGATGATCAAAGAACGCTCATCACCAAAGCGATTCGAGTAAGCGAAGACGTCCTCGTTGACATGTCCCTCGGGTGCGAAGAAATCATAGAGGAGAAAGGAATCGACTCCGGCAAAGAGGTGGCGCCGATGCAAGAGCGGAAAAATCTCGCGCTCGTGCCGCCGCACCAGCTCCTCGTCCGGTTGCTCGTCCCAGTACGCCCGCATGTACTCCATCCCGTACTTTTCGGCAAATCCCGGAATCTGCCCGTGTCCGAACATCGGCAGGCCGGGAAGAGTGACCATCATCGTGCACACGCCAAAGTACTTGTCCCCTTTGCCGAACTGGTCGACCGCCGTCCGCTCGTCCGGATTGTTCATGAAATTGACGTACCGCTTTAGGATTTCCGGGTCGAATTCGAGCGTGTTTTTCATGACCGAGCGGTACTTGGCGTTGTCCTCATCACGCAGCATGTTCATGAACGCGCTGTTGTATACGCGGTGCATGCCGAGGGTGCGGACGAAATACCCCTCCATGAGCCAAAAGGCCTCGGCCAGGAGAAGCGTGTCGGGCGCTTCCGCCGCCACACGGTCTACCACCTCGCGCCAGAATTCTTCCGGCATCCGCGCATCAAATTCCGCTTTCGTCATGCCCTGTTCGGCGCGCGAGGGGATGGCCCCTCCGGTCCCCGGCTCCGGGAACCAGAGTCGTTGGTAGTGTTTCTTGGTGAGCGTCATCGCCGCGTCAAAGCGAATGACCGGGAACTGCCGCGCCACATGGAGAATGGTCTCAATCACGGCTTGGCGTACAGCCGGGTCCAGGTAATTCAACTGCGCAGTATCGTTCCACGGCATGCTCGTACCGTCATTGCCATGGTAGGTGTACTTTTCACTCCCCGTCCAGTGGTCGAGCCGCCTGAACACGACGGCGGCGTCCGTGCGATCATAATAATGATCTTCGATGAAGATACCGACGCGCCCGTCCCATGAGAGATCAGGGCCGTTGAACGAGTAGGAGGGGAACGGACTGTCCTCGAGCGAGATGAACCAGTCCGGGTGCTCGATCACCCAGGGAGAGTCGATCCCCATATGATTGGGGACCATGTCGCTGGCGAGCCGGATACCGCGTTTCCACGCCCGCTCCCGCAGATTCTGGCAGGCGGCTTCTCCTCCCAGGTCATCCGCGATACGGTACTCGAAGATGGAATAAGCTGAAGCAGCCGCTTCGGGATTCCCCATCATTTGCTTGATTCGGCGTGAGGCGGGGCTGCGCTGCCAGATCCCGATCAACCACAGTCCCGTAAAGCCCCACCGCGCGAGGAGGTCCAACTCTTCATCTGGGATCTCATCCAGCCGGGTCATTTGCCGGCCAAAGCGCTTGGAAAGCTGGTCAAGCCATACGTGGATATTCTTGGCGATCATGACCAACTCGGGCATCCACTGCAGATCGCGGCTAAAGCGCTCAGGCTCCTCCATTCCTCCATATTCGTAGACGGGGACGAGCGCCGGGCCGGGGCCGAGAAAACCCATCCGCTCTTCTTCTTTGATGAAATCGAGGCCGCTCAAGAGGCGTGTGAGATATTCGCCGAGCAGCGCGCCCCAGCGGCTCCGGATGAACTCGAGTTGAGCGGCCAGAGAATGCGGCGCGGCGAGGGCAGGAGCGCGCAGCATATCGATCAAGTTCTGATTGTCCGGCCCAAAACGCGGCTGCGTCTCGAAGAAATCGTGCAGTCCGGACATGATCTGCGGGTAAGCCGTGTTGCGCTCAAGGGAGGTGTGGTCGAACAATTCCAGGAAGGGGGAAAAAGCGGGATTCAAATTCGCCAGCCAGAGCATCAGCATTTCTTCGAGCACGATCTGACGATTCGGTACGCCGGCCGTCTCGCCTCGCAGATACCTGGAAAGGGGAACGCGGCCCCGGTAGACGGTTACGGTGGGGAATTCCCCGGCAAATTTCGCGAGAGCCGCATCCACGGCTTCCGGCCCGAGCTTGTCGTCCAGCCAGCCGAGCGCCCCGGACAGCGCCTGTGGATTCTTTTGTTCGCGATAGAGGCGGATCACATAATGGAGAATTTCATCGATTAGCCCCATCGCGTTGATCTGTCCGGCCCTCACCGTCTGCTCGGGAAAGCGCACGAGGTCACGTTGGTCGTTCATCTTTTGCGCGAACTGGCGCGCGGCGCGGAAATTCGCAAAGATGACATTGCCGGTGAGCGCAAAGAGCGTGTCGTCGAATTGATAACGGTCGCGGGCACGCCGCGAGATGTGGAACTCTTTAGGCGCGATCTCGTTCGACATGGGCCCCCTGACGGTTTGATTTTCGGTCCCACCTTGCGAGTCTATTGTGCATTAACACTGGGTATTCGTCAAGCGCGCTCGCATAGTCTGGGTTACCCCACCGGAATCAAATTCGAGCTGCGGCGAGGGAACAAGACGTCCAAAAGGACTGCGGCCTCGTCGCTCGCCCAAACGTCGGGAAAGCTCGCACGCAACTCGGCGAGCGACCGGAACCCGAATACCAGCTGCAGGAACGTGAACGGAGGGAAACCGGCATTCCCTTCAGTGCTTCCGACCTTCTCCCACGGCTCGACGGCGCTGATCTTGCCCCGGTCGAAAATGATCCGTGTTCCTCTGACATATTCGTCGATTTTGATCTCGCCCGAATGACCCGCCAGAGCGGTTTTAGCCAAGCGTTCCTCCAAGACTGGGATGATGCGCCGCAGAAGGGCGACGAGATCGGGGACGCGCAGATACCAGCCATATGGAGGCCGCGTTCGCGCGAAATACTCGGGGATGGCATCAAAGACCGGGTGCTCGCGGCCCAGCATGAAGAAGAGAGCGTTCACCTCGTTTCTCTGTGCAGCGGCTTCCATTTCCGCCATTTCCTTCAATCCCGGTAAGACGGAAGGCATCACCGCGCGGAGCGATTGGCCGTTGACCACCTCCAGCTCTCCGATCGGGAACGCTCGGTAGCCCATCTCGCGTATCCCTGCAACATATCCCACAGGGCGCCCCACCTCCGTTTCGATCACGCGCAAGAGCCTGACTTCAAACGACTCGGGCGAATAGCCTCCAAGGATGGCGTGCCAATACCAATCCGGCCGCACACAGGCAACAAGTGATCGAGCCGCGCCCTGTTGATAGAGCGGCTGAACAAAGGCCAAGTCATCCACGGTCATCGGCCGTAAGTGATACCTCTCGGGCTCACCCTCTTTCAGTCGCGGGATGCTTGAGAATGGGACTGAACGCCCACCGCCAAGATCGAGCGCATACTCGTAGCCAAATTGCCGATAGAACCGGAGGATGCCCGTGATGCCCTGAACGAGGTGGCCCATCGCGGCACTGCGCGCATGCAGCGTCTCGAACATTGCACGCACCAAGCCGCGCCGCCGGTATTCCGGGTCGGTTCCCACGGCTTCGGGCCTTCCGACGCCAAAAGGAATGCCGGCATAGGTCCAAGTTTGAGGAATCAGACACATGGACGAAACGATCTTGGCACCTGCGTTGGTATCTACTACTACGAGCACGTTGGAAGGGCCTACGGCCGGGTGCGACAAAGACATGAAATCGCGCGTCCATGCCGCAACATGCTCGTCGAAATGGTCCCGCCCGAAAATCCTGCCATTGAACTGCGCCAACGGCTCGGCGTCATCGCGCGTCGCCGGACGAAGCAAGAGACCGTCGCCCAGGTCACGCGGCAGCGCAAAAGCAATGGGGGAGAATTGCTCAATAAGAGTGTGTGGCTTGAGGCTCATAAGAATCTGGCTCCTCGATCGTATGAAAAGGCCGCGGGAAGCTGGGATCCTCACGGCGCTTTACGAATGCCGACTTTCGAGCCAAAACGGCATCTAGAAAGAAAAGGCCGTGGGTGTGAGTGCGCCCACGGCCGCTCGGTGCAGTCCGATTTATCTACCGGCCGGCCGGCACACTCCGAGAAGGCGCGAAACCGAGAGAGGCTGAGTTGTTCACCCGAGTGTGTCCCCTTTCCGGATCTTACGATTTCAATATATATCACATGGCCCAGCGGCTGTCAAACGAATCTGCAACAAGGACTAGGCACGCGCTCTTGTGGCGGCAGGAATACGGGCCGGCGGAAGGGTTGGCTTTGCCTTTGCCAGGATGCTGAGCATGTGTTCTCGGGAAGCCGGAAGGCTGCGCAGCCAGCGGTGGATAGGAATAGGATGCTCGCCTTCGTCAGTCAACTGAATCAGACGGCTGATCCGCCGGCCGATATCCACTTGAAGCCAATGCTCTTGTTTGATGGGGAAGCACTGTGAGGATGCGTTCGGGATGGACCCGGAGCTCTCCGTCGTGACAAGCATATCGCCAAAACTCTTTTCCTGATCCAGCAGCTCCCGGTTCAACCACTGGATCCGGACTCCCGCGCGGATGTCGCCGATGATGTTAAAGTACTCGATATCTTGCGGCATGGCACCAGAATGATTGATGTCATCCAAGAGCTCGCTGCCCGGGTGCAATTGCCTGAACGCCGGGGTTTCTGCGTAGGCTTGCTCTGGAAGAAAAGTCTGCTTGGTCATCCTTCGCAATTCGGCGAAACGCTCGTTCAGCGATTGGGCCTGTTCGTGGTATTCCGGCGGGAAGAGATAATGCAGGCGAATCATCAGACGGTAGAGGAGCAGGTTGCTAGGCAACGGATCCAGAATGTCTTCGACGTCCACGCCATGGTGCGGTGTTCCAAGGAATATGACTCGCTCGACATTGCCTCGATAGCGGGTGCCCAGCCAGTCGTCGACTTGGCGCGTGAGGTAATACCGGGCAACGATACCCCCGCTCGAGTGTGCGATGATCGTGACCTTGGAGGGTCCCCCTCGCGCGATGCTGTCCCGGCTGAGCGCGTCCACGGCGGCACTCCGCACCACCGGATCCGGCGAACCGGCTTCGTCAAGACGATGGGCAATCTCGCGAATATCGCCCAGGTTGTTGTAGCGGAGCTTGCCCTCGTACTCGTACGACCCATAATCAAACACGCGAATCAGCGCAGGATCGTACCCATGCGCGGCGAGAAATTCGGGGAAACGGTCTTCGGGGCCGGTCCAGTTGGATGGAGCGCCATTGAAACCGTGAATGAGGATAATCGGAAGAGAGATCATCGACCGCTGCCGCATCCGCTAGGCGGGCACTTTGTCTTTCAGCCTTTCGGCCAGCGCTTTGACGACCTCCGGGCGGCGCTTGTGCTTTTGCTCATGGCTCAAGAGGGCACGCACCTGTGAGCGCGAAAGGAAAATGAGCTTGGGAACGATCTGCTCCACAGTCAGCTCATCATGCTCCGGGATGGGCAAGTCGGAGTGGCTCGCATGCTCCTTTTCGGCCGCTCTGGGCCTTTTGCCGTCCGATTTCACGGAGCGCGCTTTGGCTTCAGCTCGCACGGCTTTGTCAAACGGGGTATAGTGACCGGAATTCAGAAATCTCTCGATCAGTTCCTGGGGATCGCGATCTTGCTCCCCGCGATACTCCCTTTCGATTCTAGACATGTTCTCTCTCTTTCTCCGCTTTGCAGAGATGTGTTTGTGAAACTAGCATTCGATTAATCTCACGGCCATGCGCGCCGCTAATCACATCTTTCCCTCCTGGCCGCGCATCAAGTCATGTTCTCGGCTGCGCTCGCAAATGGCTTGCGGGATGGCTTTAGTAATCAGCGGGCCGGGACTGGCCCGTTCCATTTCGTGAGCAAAGCTGCCGAGATACGCATGGACGCGGGAATTCCGAGCAGAGGTGTTCGTTTTGCCGGTAAAGGGGACGTCCAATATCAAAGAGACGTGCGCTAACCCCCATGCAGCAATCCACTGTATGACTGAAAATGGTGTCTGATCATCTCTTGCGAAGAAAAACATACTCGGGCGACCGTCCGGCACAGATCGGGATTCAGAGCAGAGGCGGCCGGGGTGGCCTCGGCCATCTCCTCTGCCCTATCGACCAGAAAGCCGAACCGTCCGTTTTCGACAATTTTGGCGAGCGCCGCGGATTGAAAAGCGACGACCGGCGTTCCCCAAGCGAACGCTTTTGTCGCGATCAAAAAACCGGTCTTGGGGGCGAGGCTTGAAACGAGCAGGCACCGCGCGGCCTAAAGGCGACGCTTGCTTTCGAACCCGATGGGGCCGATGAACCAGCGGCAGCTAGCCAAGCGTGGGATGACTTTAATATAGTAACGTACATTAGCCGAATATGGATACGCCCGGCTGGGTGGGATGGAGAGCCAGCTCTGAGCACTACTTGGCAAGTCATTGACGCATCAACTCATCAGTTCTTGGTCGTGCTCGCCTTGAGGCTCGTCAGTTCGGTATAGATGCCATGGCAGGCCAGGACTATATCTTCCGGCGTGAACCGGAGCCCCCGCGCCCGGGCACAGGTCGCGAGGACTTGCAGTTCGAGCGGCGGGCGAAGATGTGTTCATGACGATAGTTGAAATTGCGCCCGTACACTTGACGGGTTCGGGTTGGTCCCTCCCGTCCTCAATGGATGAGCGCTCAGAATGACTGGTTGAACCCAGATTAGGCGTGAACCTCTTTGATGATACGTTCGGCATTGGGAGCCGGGACGATTCCCTTTCCATACCGTTTCGCGAACGCCTGGGTGAACTCGGCTCCGAAAAAGAGAATCTGCGCCGAATAGTAAACCCACACCAGAATGATGATGACCGACCCGGCCGCTCCGTAAGCAGAAATGATCCGGCTCTGTCCCAAATAGAGACCAAGGACGTACTTGCCAACCGTGAACAAGAGCGCCGTGATGGCGGCGCCAACCCAGACGTTCCGCCACGCAATCTCGGCATCGGGCAAGTACTTGAAGATTAACGCAAACAGGATCGTGATGACGACGAGCGAAAAGAAAAAGTAAAACCCCTGCAAAACTGTCGCTGACATGGGCAAGAACGAACCGAGATAGCCGCTAAAAGCCGAAAGAGCAGCGCTTGCGACGAGGGAAACGAGGAGCAAAAAGCCTACCGCTAGAACCATCGCAAAGGAGAGTAAGCGCTGCTGAATCATTCCGCGCCAGCCTGCACTAGGCTTGAGTTGAACTCCCCAAATCGTGTTCAGGGAACCCTGGAGCTCACCGAAAATGCCCAGGGCACCCAGAATCAACGTGACGACGCCGATAACCGCCGCAATGATGCCCTCGCCGGGGTTGTATGCGCTCGCGATCGCCGTCTGGACGAACCGAGCACCTTGCGATCCGACCAACCCTTGCACCTGATTCACGATCATCCCCTGGACGGCCGCGCGCCCGAAGATCAACCCAACCAGCGCGATCATGATGATGAGAAGTGGGCCTAACGAGAAGACCGTGTAGTAGGACAGCGCCGCACCCAACCGTTGCGCATTGTCTTTATTCCACGACTCGAACGTATCCTTGAAAAGGTCAAAAACATCTCTCATCCGCACATGCCCCCGACAGCAGGGCATTCCCCATACTCAGTTCAGAATGCGTCAATTTAGTATGGCACATACAGAACCTACTGACTATGGGGTATTACCCTACCAATCCGACAAATCTCGACCTACTTGTTCCTGAGCTTTTTATGTCCGCTTGTTCGCGTGAGCCAGCTTTATATTCCAGAAAAAGCCGCCTCGTGCGACTCGGTCAGGACAGGCGCTTGCCGAACCAGCCCCGTGCAAGCGTGCCGACCTGCTCCAGCGCACCCGGCTCTTCAAACAGGTGTGTAGCGCCAGGAACAATGCGGAGTTGTTTTTCCACGGTCAATTTCGCCAGAGCTTCTTGATTGAGGTCAATGACCGCCGGGTCACGGCCACCGACGATCAAAAGCGTCGGCGCCCGCACGCGGGCGAGCGATGCTCCTGCCAGATCGGGACGACCGCCGCGCGAAACGACCGCGTGAACCGCCCCCGGCCGTTCGGCGGCGGCAACGAGTGCCGCAGCCGCCCCAGTACTGGCTCCAAAATACCCGATACGGAGGTCACGCGTGGCGGGGTTGTTCGCCAGCCAGTCGGTGGCGCCGATCACACGCCGGGCGAGCATGAGGATGTTAAAGCGCAGGCGCGCCGTGATCACGTCTTCGGCTTCCTCGTCGGGAGTGAGCAGGTCCATCAGCAAGGTGGCGAGGTGGGCTTGTTGGAGCACCTGGGCCACGTAGCGATTGCGCGGGCTGTGCCGGCTGCTGCCACTCCCATGGGCAAAGAGAACGATCCCGCGGGCGTCAGCCGGGACGTCCAAGTTACCTTCAAGAACGACCTCGGCCGCCGAGATTTGAATGGAGCTTGCTTGCATGGTCATGGTGCGTTCATCTGGTGGCTACACCCCGGGAGCTAGAGCCGATCAACCGACTCTGAACGAATGGGGTGCGTAAAGCGGAGGAGAGCTCTGTCGCCATCGCCCGACTCTAGCTCCAACTCGCGGTCGATCCCTTGATCACTGGCAAAACGAATGTGGGAGGGATTGGTAATGGTGTGGGTCTCGTCTTCCTGATCGTTGATTGCCATAAAGATGGAAACATTGTTCCGGCTACTGCCTTTGAGATCGTAGGTGATCCCACGAAACGGCAGATCTTTGGTTTCGATCTTGTTTCCAACGTTCGGCCCAGTGATCTCGAGGGTAGCGAGCCAGCCCTCGTGCTGGCGGCTAAAGTTGTCCAGAAACTGTGACCATTGTTCGTGCATCACTTCTTGCCTTGCCATGATTCTCCTTATACTGTAAGACCGCGTCGACGGACCGAAGCATAGAGACATCACCTACGCCTCGGCATGAACGGCCTCTTTCAAGAGCTTGTGGACCTCTTCGTCGGTCGTCTGCGAGAAATCCTGATACCACATCCCGACACCGTAAAAGGGTTCTGGGATCGTCCCGCACACGACCTGATCCGCCTCCGCCGCGAGCTCATTGCACGCTTCGGCCGAGCCGGTTGGAACGGCGACTACGATGGACGCCGGGTTGAGTTCGCGCAACGCCGCGACGGCTGCCCGCATGGTCGACCCCGTCGCCAAGCCGTCGTCTACGAGAATTACAATGCGGCCACGCACATCCGGTGGAGGACGATCGTCGCGGTACTCGCGCTCGCGGCGCGCCAACTCCTGCAGCTCCCTGTCCGCGACGTGATCGACGACGGTGGGAGGGATCTGCAATTCTCCGATAACGTCCTCGTTCAGGATCCGCACACCGCCGCTCGCAATGGCACCCATAGCGAGTTCCTCGTGCCCCGGCACGCCCAGCTTGCGCACGACAAAGACGTCGAGAGGCGCGTGCAGAGCTTGAGCGACCTCGTAAGCAACCGGAACGCCCCCGCGCGGGAGGCCAAGCACGAGCACATCTCTTCGATTGGCATAGCCGGCCAACCTGGTGGCCAGATACAAACCCGCATCAGTCCGATTACGGTAAATGCTCATGGGATCCTGCATCTCTAGCTTTCGGAATACGTCTTCCCAGGTGAGAAAGGGCCCTGTCGATTCATAATTGTTTAACGATAAGAATGGCCGAGGATGACCCCAATCCCTATGGGGTGGAAGCTCCGGGGGAACCCGGGCTGTCGCTCCAAGTGACCGCGGGAGCCTGCGCGACCAAAAGAAATAGATCGAGAAGAATAGGCGCCGCCGCGAACAAGAAAAGATGCTGGAGCGTATGCCCCCACCAGAGGTCGTTCGCGAGCGCGTTCACGGGGAAGTCGAGGGCGATAAAGAGGAGGACCAAGGCTGCCGCAAGAGCCGCCGCACGCCCGTGGGCGACGCGCCTAGTCGCGTTGTCTTCCCGCCTCGTCACCCGGGTGACGCGCTCGCCGATCCCATCCGCCAATCCTCGTGCCGGTATACGCGAGGGAGCTTTCATCGTTCGATCTGTGGGCCGAGGAGTATTCTCGTCAGCTTATGATATCGAACGTGCGGAACGGGAGGTTGTTACACGGAGGACAGAGGAGTAGGCGAGAGAACAGAAAACGTGATTCATGAAGCGTGATTCATGAAGCGTGATGCGTGATAGAGATGAGACGGGGTTGACGCGGACGCGGGGTAGCGGCTATACTCGCGGCTAGAGGTGAGGCCTATGTCGGCGGAACAAGATCGCAGACGGTGGAACGAGAGATATCGGGCAAGAAGCGAACGTCCAGAGTCACATACGAGGTTGGGGGAATATGTCCATCTCCTACGCGGCGGGCGCGCGCTCGACCTTGGTGCGGGGCTGGGACGGAATGCCGACCTCCTGAGCGGTTGGTCAGTTATCCTAGTTGACATTTCCGATGTGGCGATGCGACGCGCAACGGGAGCGCGCGTGGTCGCAGACGCTGAGGCGCTCCCGTTTCCAGAGAGCTCGTTCGAGACGATTGTATGCACCTTTTTCAAGCCGCCTCTCGACCTCGCGAGGTTCCTCCGGCCCGGCGGCACCCTGTTCCTCGAAACGTATACGATGGAGGACGGCAAGTACCGTCCGGATTTCCCGCCGATCTACCGGATGAGTGGGAGCGACGTCTCTGTTCTATTTCAAGGAATGATTACGGTGCACTGGGAGGAGCGGGATGACGGGGAGCGGGTGAAGGGGGTGTTTGTGGGGAGGAAGGTGTAAAAAGGGCGTTTTACCCCCTCCCACAACTAAAAGAAACAACCGCGCCGCCGACGGGATCATTTCATTTTGGCGGCCAGTCACAACAAGCGGATGACCTCGACCGCCTCGTTCAACATCTTCTGACGTACCTCGACAGGCGGCCATTTGTCGCCAAAGAGATGTTCGTTGAGGTTCTCGCCGGTGCCGACGCCGAGAAAAAATCGCCCCGGTATCATCGAGCCTATCGTCGCAGCCGCCTGGGCAATAATGCCCGGATGATAGCGGAAGGAGGGGCAGGTCACGCCTGTGCCCACGCGCAAGCAGCGCGTGGCGTGCGCAATCCCTCCCAGAACGCTCCAAGCGAATGGGCTGTTACCCTGCTTGTCAAGCCATGGGTGTAAATGGTCCGAGATGAGCGCGAATGTAAAGCCCACCTGCTCCGCTCGCTCTGCGAAATGTATCAGATCGTTGGGACGCTGCTCTTCACTTGAAAGGGAATAACCAAGTTCAAACATGTGTTCTCGATCATTTCTCTGGAGATAGATGGTTCCGCAGTCTGTTTGCCTAATAATAGAACGCGGGCCACTGCCGTTTTATTTTTCGTGTATGCAGTGGTCCGCGTTCGGACTCTCGCTTCAGACTTCAAGTCTTGGGGACTTGCCTCCGCCTTTTATCTGCGATGCGGATGGTCCGGGTTTTTGGTGTGCGGTTTTTTACCGAGCGCGTGCCAGCTCTTTTCTTCCACGTTCAGACCATAGTAACCGGCGGCCTTTTTGATATTCGCAAAGGCCAGCTGGCGCTCGGTCGGGGATACTCCCTTCACCTGATCAAAGCGCGCGAGTGCGTCCTGGACGTGGCGCGCGTCGGTCAGCGGCTCTTTGCGCTCCTTTGGGAAAGCAAAGACGCTGTCCGGTAGTTTCTTCTGGTATTGTGCACTCAATTTGCCGTGTTCGGTGGCAGGTTTCCACGTGGCCCTAGCCATATTTCTTACCTCCCTCGTTTTCCTCTGCAACTGCTCTCACCCGCGGGCGGGGCGATACTCTCCGTCGAGAACGACCAGTTGGCCGGTGATGTTCTCGGCGGCCTCACTCAAAAGGAAAAGCACCACCGTCGTGACATCCTCCGGCTCCACTCCCACCGTAGAAGGAGGCACAGAAAGCGCGGGCCGGCTGACGGCGCCGCGATTCTCGGTCACCGAGGTCCCCTCAGATGTGAGACCAGCCGCTTGCATCTGCGCGTCCGGCGCCTGAATGGAGCCGGGGCTCAAAGCATTCACATTGATTTTGTAGGGAGCCAGATCCAAAGCCAATCTCTTGCTCACAAAAGCGATGTTATTTCGCGGTAATGGAATCGGCGATGCGTAGGCTTGCGGTTCTTCCATCCAGGCCAGGTTGATAATGTGGCCGCCGCGGCGAGCCGAAATCATCCGCTGGGCCGCGGCGCGGCTGTACAGGTCGATGGCTTTCAAGTTCTCGTTCATTGCCTGGCGCGACACGGTCGACGCCAGAGATGGATTGCAATAGTTGTTCACCAAGATGTCCAGACCACCAAAGTACTCTACGGCGGATTGAGCCACTCGTTCGGCATCTTCCGCATCGTGTGGGTCCGCCCACAGGGCCCGCGCCTTGCCCCCTTCCGCCCTGATGCGATTCACCATCTCCTTCGCTTCTTCCCAATCACTATCGGCGACCAGCAACACTGCTGCACCCGTATCGGCCAATCCTTCGGCAACGGCACGACCGATCGGCGTGCCACCACCTACTACGACTGCTGTCTTGCCCCTCAAACTTACACGCTCCTCGATCCTCTGTGTGTCCATGTCCTCTTCTCCATGATAAGATGTGTTGTCCTGAGGTCCTGTGCGTTGAGCGGGTTTTTCTATTTTTTCAGCCGCGTGGTCAAGCCTGCGCAGCTGTTAACTTGATTCTACATCTGTTGCCCGCTTTTTTCAATGCCCCTTGCATCTTTGAGCAGGGCTGTTGCGAAGTCACCCTCGTGTGTCATTGCGAGGCCGAATTTTGGCCGAAGCAATCTCACCCTGCCGAAGATGAGACTGCTTCGTCGGCAGAAACCGCGCCGCTGGCACCCCGCCAGGGTCGCGGGGTCTAGCGACCCGCGGTGTCTGCGACCTCCTCGCAGTGACGACAAGCCTTGTCAAGAGAGTTTGCAACAGCCCTGCATCTTTGAGCTTGCCGTATACAACGTTAGGTTGTCAAGTCTGTCGCGGCAAACTGCGGACGGAGGGGAAGGGCGCGCGGACCCTATCCTCGCTTTTGTTCCCAGCGCGAATCCGAGTCCGCGGGACGCCGCCATGAATGCCGTATCCAGGCGACGTCCGCGAAGAACTCGATTGAGAAGGCTCCAAGACGCGCGAGCGTTCTGACCCACCATTCGCGGATCATACTTCAGCCTGTCTTGTCGGCTGCGGGCGCTCGCGCAAATCACCGCGCGGTATGGCCCGGCAGATCCAATCGGCGGTGCGAGCGGCGAGTGCCGAGATCGTCAATGCGGGATTCGACGACCCCTGGGTGGGCAGCACGCTTCCATCGCAGACCAATAGATTGGGCACATCCCAAGAACGACACCATTGGTCGATGACTGAATCGGCAGGCGTGAAACCCATGCGGCAGGTGCCGACGAGATGGGCATAGCGGGGGACATGATGCGTCTCGACCGCGCCGGCGGCGGCAAGGACCGCGCGGGCCCGGTCAATCCCCGCGCGCATCATGCGCCGATCATTCTCAAAGAGATTAAAGTGAACGTAAGGAACCGGAAGACCATAGTGATCTTTTTCGGTGGGATGCAGGGATACGTAGTTACGCTCGTCTGGCAGAATCTCGCCGAGCACGCCGATACATGCATAATGATTGTACTGCTGCATGGATTGAACCAGCGATTCGCCAAAGCGGCCGTCTTGATCCGTGAGCAGATGTGACATGGCGATCGGTAGAGGCGCAACCGTTTGAAGCGCATAACCCCTTGCGAAATCGTTGCGCGGATCGGTCTCGTAAAACTCTTCAGTACACGCGCAGGCCGGAGGCGCTTTGTATTGACGGATCATTTCCTCAAAGCGTCCCCAGACGACCGGCCCGGCCTGTGCCATCAGGAACTTGCCGACCAGTCCGCTGGAATTCGCGAGACCGTCCGGAAAGCTTGTCGACTTGCTGTTCAAGAGGAGCCGCGGGGTCTCGATGGCATAGCCCGCCACGATGACCGCCCGGGCGCGCTGCTCGTTTTCGACGACGTGTCCATCTTGGTCCGTTTGAAAATAGCACACGCCGGTAGCGCGCCCCTCCTCATCCACCGAGATTTCGAAGGCCATGCAGCGGGTGCGGATTTCTGCCCCATGCTCCACGGCATCGGGTATGTGGCTCACGAAGATGCTGCTCTTGGCTCCGACTTTGCAACCCAGCAGACAAAAGCCCCGCATGATACAGTGCGGCCGTCTTCCAAAACTGCCCGCGGGGATTGCGACCGGGCCGCCGGCGACGACCGGAATGCCCAGCTTGACACAACCCTCGATCAGCTTTTGCCCGGCCGTCCCTGCCTGAAGTGGCGCGTAAGGATAGCCGTGCGGCCGGCCCCATGGATAATGCGCGGGTCCCGATACGGGGTATTCGCGTTCCATCTGCGCATAATACGGTTCGAGATCGTCGTAAGAGATGGGCCAGTCGGCGGCAATGCCGTCCAGGGTCTTGACCCGAAAGTCGGATTCGTGAAGACGCGGGCAGAAGGCCGCATAATGAACGGTGCTTCCACCTACACCTCGGCCGGAGTTGTTAGCGCCGAGCTCCAACGGATCCGTTCCACCCGTGATGCGCAAGTCATTCCAATAGAGGCGGCCCGAGCCCGCTTCGTCGGAGACCATATCCGTCTCTGAGTCATGCCAGGGTCCCGCTTCGAGCGCCACCACCGAAAACCCGGAGCGGGCCAGGCGCTGAGCGAGCACGCCGCCGCCGGCGCCCGTGCCGACAATGCAAAAGTCCACGGTTTCTTGCGGCTTGTATTCCTGCATGTCAGCGTCAAGGATCCAATTCGGAGATAGGTGAACGTGTAGTTTCATATTGGCATAGTTGTGTAGCTGGACAGTCTCATAGTTCTTGGATTGGTCATCGGCGTCGGCTCACCGCACAACTACCGAACTCTCCAACTATCCAACTTCTCCCGGTTCCCATGGTTCGGGAGCACCGAAATTTAGCGCAGCATAGCCGCGTGGGTAGGCAGGGCCCCCGAACCCGATCTCGTCCCACGCGTACGGATGGGCATAATATATGCCGGTAATTTGCTGCAGGGCGACGTTGATCCACCAACGCCAGGGCGACAGCCGCAACCACACCTCACCGGGAGGCGTGCTGAACCGAAAACTCTCAAGCAGTTGGTCCTGCTCCTGGGGCGTCAGGTCGACGAAATGGACGAAAAAGAGCGCCTTGGCCGTTTCGTCCAGACCCTGGAGACCGAGGCGCCAGGCGGTTGCGTTGTCGGGCATGTCATCAAAGCGAAAACCCTCGGCGGCGCCCTGCGCGCAGTACCGGTCGATCCAGGGGGCAATGGGGACGCGCCGTTCCGGGGGACGATGCCCTTGGGGGATGACGCGAGCGCAGAGAGCCTCGAGCGTCGCTCTCTCGTGTTCGTTAAAGAACTGGAAGGATGGTACGTTGTGGACACGGTCGAGCACGACACGTCTCGTGGCATCATCCCAATGCCCGCGTTGGCTCAGGATATCCGCCGTGGGATAAAGATTACGAATCGGCATTAGGTATTCCTCCGCAATAGGACGGCGATGAATCCCAACAGCCCGACCGCCGAGAAAAGGAGCGGCGCAAAGACCGGAGGTCCCATCATCACATTGAACTCGAGGTTGTGCACGCCGCCCGGCATCCGCTTGATGCCGCGCAGGTGAAGCAGGAAACCGAGCGTGCCTGTGAAAAAAGTAACGGCGGAGGTCCAGGGGAGGACATTTCGGGCAATGGTGCGACTCTTCGCCGCGCCGATCGCCGCCACGACCATCGGTGGCGTCACCCACACCGGCAACCACATCACGCGCTGGTTGTAGCTGCCGCGCAGATGTTCAAAGTAGGCCTCGCCGCCGGCGAGAATGCCGAGGAACGCCGAGACGAGCGCCATGCCTTGCTGGAAACGACCGATGGCAATTTCAGATTTCAGATTAAAGATTTCAGATTTAGTGCCCCTCCCCGTCGATTTTGTCTTTCCTAAATCATAAATCGAAAATCGTAGATCCCTGGGCGATTCTTCGCGGCGGAGAAAGGCGGCGAGGAGGCCGAGGATACCGACGAGCGTGACAAGGAGGGGTGCGAAAATGGGAGGCCCCATCACGACGTTGTACTGACCGATCCTGAACCCCCCGGGCATGCGCTGAATGCCGCGTAGATGCAGAAAGAATCCGACAACGCCGTCGACGAGCGCGGCGACCGAGGTGATGGGCAGGAGGAGACGCGCCGCACGTGCGCTAAAGATGGCCGCGGCAGACGCGAGCACCATCGGGGGTGTGAGCAAGATGGGCGTCCACATCATCCGATGGGAAAAGGCCCCGCGGCGATGCTGCACGTAGGCCTCAAACCCGCTGACGATCGCGGAAAACGCGGCCAGGATCGCCATGCTGCGCTGAAAACGGCCTGCGCGGATTTCCTGGCGTGCGAGTCGCGCCTCCTGCCCCGCGCGCGCGAGGAGGCCAGCCGGTCTTGATCGGTGCCGTCTCATGGAGCCCATCCTTATCTATTTGAGTAGGTACACCGCGGTGAGCAGTTGATTGTCGTTACTTGACTCCACTTGCGCGGCGGTCATTCCCTGAATAGCGTTCGGCGTCACGAGGGTGGACGTCGCCGGCATCAGGACGACAAGGTCAGGGGTGATGCCCTGGTGCCAGATGACACGTCCTTTAGGCGTCAACCACTCTTCCGTCGCCAACAAGAGCGCCGATCCGTCCGAAAGGCTGAATTCGCTCAGGACTGTCCCGGTGCCGTAGGTGGTTTCGCCGACGAGATTGGCGCGGCGAGCGTCCTGCAGGGCGCCCGCCACAATTTCTGCCGCACTCGCCGTTCCGTTATCGACGAGGACGGCCAGCGGCAGATCAATTGCGACGCCGTCGGACCTGACGGGGACCGGCGTCATCACGCCCTGAGCGTCCCGCGTGAGCAAGACGTTGCCGCTCGGAAGAAACTGGCTGGCGACACCTACAGCCTCGTCCAACAAGCCACCCGGGTTGTTGCGCATATCGAGAATGACTCCGGTCAGATGCTGCTGTTTTATCTCTCCCAGAGCCACCTTTAGATCATGCGTCACTCCCTGGCTAAAGCCCGCCACGCGCACATCGGCCAAAGTTGTGCCCGGGATACGCTGCCAGGTGACGTTCTGGAGCTGGATTCTCGCGCGCACAATCGTGATGTCACGCGCGGCCCGAGTCCTCGGGTCCAGAATCGTGAGCGTGACCGATGTGCCCGCCGGCCCGAGCACTTGAGAGACGACCTGCTCGGCCGACTGACCAGTCACTTCGTGGCCATTCACTTTTTCGATAATGTCCCCCGGCTTGAGCCCCGCTTTCTGCGCGGGCGAGCCGTCCAGGGGAGAGACGATGACCACGCGGTCGCCTTGCTTTTCCACTGTCGCCCCGATGCCTTCGAATTGGCCACTGGTATAGTTCCGTTCCTGCTGGACCTCCTGAGGGCTGAGAAAGGTGCTGTGCCCCGTGTCTCCGAGCGCATCCACCATCCCACTGATCGCGCCGTAGGTAAGGGGTTTCGTCTGGATGGCCAACCGGTCCACATAGACGCGCTGGATCGTATTCCACGCTTCCGTCATCAAGGCGAAATCGGGCGTGCCGCTCGCCGCCGGGCTCGGCGCCTGCGCCAGAACAAGAGACTCGCGGCGATCGAGGAGAACGCCGGCGACGAGACCGACCCACAGAGAAAGGAGGACCAGGCCAAACACTCCCAATTGGCGCACTTGTCTTAGCTGCATTTTAGCGTGCCGCCGTCGTAGAGATGTTGTTGTGTTGTTCGGCCGGAATGATCCCCGCGGCTGGCGGTGATTGTCGATGCCCCCGCTGGTGCCGCACCGTCCCGGCCGCGCGACCATACAAGAGAGTCGCGATGCCCGTCAAGAGTCCGGTCGCAAAGACCACCAGACCCAATTCCAAGAATGTTTCTTCGTCCAATGAAGGGCGTTTCATTGTCTACCTCGCTTTTTTCACGTTTGCTTGTTTTACATGAATTCTCAAGGCGAATGTTCTTCCGCCGCATGCGCGTGTTTCTCAGCGTCGTGCCGGAGGGCTAACTCGATTACTTGCGCCAAATGCAGTGCTCGGCAGCCAGTGGTCTGTGCGATCTGCTCCCGACAACTAAACCCATCGGCAACAACCAGCGTCTCGGCATTCGCTTGGCGGACGGCGGGCAAAAGAACTCGTTCCCCGGCCTTGATCGAGACATCGTAATGATCCCCCTTTTCAAAACCGAACGACCCCGCCATGCCGCAGCATCCCGAATCCAAGACCGTCAGGTCCACCCCCAACTTGGAGAGGGTGGCGACCTCCGAATCCATTTTCATGATCGCCTTTTGATGGCAGTGGCCGTGAAGCAAAGCTTTACGGTCCAGTCTGGGGAGAGGCCACTCGCGCGCCTTTTTCTCGAGGAACTCGCCCAGGGTATAGGTCTGCTGCTGCAACCTGCGCGCGTGCTCGTCGTTCGGAAACAGACCAACGAGCTCATCCCGAAAGACGGCGACGCAGCTCGGTTCCAGTCCGACGATGGGGACGCCTGCGGAGATTTGAGGGCCGAGCGTCCCGAGAATCTGCCGCAAGAGCCCCTGGGCTTGGTCAAGAAAACCGTAATCATAGAGCGGCCGGCCGCAGCAGAGGGAAGGACCGGGCACGGTCACCTGGAATCCGGCGGCTTCGAGAACGGCGACCGCGGCCTTGGCCGTATCGGGAAGAAAATAGTTGTTGAAGGTGTCGGGCCACAAAATCACTTGCGGTTTGCCTTGATTTCGTACACCGCGCCTTCGAAACCAGCTCTTGAAATTCTCAGGAGCGAAAGCGGGTATCTGACGCTCGGGCGCCATCCCGGCAGCCCATTTGGCCGCGTCGCGGAGCAAGGGAGACTGGGTCAGGAAATTCGCGAGCCGGGGCGCCGGAGAAGCAAGGCGCGACCACCAATAGATCAAGCCAAAAGCATAGGCCGACCTGGGACGGACGTGCCCCTGGTAATAGTGAGACAGGAACTCGGCTTTGTAGGTCGCCATATCCACGTTGACGGGGCAATCCCCTTTGCAGCCCTTACAGGCGAGGCAGAGGTCGAGTGCGTCCTTGACGTGCCGGTCGCGCCAGCCGTCGTGACCGATCACCTGGCCCTGGAGCATTTCGAAAAGGAGCCGAGCTCGGCCGCGTGTCGAATGCATTTCTTCGCGCGTCACCATATAGCTTGGGCACATGGTGCCGCCGCCCCCACGCCGGCACAGCCCAACCCCGACACATCGGAGCGCGGCATGGGCAAAGCTGCCTTCATCTTCCGGGAACTTGAAATGCGTTTTTGGGCGGGCGGGGTTGTAATCGAGGCCGAGGCGGAGATTCTGATCCATACGATACGGGTCTACCACTTTGCCCGGATTCATCTTTCCTTGCGGGTCCCAAATGGCCTTGAACTCACCAAACGCCTGGACGAGTTCCTCGCCGAACATTTTGGGAAGGAGCTCCGCGCGGGACTGACCGTCGCCGTGCTCGCCGGAAAGCGATCCGCCGTACCGGATCACGAGGTCGGCGGCGTCGTTCATGAAGGACAAGAAGCGGGCAATACCTTCCCTGGTCTCCAGATCAAAGTCGATGCGGACGTGGATACAACCTTGACCGAAATGGCCATAGAAGGAGCAGTGGTAGTGATAGCGATCCAGAAGATGGCGCAGGTCTCTTAGGTAATCGCCCTCCCGGTCGGGTGGGACGGCCGAATCCTCCCAGCCGGGCCATTCGTCTCTCTCCCCGGGCACCTGGGCGGTGGCGCCGAGAGCGGATTCACGCACCCTCCAGACGCGGGCCTGCTGATCAGGCTCTGGAAAGAGCCGGGCATCAGGTCCCTGCGGCTTGGCTTTCAAACGATCGACGAAATGGCGAGCGGCGTCCGCAGCCTCTGGGCGGGTCTTGCCTCCGAACTCGACGAGGAGCCAACCACGTCCCTTTGGCAAGAGGGCCACATCGTCGGGTAGTAGAGCCTTTTTCCTCGTATCCTCGACGAGATAATCGTCGAAACCCTCCAACCCAATCGGCTCGTATTCCAGCAGTTCGGGAACCTGGTCGCACGCCGTGTAAATGTCGGGATAGCCCAGGACGACGAGGGCGCGGCCCGGCGGACTGTTCACGAGCCGGGCGGTGGCTTCCAACACGGTCACGCAAGTTCCCTCGCTCCCGACCAGAGCGCGGGCCACATCAAAGCCATTCTCGGGGAGGAGCGGCGGCAAGTTATAGCCCGAAACCCGGTGGGGGATTTCCGGGTAACGCGAGCGGATCAACGGGGCGTAGCGGTCACGCAGATCGCGCAGGCGGCGATAGATCTCTGCCCGCCGCCCACCTTGCTCCAGGATTTGCGCAAACTCGTCATCGCTCGTTCTGCCGACGCGCATCCGCAATCCGTCATACGTGACAATGTCCAGCTCCTCGACATTCTCATCCGTCATTCCGGCGAAAAGGGAATGCACGCCGCAGGAATTGTTGCCGATCATGCCGCCGAGCGTGCAGCGGTTGTGTGTGGCGGGATCGGGACCGAAGGTGAGATTGTACTGTTCGGCGGTATTGCGGAGATCGTCGAGGACAAGGCCCGGCTCGACGCGAGCGGTCTTGCGGTCGGGGTCGAGTGCGGTCACCCGATTCATGTACTTGCTAAAATCTACCACGACGGCGACGTTGCAGCATTGCCCGGCGAGGCTGGTCCCGCCCCCGCGGGGCAGCACCGGCGCTCCATACTGCCGGCACAACTCTACCGTCGTGATGACATCCTCAACGTCACGTGGGATCACGACGCCGATCGGGATCTGACGATAGTTGGAGGCATCGGTCGAGTACAGCGCCCGGCTCCCCGCGTCGAAGCGAACCTCGCCCCGCACCCGGCGACGTAACTCGCCCAACAGCGCGCCCTCGTCGGAGAGAGACGAGGGCGCGGCTCGAACACTCGGTCGGGTTACCTCTGGAGTCTTTGTGAGCGGTGCGGGAGGTTGGACGGTATCAATAGCCATTTTCTCTACCGATCATCAGAAGCTCACGGCATACCGTGCAGCGTCCTGGCGCTTGAGTTCGAGCCCCAGGCCAGCCCGAGACCGGTCCGGATAGAGCGCACCGTCGATGGGCGTCAGCGCGCCATCAAAGAGCATGTGCTCGATGCGCGCGTGATCGTGAAAGTACTCGACGTGAATCGCCGGGCCGAGCGCGCAGCACGGATGCGCGTGCAGCGATGGAGCGGTATGTGCCGAGAGCGCGAGCGAGCGAGCCTGGCAGAGCGCGCCTACTTGCATGAATCCAGTAATTCCGGCACAGCGGGTGGCATCCGCCTGGAGCACGTCGACGGCGCCCGCCTCGAGCATCCGACGGAAGTAGTCCAGATCGTAGCCGTATTCACCCGCCGCGATCTCCATACCCGCGGGCGCCCGGTTCCGGATGAGGTGCAGTCCTTCCAGGTCACTCGCGACGACCGGCTCTTCGAACCAAGATACGTTGAATTGGGTGAAGGCCCGGGCCAAAGCGAGCGCTTGTTTACAGGTGTACGCGCCGTTGGCGTCGACGAAAAGCTTGACGTGTGGTCCGATCGCGTCACGCGCGACGCGAACCCGGTCGACGTCGTCCGCGGGATCGCGGCCGATCTTCATTTTGACCATCTTGATGCCTTCGTGCACCCAGCCGGCAAACTGCTTCGAGAGTTGCGCGAGCGTGTAGGAGGTAAATCCACCGCTTCCATAGGCCGGAATGCTGTCCCGGACAGGTCCGAGCAGCGTCACCAGGGGGACGCCGAGCAAGCGCGCTTTGAGGTCCCACAGCGAATTGTCTACGGCGGCGATTGCCATCGAGCAGATGCCGGGCCGGCCCAAGTTGCGGATCGCGTGGACCATGGCATGCCAAGATCCCGGCACCGCCATTGCATCGCGTCCGACGACGATGCCGGCCAGGAGGTCCCGAATGAGCAAGGCGGTTGCCGCATCCGCGTAGCCGTAGCCAAGACTGCGGACCCCGCCCGCCGTCGCCTCGACGACAACGAGGGTCGTCGATTTCCACGCGATCGTGCCGTCCGATTCCGGCAAATCGGTCGGAATCGTATAGGCGGAAACCTCAACCCGTTCAATCGGGACCAGACTGCTTCCCAACCGCGTAGCCGTCATCGCCGCATGTCCTAAATCACCTCGCGGACTTGATCCTCAAGAATCGTTTTGATGATATCGTAGCGATCCTTTTCACCCTTGGCCATGGCTTTAGCAAGCCTGATGGCTTGCTCGGATGTGATCTTGCCGGGCATAGGAGGCTCGTTCGGATCGACAACCGCCTGAACAAGGGCCGGCCCTTGATGGGCCAGTGCCTCTCTCAAGACTGGCTCGGCCTGCTCCGGCCTCTCGATCGTGAACCCCCCGATACCGCAGGCCTTGGCGACCATCTCAAAATCAATCGGCTGGAGCTCGACTCCGTACTGCGGATTGGAGTTGAAGACGATTTGCTCCCATTTGATCTGGCCAAGGACATTGTTCTTGATGACGATCACCTTAACCGGCAAATGGTACTTGGCCAGCGTCGCAAGCTCGCCCATTAACATTGTCACGCCGCCGTCGCCGACAAATGCTACAACCTGGCGGCCCGGGTTCCCGACCGCTGCGCCGATGCTGTACGGCAGCCCATTCGCCATCGTCGCCAAAGAACCGGATAGGGAGAACTGCATATCATCACGAATCTGAAGGTAGCGGGCGCTCCAGGTCGCTATAGTCCCGCTGTCCGAGGAGATGATCGCATCGCCGCTCAAGAGCTTGTTCAGCGCGTAGGCTACGACCTGGGGTTTCATGGGCGTGTCGGTCCGAGTGCCGCGCTCTTCCATCAACCTGTTCCAGTCCTTCATGCGGGCCTGGGCTTTTTCCAGGAATTTGCGATTTTGCTTGCGCTGGATAAGGGGCAGCAGAGCATCCAAGACCCCGCGGCAATCCCCGATAAGGCCGATGTCGGGTGGATAGCGCAGTCCGATCCGCTCGGGATCAATATCCACCTGAACGGCTTTGGCCTGACCTGGTTTGGGGTAGAACTCGATATAGGGGAAACTGCTGCCAAGAATAATCAGAGTGTCGCACTCGTCGATGGCGTCCTCAGAAGGGGCGGTTCCCAAGAGTCCAATGCCGCCGGTCGTAAAAGGGCTGTTGTCCGGAACGACGGCTTTACCCAGGAGCGGTTTGATGATCGGACCGCCAACCCTGTCGGCGAGTTCCAGTACTTGCGCCCGCGCTCCCAGACAGCCGCGGCCGGCCAGAATCGCGACCCGTGCGCCGGCGTTGATCAAATCGGCTGCCTTTTGCAGCATCTCTTGGCGTGGAAGAGGAAAAGGCATGGCGTACATATCCGCACTGTGTTTAGGGATGTTTGCTTCGGAGCGAACTTCTTCCGACGTCGTCCAACCCTGGATATCTTTGGGGATGTTGATGTGCGAGACCGTGCGACGTGAGAGGGAGGTTTTGATCGCCTCGTCCACCGTGTTCACCACATGAGCGGGGCCCATGACGCGCTCGTTATACTC
The DNA here is from genome assembly GCA_023381515.1 of Chloroflexota bacterium. The sequence goes on along the minus strand of JAMCQI010000019.1, from coordinate 7,949 downwards.
GGCGACATCCATGTAGAGCTTGTCGAGGTCTACGTCCTGCTGATAATGGGTGCCGATCAAATCATGGAAAGTGTGGCCGGTGATGGCGAGAACGGGCTGCCCATCGTCCTTGGCGTCGTACAATCCATTGAGTAGGTGAATGCCGCCGGGGCCGGAAGTCGCGACACACACTCCAAGACGTCCCGTGTACTTGGCGTATCCCGTCGCCGCAAATGCGGCCGCTTCTTCGTGACGAACTTGAATGAACCGCATCTTGTCCTGACGAGTTCGGAGGGCCTCAAAAATGTCATTGACGCCATCGCCAGGAAAGCCGAAAATCGTGTCCACTCCCCACTGAATCAAGCGCTCAATCAACAGATCCGCCGTTGTCTTCGCCATCGTCTTCTCTCCTTTCCATCTTAACAAAGAGCGAACCCAGAAAGCAAAGGTTCGCTCCGTCTAACAGGCCAGGCCTAGACCGGATTTGTCGTTCAGTGTGTCCGGGCCTGAGGCCGCCGCAGTTGTCTGCGGAGAAGTTCCTTGCGGAGTTTGGGCCCCTCGAAAGGCAGGTTGAATATCGGCGCGGGGACGCACACATCGAAAACGCCTGCAGCGAGTGCGACCAATCCAACGAATATGATCAGCCCTCCGAGGCCGGAACTCATGGCGGCCAATCCACCAAAGATGAGGGCTGCGCCAAGAACCCCCTGAACAAGTCGCCCTTTGGGGGATGACATGAATTTGAAGAAACTATTCATATGCTGCTCCTATTGAAGCGATTGTCTATGCGCTTTCGTCCACCCCGGCGTTACACCTCGGTCCGTGCCAAGATCGCCGTGAGGCGCCCAGAACAACTGCCGAGCGGATGCATACGCCCACAGCGCAGAGACGACGATGACGCCGATTTCGAGGCTCTTGGAGACAAGACCGGCGCGGTAAGGATTGGCAGAGAGGATCTCACCCAGATGGTCTACAATAGCACCGAAGAACCAGAGGAGCGCCAAGGCAAGGTTGACCCAGTGGCCGAACCGGACACCGCGTGCCGCGAGAGCCGTGCCCCACACCTGGATCGCGTAGGCAATCGAAAGAAGAAAAGCCGCAAGGAGCAGAGAAAGACCGAATCGCCCGGCAATGTTGTATTGGAAGTCCTCGACGCTGTGGGTGAAGGTGAAGACGACACTGAGAGCTGAGAGCAATATGACCCAGCGGCTGCGTCCAGTCAAGAATACGTCCGGTGGCATTGGGTACTCCTATCCCCTCATTGAGTTTAACGGAGGGGGACAAAGCGTGTTACCCCGCTTGCCACGGAATCGCTGGGTGGGAGCAACCACCCATTGCCCGGCGGCCGGAGCGGACCTATTTTGTCTTTGGCCGTTCGGTTAAGGTTTCTGGGTTGAACTCGGGGCTGTTCTTGATCGTTTCCCGTTCCAGATCGACACTCACCTGCTCATCCGCCCAATCGACGGCTCGAACCCAAGTGGGAGCTATAATGACCTTTTTGCCGCCGAACCAGTTGGAGGTATCGATCACGAGATAGTCAATCCTCCATGTTTGGTCGTTGATGATAAAATCTTCCACGTGACCGATTTCACCATCCCGTGCGTGGATTCGGTATCCAATAACCTCTCTGGTACCACGGAGATGGATGTCCTCGGCCTCCGTGTCCCCCGCTTGTCCGGCCTTCTCGCCTGTTAGAGACCCGGCCTGCTGCTCTGTGGCTCTGGGCGCGGTGCCCTCAGGTGGGTTATTAATCAATAACCCGGGATACATCCCACCTCCCCAAAGGCCCACGCCGCCCCAGTAAATCGGATATCCAAAGTATCTGTGGAAGGCGATTTCTTTCTGGCGGTAGATGGGCTTGTGGGTGTCGATATCCGGACTGTTCCTGACCTGGTCGCAGGTTAGAGAAACGTCGATATGGTGCCACTGCCAGTCGATACGGGTGACCGAGATGGGCGAAATGAGAACGCTCCGGTCCTGCAGCCAATTCCCGGTATTGACGACGAGATATCGAATCGTCCATGCGTCATCGTCGAAATAGTACTCATCGGCCTTGCCGATATTCCCATCTGTTGCCTGGATGACAAAGCCCTGCAGATCCTTGATGCTACGAATCATGACTCTGCTCCTGAGAGGTCTCACCGGGCCGCGAATTCAGAATGCAGCTGCAGCCACCGCATGATGTCCACACGGCGGAGCATGCCCACGAGACGTCCTTCCTGCACGACGGGCATCTGGCGCACGTCGTCGCCTGTCAGATCATTTAGCGCCGCTGCCGCATCTTCGCGCGGCGTCGCCACGGCCAACTTCTCTTCCGGCGTCATGATTTGCGACACCGTCCTCGTCCCCCATTCGTCTCGCGGCACCTTGCGCACATCTCCAAGGGAAACAATGCCGACCAAGCATCCTTCGCCGTCGACCACCGGAAATGAGCGCTCTTCGGAGCCCATGATATGAGTATAAACGAGGTCGCTAATCGGCATCTCTGGCGGGACCGACGCAATATCCGAGCGCATCAGGGTCTCCACCGGCACGCCTTCGAGAATATCTTCGAGAACCACCTGACGATAGCTCTGGACGGCCGCGTTGTTCAAGAACCAGCCGATGAAAGCCAGCCAGAGACCGCCGATGAGCCCGGTGCCAAACAAGGGGAGCTGTACCCCGAAAACCATCGAGATCCCGGCGAGGATGAGAAGCCAGGCAACCGCCTGCCCGATCCAGGAAGCCCAGCGCGTGGCGAGTCGGAGGTTATGGCTCGCGGCCCACAGGATCGACCTTAGAACACGGCCTCCATCCAACGGAAAACCGGGAACCATGTTAAAGATGGCGAGAACGATATTGATGGGCCCGAGCCACAAGAGGAGCGTAGAAATTGGCCCCAGGCTGCTCAAAACGCCCAGCGGACCGCCGGAAAAGAACTGGCCCGCCGTAAAAACGCTAATACCACCCAAGACCAGAAAGATGATGCCGAGCACCAGGCTGGTGAGGGGGCCGACGATCGCCATGATGAATTCGGTCGAAGGGGACGTGGGCTCGCGCTCGATGTTCGATACTCCTCCGAAGAGAAAAAGCGTAATGCGGCTCACAGGCAGGCCGCGCGCTTTGGCGACGACTGAATGCGCGAGCTCATGCGCGAGGACGGACGCAAAGAATAAGAGGGCTGCTACAACCGCAGTCCCCCAGTTCAGCGCCGCGCTCCATGCCGGATGGAGCGTCGGAAAAACGCCAATGGCGAGATTCCACGTCACCAGCAGAAAGATAAAGAGCCACGACCAGTCGATATAGATACTGATTCCAAAGATTTTGCCGAGTCGAAAACCACTCCGTAACATTCCAACTATCCTCCCGCGCCGTCTAGGTCGATGTCGTTCTTGAAATTCGGGACTCGAGACTGGAGCGCACGTCCGAGCCTCGATGGGTCAAGAGCTAGCCACCGGCCGGCGTTTGAACCAATCGCGCTAGTACTATGAGCTGCTGGCGACCTCGCAGCACCGTCAGCCGTAACGGCGAACGGATAGATGCGATCGGGCGACATGCGTGAACTTCTCATTCCACAAGGGCCATCAGGCCTCTTTGCGCGAGATGCGGGCTTTGGCACGAGCCTGGCCTACTCGCAAGAGGGTTACCAGCTCTACACCGCCAGTCAAGTTTCCAACGGTTGCGACGGGGGACCCAATGAAAACGTCCAGCCAGGTCCTGTAAGCAGCGGCTAACCCCACAAAGAGGATTGACGCCCCGACGATGCTATGGGAGAGCAAGTTGCCCAGCCACGAGAGAGCAGAGACCTCGACGAGGGACCGCAAGCTGCGTTCCCGATCGACCACGGCGATTACGGGAATCTGGAAATTCTCGGCGAACAGTGCAGAGCGGCCCAAGGCGACAAAAACGAACCCGATCGGGAAAGCCAGCCCTTCTAGCCGCCGGGGATTTTGAACCACCCCCTCGTGATCATGTCGTCCATCGTCCCCACGATCAAGAGTCCGAGCCATAACAATCCCCCTACCATCACCACCCGAGTGATACCCTGGCTAAAGCGCGCATTCATAAAGAAGAGAGCCACCAGTATCGCTTTTCCTGCCGCAATGGCCAGCGCGATGAAGGTGTTCCAGGGCCCCAAGTCGATGAACGCGATCCCTGTGGTGGCCAAAGTCAGAACCAGCAGCACGCCCCACACGAGAACGTACGTTTTTGCCGAAGTAATCCGTTCTGTCAAGGTTCCTCCAATCAGGCGGCTTTATAATAAAACGAATACCGCCGCTATTTGTGATTTAGCGTTTGTAAAGCCACGGCGGGCGGGGCTGGGCGCCTATCGGCGTCCAACCCCGCCCGCCATGGTCAATTGCCCAGCCCCTCTCGCGAAACAGGGGCAGAATGTGCGGGGACTAGGGGTGGATGAGATAGAGCAAAGGAAATAGAAATATCCAGACGATATCGACAAAGTGCCAGTAGAGCCCCACCAATTCTATCGGCGTCGAGTCTCTCTTGAGACCCTTCAAGATGCCAAACCGAACCAACATGACAAACACCAATCCGCAGGCGATGATGAGGTGAACGGCGTGCAGTCCGGTCATTATGAAATAAAGAACAAAGAACATCATGACCGCGGACGGATTCGGTCCCTGGTAGCTCCAGCTGATCCCGGGGACATTGTGGTTCAGATAATGGTGATAGTATTCTAGCCCCTTGATACCCAGAAAGGCTAGCCCGAACAACAGCGTGAGAGTCAAAAACAGCGCGACCATTCTGCGACTGCCTAGCTGGGCAAAATGGACCGAAAGGGCCATCGTCAGGCTGCTCGTGATCAGCACGGCGGTGTTGATCGCGCCCAGGTCGACTTCGAGCAGATGACTCCCTTGTGTAAAGCCCGTCGAATAGGCATAGCGGTAGATTATGTACGCCGTGAACAGACCGCCAAAGAGCATAAGCTCTGTCAGCAGAAAGACCCACATTCCGAAGGTGTCGGTCTCACGATGCTGCTCGAGGGTCTCAAATTGGGGAGAATGGACCCCGCGGTCCTGAGTCGCCTCTTGTTCCACGGGATGCTTTTTCGGTACTGCCTCAGCCACGGGGTTTTAACTCCTTGAACATCGTGTAATCATACGCGGGGCGTGTGACCACCGGTATTTCTTCAAAATTCTCGGGGGGCGGCGGCGATGACGTCTGCCACTCGAGCCCGGTCGCTTTCCAAGCATTGGGAGGGGCCGGGGCTCCCGCCCACAACGATGGAATCAGATAGAGCGCGGGCAGTATGTACCCGAGGGCGAGGACCGTCGCGCCGGCCGTGGACAGGATGTTGTATATCTGGAATTCGGGCGGATAGACGGCATAGCGGCGCGGATTCCCGAGATAGCCCAAGATAAATTGAGGAAAGAACGTGAGGTTGAACCCAATGAACATGATGACGGCGGCCGCCTTGGCCATATTCTCAGAATACAAGCGGCCCGTCATCTTGGGCCACCAATAATGCAGCGCTCCAAAGAACCCCATCACGGTCCCGCCTACCATGATGTAATGAAAATGGGCAATGACGAAATAGGTATCGTGGACATGCACATCGACGCCAAGCGCGGCGAGCATCAAACCGGTCATACCGCCCATGGTAAAGAGCGCGATGAAGAACAGCGCATAGAGCATGGGCGAGGCCAGAGAGATCGACCCTTTGTACAGGGTCGCCGTCCAATTGAACACTTTGATCGCGGATGGGACGGCGACCATGTAACTCAGCATCGAGAAGAGGAGCGCCGCATGCGCCGACATCCCTGAGACAAACATGTGATGTCCCCAAACGAGAAAGCTCAACACGGCGATCGCGATGCTCGCCATGGCCACAAAAACATAGCCAAAGATCCGCTTGCGTGAGAACGTGGAAATGAGCTCGCTGACCACCGCCATGGCCGGCAGGAGAATGATATAGACTTCGGGGTGCCCGAAGAACCAAAACAGGTGCTCAAAGAGCAGTGGGTCCCCCCCAAGGGCGGGGTCGAAGATGCCGACATGGAAGATGCGCTCGATGGCCACCATGAGCATGGTGATCGCCAGAACCGGGGTGGCGAGGACAAACATGAGGCTGGTCGCGTACATCGACCAGATAAAGAGCGGTAAGCGAAACCACGTCATGCCGGGCGCGCGCAGCTTGTGGATCGTGACGATAAAATTCAGCCCGGTCAGGACACTCGAAAAGCCGACGATGAAAACGGCGAGCGTCGTGGAAAGAACCTGGGTCGTCGAGAACTGAGTACTGTAAGGCGTATAAAAGGTCCAACCGGTGTCGACCGCGCCGTTCAGAATCGTCCAGATCAGGAAGAGCGCGCCGGTCATGTAAATGTACCAACTGAGGAGATTCAAGCGCGGAAACGCGACATCGCGTGCACCGATCATCAGCGGAATCAGAAAGTTGCCAAAGACCGCCGGGATGACGGGGCCGAGAAAGAAAAAGATCATCACGACCCCGTGGACGGTGAACAGCTTGTTGTACGTCATCGCGTCGACCAGATCGCCCGTGGGAGTTAGCAGCTGGATGCGGATCAGCGAAGCCGCCGCACCGCCGACGATGAACATGAACGTCGTCGAGATGAGATACAGTACAGCAATCCGCTTGTGATCCGTCGTCAGCAGCCAGGACCGAACCCCATAGCTGACGTTCAAATAGTTCAGGCGCGGAGTTGCCGGGAGGGCAACAGTGCTCATTGTGTATACTCCAGTGAGGGTTACTGGTTCAAGCTGATGATGTAGGCGATGACATCGGCAATCTGCTGCGGCGTGAGCGCTTTCGTGTCCCCCCACGCGGGCATCGTGAGCGAAGGATTCGCACCCTCGGGCCGAGACCCATGCTCGACGAACAGGTCTACATTCGTCGCAAACGTCTTCGGATTCGTACTCTTGATCGTCGGATCAATCGGATTCAGCGGCGGCACCGTCCCATCTGCCGATCCCGGGTTCTGCACGCCCCCCTTCCCCTGCGGTCCATGGCAGACTGCACAGCTGGCCGTGTACACCTGCGCCCCCGCCGTCGCATTCCCCGTCAGATTCACCGCGGCACCGGGACCCCCCGGGTTCGAGGGCCGCGCCGGCTCTTCCGTCGCTTCGACCGTCTCCGTGCCGGCGACCACCGTCTCCGTTCCCGGTACCAGCGGCGCCGCGGTGCTCGTCACGACACCGGTCGCCGCGGCCGTTGGTGATCCTGCCGCAGGTGATCCGCTCGGGGCGGCGCCTGAGATTGGCGTCAAAGGCGGCTTGGTTCCCAGCGACTGGATGTAGGCAATGAGATCCGTTAGTTGCTGGTCACTCAACTTGCCTTGGAATGAAGGCATCTGGGGCGAGTAATTCGCGACTCGCACCTGATCGGGGGTGAGGATGCACTTGCGCAGAAAGGCAGCATCCGTGGTGAGGGTTTGCCCGTTCGCCAGATGGACCGGTTTCCCGTACAGTCCGACAAACGAAGGACCCACTCCCGTCCCGTCCGCCTTGTGGCAAGAGGCACATCCATTTTGCGTAAACAGCGCCTCTCCCGCCGCCGCGGAGGCTGCGGGTGCAGTGGCCGCCGTAGTCGCAGCAGTTGTTGCGGCTTTTGTCGCCGCAGCAGTCGCTGCCGTTGTTGCCAGTGCGGTGGGCGCCGTGGTCGGAACGGTTGTTTCGCCAGCGGTCGGCGCCTGAATAGCCGCCGTAGGCGAGGCGGCGGGCGACGGTCCCCCACAGCCGGCCAAGGTCCACAGCAAGGTCACGAACGCCACGAACAAAAGAAATCTGTTTTGGTGTCTCACACTTTCCTCCCGTGGAGATTACTCTCCATTCGATCCTGGCGGGTTGCAATTAACCCTTCCAGCGAATTAGTCTACAATCTATCGGTTCAAGCTGATGATGTAGGCGATGACATCGGCAATCTGCTGCGGCGTGAGCGCTTTCGTGTCCCCCCACGCGGGCATCGTGAGCGAAGGATTCGCACCCTCGGGCCGAGACCCATGCTCGACGAA
>JAMCQI010000011.1 GCA_023381515.1 Chloroflexota bacterium | reverse complement strand
TTGCTTGTCGATCTGGTATCGTTTCTGCATAGCGACTCTCCTTTTCTTTGGCGAGAAAATCTCCCTGAGGCTATCACGCCTCGGGGAGCGGAGAGTCGCTAATTTCTACGAACTACCGGGCATTCTCGCCATCTGCTGTCGGTGCGCGCTCCTCTTTGGATTTATGGCCTTGATAGAATCTCTTGCCCTTGGTCTTACGCTGCTCGATTATTCTTCGGACTGTTTCGAGCTTCCTGCCGCGCAGGGTTTTGTTCTCGTACGCGTCGCAGAGCGCTTGCTGAATCCCGGCGTCGTCGGAACTTGAAATCTGCATCGCGACTGATAACGGAATTCGGCCCTTGTCGACCGCCGCAAGGAGCCGATCTTCTCCGTGGTCCAGGAGATGAGCGATACCGATCACGTAGCTTTTGGCAAGATCGATCTTTTTCGCGATGTCGGTGGTGTTGTAGCCGCGGGCTTTGAGGCCGTTGGTTTCGCGCATCAGTTCCAGCGGCGCGTGCGGGCGCCGCGCGAGGTTTTCTATCAGGCTCATCAGATAGCATTCTTCTCTGGTCGCTTCGATAACAATGGCAGGAATCTCGGTCTGCCCAAGCGCGATGTATGCTTCAAGCCGGCCCTGGCCGCAGGCCAGGTCGTAGGGCTTACCTTCCGGTGACGACTCTCTCCGTGCGACGGTGATCGGCTTCTTGAGCCCCACGTTCGAAATATTCGACGTGATGTCTTGGAACGTTGCCTTGTTCCGACTGCGCGGATTCAGGATGTGGATCTGCTCGATGGGAATCATGTGGACGGTAAGAACGCTTTCTGTCATGCTGCCTCCGGAATTCTGGCGCGCTGCGCCATCCCAAAGAAATAGTCCAAGGTATCGAAACGATAGGTGTCCAAGCTAACTCCGTTATCCTCAGCCAGCAGGAGCCTCCCGAGGGTGATGTCGATGGACGGCAACAGATAGTAATCCAGAGGACCCTTGTTGGAGGCGTCCATCCGGGCCGCGACAGTGATGTCGGGCGCCAGGCCGGCGTCCAATCGAATTGCCCACCGCAGTGATCCTGACTCGGTCTGGCGGCAGCGGGCGATGACCAGGGACGCCGTAAACTCTTCGTTCACCGTAAGCAGGTCCGTTTTCGGATCTTGGGCGACGGCGCCACCAAGCTGACGGATTCGGTCAATCATCTCAGTAATGACTTTGGGGTGTAGTTGGCGCAGCTGGCGATTGACCTCGATGAACGCGTAGTCACGATCGGGCGCGTAGCCGATCAGCAGGTACGCCCGCACAAGGCTCTTGAACCGGCTCCGATAAACCGAACTGGACGGCATGTCTTCCGTTTCATCGATGAGCAGACCCGAGAGTTGTCCCTTGTCAGCCAGCAGGGATCGCAGTCGCTCCAGCAATTGCTCATCCGTGAGCTTCTCGCTGCGTTTCAGGACGATTCTTTGAGCGGCATCGAACACGTCCGCTGGAACCACCGGCTCAAATGAGCCATTTGCTCTGATCCACATGTCGGGCGGGTTTACGACGCGTTTTTGCTTGAGCTTGAATGAAATCCGGTTATAGACGTTGTTGCCGATGTACTTTTCGTTTGTGAGCACTTGGTGCACCGTTCCACGCGTCCATGGCCGTGCGAGGTCGGTCCTTACGCCGCGTTCGTTCAAGATCCTGGCTATCTCCGACTCGGCCGTTCCCTCTTCGACGAAGGCCCGGTACATCCAGCGAACATTCTCAACCTCCTCAGGCGGGCCGGGGACAAGGATTACGCGGTCAGTTTGAATGCTCTTTTCTTCGCCGCGGTTTAGGAAGCCCTTAGGCTGGCCAGCCTGGTCGCGCAACATGCGGCGCAGGCCATAACCCGGCGCCCCACCCTGGTGAAAGCCCAGTTCGACAAGCCGGCACTGTCCGTGGAACACTTTGACGGACAGGTCACGACTGAATTCACCGGCTGAAAAGCGCCTGACGCTTTTGATAATAGTCGAGGCTGCACTGCCGTCATTCTCAAACTGCTCAGCGCAGTAGTGGACGCCAACGTTGGAACGTCGGCAGATATATTCGTAGTACGCACTCTCGTCAGCATCCTGGAACCGCCCCCACCGGCTGATGTCATAAACGAGAATGACATCGAAATCAGCACGGCCGGTCTGGACGTCGTCTATTAGACGCTGCAAGGCATCCCGTCCCGCAATTCGCAGGCCGCTCTTGCCGCCATCTTCGTACGTGCGCGTGACGACGAAGCCGCGTTTTTCTGCCCACTGGCGAATCACATCCCTCTGGTTCTCGGTCGAATACTGCTGGTGCTCGGTGGACATCCGGACGTATTCTGCGGCGCGAATCGGCCGTGCTTCCGGAGGCGGTGGATTCGGTGACGAGGGTCTGCTTTTGCCCATCACCGTTCCTCGTAGAAATGTGAGATACGAAAGCCGCGTTTCGTGGCCCAAAGGCGAATCTGCTCTCGCTGGTTCTCCATTGAGGCGTGTTGGTCTTCGGCGGCGCACCGGACGTAGGCTGCCGCGTTGAGCCTGGGCAAGCGCTTGCCGCGCCCGTGTGGCGCTGGTGCCTTGGTCATCACTACCTCTCGCTTCAAAGCTCACCCTGGAAACCACGGCTGAACAGCCGCGGCTAGTCCAGTTATACGGCGCTCCCGCCAGGATTACCAGAGCGTTGTTCTTTCGTGCAGCATTCTGGTTCTTCAGGCGTAATCCCTTGGATCATAACCACTTGGGTTGGGAGAGGGATGTTCTTATCAGCGGCCGGGCTGCGGAGAGCGACGAGCCAAATGCCGGGCGCGCAGCGCTTTACTCGAAAAGCCGAGGTGTTCTTTTCAAGGTTGTTCTTTACGTGGGAAAGCAGTTGTTCCAACTCGCGGACGGCCGGACGGACGATGGGACGGCCAAATCCAGCGTCGCGCTGACCGGCGCGGTGCTGCTTCAGGTAATCCGGGTTTCGCTCCTTCCATGTTTTCTGGCTGTCCTCGCAAAGCGCACGGTAAAGAGGATCCTTCATCAATTTCCTCTTGTGGTAATCGGCGCGACGCTGCTTTTGGCAATCAGGGGCACTGCAAACCTTCTGCTCGCGGTGGCTGCGCGACGGCTTGAATTCCTTTTTGCAGTACGGGCATATTCTGTTCTTGAAGTCTGGTGGGCGCACGAGAGCATTACATCCTGTGGCCGCGTGTCCAGCCTGGCCAACAAACCTGAAAATTCCCAAACTCCCGCTGGTATTAGTTGACAGGGGCGCGAAAGCGCCCCGGAACACCAGATAACGGGCAGGGCCGCCAAGCGGGACTCGTTGTGGGTGGAGACGGATCGACCACCGCAACAGCCGCATGGCGGCCGACGCTTATCCTCCGTCCTCGCCCAGACAGTCTTCGCCGCTCGGCTCGCCATTGGAGGCGAACGCATGCAAATCGGCGAGGCGCCGACGGTTGCCGAGGCTGTCGGCGAGATCGCGGAAATCCTGGCGAAGGCGTATCTCCGGTATTCGAAGCTGCCGCTGACCGGCGCCGCGCCGGGCGCGATTCGGTCAACACAAGCCCTTGATAACACGGGAGAACCGAGCCCTCATGGACTGACGTTGACGGGCCAGAGAGGCCCCGGAAAGGAATCAGCACAGGAATGATGAAGCCACGCCCGCTGCCGACCGTCGCGGATCTGCCCAGATTGAACGCGGCGCAGTTGCAGGCCACACACCGCCTGATGTTCGGCGCGGAGCACCCAATCGCAAACTGCCAGCATTTGCGGCGGAAGATAGCCTGGCATCTCCAGGCGGAAAAGGAGGGCGGCCTCCCGGAGGTGGTACGGCAGCGCGCGATCGCAATCGCCCGCGACGTGCCGTTGCGGGTCCGCATTGCCGAGAACCTCTCGAAGCGGCCACGCGAGATTCCGGCGGATCAGGCATTGACGAGCACCGTCGTCCAGACGCGGGACGCCCGGCTTCCCATGCCGGGAAGCCTGATCGCGAAGAAGTACAAGGACCGGACCCTCGTCGTGAAGGTCCTCGATGACGGCTTCGAATACGAGGGCCGGAGGTTCAGATCCCTCAGCAACATCGCCGCCGAGATCACGGGCACGCACTGGAACGGTTTCGCATTCTTCGGGGTCGACAAGGAGGCGCGGCGTGCGTCCTGAGAAACGGCGCGGACAAAATGGGAACGGCGCCAACGGCACCGCCGTCGCGGAGCCCGGTTCTATCCGTTGCGCGATCTACACCCGGAAGTCCACCGAAGAAGGCCTCGAGCAGTCGTTCAACACGTTGGATGCCCAGCGCGACTCTGGGGAAGCGTTCATCAACAGCCAACGCCACGAGGGCTGGATCGCCCTGCCGCAGAAGTATGACGACGGCGGGTACACGGGTGCCAATATGGATCGCCCTGGCCTAAAGCGACTTTTGGCCGACATCGAATCGGGCGTGGCGAACTGCGTGGTGGTGTACAAGGTGGATCGCCTGACGCGGTCGCTCCTCGACTTCGCCAGGATCATGGAGATCCTGGACAAGCACGGCGCCACGTTCGTATCCGTGACGCAGCAGTTCAACACCACGTCATCGCTGGGGCGGCTTACGCTGAACATCCTGCTGTCGTTCGCACAATTTGAGCGGGAGATGATCTCGGAACGCACCCGCGACAAGATGGGCGCGGCGCGCCGCAAGGGGAAATGGGTCGGCGGCATGCCCGTGCTCGGCTACGACGTGGCGCCCCAAGGCGGCGCGCTGGTTGTGAATGAGGAAGAGGCGCGGCGCGTGCGCGAGATCTTCGCGCTTTACCTCGAATACGGCTCGCTGATCCCCGTTGTGGAGGAACTCAACCACCGCGGCTGGCGCATGAAGTCGTGGATCACGCGCGAGGGCAGACAGGCGGGCGGCAAGCCCATCGCGAAAAACAGCCTCTACAATCTGCTCACCAATAAGATCTACCTGGGCAAGGTGGAGTACGGCGGCCAGATCTACGAAGGCGAGCACGACCGCATCGTCGGCGACAAGATTTGGAATAACGTGCACACCATGCTCGGCCGGAACGGCCATCGCGGCGGCCGCAACATCGGCAACAAGCACGGGGCGCTGCTCAAGGGGCTGGTCCGGTGCGCGACCTGCGACGT
>JAMCQI010000022.1 GCA_023381515.1 Chloroflexota bacterium | reverse complement strand
CCTTCCAGGGAGGCTCATCATACCCACATTTTAATTACTCGCCACGGTAGAACCTTTTCACTCTACTCACTGCCAGAGGCAGTGGTTTAATTCGATAATAAAATGAGCATGCTGGTGGAACCCTATTGGTCATCGCCCCTTCAGAGCCTGTACCGGACACTCCTCGATGACGCGGGCAACCTTGTCATCGATTTCGGTGACGACGATCCCCTCGCTTTCCAGGTGCAAGTGGGCGGGATGTTCTCAGGCAACCTCACGATCATCAGCAAGGGAGAGCTACCTGCGTGGGTTGAGCAGGCGAATCGGTATCTCAAGTTGGTGCATGGTAACGCATCTGACCTGGAGCTTTTCCGACAATTTGCAAGAACCCAGAGGCGGGGTGGATATTTGGCCGTGGAGCGATTGATTGCCAGACTCCATGATGAAGATGCAGAGTGTCGAAGCGAAGTCATTAGGGCCCTCCAGAGGATTGATGGGCCAAGAGCATCGCAGGTAGTTGCAGAATACCAAACCCAATAGCCGATAGTTAACGGCTGCACAGACACAAATGACGTGATCTCAGGAAAGTGTGGCACTTATCTCCGGAGTTTGCGCCTAACACGCGATTGCAACCGACGCGCTCCGCGCGGCCAAACCGCACCTTGGGCAAAAGCAAACGTGAACGTCTGGAAACATACACACCCAGACAACGGCGGGGCGGCGCGCGATTGGAAGATGCTTTCAATTCGTCCGCCGTTGCGGTGTGCTCCACGTCTGCAGACATTCCGCTCATTCCACATTGACTCCCCTCGCAGTCGCTGGTAAGATAGTTTGCAGGAGGTCAAAATGAATACACTGGTAGACAAAGTGGTTGAACAACTCGGAAGATGAAGACCGCTACGTTATTATCGGGCAATCTGTGCAAGGACGTTTGTTAGTAGTCGTTCACACAATACGCGGGGATAACATCCGTATTATCAGCGCGTGTATCGCGGCACCAAGAGAAAGGAAGAAATATGAAGAAAGTAGTTAAAACTAGACGTGACCCAGACATGCTGGACGAATACGATTTCAGCAAGGGCGTGCGCGGCAAGTATGCGAAACGCTTCGCAGAAGGTACTAACGTTGTCATCCTCTCGCCCGACGTAGCCCAAGCCTTTCTTGATTCGGAGTCGGTCAACGAGGCATTACGCGTCTTGGTCAAAGTTGCTCGACAAAAAGTGAAGAAAGTACCCGCCTGAAATAGAGGACCGGCGGGACGGAAATGGATTTTTCCCCTCGCTATTTACCGCACGAATGCCTTGCGTCCCGCAAAAGTGGCCGCATCGCCGAGTTCCTCTTCGATGCGCATCAACTGATTGTACTTCTCTACGCGCTCGCCGCGGCAAGGCGCGCCAGTTTTCAGATGTCCGGTGCCCATCGCTACGGTCAGGTCGGCGATGAAGCTGTCCGCTGTCTCACCACTGCGGTGCGACACCATGGCGCCCCAGCCGGCTTTGCGCGCCATTTCGATCGCCGCGGCCATTTCGGTCAGCGTGCCAATCTGGTTTAGCTTGATCAGCACCGCGTTCGCGACGTCGTCGGCAATTCCCCGAGCGAGCCTCTGAACGTTGGTTACGAACAGATCGTCCCCGACGAGCTCGATCTTGTTCCCCAGGGTCTGATTGAGCAGTTTCCATCCGTCCCAATCGTCCTCTGCCAGACCATCCTCCAGGACCATGATCGGATACTTTTTCACCCAATCGGCGTACAGCTCGACCATTTGCGCCGAAGTCACTTGACGCTTTTCGGTCCGCAAGTTGTATTTACCGTCTTCGTAAAACCCGCTTGACGCGGGGTCGATCGCGATGGCGATTCCTTCTCCCGGCTTGAACCCCGCCTTCTCGATCGCCTGCAGGATCAGTTCGACGGCTTGGTGATTCGCCTTCAGGGCCGGCGCAAAGCCCCCCTCATCGCCCACGCCGGTGGAATAGCCGCCGCTCTTGAGCACGCTCTTCAGCGCTTGATACGTCTCGCTCCCCCAACGCAGCGCTTCGCGGAAACTCGGCGCGCCGACCGGAGCGATCATGAATTCCTGCAGGTCAGTTCCTTGCCAATTGGCGTGGACGTCGAATGCGTCCATGCCGACGACTGCCGCTGCGATCTCGTTGTTCACGTGCGCCACCGCCTTGAGCACGCCCTTTCCACTGTAGCGCCCTTTGTCACCGTCACGCAGCTCCAGCGCTTCATGCACACCAGTCGAGGCGCCCGATGGCACAGCCGCTCGCGCCCGCACGCCCCCTTCAAGCCGTACTTGTACCTCGACGGTGGGGTTGCCACGCGAGTCCAAGATCTCGCGCGCCTGAACCTGACTGATGGTTGTCTGCAATTCCACGACCTCCACGTGCGTTATTGATTTGTTCGCATGCCGAAAAAGGCGCCATCGACGACAACCGGTCGAAAGTGGTCTTGTTCCTGGAGGCCCGCTTTCAATTCGACGTCCGGTTGACCTCCCGCAGAGCTTCCCCCGTACGGGCGAGGCACCCGCTCAGAATCATGCGACGCTCTTACTGCGCTCCCAATGCTTCATCTCGGGATTGACAATCGGACTTGATTCGACTTACCTCGGAACATATTGCGAATCTAGTCGCGGGCGCGCAAAACCGCCGCCGAACCTCCGGAGCAATTCGACAAGCGATCACTGCGTGGTTCGGTGGTTTGCAGTATTTGGTTCCGGTCTCTATCAGTGTCTCGATTCGGGTCTTGCCCAAAAAAGAGAGGGTAACTTGGGCTACGCCATCCGCCCGCACTCTGGTCCGAGTCACGCGGCCAAGGGTCGGGACATCGGACGTCTCAAGCGCAAAAAGTCAAATCGGACCACCAAATCTGCGATTGCATCCACCGTGCTGTCGGCGACCTCTCCCCCCTCTTGCAGATCATGCAAGATCTGCACGCGCATCTCCTCCCAGGCTCGGAGCGTTGTCTCATCGGGCGGAGCGGTCTCAATCAACTGAGGACGGTCCATAAGTTCACCTCCCTCCACAGCTACCGACTGCCAGTACGCCACTCAAGAAACGAGCAGAAAAGAGGAGATTCTAGACGAAAAAACCTCTACAGAAGACCAATCTGTAGAGGCTATCAGCCGGCAATTGCCGGCGGTTATTGCGAGCTTCATCGCACTGTGAACGTTATTGCAGCGCGATCTTCATCGCACTGCGATCTTCATCGCATGTTCAGTTCACCACTCTATTGTAAACCAATGCACGCGCCAAGTCAAGCAAATCTGCCTCGAGATTTCGCGTCCTTTGCGTCTAGATTAGCCGATCGGCCCCCGGCGAAGAGCAGTGAGATCTACTATGCGGCTTGGAATGACCCTGCGTTCAATCCGTCCGAAGATGACACGTATCGTTGAGCGAGATCAGCGTGAAATCTCCGTCCTCTACGTCAAAAACGTTGATGGCACACGTGTCCTGTTTGATTCTCCAAAAGCGCTCGTTTCCCAATCCCAATACGCCCAGGAGGATGATCCGATTGATCACCGTGTGCCCGACGAGGACGATCGTTTGTCCCGCGTGCTGCGCGGACAGTTCATGCACCATCGCCATTCCGCGCGCTCTCAGATCTCCGAGCGTTTCGCCGCCGGGAATGTGCGCTTGGTGGGGCCTGTCATACCATGCTTCGTGCACGTCGGGCCAGCGCTCTTTTACCTCTTCAGGAGTCAGCCCTTGCCATTCGCCGTAATCGATATCCGCCAAACCAGCGTGGACACGCACTGGCAAGCCGAATTGATTGGCGATGTGTTCCGCGGTCTTCATCGCCCGTGAGAGCGGGCCGGAGTACACGGCGACGGGATGCCAACGCGCCGCGATGTGTTGTCCGGTCGCTTCTGCTTGAAAGAGTCCTATTTCGTTCAGCAGCACGTCGGCGCGTCCGCGAAACCGTTCCACGCGATTCCATTCGGTTTGTCCGTGGCGGACGAGGATGATGCGAGTCATACATCACCTGGGGTAGCTGAAATCGGCCCGCGTGAGTCGGCGCGGATACTCATCTGTCGCAGCATGCGCCAGCACGTGTTGAATCCTTTGAACATCGTGATCGGTACGGAGATTTTCAGAGGCTTGGCGTCCGAGAAATCCACGCGAAACCACGAACCTAGAACTGAGTAGCAGATCTCGGCGGCGACGAGAGCATCCAACTCGAACGCGATCGGTTGCCGTGCGCGCAACGCGTTGAAAATGATCCGGTGGTCCGTGATCGTCAGTAGTTGCGCTCCACCTTCCGACCACGCCGGCAGAAACGCCTGGGCGAAAATGGTCTCGCCGTTCAATCGAGCCGAGAGCTTGGACTGCAATTCCTCGACCACGGCGACTGTCTGCGCGTGATCGCGTTCCATCGGATCGTCGAGCTGAATTTTGACCGGCTCGGGTACGCTTACGCGCCGCAGGCGGCAGTCGGCGGGACGCGGCCTGAATCCACAGAGCAACCGCTGGACTTGCGCGAGTTCGGCGCGTGCGGCAGGCGGAAACTCGATTTGGAAATCACTGCGCGCGCCGATTCGATTGACGCTGACGACCCGGAGCGTGACACAATCAGGATTCTCTTGGAGCACCGCGTCTGCGACCCATTCAGGTGGGATGGTACGCGCCATGTAACCAAAGCCGCCCCCTAAGGCGACCGTCGGCGTGACGGGATCAACCATCCATAGACACTGCTGATCGGTGACAACAAGCAGCCCATCGCGCAATTTCCGCCCGCCCATTCTCGCAATACGGTTTATGGCAAAGCGCGGACGCTGCACCCAGAAGATAATCCGCTCGTTCGTCTCCAGGCACAGGCGCAGGTATTCCTGAAAACGATACGGCACGGTGAAGAGCGCCGCTTCCGCCTGCGTGTGCAGCGTCGTCTCACGCGCGAGATGTGCGACGTAATTGAATTCCGACCCGACTTGCCACGCGGGACGCGTTCGTGCATGTTCATGTTTCTCAATCTGGGCAAGTCGCCCGCGCTGGCGCGCGCGGTGAATCAACTCCTCGGCCGTCGCCGCGTCGTGCCAACGCGCGGATTCCTCGATCAACCGCTGGAGGGCGGCGCGATGCGGACCGGGCAGATCGTTGAACGAACTCATCCGCGCGTAACGCGGAT